>URXT01000022.1 GCA_900551915.1 uncultured bacterium
TTTCCCCCCCCCCCCCCCCCTATTGCTGTAAGATAAATAGGGTATTTCGAGGATAGCTTTTTTAACAAAATGAAAGGATGAAATTTGCTATGACAATGTATCGTGATCAAATGGCTGCACAGCAGCAAATGCAAGCGCAGAAAAAGAAAGTTCAAACCGGTAAAAGAAATTGGCTTGTTGCATTTTTACTTGCAGCATTTTTAGGGCCTTTGGGCATTCACAGATTCTATACCGGCTATACTTTAATTGGTGTTTTACAATTATTGTCTTTTGGCGGTTGTGGTATTTGGCTTTTGATTGATTATGTAATGCTGGCCTTTAATAAATATAATGATGCTGATGGTTGTGCGCTTGATGATTATAACGGATTAGTTGCGATGATTTTTCTCGGGCTGACAGTCATAGGAACTATCGTTGTATTGTCAGCACGCGGCTAGCAGCATAAAAAAGCCCTCTTTATAGAGGGCTTTTTATTTATTTTTGAGTTTTAAAAACAGAAATACTTTTCAGGTTTTCAATATCAAAGTTTGTTTTAATCAAATTATCAAACAGATTGTAGGTTTCAGGTTTGTCAGTTTTGCTGCTCTGATTTTTCCAGTAATCCTTGTCTAGCTGCGGATTGCCTTTGTTGTTTGAATAATCTGAATACAAGTCTGTCATGTTGAACCCCTTATTTGCTTTTTCAGTTTAACGGCCGAAAATTTTAAAACTTTATGGTATGGAAAAATTTTTTTACATTTTTTAATGAAGTAAACATTTTAAAATATTATTCCCGTTCTCTTGTAATTGTCAAAAGCATGTCGTTTGGAATAAAGAAATCTTTTACCCCGTAATTAGCATTAACTACGCAAAATTCCATTGTTTCGCCTGCACCGATATCAAAAACATCAAACGGAATTTGCAAATCAATAACTTCATCATAAACTGATTTGATATCTTTTGAGTTTTTGAGCACCCAGAGATTGTTCGGAATTGATTTTATAAGTCTTATCAACTGAACTTTTTTACTTTTAACGGCTATTTGCAGCTCGTTGTGGAATTTCTCTTTTGATATCGGAAGAATGCTTTCGGTTTTATTAATGAGCCTGATTGGCGAAAGCGTTTGTTTTCTGTCGGTGTTTCTTGCGTAGAGATATATTTGGAAGGTTTTTTCAATAAGTTCAGGGTTCTTATGAATGTAATCGTTCACATAAAATCTTAAATAAAGGTTATCCTTGTCATATCCGAAACAAATTCTGTCAAAAAACTTGGATTCTCTCAGAAGCGGGCCGTCAGGAATGTCAATACAGCCTGCATTAAGCCAGGAATCGTCCATGCTTGCCGTACCATTCATTGCCGGTTTAATTTCGCCTTTCGGGTATCTTGAAGGCTTTGTAATGGCTGAAATTAAAGGTGTATCTAGATAGGCCGGTGGTTCAAGACCCAGAAATATATAAATATTCTTTAAATGCTCCCGGAAAAGATAGTCGAAAATATTATCACGGCCTGAATCGTTAGGTTCTCCGTACCACCAGAACCAATCGCTGCCTTCACAGATAAAAAGTTCTTTGCGTGCCTGCTCAATGTTTGGATGAAGCGGATTTTTCTTTACAAAAGCCGAAAAATCGTCTCTAACCTGTTTTAAATAACTCCAGGCAAGATTTTTTAATGGTTCGTCAATCCATAGTTTAAAGTTTCTGTTAATCCATGAACCTGCATAAATTTTGTTCAAAGGTTTGTGGTGCTTTTCTTTTTCAAGATATTCGCTTATCAAAACGGTTTCTAAAGATTTGTCTTCTTCAATGAGTTTGTATAATTTTTTCAGGAAAACAAAGCCGTCCTGCGGATAGTTTTCCCAGCAGTTTTCGCCATCCATCGCAATTGTTATAAGATGGTTTTCATCAGGTGATGTCAGAAGTTTTGCCTGCGCTACCTTAATCCTGTCATACAAATCATTTGCCGCAAGTTCAGCGTCATGGTTAGGATATTCGAAACTTATCAGGTTCGGAATTACTGCGTCGCGGAAAATCATCTTTAAACCGTTTTTGTATTCGTAAGATTTTAAAAGGTGATACGGGTCTTCCAAATAACCCTTAAAATCTCTTACAAATTCGGTTTCAATACTGCTTGAAAGAATTCCTTCATCGGAAATCGTCCATTCTATTCCGAGATTTTTAAACATATCAAGCATTTTCGGACTTACACAGTGTTCGGAAGGCCAAATGCCTTTCGGGCGTTTTCCGAAAAGTTCTTCAATTCTTTTAATCGCAAGTTCGGTTTGAACTTTTGCATCAAGTCCCATTTTTAAGTCAACCGGCAAGTCTTCATTGAAGGATTTTTTTATTCCGTTTATGTCAAGCAATATCGGCAAAATCGGATGATAATACGGGCTTGTTGTAATTTCAATTCTGTTTTTTGAAAGTAGTTTCTTATAAGTTGGTATTATTTTTCTTATAATTTCGCGCTGGATTTCTATAATGTTTTGGCGGTCTTCAAGCGTATAATTTTTGCCTTTTTTGATAAGTTTTTTCAAATCAGGGTATTTGTTTTTCAAATCAGGATCAAACCAGGCGAGGTTAAATAACGCCATCAAGTCTGAGTATTCCTGGTCAGAAAAAATATCAAGCGAGCATTCGGATTTTGAAATCCTTTTTTGATAAAGCCTGTTGTACTCTTCGTTCGGGAAAATCATTGTTTGATAGCCGGCATCAAAAAAATTATTCAGGATAAATTCTTTGTCATCGTCGTTCAAATCATTGACGCTTTTGACGGTAATTCGTGAATGCAAATCGTGAATTCCGTTTTCGCCGTAATCAATCAGTGAATCCAGAAGAACAGGTACGAGGTTAAAGTTAAGCTTGATTTTTTTGAACTTATTAAGGAGTTCGGCCATAGCATAATAATCTTTTACTGCATGAAGCCTTACCCAGGGCATTAAAAAATCACCATCCGGCGTCAGTTGATAAACAGGCTGGTGCATATGCCAGTAAAAAGCTATGGATAATTTTTTTGTTTGACTCATCATAAGAGTTAACTCCGACCGTAAAATTATTATATCGTAATTCAACAAATAGGGCAATGCAGAAAATTCAGGATTTTACGAAATAATTCCCGAGAACTATTGCATATTTTTTGTAAATTTGCTACAATCATAGCAGGAAAGAAGGTTAGGATTATGATAAGTGCAGTAAGAATGTTTTCAAATAACTTCACCTCCGCGCAGAACCAGCAGCGTCAGGAAATGATTAATCAACGCTATAATGAAATTTATTCGCATGAACTTGCGCACCAGAGGGCCGGAGGAAGCCTTGCCGGCGGAATTGTAATTGAACGTGATGCAAACGGAATTCCGACAGGCGGCCATGTGCCTATCAAAATGCCGGCACTCGATAAAAACAACCCTGAAAAAACAATTAAGGATGCAAATACTGTAATTTCTTCTGCAATGGCACCTTCAGACCCGTCAGACCAGGATTACAGAGTCGCAAATCAGGCAAGGAGCATTAAATCACAGGCTGAAGCCTACAAAAAAGCACATCCTGAAGTCGGACAAAAACTGGATGTAAGAGGATAAATATGCGCAAATTTATAGTAATTTTCTTATCTTTTTTATTTTTAAATGTTGGAGTAAGTTCTGCTGTTTTTGCTGAAGAAGTTATGTACAATACTGAAACCCAAAAAGTTCACAAAGTTACTTGTGCGCACGCAAAAAAATGCACAAAAAATTGTATTAAAATTGACAGGAAAGACGCTTATAGCAAGGGCGGAAAGCCTTGTAAAGTCTGCGGCGGCTGATAAATAAAAAACGGGCGGCTAAAAAGTCAATAATTCTTGCGTCATTGCGAGGACGAACGTAAGTGAGGACGCGGCAATCCTGACGCATATTGCTTAAATCTGACTTTTTAGCCGCCCGTTTTTTTAAAAAATTCGATAAGAAACAATTTTTTAAAATATTTTACTGCTAAAGGTTATTTTTTGTTTTCTTTTTCAGCTTTTTTAATTGCTTCTTCTTCTTTTTTCTGAGCATGCTTTTCTTTCATGTCTTCAACTTTTTCTTCGACTTTTTCTTTAACTTTTTCAGCGCCTTTTTTTACATCTTCTTTGACGTCATGCGCTTTCTCTTTGATATTATGAGCAGCATGTTCAGCTTTTTCTTTTAAGGTTTCTTTGCCTTTATCATTCATTTTTTCGTCTTTCATCAGTTTTCTCCTGTAACTTTTTGTAATACACAATCACAAACTGATTATAAGAGATTTTTCAAAAATTTTAATTGCTCTTCTGCGCTATTATGCGTTATTTTTCATACTGCTTTGAGGTAATATTTGGAGAAAATGAAAGTTTATTTTTTCAATTTATCTTTTAAAAGTTTTTCTGGCAAAAATTTCGAGGTTTTTTCCGGAGAAATTACATAATTTGACAAATTATAACGAAAAAGTCTTGAAGTAATTTCGGCCTGGTTTTTAAAATTCATATAATAATATGCTCTTTGCATGTCTTTGTCCAAATAAGCATTTTGGATTTTCATAATGCTTCTATCAATTACTTTATCCATATATATGCCAATTTGTTTCAGATTAATTGAATTGTTTACCAGATTTTGTGCGATTTGTGTCATTTTCCGCAAAAAAATGTTCATTTGCAGTTTGTCAATTTCTGTATCGCGTATGTCAGCTGGAAGATGTTCTAAAAGTTCGTGGTGCATAAATTCTTCAACAGCTGCGTTTTCAAAGATTTTTTCATTAGTTTTCTCTTGGAGTTCAGCGTAATAATAAGCTGTTTTCTCATGGAATCTGCTTTTTAAATTCATATATAAATCAAAAACTTTTGAGGCTTCCTGTTTGTCGGCAAAATCCAGATATGGAGAAAGCAAGTCATATTCAAAAGATTTCAAATTGCTTGTTCCGTAGCCCGTATCAGATAAAAAATTAAGCAATACAAATTCCCTGTCACTTTTAGGCTGCTCAATTCCGGGCTGACCAAGAACGGTTTTTCCTTTTTGGATTGGAGTTTTTAAGAGGACTCCGACATCAATAATTCCAGCATTATCATCTGTAATATGAACATTTTGCGCCCTCAAATCAGGATGAAGTATTCTTGTTTCATCCATTCCTTTATCAAGCCGCTCAAGAATCTCCATAAGAGCTGTCAGATTTTTTTCGTTGAACTGGTTTTTCTGCGGATGCGGAAAACTTCCCGGCACTTTTGACGAAAAGATAAAGAATTTGTTATGGAAATTTATGCCGAATAAACCTTTTTGAGAATTATGAAGATAATCCGGATTATTATTTTTAATGCATAAATCTCTTAAAAAATCCAGGTTTTTGGTTTCTGCCTGCCAGCGTCTCGGAGTCGGAGCCGGAAAGGCTGTGTCTTTAAACAGCTTAACAACGCTGCTGCATAAATCATAAACGATTCCGCTGCGGCCTTCTCCGATTACATTTTTTAAAGAGTTTTGACTAAGCTGTAAAATATCATTTTCTGTGGCAATTTTTTCAATTGGATAAACAATGCCCTCCGGAATTTTATAAGGGGGCCGACAGCCTGCGAAATTCGTATTATTTATACGTCTAATTTCCATGTTTATAATAAATCCGCGCAAATATTTTTTTGCTTTTTTAGAAAAAGCCTCTTTAGGAGGCTTTATAATTATATCTTAATCAATAAAAATTTGCTGTCTTTTTTAGCGAGAACTTTGTGCTGTTCATCTTTTTTAAACATTAAAATTTCACCTTTTTCAACAGTGAATTTTTCGGCATCAAAGTGAAGTTCAATTTCTCCGTCAATAACATAAACGGCTGCGTCACAGGTTGAGGTGTGAGTGTCAATTATCTCATCTTTTTTAATAGCTATTGCACTTAGGCTGCTGTTGTTTTCTTCCATTAAAACTTTTCTTGCAAATTTTTCGTCTTGCAAGTCAACGATATCTTTTGCCTTTAAAACATTGTAAAACATTAGAATTCTCCTTATCTAAACTAAAACCTCAAGGCTTTTGATAAAAAAGCCTGCCGGTTTTATTAAAAAATCAGCAAATAAAAAAAACAACCTCCGGCAAGGCAATTAACAAAATACATACCAGCCAAAATCAATCTACTATAAATGGTGGATATATTGGATTTTTCATTGACACTGTTTTCATAATATTTTACCATTTATTTAAAAATACCTTAATAACGTTTACTATAAAACAGATAATTTCGGAGAGAGTATGAAAATTAATTTAACCAGAAAACATTGGGCAGTGATAATTCTTTTGGTGATTATAGTACCAATAATTTATAACAAATCAATGAGTTTAATTGCGGGATTTATGCAGCAGCAAGCCATGAGAATTCCAAAGGAAGTGGTAGTTGATAATCCTCACATTGAAGAAGTTAATATTTCAGCAGAATCAACAGGACGTGTTGAAGCAAAGTATTCTGTAGATTTGGTTGCAAGAGTTCCCGGATTTTTAATGAAAAAATACTTTAACGAAGGTGATTTTGTTAAAAAAGGCCAGCTTTTGTTCCAGATAGACCCTCGTGAATACCAGCTTGAAGTAAACAATTCGCAGGCTACAGTAAATCAATACAGCGCTCTTTTGAAAAACGCACAACAGGAGCTAAACAGAGCAAACGCGCTTGTTAAAGAAGATTTGATAAGCCGTTCGGATGTTGACCAAAGCCTTGCAACAAGAAATCAAAATAAAGCTTTACTTGATGCCGCACGCCAGCAGCTTGAGCTTGCAAAAGTTAATTTAAGTTATACTTCTGTAAAATCTCCAATTGACGGCAGAATCGGCAAAGTGAATATTACAGAAGGCAACTATGTTACAGCAAATTCAGGCGGGCTTGTTAACGTTTCAAGTGTAAATCCTGTTTATGTTTCCTTCAGTCTGAAAAGCGATGAGTTTGTAAAGCTTTTAAAAGCAAGTGATCAATTTAAAGATGTAAAAGTTCAGGTTCAATTCAGCGGTGGCAGCTGGTATGACAAAATAGGAACAGTTAACTTTATAGATAACAAAATTGACAAAAACTCAGGTTCTGTTGAAATGCGTGCAACTTTTGATAATTCAAAAATGTGGCTTATTCCTGGCGATTACATGAAAGTTAAACTTACAGCTCCGAAAAAGGTTAAGTTCGTGACAATTCCGCAATCCTGTACAAAAGGGGATGCTATGAGCGGATACTACGTTTGGGTTGTAGAAGACAATAAAGCTGTCAGAAAAGATATCAAAGTGTCTGACAACATAAACAACAACTGGGTTGTAAATGAAGGACTTTTGCTTTCAGACAAAGTTGTCATCTCAGGAATTCAAAGTATCATGTCAGAAGGACAGAAACTTAAAATAATTGAAAAATCCCAAAATACTGAAAATACCAAAAAGGCAGCAGGTGAAAACTAATGAAAAAAGTATTTGATAAAGAAAAACTGTTCTTTTTTATACAAAAACCAAGATTTGCACTTGTAATTTCTGTTTGTATAGTTATATTGGGTTTTATATCAATGATAAGCCTTAAGCAGGAGAGTTATCCTGATGTGACTCCGCCTCAGGTAAGGGTTTCTGCAAGTTATCAAGGTGCAAGTGCTGAAGTTATTGAATCTTCTGTTGCAACAATTTTGGAAAACAAACTCAACGGTGTTGAAAATCTTACATATATGACATCAACCTCGTCAGACGGTAGCTATTCGCTGACATTATATTTTAAGGTTGGTTCTGACAAAAACATCAACCTTATGAATGTTCAAAACCGAATTCAACAGGTTCAATCCCAATTGCCGGAAGATGTTCAAAGAACAGGTGTAACTGCAATTAGCCGTTCTTCAGGTTCAGGTGCAGTAATACTTACGCTTTATCCTGAATCAGGCGACTGGACTCAATTGGATTTAACAAACTACGGTTCTATATATATTAAAGACGAGTTGAAACGTGTTGACGGTGTTGCAGATGTAAGCGTTTTTGGCGGCGGCGATTATTCTATGAGAATCTGGCTTGACCCGCAGAAAATGGCAGGTTTAAATATTTCAACAAGTGAAGTCAAGGCTGCTATTGCAAACCAGAACACACAAGTTACGGCCGGTGCACTCGGTCAGCTTCCGACTGATGAAAAACAGGCTTTGCAAATTACTCTCAAAACACAAGGCCGTCTTAAAGATGTTAAAGAATTCGAAAATATAATTATTCGTTCCAATATGGATGGTTCCAACGTCAAAATTAAAGATATTGCGCGTGTTGAATTGGGAGCACAATCATATTCAAATCTGGGGCTTGTCAATGGAAAACCTTCAGCAGTTGTTGTAATTTCACAGCTTCCAGATGCTAACGTAATCAACCTTTCCAAAGCTGTTAAGGCAAAAGTTAATGAACTCAATTCAAGACTTACAAACGGGATTAAAATCTTATACGTTAAAGACGATGCGGATTACATTCATGAATCAATGAAAGAAGTTGAATTCACAATTCTTTTGACAGGTTTGATTGTAGTTATAATTATTTTCTTATTCCTTGGCGACGGTATGGCAACACTTGTTCCATGTGCAACAATTCCCGTATCTCTAATCGGAACTTTCTTTGCTTTGAAGGCGATGGGAATGTCAATCAACCTTTTATCGCTGTTTGCTCTTGTTCTTGCTGTAGGGGTTGTAGTAGATGACGCGATTGTTGTAATAGAAAATGTTAACCGTCACATTGAAGAAGGCAAATCAGCGATTATGGCAACTCAAATTACAATGCAGGAGGTAGGTTCCTCGCTTGTTGCAATGGCGCTTGTTTTGATGGCCGTATTTGTTCCAATTATATTTATGGGCGGCATGACAGGTGTTATGTATAAACAATTTGCAGTTTGTATTGCTGTATCAATCGCGATATCTGCAATATGTGCTTTGTCGCTTTCACCTGCAATGTGCTCGCACTTTTTAGGACATAAAAACAATGAGCATAAAGATTCAACAATACCTTTGTTTGCTTCCTTACAGCATATTGCAAAGCGTATCGGGAAACGAACTTCCGGTATTGTTGAAAAGTTTAACAAGGGGTTTGCTAAAGTTGAAGATTTTTATATGGAATATGTCCACAAGTTCGTCTATAATAAAAAACTTGTTATAATGACTTATTTCTTAATTGTTTTGCTGACTCTTGTTTCTTTCAAAACGATATCAACAGGATTTATTCCGGATGAAGACCAGGGCGTTTTGCTGGCAACTATTACGCTTCCTGACGGGGCTTCCTTGTCAAGAACGGAAGAAGTTTCAAGGAAATTTGTTGACGGAATTCGATATATTGACGGCATTAACGAAGAAAAACTTACGGTATTCGGCGGAGATGGTGCTGTAAACTCTTCAACAGTAATTATACTTCTTGATGATTACAGCGAAAGAAAAATGACTCCTGTAAAATGGATTAAAAGAAAAATTCAGGGAAAACCAACTGATTTATCTCATGCTGCAATTCTTAATAAAGTCAGAGCAGTGGCCTCAAATACAAAAGAAGCGTCAATTCTAGCTTTTTCACCGCCGGCAATTATGGGGATGAGTATGATGGGCGGATTTGAATTCCAAATGCTTTCACAGGGCGAATACACCGCGCAGCAGTTGGAAAGCTGGGCTAACAAACTGATTGCCGCAGCAAACCAGGATCCGTCACTTTCAAACGTTAACACAACCTTCCAGGCAAATGTGCCGCAATATATTGTTGAAATTGATTATGCAAAAGCTCTTGCGCAAAATATTGACTTGCAGGAACTTTATACAACACTTTCATCAATGCTTGGTACATATTACGTAAACGACTTCAACAAATATGGAAGGGTTTTCAAAGTTCAAATTCAGGCAGAAAGCAGATTTAGAGATAAAGCTTCTGATTTGTCGGGAATTTATGTAAAAAACAATAACGGTGTTATGGTTCCGATATTGTCGGTCGTAAAACTTAAACAAACGGTTGGTACAGCTTCAATCACAAGATACAACCAGTATGAATCAGTACAAATTCAGGGTCAGCAGTCTGCAGGCAAAAGTTCCGGTGATGCGATGAACGCAATGGAAGAAGTTGCCAAAAAGACACTTCCGTCAGATATGACCTTCGACTGGTCTGGAACTTCAGCTCAGGAGCGTGAAGCTTCAGGACAAACCGCGATGGTTGTTGGAATGGCTTTAGTATTTGTATATTTGTTCCTTGTAGCATTGTATGAAAGTTACACCATTCCGATTGCGGTTCTTCTGATATCGCCGATTGCGGCCTTGGGTGCGTTGATATTCCAGATGATGATTAATCAGTCCTTCGATATCTATTCACAGGTTGGTATGATTACATTAATCGGTCTTGCTGCAAAACAGTCAATTTTGATTGTTGAATTTGCGAAAGAAGAACACGAAAAGCACGGGCTTTCTGTAAAAGAAGCTGCAATAAAAGCAGCAAAACTCAGATTCAGAGCGATTATGATGACGGAACTTGCGTTTATCATAGGCGTATTGCCAATGATATTTGCCTCTGGTGCCGGCGCAAATTCAAGAATTTCTGTAGGTTCTACTGTATTTGGCGGTATGATTGCAGCGGCAACTTTGGGTGCTGTTTTGACACCAGCGTTCTACGTAATTGTTCAGGAATTCGTTGACCTTTTCCCGAAAAAAGAAATTACTGAAAAAGATTTGGAGATAACAGAAAAAGTATGAAAAAGGTTCTAAATTTAATTCTAATATGCTCACTTTTGTCCTTAACTCCGGCTACAGCTATGGCAAGTGATGCTGTGGCAAAAGCTAACGAAAAAGACACAATTCATATTGTTAAACCTGAAAAGACAAAGGTTAACAAAAAGCGTGAAAAAAAGAAAAATGTCGAAAATGCAAAATCAAAGGCTAAATCTTCCAAAGAAGCCGAAGGTATGTATGAAACAAAATTTCCGGTCATCAACAGCCAGATTGAATATTCTGATATGAACGGCGAAGTTACGCTTGTTGACTGTATAAAACTTGCGATTACCCATCATCCGGCAATTATGTCAGCAATCAGCAATTCAGAAATCTATAAATCTCGTGTTGGCCAGGCATGGTCAAACTATTTTCCGACATTGAGTGCAGGCGTAAGTTATTCAAGAAATGACATGCTTATGACAATGGGCGGCGCTTATTCAAGAATGATGGCTCAAACTTACAATATGTATTACGTTCCGACGCTTTCGGCTAATATGTTGCTGTTTGACTTTGGCAAAACAAAGGCCGGTGCTGATATGGCGAAAAGAAATTTTGAAGCTTCAAGATATGATGCCGAAGCTAGTATTGAAACCGTAATTTATAATGTAAAAGTTGCATATTATAATCTTGTATTTGCAGAAATTCAGAAAACAGTATACGAAGATACAGTAAAAGACTTTGAACTTCAATTGAAACAGGCAAGTGCTCAGTATAAAATTGGCCGCAAAGCCAAAATTGATGTAACTACTGCCGAATACAACCTTGGTAATGCGAAAGTTAATTTAATCAAAGCAAAAAACACACTTGAACTTGCTGCTGTTCAACTAGCAAACGCTGTTGGTATTCCCGAGCTGGAAGGTGTAATTTTAAAAGACAAGCTTAATACAAAACAGTATGATGTCAACTTTCCGGAATTGATTAAAACAGCGGAAGCTGCCAGGCCGGCTCTTTTATCAGCCAAAAAGAAAATGGATGCTGCTGAAATGAATGTCAGAGCTGCAAAACGTGCATTTGTTCCTGATTTGAGCGCCTTTGGCTCTTACAACAACGGCGGCCGTCAGATTGACAGTGATTATGGTTATCAGTTCGGCGTTCAGCTTCAATACAATGCTTTGAATGTAATGCTTTTAAAGAAACAGGTTGATGAAGCCAATGCAACTTACAGAAAATATGTTGCAGATTACGAACAAGAAAAACAAAATGTTTATTTAGAAGTAAAAAGTGCTTACATCAGCCTTTTGAATTCTCATGATAGTCTAGGTGTCGCAAAACTTGCACTTCAACAGGCAAAAGAACGTCAATATCAAGCTTTCAGAAGATATCAGGTCGGATTGGGAGATGCTATTGAATTTAAAGATTCAGAAAACACATATCTGAATGCACAGCTTGATTATTATAACAACCTTTTGAACTACAACATCAACGCCGCAGAACTTGAACGTGTAATCGGCGCGCCAATCAAAGAATCGGATATTGATTTGTAATTATAAGGGGCAGAATTAGTGCAAGAAGAAATATGTTATGTTATTTTGCGGATTTCTTTTGCATTATAATCATCAAAACTCCGCTTAATATCATTAAAACCCCTGTAACAATTTTCATTGTCAAATGTTCGTTGAAAAACATTACACCGATAAATATTGCGGTCAACGGTTCTAATGCTCCCAAAATCGCTGTTTTTGTGGAACCTATGAATTTAATTGCAATGTTTATTGTTTCAAGCGAAATAATAGTCGGCAGAATAGAAAGTCCGATTGCGTTAAGCCATAGAATTGGTTTGTCAATTATTTGAAGCTCGGTGCAGAATTTTAAATTGTAAATATATACCAGAAGCCCGAAAAGCATTACATAAAAACTCATTTTTTCGCGTGAAATATGTTGGATAATTTTTATTTTTTTCACTCCGACGATGTAAAGCGCATATAAAAGTGCAGATAAAAATACAATCGCAACTCCGTGAAGATTTAAAGTTGAACCGGGTTTACCGTTATATAAAAGCCCGATGCCGCAAGAGGTTAAAAGTATTGCAACAACAACTTTTCCTGTAAGTTTTTCTTTGAAAAACGCTGCCATAATAACAGCCACAAGTACAGGATAAATAAACAAAATTGTACAGGCAATTCCGGCTTCAATATATTGAAAAGCTTGAAAAAGCGTCAGTGAAGACAGCGAAAAAAATAATCCCAAAATTAACAGCGGGAAAAATTCTTTTTTGGAAATTCCGAGCGGAATTTTCTTTACAAATTTCAACCAGAATCCGTAAATTAAAACCGCGAAAGCGTATCTGTAAAAAAGTACAGAATTCACTCCGATACCGCCTGCATAAAGCGGAAGGGCAAATAATGGATTTGTACCGTAACTTGCAGCTGCAACAGCGCCGTTAAGTAAACCTACTGCGTGTCTTCTCAAAAAAATTCCTCCATCAACAATTTATATTAAAGTTTACTTTTTATCAAGTAATTTTGTTTATTGGACTTTTTTTTCAAAGACCCGGATGTTGGCTTCAAAGTTTATTTGCCGGTATTTTCGCCGAATAAATCGTAAAAATGGTAAAATTGATAAGGATATTTCAGTGTATTTTTTTCTAAAAATTCACCGAATTCCTTCTGAATTTTTGCAAGATTTTCTTTTTTGTCACCGGCGGGTATAAATTTTTCATAATCAATCACGTATTTTGTTTGCTCTTTTGCGCAGACAATAAAATAAACCGGACATTCAAGCAATAATATAAACCGCATAATTCCGAGCGGGAGTTTGATTGTTCTGTTTAAAAAGCTGATTTCGTAAAATTTATCCTCAGTCTGCGCGGAGAGTCTGTCGCCGGCCATGTAAACAAGTTCGCCGTTTTCAAGTTTTTCTTTTATTTTTATTGAGGTTTCGATGTCGATATCTTCAATTGCGAAAAGCTCAAGATTATGCTGTTGCGAGATTTTCTCAAGAAATCCGTTAAATATTTCGCACTGATTTTTTTGCATAAATGCGTTGACTTTGACTTTTTCGGCGTAATCCTTTAAAAACATAAATTCCCGCATCATTTCAATGTTTCCGATGTGGGTTGATATTAAAAATGCTCCCTGCTTTTCGTCCATAATTTTTTCAAAATCAGCTTTCAAATCCTCAGTTGCAAAGGTGAGTTTTTCAGGTGAATAATTCCCTGTAAATGCAAGCATTTTGTCAGCAAGAGAGTTCGCATAATTGAGAAAATGTTTGAAAGAATTCAGATTTGAAGGCTTCAAAGATTTTTTGCCGGTGAATTTGTAAAGCACTTCAAAATATTTTTTTGAATATTTTCGCAAATCTTTCGCATGAACAAAAGTTCCGGCTGTTATAAAAAATGCAATGAGCCTTAGCGGAAATTCTCCGAAATGCTTGTAAATCCACCAGGTTAAAAGAAGCCTTTTAGTTCCGGCAGCCTGTTCTTTTACCTGAAACCATTTTGTCATTTTTTTACACACTCCAATAATGTGTAATCATGCGCGCCTATGCCGGTGTAAGTGTTTTTGAGCTTCAATCCGGATTGTTCAATCATTTCTTCCATTTCAGTTTGCTTGTACATTTTGCTGTTGCCGTTTGCCATGCAGGTGAAGTACAACGACGTATGCACAAGCGAATATTTTGCGCCTTCAAACTGCTGATTGTCCGTGAAGGGTTCAAGAATATAAACAAGCGTGTTTTCTTCGGAATTTTCGGAAATTCTTGTCAAAATCGAAATTATCTGCTGTTTTGCAAAACAGTCGAGAAACTGGCTCATAAAAACCGCGCCCGAAAGCTGCGGGAATTTCTGAGTTTCATCAAGAACATCAATTGCGTGAAACTTGCAGGTTTGTAATTCTTTGTCGCGGCTTACGATTTCAATATTCTCCTGCAAATCCAGCATTGTAATATCAATATTCGGATTATATTTCAGGCAAGTTTTTTCGAATTTTCCTGTGTTTGCGCCGATGTCAAAAATCCTTTTCGGGTTTTCGGCCGCAATAATTTTGTAAATTATGTCATAACAATTGTCTGAATAATAATGGTCAAATTCATACCAGCTTTTGCGTACTTTTTCGGGTAATTTTGGCACGAGTGGATAAATTGTACGTGTATTCCCGAAAAATTTATGCAAACCTTCCGGCTTTTCGTTCAAAAATGATTTTGTCATCTCGGAGGCGCCCAAATAACAAACCTCACGTACAAAATTGAAATTAACTTTTGTCATTTCATCGTAAAGAAATGCTTTCCCAACCGTTGTTGCAGAAAAACTTCCGTCATGATTTTGTTCTGCTATATTTGCAGTTTCTGCGATTTCCAAAAGAGTACTGACAATATATTCACTTAAATTCAATTCACTCATCAAGTCTTGCGGCCGGCATGGTTTTTCATCAAGCTTTTTCAATATTCCTAAATCAAGCATTGTTCCGATTGCCTGAAAGGTCAATGGTGCAAAAGCTGTCTGCTGTGCCTGCGTCAGCGCTGAAATTGTTGAATGTTTCCGATTTTTTCTTCTATATTTTAATTCGTTCATGATAAAATTTTAACATGAATATTTTCATTATAAGAACAGAAGAATTTTTGCAAAATGTTGACAAAAATTCTCTTACAAAAGAATTTAAATCTCAAAAACGCTGTGTTGAATATTCTTTAGGACGCTTTCTTGTAAAATATGCGGCGAAAAATTTTTACAAAATTGATGATACGGAAATTGTTGTTGAAAATAAAAAACCGAAATTTAAAAACAGTTCTTTAAATTTCAGCATTTCGCATTCAAAAAATATTGTCGCAGCGGCGTTCGACGAAAACGATACCGGCTTTGATATTGAGGAAATCAAACCCAGAAATTTAAAAAGGCTTTCCGAATATTTCCATCGCGATTTTGTTGACGAAAACGATTTTTATCGTTACTGGACAAGCTACGAGGCTGAATACAAAAGCCAAAAGCAGGAGGTTGCCTCCTTCAAATTCGAAAATTACATGTGTTCGGTTTCTTTTTCTGGAATTAATACAAGACTCAAAATGTATGAACTGGTTATCCCTAAGAAAAGCACTGTTCCGAGCGAACTTATCAATTTGAAGCTTGTAAACGAAAGCATTAAAAACGAAAACGCGGTTGAAATAAAGGAAATAAATACCGCGTCTTTGGAATTTTTTTCGCCGCTTGCTCTAAAAATAGAATAATCAAGGCTGAAACCGGTTATCAAAAACATTGCGAGAATATTGAAAAAGTTCAGCGGCTGGCCGGCAAGGCTCAAAACCGAAATTGCAAAAAATGTGCCTAAAAACGGTGAAATTATTATGCGGCCGGCTTTTTTAAAACCGAAAATCGCGCCGAGCAGAACAAACAATATCAAAAACACGAAGGGAAGAAGTTTTAAAGACGCAATGCGTAAATTTTTAATCTGTTTTGTGATGTCTTTTGAAATATTTATGTAATTTACATTTTTATCTTCAGGGGTGAAGTTTTCGGCGTCAAACAAAATCATATAAAGCGTATTTTTATCAAGCTGAAAATTTTTGATAATTTTGTCTGCGGATTTTTCAAAATCTGCCTTGTGCAACGTTTGAACAGAAAGTTTTAATTCATTTCTTGTTTTTTTGTCAAGAAATTGCGCGTATTTATCGAGGTTGGAGTTGTATAAATTTTTTACCAGTTCCTGATTTTCTAATTCGATTTTCGCTGATGGAAGAAGTTTTGAAAGCGAAAAATATTTGATATTTTTTTTGTCAAGTTCTTCTGCTGTTTTCTCCTCTTTTTCTATTGCCGAATTCAAATCAGTCCCTTCAATTGCGGCAAATGAAATGTCGGGCGTTTGAAAAGCGTTTTTGTTAAGAATTTCAGCCTTCAAAAGCGCTTTTGAAGGGTTGTAAAGGTTTCTGATGTCATCGTTAAAAGACATTCTAAGAAATCCGCCTCCAATAACAACCAAAACAACCGCAATAAATATTTTTTTGAATTTTGTCAATTCCGGAACAGGCAAAGCCGCCGGCTTTTCAGAAATAAATTTCTTGAAAAACGGGAAAAACAACAAAACAAACGCATAAACTCCGAAAAGTCCAAAGCCTGTAAATATGGCAATTTCTTTTAATATTTCAATTCCCGAAAACGGCAGAACCGCAAATGCTGCAACGGTTGTAAGCATTGAGGCAGTGAGATTTTTTATGAAGCCTTTGCTGCAAGATGTCATTATATAATGCAGTGAATAATCAAGGCTTATTCCGATTAATGTTGTTGAAAATACGAATGTCAAAATATGCACAGAGCCTGCAATTGCCTGAACTGCAAGCCAGCCGAAAAACATTCCGAACGCAATGCTTGAAGCAATCGGAAATAAGATTTTGAACGATTTGAAATAAAATTTGCACAACAAAATCAGCGCTATTGTCGAAATTATACAAATTAAATTAATTTCAAACGAGGATTTTTGGCTCGTGATATAAGAATGAACCGGTGTGCCTGTAATGTAGATTTGGCCGTTATTTTTTGCGTTGAATTCTTTTTGCAGTTTCAGCAGTTGTGCAATTTCAGCGGAAGAATTTTCTGTATTTTTAAGGCTTAATTGCTGTTTTGTGTAAAATTTCCCTTCAAATTCAGAAATCTCTGAGCCGCTGTAACCGGAGGTTTGCAAACTCATCACATAATCCGTCACAAAAAGATAAGGATCTTTGTCAGGAGTTTGTATAAAAATTCCAAGCGGATTGTAGAGAGTTTCAAGACTTTGTTTGTCGATTTCTGTGTAATTTTTGCTGCGCAAAAGTTCTCGTTTCTGCGGCGTTAAAAAGTTTGCCGGATTGTTTTTGTAAACCTCCAAAATCTCTGAAAAATCATAGTTTTCTATTTCAATTGCACCGGATTTGAGTTCTGAAAGAAAGTTTTCTTTTAATTTTTCTACGCTTTCATAATCTTCGCTTTCAAAAATCACATTTATTTTCGAAGACGAAAGGTCAGAAAGTTTCAGAAGCTGTTCGTTTTTTGTGCTGTCGGGTTTAATAAATCCCTGCAAAAGCCTTGTTTCAACTGGCCGAAACCTCATCACCGCCAGAGCCGCAAACACGATAAAAATTATCAAAAAAACTGTTCTGAAAATCGTTTCTTTTTTCATAATTATTTGTAAAACCTGATTGTTGTTTCGGTTGAATTTTTCATTTTTATAATGATTTTTGAAATATCATTTTTGCCTTCAATTTCTACGGAAGCCAGATATTTTGAAGATTGGTGTGATTTTTTCGGAATAAAACCTAACGTCCAGTTTTCGCCGGTTTTTGTAAAATAAAAATCAAAAATGTTTTCTATTTTCGAAAAAGATTTGTTTGAAATCGCGTTTATTACCTCATTAATCTGCTTGAATTCAGCCGCATTGTAGGAGGTTGTGCTTTCAATCGGGTATTTTGTTTTAAATACAATTCCCTGTTCTTTGACGAATTGAAAATCGCCCGAAGAGACTAAAGGAACCATGGTGCCCGGAAGAGTTTTCTCCTGTTTGAATTTGCAGTTGACGTTGTTCAACTCGGGAAGCTGCGGGTAAATCTCCGAAAGTTTTTGCGGATGTTCAAAAACACCGGCCGCTGCGGTCTGCATTGTTATAAAAAATATTGAAAATATGATAAATATTTTTTTAATCATGATTTACGCTTTCTATTGCTTTCACAAGTCTTTCCGGCGCATTGTAAATGGTTTCTTTTGTTTTGGGATTTACACAAATCTGCATTGAGGAAGCTTTGAAAAGCTTCTCTTTTGTTAATGCATCATAAATCTCATATTTTATAATAATTGCAGGCTCGATTTCCTCAAGAATACACTTTACTTCAAGTTCCTGATTAAAAGAAGCCGGTGCTATGAATTTTAAATCCATTTTTGCAATCGGATATGCAATTCCCGTATTATGCATATCAATATAGCCGAAGCCTAAATGTTCAAAAAATTTTCCGCGTGCAAGCTCGAGATATTTGATATAATTCCCGTGCCAGACAACGTTCATCGGATCAAGGTCGCAAAACGGGACTGTTATTTTTGTTGAATATTCGATTTTTTTCATACAACTCCTTCCAATATATTTTTCACAGGAAGATTGCCCGAGGAATAAGTTTGTTTGTCATCGTGGTACTTGAAAGTAATTTTATTTTCCGAAAATTCCAGATTTAAATTGATTATTTTGTCCGGATAAATAATTCCGGCAAATTTCATTCTGCGGATTTGGCCTGCTGTACAGTTTATTCCAAAAGCGTCTTTTGCAAAATATTGTGCATAAAAAAGCTGGACAACGCCCGGCAAAATAGGATAACCCTCAAAATGCCCTTTGAAAAAATTGCAGTTTCTGTAAAAACATAGTTTAATGTCAGCAGAATTTTCGCAATATTTTTTCTCCAGCACAAGCGGAAATGAAAGGTTTAAATTAAACAAATTTTCTATTTTTTGTTTGTCTGTTTTTCCGTTTGAAGTTTTCGGAATTTCGTCTAAAAATTTCCACTTTTGAGGAAGAATTTCGAAAGATTTTCTCAAATAATTTTTCAAGATTTTTATCAATTCTACAGAGCCGGAATTTATTAGAAAATCAATGCCTGCGTTGTTTAAAACTGCGATACAGGCGAGTTTTTCACCATTTTGTAATACATAAGATTTTTTGAGAAATTCATGTTTGTTAAGCGTATTTTCTACTTCTTCTGCAGAAAGCCTTTTTTCCTGAATTTTTAAAATCCTGTCAGCCCGTCCGAGAAGTTTTATTGTCCGGCCGTCGAGAACTTCAATCCTGTCGCCTATTATCTGAATTGGCTGAAAAGAATATGGTGTTTCAATTTCAGTGCCGTTTAAAAGCGGTTTTATTCTGATATTTTTTAAAAGTTTGAGCGGTTCTTGAGCCGAGCAGCGGTAAGCGATTGTGCCGGTTTCTGTACTGCCGTAAATATCTATAACTTCTCCGGAAATTGATTTTGCATAATTTAGAGTTTCCTCTTTGAATTTAGCGCCGGCAGCGAATATTTTGAGCGGCTTTACGAGAGGTTTTTCGCTATATTTCTCCATTTTCTCCAAAAAAGACGGGCTTGTGATAAGGCAGGCATTTTCAATTGTCAGGTTTTCAGGATAGCTAATGCTGTTCGAGTTAATTACGCCTCCTGAATTAAGCGGCAGTATCAAGTAAAATACAAGTCCGTAAAGATGGTTTGGTGTGGTTGTTGCAATAAATTCCAAATTCTCGTTTATTGCAAATTCTTCTTTTAAATCCTCTGCTTCTTTTATGAGGTTTTTAAGTGTTTTTTGTATATTTTTTGGTGTGGCAGAACTTCCGGAGGTAAACAGGTTTATCATTATTTCGGAAGGGTTCCCCGCTTCAAAATCAAAGTCCGAACGGTTTTCGGAATTTTTTATACAAAGCTTTGTAATATCAGGAATTTCAAGGCTTTCCGTGAAGTTTTTCAGAACAATGTTTTTCTTTGCAAAAACGCAGGATAAAAAGTTGATTATAAAATCAAAATTGCTGCATTCGCCGATTGCAATTTCTGAAGAATTAAGAGTACGTAAATAAGCTGCTTTCGGCGCAATAATCTTTTTAATATCATATACCGAATAGCTTTCTCCATCTTTTTTCAAAATTATTTTGCTGTCGTATTCGGAGCCTTCAAAATATTTCAAAAAATCAGCAGTCATATTTCCTCTTAAATCTTATTCTTACAATATATTCTACCGCAAAAAACATTCCGATTAAAAGATACGAAATAAATCCGTTGTAAAGCGCCCAAACGGCTTCGCTCATAAAAACTGTCGCAACCGATACAAGCCAGTTTAAAAACGTAAACACCGCCCAAACATATGTAAGTTTTCTCGTATATTCCAGCGCTTTGGGTTTAATATCAGGTTCCATTGCTCTGGCTATTTTTTGTATAACAGTTTCTTTTTGAAACAATGAGGTAAAAAACATCAGAAAAATTAAAAAATTCACAACAACCGGATAATACTTCACCACAACCCAGTGTGTGAAGTGGAAAAGACAGATTATAAGTATCGTGAAGATTACAGGCAAAAATGCCCCGAATTTTTTATTCATCTTTGTTCAACAGCGCCAGAACGGCATTAACAACATCATCAACAGTTTTGATTTGTTTGAATTCTTCGGGCGTAAGCTTTTTGTCGGTAAATCTCTGCATTCTCACTGCAATATCAACCGCATCAATGCTGTCAAGCTCAAAATCCTCAAAAAGATTTGCTTCGCCTTTGATTAAATCTTCATCAATCTCAAGTTCATCGTGCAAAATATTTTTTAACTCTTCAAAAATCTGTTCTTTTGTGAATTTATTCGCCATCAATTTTTGACCTCACAAATTCTGCCAGAGTGTTAACAGAATAAAAATATTTTTTATTTTCTTCTTTGTCATGACCCAGAGTGATGTTATATTTCTTCTTTAGAGCCATTCCAAGCTCCAATGCGTCAATTGAGTCAAGCCCCAGCCCCGTTATAAAAAGCGGTTCGTCCTCTTTTATATCTTCCGGGGTTATTTCATCAAGTTCCAACGAGTCTATAATTAGTTTTTTTATTTCATCTTTTAATTCCATAATTATAATATAGCACAAATTTAATTATACAAGGAATTTTCTATCAATTTTGTAATATTTTTTTTAATAATAATTTCGCTGTCATGTTTTTGAATTTCGGCTAAAACGTTGATTTCGGGACATTTTTCAAGTGAAAAAACAACAGGTTTTTCACCGGCTTGCCAGACCGGCTGATGGATAAACAGAAAATCAAAATCTGTATAAAGTTTGAGAGGAACGATATTTCTTTTTGCGTTTAATGCTATCAGAGCCGCACCTTTTTTAATTTTTGGAAATTCATTTTTTCTGTGGCGTATGCCTGACGGGAAAATTATTACATTGAAACCTTCGTCAAGCAATTCTTTTGTTTGTTTTTGAAACTCTTCAAGATTGGCCTCGTTTGTAATGAAAATCGTGTTCAGGATATTTTTCATTATTGGATTTCTTGCAAGCGCTTCTTTTGCAATGCAGGTGGTTCTTGGTATCAGCCCGATAAGAATTACAACATCAATAAAGCTCGGATGGGTTGAAACGATTATTTTATTTTTAATTTGTTCTATTTCTTTGCGGTCTTTAATGTTAAGCTTCATAACGCCTGTAAAGATAAGAAAATTCGTGAAAAATCTCCATACTTTATGAATTGTTTCCGAGTAAAAGTCATTAAGCTTTTCTTTTTTTATGAAGATTTTTGCAGAAGGAAAAAGCAGGAAGTTTATTATGCATGCGCCGGCTCCAAAAATTCCAAAACAAAATAGTACAAGAACGGAGCGGAAAAACTTTATCATTTCTCCATCCTTTCAATTGTTCCGCAGGGTGTGTGAAAAACTTTTGTGCAGCCGTTTAAAAATTCGCTGAAGGCTGAAAATTCGTCAGCTTCAGAAGGCTTTGAGCAAGGTGTGAAAACACATTTTACAGAATTTTCGCTGCCGGTTTTGGAAATCAGACAGGAAATACTCTCTGGCATATCAAAAGCATCGCCGTAACAAAACAAAACTTTGTCATATTCAGAAATAATTGCCTTGACAAGTCCGGCCGAAAGTGAGTTTTTGCCTGCCGAGAGCGCCGTGTAGGACGAATTTATGTTATTCAAAAGCGAAAATAATCCTGCAAAGTTATTGTGAACAGAGGTGGAAAATTTCGCCGGAGAAACCTCGTTTGCCTCTAAATATTGGCTGATAAGCGTTTTTAATGTATCAAACTCGCCGTATTCCGAGGAGAAAATAATCTCCTGTGAAGTTTCATCAAAAACTTTTTTCAAAGACGACAAACAGATTTTGTCAAGCCTGCTCAGCTTTCTGCGCATTAGCATCGGGATGTCCGTAAGGTCGGTTTCGTTTGAGTTTTCTATTGCAAATTTTTCAATATAAAAAATTTTACTGGAAGTTTTCATAAACTTATTATACAATAAAGCAAGGCGATGAGTATTAAAATTACAAAATATGAGGCTGCCTGTAATTTGGGCGGTTGTATAGAGGAAATTTACCAAAATGCTCTTTTGGGCGATTTTGAGTGTTTTGAAGAGAATTCAGCGTGCTTAACAGGCAAGCCGGCGCGGCTTGGTGTAATTTCAGGTGATTTGCCGCGTATTAGCGAACAGGATTATGATTTAAGATGCAACCGGTTGCTCTTAAAGGTTTGCGGGCTTCTTGAGAATGAGATTAATGAGCTTATCAAAAAGTACGGTGCTGAAAATATCGCTGTCGTTGCTGCAACGACCAATACCGGCGTTGAAGAATTTGAAACCTCAAACAATCCTGAACATGCACAAATCGGAAATCCTGCCGGATTTTTAAAAAAACATTTTAATTTGAAAAATTTCCATGCCTCGGTGTCTACGGCCTGTTCTTCAGGAATTAAAGCCTTTTCTGCGGCTTGTGAAATTTTGGAGAACAATGTCGCACAAGCCGTTATTGTTGCAGGCGTTGATTCAATAGCAAAAGTTGCGGTTTACGGTTTTGATTCGCTTGAAGTTCTTTCGCCAAAGCCTTCAATTCCTTTCAGCAAAAACCGCGAAGGAATAAATATCGGTGAAGCCGCTGCAATTTTTCTTCTTGAAAAAGATGTGTCAAAAGGGATTGAAATCTCCGGAATTGGCGAAACCACAGACGTTTACCACTCCACAACGCCTGACCCGAAAGCTGTTGAGGCTGTCCGCGCAATAAAAACCGCATTAAACAAAAGCAAAATTGACCCGCAGGAGGTGGATTACATAAACCTTCATGGTACAGGTTCGATTTCAAATGATTTGATGGAAGCCAATGCGGTTTATCAGGTTTTTGAAGATAAAGTTTATGCAAGTTCAACCAAACCGCTTACCGGCCACTGTCTCGGTGCGGCAGCAAGTCTTGAAACAGCTTTATGCTGCAAACTTCTGGAAGAAAATAATACAAAAGTTTACCCGCATATTTTTGACGGGGTTTACGACGAAAATCTTCCCAAAATCAGGCTCGCGCAAAAGAATTGCGAAGTAAAACAAATTAAAACATGCCTTTCGCTTTCTTTCGGCTTTGGCGGGACAAATGCCGCAATTATCTTGAGGAGGTGCGATGAGTAATTACGATTTGACAAAAGTTCTTCCGCATAATCCTCCGATGATTTTGATTGATGATGTTTTAGAATATAATTTAAATGCTAAAACTCTTACCGCTGTTGTTACAATTAATGAGGAAATGTTGTTTTTTGACAAAACAATAAACGGTGTATCATCATTAATTGGCATTGAATTTATGGCACAGGCAGTCGGCTGCTATTCATATTTTAAAAGCTGCTGCAAACCGCCTGAAATAGGTTTTCTGCTTGGTTCGCGGCTGTTTAACAATGCGCTTGGGGTTTTTGAAAACGGTAAAACTTTTACAATAAAAGTTCATGAATCATTTACAGACAACCAAATTTCCGCATTTGATTGTATAATATATGATGAGTCGGCAGAAGAAATTGCAAGCGCTACTGTAAAAGTTTATCAAAGCGAAGAAGCAAAGGAGCTTTTGAAATGACGGAGAAAACAGTTTTAATAACAGGTTCAAGCAGAGGGATAGGTAAAGCCGCGGCATTATATCTGGCTGACGGCGGATATGATATTGTTCTTCACTGCTCCAAAAATCCCGGAAGATTAAGCGCGTTAGAAGACGAAATCCGCTCAAAAGGCCGAAAATGCAGAACGCTCGCGTTTGACGTGAAAGACCGCGCGCAAACTTCTGAAATTTTGTTGAAGGATATTGAAGAAAACGGAATTTACTACGGAATTGTTCTGAATGCAGGAATTGCAAAAGATGCACCGTTTCCTGCAATGGAGGAGGAAGAGTGGGACAGCGTTTTGCGAACAAATCTCGACGGATTTTATAATGTTTTGAAACCGCTCATAATGCCTTTAATCCAATCACGCCGCGGAAGAATAATTGCAATGACTTCAATCTCCGGCTTAACGGGAAACCGCGGGCAGGTGAATTACAGCGCCTCAAAAGCCGGAATTATCGGCGCGGTAAAAGCTTTGTCGCGTGAGGTTGCCAAGAGAAAGATTACCGTAAACTGCATAGCACCGGGAGTTATTGAATCTGATATGACCGTTAATATTCCTGAGGATTTCATAAAAGAAATTCCGCTCAAGCGTATGGGAACTCCAAAAGAAGTCGCAAGTCTTGTGAATTATCTTATGAGCGAAGATGCCGGATATATTACAGGGCAGGTAATTTCCATGAACGGAGGGCTTTACTTATGACAAGACGTGTTGTAATTACGGGTATGGCGCTTGCTTCACCATTAGGGTCGGAGGTTGAAACTGCTTTTAACAGATTAAAAAAGTTTGAAAATTGTGTCAAATACTGGGAAGTTTTAGATAAATACGACAAACTGAATACGCGGCTTGCGGCTTTTGTGGAAGGCTTCAAAACTCCGGAACATTTTACACGAAAAGTTACAAGAACAATGGGGCCGGTGTCGGTTATGGCCGCCGCAACAGCCGAAGAAGCCCTTAAGCAGGCCGGACTTCTCGACGATAAAATAATTCAAAGCGGTATGACAGGAGTAAGTTACGGCTCTTCCTGCGGGTCTTTGGATGCGGTTTTGGATTTCTATTCAATGTATGTCGATAATGAGGTTAAAGCGCTTAACTCCGGCTCTTACATAAAAATGATGCCGCAAACTGCTGCTGTAAATATTTCGCTTTATTTCAAAACGCATGGAAGGCTTATTCCTACATCTACGGCCTGTACATCGGGGTCAATGGGAATCGGATACGCTTATGAAATGATTAAACACGGCTTCCAAACCGTTATGATTGCAGGCGGCGCTGAAGAAATTCATCCGACAGAAATCGGAGTTTTTGACACGCTTTTTGCAACAAGTACGAAAAATAATACTCCAAAACTTACACCCAGACCGTTTGATAAAGAACGTGACGGGCTTGTCATCGGCGAAGGCGCCGGAACTTTGATTTTGGAAGATTACGAATTTGCTAAAGCAAGAGGCGCAAAAATTCTGGCTGAAGTTGCAGGATTTGCCACAAACACTGACGGCTCTCATATTACAAATCCGAATAAAGATATGATGAAAGAAGTTATGCTCATGGCGCTTGAAAATGCCCGAATTTCTCCAAAAGAAATCGGCTGTGTAAATGCACACGGAACTGCAACAATTCAAGGCGATATTGCTGAAACCAACGCGGTTTTTGAAGCTTTTAAAACATCCATTCCGATTAGTACGATTAAAAGTTACACCGGCCACACACTAGGTGCCTGCGGTGCTATTGAAGCAATTCTTGCAATAAAAATGATGAATGAAAAGTGGTTCTCGCCAAATCTTAATCTTGTAACTCCTGACCTTGAATGCGGGGATTTGGATTATATTACAGGCTCCGGCCGCGAAATTGACACCCAATATGTGATGTCAAACAACTTTGCTTTCGGCGGAATCAATACCTCTTTGATTTTGAAAAGAATATAGCCCGCAAAATTGAAATCCAAACCTTGACAACTGTAAAGCGGGAGTTTATACTGTATTAAAAGGGATGCCCCGTGATGCAAAAAGGATTAAATTATGAAATCTGTAAAAGAAATTTCTATTGAATCAAAAATTCAGAAAAGACTTCAAAATAACCCGAACTGTTTGAAGCTTGTCAATTATCTGTTTGCGGATGAAGAATTACAGGAACTTCAGGACTATGCAAACAATGTTTCAATCAAGCGTCTGGGTTACAATGACCATGGGCCTGTGCATATGCGTCAGGTTGTCGGAAATGCAATAAAAATGCTTAATCTTTTGCAGGATGCCGGAATTAAAACTTCTCTGGAAACCGAAGAAATCGGAACTTTTGAAGACAGCATGTGTGCGGTTATTCTGGCAGGCTTAATGCATGATTTGGGTATGTCAATAGGACGCCAGGGACATGAAGATATGTCTGTAATCCTTGCTCAGCCTATTATAGAACGTGCTTTAAAGTTCGTTTTTCCGGAGAATCTTCATAAACGCGTTGTTATAAAATCTCTTGCAACTGAAGCGATTATCGGTCATATGTCTTCAAAAAAAATCCATTCAATAGAAGCCGGCATAATTCTGATTGCTGACGGCTGCGATATGACAAAAGGCCGTGCAAGAATTCCGCTTGCTATAAATACCGCTCCAAAAGTCGGTGATATTCATAAATATTCCGCAAATGCCATTAACCGCATTGGAATTCATCACGGTGAGAGAAAGCCAATTCGAATTGATATTGAGATGTCCGGTGATGTCGGGTTTTTCCAGATTGAAGAAGTTCTTCTTACAAAAATTGAATCAAGCCCTGCCAAACAATATGTCGAGCTTTACGCCGGTGTTGAAGGTCAGGAAAGCAAGTGTTACTTATAATCTGAAAAGAGATAAAATTTTATGCAAGTATCATTTAATGGAATAAACAATGTTCGTATCTTTAAAAAAGAATATGCGAAATATGGTGCTTATATTACGCAGGATAATAATGTCAAACAAGGTGATAAGCATTACACTGTTGTAAAAATCAGCTGCAATTTGTCTGATGATGAAAACGGTATGGATTTGACAGAGTTTCGGAATGCGCTTGCAAAATCCGGTGACAGGTATGAGTCAAATTGTATAAACCATCAAGAACCTGATAAAGTCGAACTAATTTTAACAAGGCAGGATGTAAAAGATACAAAAGGACATGTTTCAATGTCGGATTTCATGATAAATAATTTTGAAATCATGCTTAATAGTAAAGAAACATTGCCGATGTTCAGCTATATTGCGCGTTTGAGCAGAAAAATCGCAAGCCTGGAAGGTTTAAACCAGCCAAGAAAAGACTGTATAAACTTAATCAACAAATCTGCCGAGGATGAAGCTGTTAAATTTATTGAATCAATTTAAAACACTATTTATCTGCGTCTTATTTTATCATAAATAAACTCATTCAAATCTTTGACAGCTTGTTTTGAGCTTTCCAGGAGCTGATAGGTGTTCTTGTCGGTTTTATCTGTAATATTTTTTGCGTAATGGTTAATATAATCTAAATAACGTGTTTCTTCAAAATATTTATCCATTTTTTTTGAATATGGCTTATTAGCAATATTGTTTTTTATATCCTCAAGTTTTGCAATGGCTGTATTTGTTTGTTCTTGCCAAAAATCTTTTATAAGCGCCGGATTATTTTCAAAATCGGCAATATCTTTCATAACACGTACAGCTTCGTAACGGTCTTGCATGTTTGCTGAAGGCAGATTAACAGCATCATTAAGCAGTTGTTTTGCAATATCAGTTTGGCCTTTTAATTTTTTTATTCTTGCCGCATTGACTTTAAAGGGAACAATAGCACCTTCTTGTTTAATCATGTCAAGAAATCCATTTTCATTTTTCAATGCTTGTTCAATAAAAAGATTTTGAAGTTCTGCTACAGGTCCGTAAGTTTCAGTAGTCATATTACTACCATTTTGGTGTATATATTCATTTAATTTTTGGTATTTTTGTTCATTAGCTAATGTAACATTATTATTAATAGCGTCATACCCGGCTTTTAGTTGTGTAAATATTTTTGTTTCTGATTCATCAAGTTTAGGCATAACTTTAGTAACAGTTTTTAAGTTTCTTACCTCAGTTTGTTTTATATAAGAAGCCATAATTTCAGAACCATTTGTTTTAACCTCTGAAATCTGTGGTTTGATAGTTTGCTGGACAGGTTTTTTAAATATATTTTTTACGTTTGCAGAAAAGTTTTTCAAATTTACAGATATTTTCATAATACTCCTTTTATATTTTAAATATTTTACGTTATTTATAAAAACTGAAAAAAATTTTTTTTGCTATTTTTTTGCAAAAACTTTCCCAAAAGGTAAAAACAAACATTTGACAAAAAGATTATATAAGTTAAAAAATACTTTCGAACTGCACGCTGAGAGACGGAAAGCTAAGCTATATCTATAGTAAACCCTTCTGCTACTTTGTAAAAAATGACCACTGTCGCAAAAAATACCCTGGATGCGATTCGAACGCATGACCTACCGCTTAGAAGTCAGTAGAACCACTAAAATATACAAAAAGGTAAAAAAGATTAAAACAAATAGCAGCTTGCATTTTAAGCTTTTATGTTTTATAATTTGTTTGTATTTTTTTATATCTTTTTGAATTTTATTACGACAATTCTACGACAATTTTTATTAGGTTTTTTATGGCAGAAATAAAAGAACGGAAAAAGAAAAACGGACAAATAAGTTATACAGCAACAATTCGGATAAAAGGTTCTCCGAGTGTATCAAAAACTTTTCAGCGTAAATCTGATGCCAAAGTTTGGGCGGCAAAAATGGAGGCAGAAATTAGAGAAAATATAAATTTCCCAAAACGTAAATTAAAAAAAATGACAGTAGGGGAGTTGATTAATAAGTTTATAGAATATGAACTACCCAAAAAGAAACCTAAAATACAAAAGGATTTTTTAAAATCTTTGAATTGGTACAAACAAGAGATTGGCAACACTTATTTAAGCACATTAACAACGGCACTATTTGTTGAAT
>URXT01000023.1 GCA_900551915.1 uncultured bacterium
CAGTTGGATAGAGCGTTTGGCTACGAACCAAAAGGTCGGGGGTTCGAATCCCTCCGCGCGTAAGGTTTGAAAAGAAATAGCGGTAAGGTTTTTAATCTTACTGCTATTTTCTTTTGTTTATAAAATTTATAATTTGGCCGACAAAGAGGGAAAAATACTCTTTTATTTTTTAGCCTAACCCTTTTGACAAACTTAACTATTTTTTAATGTAAAAATATTTTAATAAATTCTGATAATAACTAAAGAAAACAAAAATCCGGCCGACATAATACTTGTACTATTATGTCCGGCAATTGGAAATGGCAAACTTAAGTGTAGAAGAAAAAATTAATCTTTATCTGAAAAAGAATCCCGCCTTAAAAACAAAAGACAGGGAAACTATTTTGTCTGTAATGGTTAAAACCGGTGAATTAAGCTTAAGTGAAGCTGAAAAGATTTCTGCATTTTCAAAAACAGAAATTGTCCGCAATGATAAAGGAACCTCTCTGGAGCATACAAATAATTTCTCCTCTTTGAAAGCCGAACCGGCTCCGGTTACAGTAGAACAAGCGCAGAACTTATCTATTGAATATCTTTCAGAAAATCTTCAATCTGCCATTGATATTTTTAGAAAAATGGATAACGGCGTTGTATCTTCTGTGTATGACTCCGTGAAAAATGTCTTGAATACTGAATTTTCTTCCAAAAATGTCGGCGAAGTTTTGAGAAAAGAACAAGACGGGTTGGGTTTTCTTGTCAAAGCAAAGGAAGGCTCGCTTACCAGACATGAATACTATCAGAAAAATAAAGAACGCTTAAAAGAAATGATTTTGTCGCGTTTTAACCGGCAAGACGACACAGGCATTTCTTATCTGGAGAAATTTAGGGGGAATTACTCTAAAGAAGATTTCACAAAAATTCTCGAGGAGTATATTACACAAACAATAGATACAATCTCCTCAATGAAGGGTATTAAAGATGCCCAGCATAAACTTATTTTGCAGGAGGAACAAGAAACTGAAGCCTTTATGACAGAAATTGCGGAGAAAGCAAAGCTTGCTCAAACAAAAGACTTTTTACCGGAAGGCCAAAATAAAAAACTTCCCCATCTAAAACCCGCTCCCCATCCGTATGACAGCGAAGAACTAATGACTTTTGAAGAGACTTTTGAACTTGAACGCGGCACAAAATTCAGCTCCCAATCTTTTGAAATCCTTCAACAGTCAAAAGGTGAATTGAGTTTTGCAACAGGCGCATATAATAAAACCCAGCAGCTCAGAAATAACGTGAAAATGTTTTTGGATGAGTATTCAGTTGCAACAAAAGCCAAAACCATGGCTGACGGCACTCTGGTTGAAACAGAGGAGCCTTTGGCTGAAAAAAGAGCCGCTGAAATCTCTTCTATGTTTACTGAATATTACGCCTCAGCCCCGGAAATGGCTCAAAAAGAACTGGAAACAATAATTACAAAGCAAAAACTCGATTTAAAGATTTCCGAAAACAGTGACGGAGCCTTAAGTATAGAATTCGGCGAACTTTACAAAGACGATAAACAGAAAAACCGTGCAGTAAATACTCTGTTAAAAATTTCAGTTCAAGAGCAAGAGAAGAAATTAAACAGAATGCTTGGCGGCAAAAGCTACGAAAGCTATCTTGAAAAATACCAGCAGGATTATTGCATGACCTTTGGACGCAGGAACGCTGATGAGCTGGCTAAAGCAATGCGTGAGGACCAGATGACTGTCGTTGATAAATACTCCGGAATAGCTTCAATGGCAGGCCTTGGCCTGATGGCAGCAGGCGGCGTTGTAATGATTACACCGGCTTCGCCGCTCGGAAGCGGTATGGTTGCGGCAGGCGGTAAAATTGCAATGGCAGGAATTGTTGCAAAAAATGCTTTCGGCTTCACTGAAGAACTTACGCGCGACGAGGTTTCCGAAGACCGAATGACAATGCTTAAAAAGAATCTTGCCATGGACTTAGGCGGTTTGATAATCGGCGGTGCGGCCGGAAGACAGGGGTTAAAATACGCCTCTCAAATCCTTCAAAATGGCGGAAATAAAGCCTTTGCAATTCTTGCTGAAAAAGGCACTGATTTTACCCTTTCCGCGGCCGGCGATTTGGCTATGATAGGCGCTCTGGATTATGATGAAAGCCTTAGCCAAACTCTTAAAAACAACGGTATCGGCATTATAGTTTCAACTCTTACCGGTATCAAAGGAAGTAAAGAACTTTTTAAAAACGAGTTTCCAAAAACTCTTATGCCTTCAGTGTTAAAGAACGACAACTCCCGCGAAGTTCTTCTTGAAGGTGGAATAAAAGCTTCAGAACTTAACGAAACCGCACCGTTTGCAAAAAGGCTGGATGAACGCCATGATGCCGGTGATTATATTAATGTTCCCGAAGCTAAACAGAATATTAAAGATTTAAATACAAAACTTTCAAGCCTTAAGAATGATTCCGGCGTACCTTTCAACAAAATTTATCCGGCAAGCAGTTTTGCTGATAAATTCGGGGCGGGCAGCCTGCCGGAATTGTCAAAATTCATTGATGAAATGCAAGCAAAATATTCTGATGATAATTATGTTGCAAGTATTTTATCCGGCATGCTGCATAATAAAGGGTTTAATTTTGAAGAAAATCTTCATCTTTTAAGAAAATGTATGACAAAATTTGACGACTCTAAAGAAAACCAAAGCGCAATGACCCATTTAATCTGGATTTTAGATAGTAATTCTTCAAAAGCTGCCGGAATTCTTCTGGATTTGCCCAAACGCGCCGGCAATTCTGACATACCATGGTCAAATTTAAAAGAAATTGTTGACAAAGCCGAAGATGTTATTGATGAGCAGGGTGCAAAAGCTCTAGAACGTGCCTTTAAAATAAAAGATGAAAATGAAAATTATGTTTTTAGTGCCGGTGACTTACAGGTAATTGATAATATAAAAAGTATTATCGCAGACAAGGACTTTACTGACGCTGAGATTATAAAGTTTATAAATAAGAAAAGTGATTTTGACTTTATCGGCGATATTTCGTCTGTAGCAAATGTAATTACATCAAAGAAAAATCCGGCTTTAAAATTGAAGTTAAAAGATTATCTGGCAGACTCAGTCGAAAACCTGGCAAAAAATCAGGAGTTTATTAGCGAAGTTACAAATAAAGTTTTAAGTTCAAAAATTAATGCAATCACAGATAAGCGTTTAAAATCCTTTGTTAAGCGAAATCTTAATAAGATTAAAGACCCTGAACGGCGTTTTATGTTTCTTGACAAATTGAAACACGATTTTCAAGAATTATCAAAGGTTAAAGATTCTTACATAACCGGCAAAATATACTCAGAACTTGGAAAATTTGCAGAAGCAATGAATGACATGAGCGAGGATGTAGATTGGCTTGCATATTATGATATAACAAGATATCTTAAGATAGATAAAGAGCTGAACGGCGAAAACTTTGTCTCCTACGGAAACGCATCTGAATATTTGGATTATATGATGACAGAATATCCGGATGAAGCAATAACCTTCATGGATTTGGCTAAAAAATACACCAGTATGACGCCCCAAGAGTATTCAAAATATGTTGATGACAACATTATCAAGAACTCTGATTATTATAAGTTCTACGTTAATGTTCCAAACTATGTTAAAGATAAGAAAATTCAAAACTTAAAACTATATTTTATGCGCAGCAAAATAAATGAAGCTGACCCGAATTGTCCTGTAAAAGATAAAAGAACAATCAGAAAACTCTATAAAGAAAAGTTTCTTCCGCTCCTTCCGGAGGCTGTTCGGGAAAAATGTGAAAAAATATATGATTCTTTCGGCGTAAAGATGTTTATTTCAGACAGCAAAGATACAGAAGCTCTGGACTATGTCTATAATGAACTTTTAGAATGGCAGAAAGCCGGAAAGGGCAAAGCTGTTTTCCCTGCGGCAATAGATTTAAGCAATATACAACAACAATATATTGATAAGATTTTTGATTCTGGAGGGTTTTATTCAAAAAAAAATAATGTAATAAGTGTCAAAAGCCAATATTTTGCAGATATTGTTCATGCCATAAGACATGAAATTGCACATGCAAACGACTCAAAAAAGGATGTAACTTCCGGAATTATAACTGTAACAAATAAAGACGGGACAGTCGAAGAAATAGATATAGATAAAATAATTGTTCACAAACAAATTCAAAAACGCGATGAAAATGGCAGACCGATGTTCAATCCGGATGGCACTCCGGTCACAACAAAGGCTCTGAATTCAGACCTTACCTTTGTTCCCGATCTGGAGAAATGCTTGTATGTAAACGAGTTTGAGAATGCCGGCATTCCAATAAGACAGATAAAATATGCATATACAAAAAAAGCTGATTTTGTTGCTGTTGCCGCAGAAGGCGATTACAGTAAATATTCAAAAGAATTCAAGGACTTGCTTGTAAAATTGGGACTGCCCGAATGGGTGTTTGCAATGAAACCTAAAAACAACGTCAGTTCAACGCTTAATTCATATCCTAAAAATGATTTCACTGATAAATTTACGTCGCAGGAGAACCAGAAAATCTATGAAAATACAGAAAAGTTCTTTAATAATGTCGCAAAGAACCAAGCTGAAGTTTATAAAGATTATCAAAAATTCTTCGGGTCTGATTTGCAATGCAGGGTTAAAGATTTTAAAGGCCTAAACGAAAAGATTTACCGCCAGATTAATAAACTGGACAAAAAGATTGAAGATTTAAGCGATGTCGAAAAGTATAATTCAGAAAAGCTTAAACCGGGTGATGAGCCTTTAACACGCGAAGCAGCCGAGGTTCTGATTGAAAAATACACGCTTCAAAAAGAAAACCTGATAAATGATTATGATACTGTTTATTCTACAATTCAAGACGCGTTTGGAGCAAGACTAATTCTTGAGGACGGTTCGGCAAAGTCTGTTGGAAAAGTGCATCAGTCTTTGCTTGAGGCTATTGATAACGGCGAAATTAAACTGCTTGAAATAAACAATTATCAGGGTGAAGGTTCAATCCCTTATTTTACAAGCGCTCAAATTAAGCAGCTTCAGGCACATTGCAGACGTCAGGGTTATGAACTCAAAGTCATTTCCAGCGTGAACGCCCCTGCCGCTAAGGAGAATTCTTATCAGAAACTTTATAATCAGCAGGAGGCGGTTAAAAAATCAGGTTATACAACCTGCCAAATGAATATCCTGCATAAAAACGGCGTTGTCAGCGAATTCCAAATCCGCGGTAAATATATTAATGAACTTGCGGAAAGCGAACATATTTACTATGACCTTTCGGAAGGCAAAGATATAAGCAAGGGTAATCCCGCCATAAAAGAACTTACCGACCCTCTTAAAAATGCCGTTGCTGATATGAATAAAAAAGAGAATTCCCATATAAAAGCCGAATATTCAAAATATTTGACAAGCTGTTATAAATATGCACGGATGAAAGAACTTGGAATTCCGATGGAAAAGCCTGTTCTTCCGCCTTCTGTTAACAAGCTGCTTGATATAGAAAATATAATCGCAATTCACGAAAAAATCGCTTCAATAAAATAATTTTAGGATTGTTAAAATATAAAAAAAGAGGTATTATAAATTTATGATAAATTTTGAAGGAAACAATCAATTGAATAACAAAATTACACAATTATCATTAAACAAGCTGGAGAAAATTCTTCCAAATGATAAAATAGATTTGATGTTGAAGAAATTAAAAGCCCGTGCTGACTTTGAAATGACGGATGCCGGAACTTTCAAACCCATAGTCGAGTCCATAACAAATCATAAGCCTGTTATTGAATTGGGCAATATTTCTTTAAGTATAAAATCAACCTCAAACCTGAATACCGCTAAAGAAAGAATTTTGGAAGCCGCAATTTCAACCAAATCCGGTGAATATAAAATAGAAAAAAATCTTGCTCAAGGCCGCCGTGAGGAGATCTTAAAGTTTTTAAACCGGGAAGATTTTAGCGAATCCTTTAAAAGATTTTTGATTGATTGTTCAGACGATTTCGAGAAAAAAGGTCTTGAGTAATAAGCCTAAATTTTCTAAACAATATTTGACCTGTCGGCATTCTTAATTATGGCATCAATGTCGGCATCTGAAAGTTTATTCTTAATAATATAATTTATCACCGGCATGTTGTAGTTTTTGTGCGTAAATTCCGGGTTTTCTCTCAAAAACTTTTCAGCAAGCGCAAGTTTAAGCTCCTTGTCGTCTCCCAAAAATTGAAATAATTGAAAATTGTCATATAATCTTTCGCCGTTTTTATTTTTTAAGCTGGCTGCGGCTTTGATAATTTCAAAATCCTTTTCTGTTTTTATGGCGCTGGCAAAATCGTCTGCCCACATTGTTGAAATCGCAAGTTCTTCTAAAAATTTGTTAATTTTCTCATCAGACATAATCAATAACCTTTCTGATAAAATTTACGGATTTGTTTCAGTTATTCTTGAGAAAATGAGGACAAAATGTTACCTTTTTTAACAAATTTTTAAATTATAAGCCCTACTTGCATTTTGCCTTTTTCTCCGCTAAAATCAGTTTAAAGGGGATATTATGAAGTGCTATAAATCAAAATGGATTTTAACATCCGAAGGTGAAATTCTTAAAGATTATGCAATCGTTGTCGACGAAGGCAAAATTATTGACATAATTCCGAATTCGCAGGTCGACTTTGAAGAAAAAGTTGTTAAGGATTTAGGTAATTCGGTAATCACACCGGGATTTATTGATTTGTTCACTCAATATCAATATACAGAGGTTGGCGAGGTAAAGCCTCTTGCTTTTAAAAACAAAGTAAAAAAACTTTTCCAAACAATTGCCAAAAAATACACTTTTGCAGGTGTAAAATCTGACAATTATTCGCTTAAATGGGCAAATATTCTAAGCGATTATTACGCGATGGACAGGCAGGAGAAAATTAATTCCTTCAAAACCGGGATTGAAGAGTCCATAAAGGCCGGAACTACCTGCATTGCACAGGTTTCAAAGGAATTTAAATACTTTGATATTATAAATAAAGTTCCGATTAAGAATTATTTATTTTTTGAAGTCTTTGCAGATTCTTCAGAAAAAAGCAAGAAAAAGTTTAAAGATTTGAGAGCAAAAGTTGAAGATTTGATTTACCACAAAGGCGAAAATACTCATATCGGGATTATGCTTCACTCAATTTCAAGCGTGCATAAAAAATTGTGGGAATTATTTTCGAAATACTGCCGCAAGCACAATATGCTTGTTATGACGCGTTTTGCTGAGTCTCAGGATGAAATTGAATGGCTGAATTTCGGATTTTCAGACATTGATTTGCTTCACAAGTTCATGGGTTTCAGAAAAATCACACCTTATGCTAAAGGCGTTACGCCTGTTGAATATCTTAGCAATTTGAAAGTTTTAACAAAGAAAATTATTGCAGCTAACGCAAATTACGCTGACGAAAACGAACTTCAAAAACTTGCTGAAACCGGTGTTAAATATGTTTATCAGCCATATTACAGCGAAGAAATTTGTAATAAAAAACTTTCATTTACAACAGTTTTGAAATATTTTAAAGAAAATTTCGGATTTTCAACCCAAAGCTTTGCACAAAAGAAGGATTTTAGCCTGCTGAGACTCGCAAATACCGTAAACGAGGAGGTAAATCTTCCGATAGATGAATTGATTAAATATTTGACTATTTATCCGGCAAAGATTTTGAGACTTGAAAACACAACCGGCTCTATCAAGGTAGGCAAAGATGCAGATTTCAATGTTTTCAAACTTGACGAAGGCGAAGATTTTAACGCCTTGAAAAGGTTTGCCATTCCGTATTCTACATATTCAAAAGGCCGCAAACTTGTTAAAGCAGGCAATGTAAGGTTTACATTATGACAGTTATAAACGAAAAATTTACAGTCCACACTAAAGGAAACACGCAGATTATAGATATAACGCGGCAGGTTCAAAACGCTGTCTACCGCCACAATCTGCAAAATGCTGTTGTACATGTTTATGTTGCCGGAAGCACGGTTTCTTTAACTAATATTGAATTTGAGCCGGGTCTTCTTAAAGATTTGCCGGAAGCTCTGGAGAAATTCGCTCCGATTGATACAGAATACCACCATGATGAAACCTGGCATGACGGAAACGGTTATGCGCACGTAAGAGCTTCAATTGTCGGCAATAATACAATGGTGCCTTTAATGGAAGGTGCATTGCAGCTTGGGCAGTGGCAGCAAATTGTATTAATAGATTTTGATAACAAAGCAAGAACAAGAACAGTTTATGTTCAGATAGTATATTAAAGGAGTAAAAGATGATTAAAAAGCAGACTATGATTGAGTTTCAGGGGAGGGGGGGTAACCTATAATCCTGCTCCTGTAAGGGTTTTCTCTAATTTTACGTGGTTGGGGTTGTTCTCGCCGTTCTTGGGAGATTTATTTTCTTTAAACAGCTCGCTAGCTCGCTATCGTTTCGAAAACAAATCTCCCAAGAACTTCTTCGCGCATGACAGAAATAACAATGTAACGAACTGCTCACCACTCACTGTTCACCGTTTACTAATTAACGAAACGGCCTTTTCACTTTTCACTTCTCACTTTTCACTTCCCAAAAAGCCCGCTTTTACAATGGCGGAGGTTCTAATTACCCTCGGCATAATAGGAATAGTTGCAGCTATGACTTTACCTATAATTGTCGGCAAGTATCAAAAGCAGGTTACAATTTCAAAACTCCAAAAAGTATATTCAATATTAAATCAGGCTCTTGAAAGAAGTGAAGTTGACCATGAAGCTTACAGATACTGGCCAAGTGCGTTCGATATGGGGGACGAAAATTATTTTAATATTTATTGGAAACCGTATTTAAAAGTTTCTCATATTTGTAAAACCTATAAGGACTGTGGTTACAAAAGTAATACCCCTTGGATTCAACAAAACGGCAAGCCTATTACTTTGTCTTTGGTTGCTCTTGGTGCCAGAACAACTTTCTTCCTAGAAGATGGAACTTTAATTGTTATGTTGTCTGCTGGTGGAGGTTCTGAGGGTACGCTTGTTAAAGCAGATGAGGTATATGTAGATATAAACGGTCCCGGAAATCCAAATAAAATGGGTAGGGATGTATTCATACTTGTAAAAACTGATGAGGAGGGCGCTAAAGGTTTTATGCCTTATGGATATGGCAGGAAAGATATTAATAAGGGATGCAGCAGAACAAATACTGGCTCCTTCTGTCTTGCCAAAATAATGGCTGATGGATGGAAAATAGAAGACGACTATCCTTGGTAAGTGGATGAAGTCTACTTTTACATATTAATACCTGTCATACAAAAGGGCTAAAGCGTCGGATTGACTTTTTATGAGTTGTGGACAACATCAACTATATTCCACTGTTCATCCCATTCTATATAACCCGGAAGGACAACATTGTGATATTTGTAAGGATTTTCTATATATTGAGGATTAAATAATTTCACAGAATGAAGTCTTTTTATAATATCAGGCAAAAGCGCGGTACTTCCGGCAATAGTACCTTCTTTTGTCGTTGCACGCACACCGTCATAATAAACCTTTGAATCTGAAAAAATCATTTCGTTAAGATTACTTTTAGTAATCGGCAGGCTGTCGCTTATTAGAATGACTTTCTCAGCCGGTTTCATTCTGAAAACAAGTTTTAACGCATCATCTGAAACATGAACTCCGTCGCCGATAACCTCTGTATAAATACTGTCATTAATTAGTGCAGACAGGGCGGTCGAAACTCCGCGGTGAGGAATTCCGCTCATAGCATTAAAAATATGAGTTACTCCGCGGCATCCTGTAAGGTGTCCGCTTATACAGTGGCCTGCCTGAACTCTTACTCCTTTATTCCACAAATATCTAATCAAGCCGTCATCAAATTCAGGAGCCAAAGTCACAATTTTAATAAATGAATCCTCAACCATCTGATAATTCTCAATTGTCGGTTTTAAAAAGTATTTTGGATTGTGAACTCCGCATTTTTCAACATTCAGAAAAATTCCTTCTAGATGAATGCCCAAAATTTTTGCCATATCAGGAGTTTGAGCTGAAGCTGCTTTTTTTATAACTTCAATCTGGTGTTTTATATTCATGATGTTGTCGGTTACAAGGGTTGGAAAATACCCGCCGATACCGTTTTGTAACAGTTCTTTTGATAAATATAAAATATCTTCGGCCGCAGCTTTATTAAAGTCTACGCCATAGGCGCCATGTATGTGCTGATCAATTAGTAATTTGGTTCTCATTGGTTTGTAATTCCTTTATGCATAACTTGAGTTTCACTTCTAAATTACACTGCCTTCAAATACTTTTCTGGCCTCTTCTCTGTCGTCAAAGTGGATTGTGCGGTCTTTTAAAATTTGGTAATTTTCATGGCCTTTTCCTGCAATCACAACAACGTCATTGTTGCCTGCAATTGTTTTCAATAGAGAAATTGCATGACCTCTGTCAGGTTCAACCGTGACGGTTTCTGTATTAACATTTTTAAGGCCGGCGATAATGTCGGTAATAATTTGCTGCGGGTCTTCACTCCGCGGATTATCACTTGTGATTACGATTTTGTCGGCAAGGTTTTCTGCAATCGCGCCCATTTTTGGACGCTTTGTAGCGTCCCTGTCTCCTCCGCAGCCAAACAAACAAATAAGTTTGCCGTCTTTCGGCGTAATTTCTCTGGCTGATTTAAGAACATTTTCAAGTCCGTCCGGCGTGTGTGCATAATCAACAATTACAAGCGGTTTTTTAGCAACAACTTCAAAGCGTCCGGCAACACCTTTAACATTTTCTAATGCTTTGAGTGCTGTCTTGATGTCAATTCCCATTGCGATAGAAGCTGTAACTGCCGCAAGTACATTATAAACACTGAACATCCCGTTCATATGAAGGTTCACAGGGTATTCCTGCTCACCGTTAAGACAAAGCGTAAATTCTGCACCGTTAAGCGAGAAGTTAATATCTTTTGCCATAACCTCCGCATTTTTTTTGACTCCGTAAGTGAATTTCTTAACACCCTCCGGAACTACGTCTAAAAATTTCTGCGAATAACTGTCATCTGCGTTAATTACGGCAAAATCCCCTTCAGAAAGCCCTCTAAACAGTAAGGCTTTGGCTTCAAAGTAATTCTCCATTGTAATATGGTAATCAAGATGGTCTTGTGTAAGATTTGTCAAAACTGCACCGTTAAATTGGCATCCGCCTACACGATTTTGTTCAAGTGCATGAGAACTTACTTCCATAACAACGTTGTCGATTTTTTCAACATCCTTAATCATTCTCAGTGTTGCTTGAAGTTCGGGCGCTTGAGGTGTTGTGTGTTTTGCGTCGCGGTATTCGCCGTTTGAAGAAAGTTTATAGCCCAGAGTTCCGATTAATGCACATTTTTCACCGTTTTCTTCAAGTATTTTTTGTATTAAGTGGGTTACTGTTGTTTTTCCGTTTGTTCCTGTAATTCCTATCAAATTAATTCCTTTTGACGGGCTTGAATAAAATCTGTCCGCAATGTCTGCAATTTTATGTCTTGTTGATGAAACGACTATTTGAGGAATTTTTCCTGCCTCTACGGTATGCTCTGTCAAAAGTGCAACTGCACCGTTTTCAATAGCGTTTTGAGCATATTCATGACCGTCCGTGTATTCGCCGGTCAGGCAAATAAAAATATCGCCTTTCTTGGTGGTCTTTGAGTTATATGAAATCCCTGTTACTTCAACATTTTTGAAATTTACAAGGTCTTTATAATCCAAATGTTCAATTAATTCGTCAAGTTTCATCTTTTATAATATCTCCTTTGTTGTATTAGTTTTTCCCGGAGTGAATTTATCCGGTTTAAGGTTCATAATTCTTGCGACCTGGGTTGCAACTTCTTTAAATACAGGCCCTGCAACTGTGTTCCCCCAGATTGCGCCGACTTTTGCGCTGTCAACCATAACATATATCAAAACCTGCGGGTCTGATGCGGGCAGATAGCCGATTGTCGAAGTATAAGTGTAAGGCGTATAACCGGAGGCGTTCTCTTTTGGTTTTCTTGAAGTTCCGGTTTTTGCCGCAACGTTATAGTTGTCCATTTTTATAACAGAGCGGCCGTTATTGACGCTTGCGGCCAAAAGTTTTGTGATTATTCTCGCTGTTTCCGGAGATACGACTTGAGTGTAATGAATTTTCTGGTCAAATTCTTCTTGAGGATATTTTATAATATGCGGCGTAATTCTGACACCGTTATTTGCAAGAGATTGCACAGCAGAAAGCATTTGCATTGCAGTAACAGAGGTTCCGTAACCGTAGGACATTGTTGCCTGAATACCCTTGTCCCACTGTGCCCAATATGGAAGAAGTCCTGAAGATTCACCGGGTAAATCAATACCTGTTTTAGACCCGAAACCAAAGTTTTTTAATACATCATAAAATTCCTTTGGCGTCATTGTTTTTGCAACATTAATCGCTCCAATATTGCTTGAATGTTCAAATAAATATTCAAGCGAAATTTCTCCGGGATACGGGTGTATATCGTAATCGTAATTCTTTATTTCCCAGTTTCCGATTGTTGTTTTTCCTGTATCTAAAATTTTAGAATGTTCATTAATTTTTCCAAGGCTCATGGCCGCTGCTACTGTTATAATTTTGAAAGTCGAGCCGGGCGGGAAAACATCTGTTAAAGTCCAGTTTTTGATTTGCGCCTGAGTTGCTTTTCTGTAATTGTTCGGGTCAAAGGTCGGATAAACCGCATATGCCAAAATTTCACCGTTTTTAGGGTTCATAACTAGTACAGTTCCGCGTAGTGCTTCTTTTTCTTCAACCATTTTTTCTATTTCTTTTTCGCAAATATGCTGAATTGCAGCATCGATGGTTAAAGTTATATCCTGACCTTTGGGATTTTGAGTTGTTGCAATAGGGTCGGTTGTAAAATCGTAAATAATTTTACCATCGCGTGTGCTTTGAAATTTAATTTCATTTTCCACATTTTCAAGCTTGTCTTTTGCTGTGTATTCAACGCCGTCAGCAATATCCGCATCAAAGTTGTAATATCCCAAAACATGCGCGGCAAGTGTTCCCTGCGGGTATTCACGGGTGTTTTTTTTGCCCATGGAAATTTCTCTTAAATGCAGTTTTGCAATTTCTTTTGCAGCATTTCTATCAATGTCCTTTTTTATTGTAATGACCGGCCCGGGTTTTTTAAGTATATTTACAAGCTGGTCTTTTGGAATTTTTAAAATCGGCGCAAGCTCTTTTGCCAGTTCTTCCGGCGTGCTGTCATAATTTTCGGGATGAGCATATACGTCAGAATAAACTTTGTCAGTCGCAAGTTTAATTCCGTTTCTGTCAAAAATATCCCCGCGCATAGAAAAAGTTCTTCCAGCCCTTTGATTTTGTGCACGAACCCTGTATTTGCCCGGATCAATAACCATTATAAAAAATAAATAAATTATTAATGCAGCTGCAAAGCCTACAAAAAATATGTGAAGCCAGCTCAACAGTTTATCAAATCGTTTAAATCTTTTTTCCTTAGACCGTTCCGGAAGTCTATCTCTCACAGGACCTCTCCCCTTTACATAGAAATATTTTAGCATAAGGAATTATAAAAGCATTAAATATTAACGAATATTTACTAATATTTTTTAGGCATTGTTTTTTCTTAAATTAAATACTATAATAAAACCATGAGATATTATATATTAACATTAATGCTAATGCTGGCAATGCAGTCAGCGTATGCGCTTGACGTGGTTTATCCGAAAAATAACGAAGTAACAATTTCCTCGCCTTCGACGTTTTTTATAGGAAGCGCTGATACATCAAAAACCTTAACGATTAATGATGAAACCGTTCCGGTACATAAATCCGGCGGATTTGCCTATGTTGTCAAACTGAAAACGGGAATAAATGAATTCGTAATTCGTTCAGGTAATGAAACTCAGGTTTTTAAAATTAACAACCAGCAAAAAGCAGTTTGTCCTGAGAAAATAGAAAAACCTTCACCTGCCTTCAGCGTGCCTTTATTTTTTGTAACGGCAAAAGATAACGTTCCTTTGCGTTCGACACCGCAGGATTTTGGAATAAACAGGATTGCGCATTTTCAGGAAGGAATTCCTTTGAAAATTGTTGATGAAAAAAATGGATTTTATCAAGTTGAATTGAGTCCGGAAAGAACAGCCTGGGTTGCAAAAACAGACGTGCGGCAGGAGAAACCCGAACCTCTGGCAAAACTTCTTGAGCGCTCATCTATTGAGGATGAAAAGTTTTATGTGTTTAAAATAGATTTTGACAGGAAAGTTCCTTATGTAATCGAAGGCGGCTACCCGTTTGTCGTGAAATTTTATAATATTGAAGATAAAGAACAAAACACCTTCACTTTTACCTTCCCGCTTAAGCAGAAACTGGCCGGCTACAGCGGCGGTTATGACGGCAATTCTTTTATTTTAAAAATAAGAAAATTTCCTGAGATTGACGATGAAAAACCCCTGAAAAATATAAAAATTGTTGTAGATGCCGGGCATGGAGGGAACGAAACAGGTGCGCTCGGTTGTCTTCGCCATCAGGAAAAAGATATTAATCTCGCAATTGCCAAAAATCTTGCTTCCGAATTAAAAGCCCGCGGAGCGCAGGTTATTATGACAAGAAACGGTGATGAAACCGTTGAGCTTTATGACAGGGTTAATATTGCAAACCAGAAAGATGCAATGATATTCATAAGCATTCATGGAAACGCGCTTCCGGACAATGCTGATCCTGTTGCAAACAACGGCACAAGTATTTATTACTATTATGCGCAGGCAAAACCGCTTGCAGACAGTATTATGAAGGAAATGACCTCGCAGTTGACTTTTAATGATGACAAAGTCCGTAAGGGAAGTTTGGCAGTTGTAAGAAATACAAATGCCTTAAGTATTTTGATTGAAGTTGCGTATCTTATAAACCCGGAAGATAATTCAAAACTTATTGACAAAGAAATTCAGAAAAAAGCCGGAAACGCAATCGCAGACGGCATAGAAGAATTTTTGAAGAAATAAATATTAAGAAATGTAAAAATGAATTTTAAAATGGCTGAAACCCAGGTATAATCTGCTGTATGGTATGGTATGGTATGGTTGGGCGGGGCAGTGTAAATTTTCGGGAATAAATATCGTTAATAGAGATATAAGTGATTTCGAAAACACGAGTGAAGTAACTATATTAACGAGAAAAGGAGTACGCTATGCCAGATATCAATCCAATTACCCAAATGAATCATGTCGATAAAATTCTACAAAAGGCTTCAGAAAGTACACAAAAGCTACCTCAAGCCCAAGAAAGTATTTTTGCACAGGTAAAAGGTAATACAACTGTTGATAATACTGTTAGTCAAAAAGAAATCTTAAATATGCTTGATGTAGATACATCTAATAAGACTCTTTTTCAGGCTATAAAAGAGCTTATTACTTCACCTATTGATTTAAGTAATATAAAAGATAGTAATGATGTAAGTAAAATTAATTCGAAAATTGAACAAACTACTTCTAATTTACAAGCTCAAGTAGATATGAAGATGAAAGCGTTTTACAATGAGGAAACAAGTGAGCGTAAAGGCTTTACTGAACAGGAGCCAATAAACTCTTTTTATAATGAAGAAACAAGCGAAGGTACCGGGTATACTGACTAAGAGGTCAGACCAAAAAGTTTCAAACAAAAAGTCGGTGCTATTTTTGCACCGACTTTTTTCTGAAGGAATTTTCTATATATTTTTTACATAATTCAAAAGAGTTCTGACACCTGCGCCTGTTGCGCCTGCGATGAATTCTTTCTGCGGTTTTTCCAAAAATGCTGTGCCTGCAATGTCAATATGGCACCATTTCGGCCCGTTTACGAATTCCTGTAAAAATACGCCTGCAGCAGATGCTCCGCCGTATCTTGAACCTGTATTTTTCATATCTGCAATGTCGGATTTCAGACTGTCTTTGTATTCCGGAAACATCGGAAGCTCCCAGTATGTTTCGCCGCTTGATTTTGCGGTTTCAATTACGCGGTTAATCATTTCTTTGTCGTTGCCCATAATTCCTGATGCAACTGTGCCAAGAGCAACCAGGCAGGCGCCTGTTAAGGTTGCAATGTCAATAACTTCGTCCACACCGAGTTCCGAGGCATAGCATAACGCGTCAGCCAATGTCAAACGTCCTTCGGCATCAGTATTGTCGACTTCAATGGTCTTTCCGTTTTTGGCTGTTAAAATGTCCCCGGGTTTGTAAGAAGTTCCGGATGGCATATTTTCGCAAGCCGCAATAATCCCGTGAACTTCCACATCAGGCTTTAATTTGGCAATCGCGCTCATAACACCTAAAACGCAGGCCGCACCTGACATATCATCACGCATTGTAAGCATTGATGAAGCCGGCTTCAAATCTAAACCGCCCGAGTCAAAGCAAATCCCTTTTCCGATAAGAGCTATTTTTTTCTTGACATTTTTGCCCGTGTATTTCATGTGAATGAATTTCGGCGGCTGAACGCTTCCCTGTCCGACTGCAAGATATGCGCCCATTCCCATTCTTTCGATTTCGTCTTTTTCAAAGATTTGAGTCTGAATTCCTTCGATATTTTTTGCAACTTCTGCTAACTTTGACGGCGTTGCAAATTGAGCGGGTTCGTTTGCCAAATCTCTTGTAAGTTTCATTGCGTTTGCAAAAATAATGCCTTCTGCAACTTCTTTTTCGCTGAATTTAGCGAAAGTAATTTCGTCTAATCTGTCAGCTTTTTTGTTTTTGTATTTATCAAAAGCGTAATCTGCAATCATTGCTCCGATTGCTGCAGATTTGCCGTAATCAGCATTTATATCAAAGTCAAAACATGCATTTTTTGCTTTAATTTGCTGTAATTTTTTAACTGCTTTTGCAACAGCTTCGCGCATTTTGTTTGCGTCGAATTCTTCTTTTTTCCCGAAACCGATAATCAAAACTTTGTCTGCCGGAATTTGTCCGAGCGTATGAATTAAATATGTTTCGCCGAATTTGCCTTCAAAATGGTCTTTTTCAACAGCGTATTGGTTCGCAAGTTCAACTGATGTATTTTCGCCTTCAAATTTGTTTACAACAAGAACTTCACAAGGTTTGGAAGATACGTTTTGTGATACTTTAATTTCCATTATGTCTCTCCTTCTTTACGTTTTTATTATACACTTAATTTGAAGTTTTGTAAATTTGTTTTGACAACCCGCAAAATATTTTTTTTAGAAATTTTTAAACCTTAGCAATAAAAAAGGAAAATTTATGAATATTATATTAAACACATCAACCCCGGGCATTGAAAAATACCGCAAGCCGGATTTTACAGCTAATTTAAAAGGTTCTGCGATTCGTTCAGCAGTCACTAAAGCAAAAGATATTGCAGAAGTTGCAGAGATTAGAGAAATCATAGATAATGTCAGACATTTAGGTGATGCAACAACTGAAATTCTTTGTGAAAACAACGGCTCTGTTACTATTTCCAACCCAAAGTTCGGCAAGCTTGCGCATACGTTTAAAATGAAATTGAATGAAAAATCGGAAAATCCTTTTATTGAAATGCTCGCAAGATTTAATACTGCAAACTTCTTAATAAAATGTGAAGGTGATTTAATAGAAAAACGTTTTGTAATGGCAAAACCGAGCAGCAAACAAGCGCTTTATAATATGTATAAATCAAGTAACCTGGCAACAACAACCGGTTGTGCACTTGATTATGTAGCACGCAGCCATGGACTTCTTCCTGAGAGTCCGAACACGAAGTTTACTCTGCAAGATTTCAAGAATATGATGTTTCCTGAATATTTCAAAAAATAATGCAAATCTCTTTATATAATTATCTCCCATATAAAAAAACAGTATCTGAAAAGAAAATTCCCGCACAATGCAGATCTGAAATTCCGTCTTGCAAACAATCTTTGCTTACTCAGAATAATTTGCGGGCAAACTATATGATTAGTTTTAAAAGTCTGAAAGCAACATCCGAAAGAGAATATATGCATCTCGGAACTTCATTTTACAGGGACTTTGATACTCTTGCCAAAGCTTCTCTGTACTTAAAAGAGAAATTTCCCGAAGGTACTGATATTATGGAGTTTGCAGCCTCAAATGGAGAGGAGGCAATCTCGCTTCATTCTTTGATTAATGACAGAAATAATGTTAAATACAAAATTCACTGTTATGATGTATCAGACAAAGCAATCAAATTGGCAAATCTAAATATTCATTCAATTTTTAAAAATACTTCCGATGAATTTTTAATTTCAAAAGAAAACAGAAGCTTGCCGTTAAATGAAATGGCCAGAACTTTCCATGAATTAATGGAAGAAATTCCGGAATCTGATGTTGAGATTAATGATAAAGACTATATGGACTTTTTGCGTAGTCGTGATAAGGATTTTTATGTCAAATATTATAAAGTCAGGGATGAATACAAAGATAATTTTAAATTTGAAAAAGGCGACATAAGAAATATTTTGGAGATAATGCCCGAAAAAAAGGTCGGTGCTGTCTTTTTTAGAAATGCTTTTTACCATCTGACAAATAATCACATTTTTGAGCCGATTTACGACAAGCCGACTCTTGATAAAATTTGGTTTACAAACAAAGAAGCTGTAATCGAAGATGTTGTTTCAAAAGTTTATGAAAAACTTCTTCCGGGCGGAATTTTTGTAATCGGAAATGACGAAAAAGAACATATTTATCAGGCCGATAAATACACCCCGCGTGAAGATTATTATTTCGATGATTCAACGGATGAATATATCAGAATATCGTCGCCGCTGGAGAAAGCTTTGCGAAAAGATGGAAGGTTCCGCCCTGTTGCAGCTTCCAGATGTTATTCTTCACACATGGGTGATTTTGAAGTTCATACGGTTTGGCAAAAAGTTGATAACACAAAACTTAAGCGGGACAATTAGCATTAAAAATCTATAATCTCCTGCACTTTGTTATTTTTGTATCAAAAAATAAATATCTACTATACAAATATACTTTTGCATGCTAATATATTGACAGATGTAGTAGGTAAATATTTTTGGATATATATGCAATAAAATTCGTTTAAATATTAATTTAAAGAAAGCCCGGTAGGTTAAATGTATCGGGCGTTGCGTGTATTATTAAAAAATAGAAAAGGATAAGGTAAAAAACTTCATGGATTTTTTATTGATTATCGCGATTATTGTGGTAATAGCATTAGTCGCTGTGCTGATTATCCAGCAAAACAAAGTTAAAGCCGTTTTAAATGACATTGAGAAAGACAGAAACGCACTTGAAGAAAAAGAAAAAATCCTTCTGAAAGAAGCAAAAATCAGAGCGATTGAAGAACTTCAAAATGACAGAGAAAAACTTAACGAAGAAGAAAGAGAACGCAGACAGGAAATTGCAAGAATTGAAACAAAATTAGCAAAACGGGAAGATGTCCTGGAAGATAAAATTCAGGAATATACAGACAAAGAAGTTCAGGTTCAAAGAAAAATCGACGAACTTCTTGAAAAAGAAGATTACCTGGCTGAAATAGTCCAGAAACAAACAACCGAACTTGAAAGAATTGCAGGCATGAGCGCAGAAGAAGCAAAAAACATGCTTCTTGACCAGCTTAAACACGATTTGGCGCAGGAACAAATGCAGTTAATCCGTGAAAACGAAGCAAAAATAAAAGAAATTTCTCTTGAAAAATCAAAAGAAATCCTTTCAACAACAATGCAAAGATGTATGATTGAACAGGTTGTAGAAACAACAGTTTCTGTTGTTGCTTTGCCGAACGACGAGATGAAAGGCCGCATAATCGGACGTGAAGGACGTAACATCCGTGCGCTTGAAACTTTAACAGGCGTTGACCTGATTATTGATGATACTCCGGAAGCCGTTGTATTATCAAGCTTTGACCCTGTTCGCCGCGAAATCGCAAAACTTGCACTCGAAAAACTTATTGTTGATGGCAGAATTCACCCTGTCCGCATCGAAGAAATGGTTGATAAAGCACGTGAAGAAATCGAAAAGAAAATTTGGCGCGAAGGTGAAAATGCAGCTCTCGATATGGGCGTTATGGGCTTAAACAAAGAATTAATAAAAACTTTAGGCCGTCTTTATTACAGAACCAGCTACGGCCAGAATGTTTTGAAACACTCGCTTGAGGTCGGCCATATTGCAGGCATGCTTGCCGCAGAACTTGGAGCAAACGAAATGATTGCAAAACGTGCCGGACTTCTTCACGATATCGGAAAAGCTGTTGACCAAACTCAGGAAGGTACCCATATTCAGCTTGGGGTTGAACTTGCAACCAGATATGGTGAACGTCCCGAAGTTATTCATGCAATCGAAGCACATCATGACGATGTTGTGGCAAATACAATTGAAGCCGTGCTTGTAAAAGTCGCGGATGCAATTTCTGCCGGACGCCCTGGCGCGCGCCGTGATACGCTTGAAATTTATATCAAACGTCTTCAAAAAATTGAAGAAATCGTTAACAGTTACGAAGGCATTAAACAATCCTTCGCGGTTCAGGCCGGCCGTGAAGTCAGAATTATCGTTGAAGCCGAAAGATTTGATGATTTGGCTTCCCAAAAACTTGCGCGTGATGTTGCAAAACGTATTGAAGACGAACTCGATTACCCGGGTCAAATCAGGGTAACGGTTGTTAGAGAATTCCGCACAACGGAAATCGCAAAATAAAAATTTGCCCTCATTCGTTTTTGAGTGAGGGCGGAATTTCCTTCTGAACAATACAACTTTCAGCTCAAGAGGTAAAAATGCAAGGTGATGATAAAACTTTAAAAATACTTTTCTTCGGCGATATGGTCGGCAAACCCGGACGTAACGCGGTAAAAGAGTATTTGCAATCAATTGCGCCGGAGCAGAATCCTGATTTTGTAATTGCAAATGTTGAAAATGCCTCTCACGGCTTTGGATTGACAGAGAAAAACTATAACGAACTTTCGTTATACGGAATTGACTGTATGACGTCCGGAAACCATATTTGGGATAAAAAAGATATTTTTAACTACATCGAACAGGCTGACAAACTTGTCAGACCAATGAATTACCCTGAAGGAGCAAAGGGTTTGGGAAGCCGGATTTTTGACTGCGGTGAATACAAAATCGGCGTCATCAATCTTCTGGGAAGGGTTTTTACGACACTAGTCGACGACCCTTTCAGACTGGTTGAAAGTGAAATTGCACGCCTTAAAAAGATTACGCCGATAATTATCATTGATTTTCATGCAGAAGCCACAGCTGAAAAAATATGTTTTGCAAAATTCTGCTCGGAACTTGGGGCAAGTGCCGTGTTTGGAACGCATACTCATGTTCAGACAGCAGATGAAAAGATTTTAAACGGAATGGGATACATAACAGATGCCGGTTTTTGCGGCACGATTGACAGCGTTATAGGAATGGAATATAAAACCTCGCTCAGCCGCTTTTTAACAGGAATCCCTGAACGCTATGATGTTGCAGAGGGCGGCGAATGCCAGATTAATGCAGTTGAGGTCGAGATTTCTCCTTCAACCGGTCGTGCTCTTGCAATAAGAAGAATTTTTTGTAGTAGAGAGAAAATAGAAGAGGATGAAAGTCAATGAAAAGCGATTTGCATATTCATACATACTATTCAGACGGCGTTTTCAGCCCTGAAAAAATCGTTGACACGGCGCTTGATGTCGGACTTGATGTGATAGCACTCACTGACCACGATAATGTGCTTTCGTACAACGTAGCAAAAGAACATTTAAAAAAAATCAACAAAGAAGACAAACTTGAAATTATTCAAGGTGTAGAAATTAATACTTTATACAAAAATTACGAAGTTCATATTTTGGGCTACTTTTTCAACCCTGAAAACAGCGATTTCCAAAAATTATTGAAAATTCAGCAGGAAGCTCGTGTAAAACAGACCCATGAAATAATTTCACTTCTCGCGAAAAAAGAAGGCATAAAGATAAAATATGAAGATATCGTAAAACAGGTTGCAGAAGGCGGCAGTATCGGACGTCCGCATATCGCAAAAGCCATAACAAATGCCGGCGGGACAACAAGTGTTATAGAAGCTTATTCTAAATATATTCATGATAACAGCCCGGTTTACGTTCCGCGTAAAACAGTCTCACCTCAGGATGCAGTTGAGATAATCTATGATGCCGGCGGAATTCCAGTAATTGCTCACCCGCATGACCTTGACATTGCGGAAAGTTTGATTAAAGAACTTATGAATTACGGACTTCGCGGAATAGAAGCTTATCATAGAAAGCATTCGCCGGCTTGTGTTGAATATTTTTCATCAATGGCAGAAGATTTGGGCTTAATCGTAACAGGCGGGTCTGACTTCCACGCTCCAAACCTAATTAATGGACAAATTATTCTGGGCAAAAATTTTGTACCTGAATGGGTCTATGAAAAACTTATTAAAGAGAAAAAACTTATAGATATGGCTTAATCTAAAGGGTTTCGCATGGCAGGAAAAAAACTTCTTAAACTTGAATATACGGTAACCATAATTATAATTGCTGCAATAATTATATTGATACTTCCGTTTGACTTTAGTTCAAATGCACAGGCGAATTTTATTTCGCGCTGGTGTGACAAATATTCAAGATTGGAGTATATGTTCAGCGTAATTAACGCACATGAAAGCGAGGAGATTTTAAAAAATCTTAAGAACGCGCCGGACGCAGAAACCCGCGAACAAATCCTCATAAGGGTTATTCAGCCGTATTTTAGAATTCATAAAGAAAAGCTGCCAAAACGATACAGTACAAAATTCATGAACAATACAAAAGTGCCTCGTTCGAGCAGATATTATTTTGACGACACATATTTTAGTGAAAACGGAATGATTGTCGGTATAAAAGATTTGAAAAAGACCAATGCGCAAGAACCAATGTTCATCATGATGTTTGACATAAACGGAATATTGCCGCCAAACACTTGGGGGCGTGATATTTACGGTGTGAATATTTATGAGGGAAAAATTGAGCCGTTTGGAGCAGAGCTGCCTATGGAGGAATTAAAAACAGACTGTTCAGCCTTTGGAACCGGAGTTGGCTGCTCATACTATTATAAAATCGGCGGAGGCTTTAATGATTAAGAACGTATGCGTATTTGCAAGTTCAAGCGGAAAAGTTGATAAAGTATATTTTGAAGAGGCTGGCAAACTGGGTAAACTTCTGGCAGATGCAGGTTTTAACCTTGTTTACGGCGGAAGCTCGCTCGGGTTAATGTGGGCTTGCGCGGGTGCTGCTAAAAATTCCGGTGCAAAAATTTACGGAGTTATGCCTGAAAGACTTTATAATATGGGTGTTTCAACAGACGACGGCGTTGAACTTTCAGTAACACCCTGCATGAGAACACGAAAAGCCAAAATGGATGAAATTTCAGATGCCGTTGTGGCTCTTCCCGGCGGATTTGGGACGCTGGAAGAGCTTTCGGAAATGATTGTTCAAAAACAGCTTGGATACAATGCAAAGCCGGTAGTTATTCTTAATATAAATGGTTTTTATGATAAGTTGATTGAATTTTTTGATGAAATCATACTGCAAAACTTCGGGCGCGGTCAGAACCGTGAAATCTACTATGTTGCAAAGACCGTTGATGACGCGGTTGAATATTTGAAACATTACAAACCCGATGCAGTTCCGGTTTCCAAAGAAGATATCTATGTAAAATAGGGCATAAAAAACTTATGCAATACGTATCAATTAAAAAAGAAGTTAATCAAGAAAACGGTAACGAGGTTTTCCTCGTGCCAGCGCTTAATCTCAAAAATTCAAAAGGCGCAACAAAACAAAAAATTCCTCATCCGCTTGGAGACGATTATCTTGAGTTTGAAACTTTGGAAGGCGCTGTTAGAGCAATTGAATTGTCCGGCTTTAAGTATATTTTGCCGGACGGCACAAAACAGATTGTAAGCAAAGAAAAGCCGGTTGAGACTGATAAAACTTACGACGAACTTGTTTATGATGCGCTGATAAACCAAACCAAAGACATAAATTCTTCTGTTGTTGCGGCGGCTTTAACTGCACTTGGTGAACTTCATGATATAAAACTTTTGGAAATCTTCATAGAAAAAATGGGTGAGGAAAACGAAGCAGTCAGAACAAACGCTATAAATGCAATTGTAAACTTTGGTGCGGTCTCTGTGCAAAAACTTCTTACGGCAATGAAGGATGAAAATTGGGTCAGACGAAATTCTGCCATAATAGCAATCCAAAGGCTTATCGACAGTGAGAGCGTAAACCCTGAAAAACTTTTTAATCCTTTAATCCAAATGACAAACGACAAAAATACAATTGTCAAAACTTCTGCAATCCTAACGCTTGGAAAAGCTTACAAACTTTACAAAAAATCTAAGTAGTTTCAAATCAATAATTCCTCCTCCAATAATTGTAACGAAATGTAACGGGGGGTACTATCCAATATTTGTAGGTGTTTTCCTGATTTGCGAAATTTTTTATAAAACTAGTGTTCAAGTTCTTATATATTTATGCCGTTAGCGGGAATATGATGTGTATGAGAAAAATTTAAAAGGAGAAACGTCTTATGGGTATTGGCGACAACTTCAATGTGAACAAAACAGGTAGTGATTCGCTGTATGTGAAAAAGAAAAAAGAAGATTTAAAACTTCAAAAAGCTGATACAACAGCACTATTAAAAGCAGAGTGGCAAAGACTAAATAATGTTGATAATTCAGAACAAAAAACTCCGACAGAGTTTACTTTTGGGCGTTTTTCAACCGATGATATGACCGCGGAAGATATTGAAAGGCTTTCTCAGGAATGGCTTGCCACTCCGTCGCCCGCCAGCAATGCAGAAACAGCAGTTGTAACAACTGCTGAGTCACAGGAACCTGTGACTGAAACTGTTGACGCTGAGGAACCTCAAACTTCTACAGAAGAACAGCCGCCCGAAGAAACTCCGGAAACCGAACAAAATACCCCTCCGGCACCGGGTTCACCTGACAGATATAAAGGTGAAAACAAACCAGCTTCAACTGCAAACTGGGCTGATTTAAACGGGAAATATTTTGAAGTAATTGATGAGCCTGATGCAAACGGTAAACTTCCCACACGGCCTATTCATGGTGATATAAAAGTCGAAGTCGAAGCCAAAAACGGAGAAAATCCAAAGAAATTCACAATTACAGATAAAGATAACGGCGTTACTTACACTTTTGAACTCGATGAAAGCGTTGAAGACAAAGTTATGTATAAATGTACCTCTGGCAAAGGCGTTTATTCCAAAGGCAATTCTTATGAACTAAGAACAATCAACGGTGTTCCAATGCTTGTTCAAATGAGCGATATGGAAGGTCATGGTACAAGTATTGGTAAATCTGGAGCTCAAAAACCAACTGCGCCGCCAAAAGATTCTACGCCTGTAGTAGATATCACTCCGGCAGAGGACACGCCGCCTGTAGAAGGTGAAAAACTTACACCGGAACAACGCGAGGCAAAAATCCAAGAAGATGCTGTAGCAATTGAGGTTGATTTGACGCCTAAAAAGGAAATTGATAAAGACTTAAAAGCTAAAGCCGAGGCTATTAGCAAAGCTATGGAAGAGGCTCCGGCAGTTGCAGCAGATATCAAAAAAGAACTTGAAGCAACATGGACAAGCAATAGCAAAGCAAGAGAACTTCTTTCAAAAATAACTCCTGAAAATGCAGCACATGTAATTGCGAAATATCCTGAAATCGCGGATAAAATTGATGATGTTATGGGTATGAATACTGCAGATATCTATAAAAGTTTGTACACTCCGTTAAAGGCTCGTTTAAAAGAACTTGGGCTTGCGGATCCATTTGGAGATGGCAAAACGCTTTCAGAAAAAGCAAATCTCGATGGTATGAAAGAATGGATAAAGAAAGCATCTTTGGCTATATTAGAAAAAGAACAAGAAATCAGCAAGCAAGCTCATAACAATTACAAAGAAGTCAAAGAAAAACAGGAATATCTTGAAGCTGCTAAACCGATTATCGAAGCTGCCAACCATACCTTAGCCGAAGCAGCCAATGCAGACCCGAAACTTGAAGTCAAAAAAGATAGTGATGGTGATGAATTTGTTCAACTGCCAAATGGCCGCAGTATTGCTATTGAACGTAATGAACAGGGCGAAATAACCGGTGTCTGGATAGATAAAGACAGTGATGGCAAAAAGTATGATATTCTATATACTGAAAGTGCGTTTAATATCGATACTAATCCGGAGAACGATGAGTGGGAAGCTATGTTCTCTAACGACAACCGTTATGACTTCAACAAAATCCTTGAACTTGCCAAACGTATCTTCGGCGAAAAACCGGCTCAGCAAACTGCAGAATAACTTATAAAATATAAAAACGTGTGACTAAAAGTCTTGTTTTAAACAATATGCGTTCAAGATTGCCGCGTCCTCACTGACGTTCGTCCTCGCAATGACGTAATCGGGTTTGACTTTTTAGCCACACGTTTCTTCTTGTTATTTTATCTTTTGAACATTAATATTTAAGCATTGATACGATTTTTGGTGCATCAACAAGTTTTTCTCTGCCTTTTAAGTCTTCAAGTTCAATTAAAAACGCTATTCCGACAAGATTTGCCCCTGTTTTCTTAACGAGTTTGCAGGCCGCTTCCGCTGTTCCGCCTGTTGCAAGCAAATCATCCACAATTAAAACATTTGCTCCTTCAGGCAGCGCGTCTTTGTGAATTTCAATTTTATCAGTGCCGTATTCAAGGTCATATTCCTGTGAATATGTTTCAGCTGGAAGTTTTTTAGGCTTTCTGATAGGCACAAAGCCGGCATTCATTTTATAAGCCATTGGCATTCCGAAAATAAATCCGCGTGACTCAATCCCTGCAATATAATCAATTTTAATATCTTTGAATTCATCGCAAAGGTAATCTATCATAACCTTTAAAGTTTCCGGTTCTTTAAGCGCGGTTGTTATGTCACGGAAAATTATACCCGGTTTTGGAAAATCCACTACATCTCTTATTTTGCTTTTTACATCGGTAATAGTCTGTGTCATTTTTTCTCCTTTAATTTTTTACTGCATGGGGTGAGCAGTTTATATTTTTAGTAAATTTTTGTTTTCTTCATTAATATTCTCCTGTTCCTCCAGAACAAGTCCGTGTGCTGTTTTACCCCAGTTCATATCTTTTTTGCAGAAAAGAATTTTGAAGGCGATAAAAAGTACAAGCGGAAACCAGATTATCAAAAGATATATCGAGGTTTGCAAAGCTTCAAACATTGCATCAAGCCGTGGCATATTATCATAACGTCTGAGCGCATATCTTGCGGCTAAGAAAAATCCAAGCCCGATTAAGCCGCCAATAACAATTGAAGAATATAAACTTTGTGTCGGTGCATCTTTTGCAAGAACTTTAAAAACTCTTATCAAAAGCTCCATGATGAACCAGCCAGGCATAATAAATTCTGACACATAAGCTGTCATATCAAGGCTTGCGCGTAAAGACATTTTTCTTGAGAATAATACATCCTCAAAATATTCAAGATATCTTCTGATAGTACCTTCAATCCAGCGTCTTCGCTGCCTGTACAACGGCCAAAGATAAATAATTCCTTCTTCATAAACTATTGCATTCGGACAAAATCTTATGTTCCAACCTTTTATATGAAGCCGTGTTGACATATCCAAGTCGTCTGTAATTGTATAATTGTTCCATCCGCCGATATCTTCAATTGCTTCGCGTTTTATAAGTTCACCGTTTCCGCGAAGTTCAACAGCGCCCTTAACTGAATCACGACCAACCTGAAAATGAGTGTCCATTGTATATTCATTATTCTGGCAGCGAGTTAAGAGATTGTAGTTTTTATTTCTTATTACTTTTCTTGCCTGAACGGCTCCGACATCTTTCGGCTCAAGTTCAGGAATGAGCTTTTTCAAAAAGTCCGTCTCAACTGTGGCATCTGCATCAAAAACCAGTATCGCCTCTCCTTTGGCAATCTTCATTGCGTCATTAAGAACAGCGGATTTGCCTGGAAACGCGTCTTTGTCTCTAATTAGCGCAGTTATATTTTCATATCGCTTTTCAAGTTCCTTAATTACATTTGCTGTGTTATCCGAGCTTCTGTCATCTATTAAAATAATCTCAAAGTTTGGATAATCAATATTTAAAATGTTTGCAACAGTATGTTCAATAACAGATTCTTCGTTGTGGCATGGAACCATAATTGTTACAAAAGGTTTATAATTTTCATTGATAATTTTAGGGTGTTTTTGCAGCTGGCGTTTTTTTAATTTGTAAGCCAGGTTCATAAATACAACATAAATTGACATCGCCGTGCACAAAAACGCCAATCCCCAGAGCGTATTAAAATAACTCTGGAAAATGTATATAAATACTGCCATTCCGGCAACTATTGCAAGTAAAACCAAGCGTTCTTTCATTCTCTAACCTCATTCGGGGAACATCAATATACCCTAACTTATCTCCACTATTCAGCTTCCTATAATATTGTATCAGAAAAATATTTTAATAGGCAAAATCAACTTTTTAATGTAAAAATTCCTTAAAATACTTGCATATATTTGAGTTTTGGCTATAATAAAGCATGTACATAAAATAAAGGAGTTTTTATTATGAACAAAGAAGAGTTAGTACAAGAAGTTGCAAAAAAAGCTAATGTTACACAAAAAGAAGCTGCTGAAGTTATCAGCGCTTGGGTAGAAACAGTTCAAAAAACTG
>URXT01000024.1 GCA_900551915.1 uncultured bacterium
ATAAAAAATACTTTATTAATATATAAGAATTAAATAAATTTTAAATATTATAATTTACACTACCTACTACACACTTTAAATTAACCAAACTTCTTAAAAAGAAGTTTTTTTTTGCATAAAAAAACACCGTATAAACGGTGTTTTTTTAAATTAGTTTTATAACTTATTTCAAAGTTATGCTTACAGAAGCGCCTTTTTTAGAGATAGCAACTTTGTCTTCTCTAGCTAACCAGCCAAGGCCTAAATCTGCGAAATTACCTTTAAGATCTAACTCTTTTTTCATTTTAGCAAATGTAGATTTGCCGTTGTTTGATGATAAGTAGTTGTAAATTTGTCCTGCTGACTGACCGATTTGATCTTGTAATTCTTGCATTTCATCCTCCACTTTCTTGAGATTTTTTGTAATTCTTTACCTACAGTATAATACTAGAACATTTTTTTCAAAATTGCAATAGTTTAATAATATTAATTTGAATGTAAAAACGACACTTTTTTTATGATAAAATACTGTAAAAAGAGGATTGATTCAGGTGCTTTTAGAAGGAAGCTTATCTTCAAAAAAAACCGACATGCTTGTCGAAAAATATGCAAAACTTTTGAACGCCGGAATTCCGGCATCATTGATATTGGTGCTTGTGCAAAATTCTCAGGCAAAAAATAAGTTTGTAGAAAATACACTTAATCTTCTTGAAATTCCGGCGGTTGAAAAACTTGAAGTGCATTCGTTTTTCTCGATTGTTTACAACACGATAATCGACAACTGGGCTGTTTTGGAGAACATCAACCCTTATCCGGGCGCAGAAATTTTACCAAACCTTGCGGGGCTTGAAGTTTCGCAATTTATTCTGAAAGATATTATTAAAGAAGTTCAGTTTAAGGGTTACAACTCAAAAAAGTCGCTTCTTCACCAGCTTTTCAGACGTTATTCGCTGATTGTACAAAACAATCTTTCTGATGAGGATGTGGAATGGCGCTCACGGGTTTTGGGCGAAAGTTTTGCAGATGATGCAAAAATCGCGCTCAAAAAACTTCTTGCCAAAACGCTCGCGTTGAGGGATTTTGACTACTTGCGACAGGGGCTTGTTTTCAATTACATTTACAAAAATACGGAATATTTCAAAAACATAAAATATCTGATTTTGGATGACGGCGATGAAATTACGCCGGCTTGTTTTGATTTTATCAAATATTTGACGCCTCAGCTGAAGGAAGCAGCTATTGCGTTTGATAAAAAAGGTGCAAGCAGAACAGGATATTTGAGCGCCGACAGAACTGCGGTCTGGGAGTTTGAAAAACTTTTTAACGAACCTGTCATTTCGCTCGATTCAAGTTCAAAACTTAAATTTGACGCGGAAAATCTTTTCAAAAATGTAACAGAAGAAAAAAGTGAAATTTTAGAAAACTTTTCACTTCAATCTCCCTCAAAACGCGCAAAAATGATAGATTTAGCAGTTAATCAAATCAACGCTTTATTAAAAGCAAAAGTCAAGCCGCATGAAATTTCGATTGTGACGCCGGTTATTGACGATATGCTGAAATTTTCACTTAAACAAAGCATTAAAAATCATACGAATCTTTTGTTTTTATCAGGAAGTGAAAAACTTATTCAAAACCCGCTTGTTTTGTCGGTTTTGACGATTATCAAACTTAATTGCGGCATGCGCGAAAAACTTACATCGTTTGATTTGAGAATTATTTTGTCGAATTTCCTTGAAATTCCGGTGAAATACTGCCGCGAAATCCTTGCTGAATTTGACCGCTCAAAAGAGTTGATTGAATTTGAATTTCCGCATGAAGATTACACGCAAAAGTATCAAAAGTTTCTAAAACTTGTGAATGAACATGGAAATACAGAAAAAAAGCTTTCTCTTCAGGCGCTTGAAATTTACAACGACCTTGTGGAGCTGAAAAGCTTTGATGGCAGTGTTTTAAACAAGTTTAATTTCTTTATCAAGCAGCTTCAGGAGTTTGAGAACATTTTCAAAAAAGATTTTGAAAACCGCAAAACCGAAATCATAACACAGATTGAGAATTCGATAATTTCCGAAAATCCATATTCGATTTTGGAGATAAAAGAGCGGGATTTGGCAATCGGCACGCCGCAAAAAATTATTGATAATCAAATCCGCACAAAATATCAAATATGGCTTGATGTTTCAAGCGACGAATGGATTAAAAGCGACACCGGCCCGCTTTATAACGCATGGGTTTTCCAGCGCGGCTGGTCAAAAGACGAATTCACGATTGATGACAACATTGAACTCGGCAAAGAAAAAACCGCGCGTATTTTAAGAAAATTAACACTTTGTGCGGGCGAAAAAGTTTTTGCATATTCAAGCCTTTTTGACGGAAACGGGATTGAAAACTTCGGCGGAATAGAAAAATTCTTAACGGTTGCAGCGCCGGAGGTTCAGGCTGTTGACGAAACAAAGAAAAAATTCAAAATAACACCGCGCCCCGACCAGCAGCCGGTTTTGGATTACAAATCCGGCCAGATGGCAATTTCAGCGGTTCCGGGTGCCGGAAAAACCACAATTTTGCTTGCGCTGATTTTGAAACTTCTTGAGAACGGCGCGCAGCCTGAAAATATTTTTGTTTTGACATACATGGAATCAGCCGCCCGCAACTTCCGCGAAAGGATTAAGTCCGTAAGAGAAGATTCGGCGCAATTACCTAATATCAGTACAATTCACGGACTTGCGCTGAGAATTTTGAAAGAAAACGGTAACTTTGAACGGCTAGGCTTGTCGTCGGATTTTGAAATTTGCGATGACTCGCAGCGCACGCGGATTGTAAAAGAAATCGCGTCAAAAATGAAACTTAAAAAGACTGAAACAGATGAATTTGACCGCGCAGTATCTGTTTTCAAAATCGGCGGGGGAGCTTTGCAAAATTCTACGAAAATACAACAGCCGGCAGACAAAAAAGTAGTTAAATTTCTACAATTTTTCGAGGATTATCAAACCGCGCTCAAATCATCAAACCTGATTGATTATGACGACATGTTGATTTCATCAGTAAGGCTTCTGGAGGAAAATCCGGACATTCTGGCGCATTATCAGGAAATCTGCCACTTTGTAATCGAAGATGAAGCGCAGGATTCATCGGCAATCCAACAGAAACTTATTAATCTTTTGAGCGCAAAATACAAAAACTTAATCCGCTGCGGCGATATAAACCAGGCAATTACAACAACTTTTTCAAACGCCGACGTTGAAGGTTTTCGAAAATTCATCCGGACTTCGAACAATGTCAGCATGAACTGCTCTCAGCGCTGTACAAAAGATGTTTGGACACTCGCAAACGACCTTGTAAAATTCGCAGACACGCATGAAGAAATGAAAAATGCGTTTTTCAAGATTTTTATGCAGCCGGTAGAAGGCCGCAATCCTGTAAGTGAAAACGCGGTTACGCCAAAGATTTTCGACAGCACGCTTGAAGAGAAAAACTACATTTTATCAGTCATAAAAAACACGCTCAAAAAAGACCCAAAAGCCACAGTCGGAATTCTTCTCCGAAACAATTTTCAGGTTGTTCAATGGATGGATTTCATCAACAACAGCGGACTGAAAACCATTACCCGAAGCGAATGTCTGGAGCAAAAAACTATTTTCCGCGTGATTTTTGCTGTGCTTTCAATGATTTTGAACCCGTTTGACAACAACGTGATTGCTGACAATTACGAAATTCTTGCTGAAAGCGGCTTTTACAAACAGCGCCTCGGCACGGAAATCAGAAAATATGAAAATCCGTTTATTTCGCTGAATTGCGATAATATCAACAATATTCATCTTGAGCAGTTTTACTGGGATTTGACATACTGGCTTTCATTCCCGCAGCTTGCGGCTGACGAGCTTGCAATCAAAATCGGCCTGCATTATTTTTCAAACGAAATCGAAAAATCAAATGTTTATCTGATTTCCACGTTAATCAAGCGGATTAGCCTTGCAAATTCGAATTTCGAATACATAATGACACGGCTTGCGGAACTTTCGAAAAAAACTTCTTTGAGCGGTTTTAAATTCTTCTCGGAAGAAGACGAAAGCGACAAGGAATTTTTGGAGGGCAAAGTTCAGATTATGACACTCCACAAGTCAAAAGGCGACGAATTTGACCTTGTATTTTTGCCGGAAATGGCTGAAAAAAATCTGACGCTTGATTTTGATCAGATAAAATTGAAATCCTCTGATTTTATGGAAAATATTCGCCAGCTTAACCCGAATTACAGGGCAAAATCAGAAATTCAGCTTAAAGAGGAACTTCTGGCTGAAAATTTGAGACTGCTTTATGTTGCAATTACCCGCGCTAAGAAAAATCTTCACATCACAGTCAGCCGCAAAGCAAAATCCTTTGAAAAACTCGTTGACCAGCAGCCATCGCTTGTTTTTGATGTAATTGAAGAAAAGGCAGGTGTTTTATGAAAAATTTTTCGCCAAATATGTTAAAAACATTTGAAAGCTGTCCTGTCAAATACAATTTGAAATTCAACGAGAAAATCACGGTTCCTCAAAATCCGGCGTTTTTTGAAAAAGGTAAAAAAATTCACGCGCTCGCAAATTATTACCATCGCGGCGCAGATATTTCAAAGCTTGAGACCGCTCTCACAGACGAAGAGAAAATTATTTGGGAAAGGTTAAAACATAACGAATATTTTTCAAAAAAATGCCTGCATTCGGAATATCCGATAACGGCACGGCTTGAAGATATATGGATTTTCGGGCGGCTTGATGCTATTGTTCATGATGTTGCGGACAACGCAGGCAGCAAATCTTATTGGATTTTGGATTACAAAACCGGCGCAATCCCCAAAAATCCAGAAAATGATTTTCAAACAATGATATATTTGCTTTGCGCGGATTTAATTTTACCGGAGAGAAAGTCACTTGAGTTCGTTTACATTGATTTGAAAAACAACGAAAACAAAGTCATTGAATTTACGCCGCAGTTGAAAGAAATTTACGAAAAAACCTTAAAACAAAAGTGCCGCCAAATTCTTGCCACAAAAGATTTTGAAGACAAAGAAAACAGGCAGCACTGCAAGTTTTGCGAATATAATAAAATTTGCCGGTAATTATTCCAGAATTTCTACTTTTGACATGTTAACTTCAACTCTTCCCCCTGACTCTTTACATTTTCCAGCTTCATAGAGCTTTTGAGCAGTTTTATATTGATAAATACAGTCATTGTATGTAGCTTCAGGAAATGATTCTTTCCAGGAACAAGACGTTTCAGCCGACTTCCCAGGTGTATACTCCACCAAATATGTATTGTTTTTTGACTTTGAACTCCAAACACAATCATAAGTTGTCGCAGCATGAACAGCTAATGTAGAAGAAATATACAGACAAGCTCCAACAGCAATTACAAAATTCTCAACTTTCATAAAAAGCTCCTTTCTTATTTAATTACCTCTAAAACCTTTTCAGGACAATAATAACACAGCGGGGGGGGGGGGCTGTCAAGCATTGGTTTGTAACATAAAATCATTGCGTAGACAACAGATAAGAAAAAGAGGTGACTTTTTTATTTTTTTTAAAAAAGGAGCATTCACCTCTAGAGACTTGCGATAGCTATGACCTTATCGCAATTATTTCCTCAGCTATGATAAGGAAATACTTTTATAAATAGCGTTTTTAAATTTAAAAATCACAATTTTTAATTCATAATTAATAGATATTGAGCTAATTGCCTAATATATTTTATATATTACCATAATATTGGGTAGCAAGTCAATATATAGGTGTTTACAATATAAAGTATGAAAAAAGCATCTCATAATGATTTAACTGAAAAACTCGGACAAAAAATCCGTATTGAAAGAATGAAAAGAAAAATGTCTCAGGAAAAACTTGCTGAACTTGCAGAACTAAACAGAAATTTTATAGGTATGGTTGAAAGAGGCGAAAGCAATATTACGGTTAAAAACCTTGAGAATATTTCTAAGGCTTTTAATATGGAGATTAAAGAGTTATTTAATTTTGTTTTATGAATTTTTCTTACCTTAAATAAAAATCCCCGCGTATTGCGGGGATTTTTTGTATATGCTTTAAAATCAAACTACTTGATTTCAACAGTTGCACCAGCTGCTTCAAGCTGTTTTTTGATAGCTTCAGCATCTTCTTTTTTGATGCCTTCTTTAACAGGTTTCGGAGCACCGTCAACCAAGTCTTTAGCTTCTTTCAAGCCCAAGCCAGTAATTGCACGAACTTCTTTCAATACAGCGATTTTGTTAGCGCCTGCTGCTGCAAGGATAACTGAAACTTCAGAAGCTTCAGCTTCACCAGCTGCTTCGCCAGGAGCTGCTGCTACTGCAACCGGAGCTGCTGCTGATACGCCGAATTTTTCTTCCATAGCTTTTACGAGTTCTGCTGCTTCTAATAAAGTTAATTTTTCAATTGATTCTAAAATTGATTCTACGTTAGACATTATTTTTCTCCTTGTAATTTAATTGTGTACTTTTTGTTGTTGGTTTAGATTTAAGCTTTGTTCAGCATACGCTGCACATTTGTCCAAATCCACTAAGCTGCTTTCTGATCTCTGACAGCTGCAATCGCTCTTGTAAGAGATGCCATAACTGCGTTGACAGAAAGTGCAATGCCTGATGCCGGTGAATTGATAGAACCAAGCATTTTGGCGATAAGTTCTTCTTTTGAAGGAAGTTTTGCAAGTGCTTCTGTTTCTTTTGCTGATAACAAATTGCCATCAAGTGCTGCACCTAAAATTACACCTTTTTTGCTTTCTTTGATGAATTTTGCAACAATTTTGGCAGGACTTACCTGGTCTTCGTAGCCGAAAGCCAAGGCAACAGGTCCTTTTAATGTATCGTTAAGAATTTCAAAATCAGTGCCTTTTACAGCGATTTTAGCCAAAGTATTTTTGGTAACCATGTAGTCGCCGCCTTCTTTTTGAAGTGCGCGTCTTAATTTTGTGATTTCTTCTACAGAGTAGCCTTTGTATTCGGTTACAACTGCAACTTTAGCTTTTTCCAATTTTGATTTCAGAGCATCTATTTTTTCAGATTTAAATTGTTTTGTTGCCATTTTTAGCTCCTTGTTTTGTATCGACCTGATATTTGAGGCTCAAAACTTTTTCATACAAAAAAGATTTTGCGCATCCAAACCGCAAAATCACACATTTTTGAAATATAAATAATTCGCCAGTGTAACCTCGATTAGCTGTTTTAACAAACATTTAAAGCCTGATGGCTGCTAATTGTCTGCGGTTTATAATCCAAGTTTATATTAAATAATTTTAAAAATCAAGCATGAACTTAATATTTTTTAACTAAAGTCCAGACGTTTTCAGGTTCTGTGGTATCGTAAACACCTTTCAAATATGCTTCAAACATATTTTTCGGCTCCATATAATAACGGTTACAGAAATTACCGTAGCAGATTATTTCATTATACAGATTTAATTTCAAAAGGATTTGCAAGTCATAATACACATCTTTTAGTAAAACTTTATCATCAAAAGCGTCAATTGCCGCGTAAAATTTCATAATCCAGTTTTCTTTACGCATTTCGGCACGCAAATCTTCAAGAGCTTTTTCTGTGTAATAAAGAAGTTTATTTACATGAGTAAATCCCTTCAAGGTTACAACAAGCTGGTCGCCGCTTTTGGCAAATTTACAGCACGGAGCTTCTTTTACTCTGCTGTAAAATTCACAAACAAGCCGGTCAACCATTTCTTTATGTTCTTTCTCTTTTTCTTCGTCGGTTCTCATATCGTCGATGGTACGTTTGTAAGCTGTAAGTTTTACAATTAAAACAACATTTCGGTAAGCTAAAATTGCCTGATCGGCTTCTGCTCTCAGTTGAGCATTAAATTCATCTTCATTTTTTGATTTTATTTTGTCAATTTTCCTGCTCACACGGTTTTCGGCAGACACAGTATAAATTTTCAATTGAGAAAGCGCACCGATAACAACAAAAAGGAACATTACAAAAAGGAATAATGAACCGTCAGTTTCGTTTACACCTTTGTTCAACGATTCTTCAAAGTATGAATGCATAAATACAGTAATATTATTTGCTACAGGAGTCAGAAATGCAAGAATTTGGAAATTTATCAAATCAAAGAACCAGTACATTATAAATGTAAAAAGGACTATTGCTACAACAATTTGAATTACCATTGCAAAATCAACGAATAGTCTTAAAAACTTTTTAAAAAAATTAAATAATGCAAGCATACTTTCCTCTTATTTTCATTAACCTTCCAATGAAATATTGTCAATTAACCGGACATTGCCAATTTTTACAGCTATAAAAACTATTGTATCTTTGTCAACGGTTTTCTTTAATTCCAAATCGTTTTTGTCGCGGAACTCGAGATATTCAAGATTGTGAGCATCTGTCAAAAACTTATATGCGGTTTCTGAAAGAGCCTCTGTATCTTTAATACCAGAATTATAGCATGATTTTATGTTAAATAAAATATCTTTAAGAACAAGAGCTTCTTTTCTCTCTTGCGGATTGAGATATTTATTCCTTGAACTCATTGCCAGACCGTCATCTTCACGAATAATGGGGCATGGAATAATCTCTACAGGAATACTCAAATCCTTCACCATTTTCTTAATAATTATTAACTGCTGACGGTCTTTTTCTCCGAAAAATGCAAAATCCGGCTGAACTATGTTAAATAATTTGTTAACAACAGTACATACACCGTCAAAATGGCCTGTTCTGGATTTTCCGCAGAGTTTGTTTACGTAAAAGAAGGGCGGGATTACATAAGTCAAAAAATCATTTGACATTATATGCCCCTGACCGTACATTTCTTCGGCAGACGGGGCAAAAACAATATCAACGCCGGCTTCTTCAGCAAGTTTTGTATCAGCCTCCAAAGTTCTCGGATATTTCTCAAAGTCCTCCCCGGGACAAAATTGAATAGGGTTTACAAAAACAGAAACAACTGTTTTATCACATTTTTCAACGCTTTTTCGGATAAGGCTTAAATGACCTTTATGAAGTGCTCCCATTGTTGGAACAAGACCTACTGTTAAGCCTTCTTTTTTCCACTGTTTTACTTTCTCTCTTACTTCCGCTATTGTATGAAGCAGCATTCCTCTCACCTCTTTTATTGAAATTATATCACAAGATTTAAAAATGGAATTTTTTTCTTAAATCTGTGTAGTATTCCTCATAATAACTGCTGTTTTCATAAAGTTCCCTCAACTTGTCATTCTTAGGACAAAGGTTAAATGCTGTATCAAAATCAGACTCAAACCTGTCTTTTCGGCCAAGCGCCCTGTAAATGTACCCTCTCACCGCATAATCCCAGCATGTTGGCTGCTCATTCTTAAATTCAACATTAATAACATTCAGCGCCAAAGTGTAATTTTTGTTCAATATGCTGTTTATTGCGGCCATCTGATTGTGCGAAGTTTGGACACATGTTCCAACCGCCTTGTCATAATCGCCTTTGATAGTATAAAGCATGCATAAATGGTGAAGCGGAGCATCATCTTTTTTTATTTCATAAGATTTTTCATATGCTGCTATGGCCTCGCTTCCTTTAAAATAAAGTACATAGTAAGCACCCTTTTCGTTATACATTAACGCTTTTACTGAAGGCATGAGAGCAGTCTTAATCGCCAAATCATAAAAACTTTCAGCCTTTTCACTGTTATAATTATTATATGCCGCTCCCAAAAACCAAAACGGAATCCCAAAATATATTACCAGAAGCGGGATTAAAATAAGCGAGAGCTTAACCGGCAGAAATTTAAAAGTTTTGTACTTATAGAATTCTACTCCCGACCAGATGGCAACTCCGGCAAGTACAAATAAACTTAATATTGATAAAACAAACATTACAACTATCGTGATGAACAAGTCATTATTAATCATAATAAATTAGCCCTTCTTTATTAAAAAACTTCACTTTCGGAAGGAAAACTTCCGTTTTTCACATCCTCGTCAAATCGTTTTGCACAATCCAGAATAAAAGCTCTCATATCACCGTATTTTCTTGCAAATTTTGGCGTGAATTCCGAATATTTTCCAAACACATCATCGCATACAAGAACCTGTGCATCGCAATACTTTCCGGCACCGCAGGAGATAGTCGGAATTTCAAGTTTCTCTGTTATATATTTTGCAGAGTCTTGCGGCACCATTTCCAACACGAGCGAAAACGCACCGGCTTGCTGCAGAGCTTGTGCCTGACGCAAAATTTCATCTGTGGCTTCTCTTGTTTTCCCTTGAATTTTATAGCCGCCCAATGTATTCAAAAATTGCGGAGTGAAACCCAGATGCGCCATAACCGGAATTCCGGTTTCCGTAAGCCTTTTAACCAAATTAACCGTATATTCGCTGTAACCTTCAATTTTCACAGCATGTGCGCCGAGTTTTATCATTTCGCCGCAGTTTTTAATTGCCGAAGAAATATCGACATGATAGCTTAAAAAAGGCATATCCGTTACAACAAGTGCCCGTTGAACGCCTCTTGCAACAGCTTTTGTAAAAATTTTCATCTCGTCAACGCCGACGCAATGAGTTGTTTCATAGCCTAATGCAGTCATTGCAAGGCTGTCGCCTATCAAAACAACATCAATTCCTGCTTCGTCAATATATTTTGCGGTTGAAAAATCGTATGCAGTCAAAACCGAAAATTTTTCCCCGGCCTCTTTAATTTTTCTTAGAGTATTGACTGTAACTTTTTTAACCATTATACCGCACATTCTTTTTTGATATCTTGATGAGAAGTTTTAGTTGCTTTATCTATTTTATGTTCTTTTCTGAACCAATAGTAAATTGCCCTTGCAACACGGTTTGAACTATGTCTCACCAGACCTTCACGGCTGTCTTCGATGAGTTTTTTAGGAAACATTTTAATGCCGAGTTTTTTCAAATTTTCTAAATCCAGTTTTACAGGATAAGAACCGGCCATTTCATATTTTTGGGCAAGGTTGCACGGGATAAAATCATTAACAAGAACCGCATCTATAATATTTTTACTGTTTGCATGCTGCATAAGCGCTCTTACATGGTCTGAAGCCGAATAGTTATCGGTTTCACCGGGCTGCGTCATAATATTGCAGACATATATTTTTTTTGCATGGGATTTGGCAATTTCCTGTGAAATTTCTGATATAAGAAGGTTAGGAATAACGCTTGTATAAAGGCTTCCGGGCCCGAGAATAATCAAATCTGCATCTTTAATTGCTGTAATCACATCCTCAAGAGCATGACAGTGTGAAGGGTCAGTAAAAAGTCTTTTTATTTTGCCGTGAGCTTCCGGAATGTTAGATTCACCATGAATAATGCGTCCGTCTTCCATTTCGGCAACAAGTTTCATATCATCAAGCGTTGACGGAAGAACACGGCCTCTGATTGAAAGTACGTTTGAAGATTCTTTTACGGCTCTTACCATATCGCCGGTAATTGCGCAAAGAGCCGTTAGGAAAAGATTTCCAAAACTATGCCCCTCAAGACCTTCGCCGGATTTAAAGCGGTATTGAAAAAGTTTTGTTATAAGGTTTTCGTCATCCGCAAGTGCCGCAATACAGTTTCTGATATCGCCAGGCGGTAAAATTCCCATATCTTCACGAAGTCTGCCTGAGCTGCCGCCGTCATCGCCGACAGTTACGACTGCTGTTATATTATTTGTAATGTTTTTAATTCCGCGCAGCAACATTGAAAGACCTGTACCGCCGCCGACCGCAACGATTTTTGGACCGCGGTTAAGTTTACGGCGTCTGTAAAGCGCTTCAAGCATTGAAGTATCGTCTTTCATACCAAGCATTGAAAGGTTAGTCTTCTGCCAGCCTTTGAAGAAAATTCCGGCGCCGAACATTATAATCGCAAACGCTGTCCATTCGGTTGAAACATTCATCGCAACTTTTTTGATAAACTGCATTGTGTAAAAAACAGGTTTGATATCACAAAGTATCAAAAATCCGATTGTCATAAACAATGTGCCCAAAAATATCATTGCAAACCAGCGTTTGACCTGCAAGCCCGGAATAAGCCAGGCTGCATCTTTTGGCATTCTCATATTATTTGTAAAATTTTTCATCACCATTTCCCTGCTCTAAATTATTCTACCCAGCCCGAATCGTAAACATTTTTGTAATTTACCGGAACCGGTGTAATTAGATTTTTCGCTTCTTTTGCAATCTCCAAAATATTTGGAACTTTGCCGGAGAAGTGAATTGTATCAACGTTCACAAAAGTTTTTCCGCCCTCGCGGTTTTGAACCTGTGAGAAGTTCAAAAGTGTTTTCAGACGGTTCACATAATCAAAAGCACTTTGATTATCTTTCACGGAAAAATCAATTGTTCCGTCAACATTATACGTTTTTTCCGGCATGATTTCCTGCGCAACAGGAAGGTTCACGTATTCGCCGGTCTTTTCTGTAACATCGCCTGAGGCACCGTAATATACAAGCCATTGAGAACATTTTTTGACAGCTTTTGCAATTGCACAGGCAAAAGTAAAATCTTCTGCTGCCATTTTGTACATTGCACCATGAGGACGGACATGCTCGATTTCCATGTTAAAGCTTTTTGCAAATGACATAATTGCGCCGACCTGATATAAAACAAGAGCTTCGATTTCATCTTCATCCAAATCCATTGCGCGGTAGCCAAACCCTTGAATATCATCAAACCCGATATGTGCGCCGACTACAACATTTTTTTCTTTTGCGGCTAGAAGAGCATTTTTAATTGTCAGCGGGTCGCCGGCGTGAAATCCGCAAGAAATATTTACTGAACTTACATAATCCAAAAGCTCAAATTCCGAACTGTTTTTATAAACACCAAAACTTTGCGCCAAATCGCAATTAAAATCTATATTTTTAATTTGTTTTCTTTCAGGTCTTGTTATTTGCTGCTGCATAATTTTTCCTATTAAAATAATACTTCTAATAAGATAATTATACTTATAAAATAATATATTGCCAGTATCTTTACATAATTTTAACTAAGCACGGTAAACATCCGAAAGTTCTAAAAATAAATACTGCTTTGTATAATATGCAAGCCTTGCAGTGTCCTGCTTTGAGTAGCTTTTCAGATTAAAAGCAAACTCAAACCTCCGGCTATCTAGATTGGTGTTTTTATTGAAAAACAAATATATGCATCCGTTTGTCAAAACGTAATATTCTGACTTGAAGTAAAGCTTATCCATCAGAACTGAAAGTTTCGCACCGTATTTTTCATCGTAAGTATTATTTGAATAATCAACAGCATCTTCTTTGAACGGGATGTATTTTACAGAAAGTGCGTTTTTAGCAAGCTTGCTGTGATCCCACTTTTTGACAACATAATCCGGAAGGAAGTCAGCACGGCCGATAAAACTCTGGAATTCACGCATATCATAGGTATTGTAACCCAGTATCATAAACATCGGTAAAATAAGCTTTTGGCGGATTTCCTCAACAGTAAGTTCCTCAAATTTTGCCATATAAGGTCCGTTTTTCACAATTGCAAGATTGCGCGGCAAAACACGCTTGTTGAGCTTATATATAACCCTTTTGCAAAAGATATAAATAAACCACGAAACCATTAAGACTATCAGGAATAACAGAATTGCTATCTCTAACATATTATAATTTTAACTTATTTTAAGAAAAATTACCATATATTTACAAAAAATGTTCATAAAAGTTAAAAAGCCTCTGTCTTAAAACAGAGGCTTCAGGCAATTTACCAAAAAATTAACTATTTAGACTGAAGTTTATTGATAGCCTTAGTTAATCTTGATTTTTTTCTAGCTGCTGTATTTTTGTGTAAAACACCTTTAGAAACAGCTTTGTCACAAAGCTGGTAAACTTTTGATAAAGCTGCATTCAAAGCATCTTTGTCATCAGCAGTGCTTAATTCAAGAACTTTTTTTACCGCTGTTTTGATAGAAGATTTAACTGCAACATTTCTAAGTCTGTTTCTTTCAGCAATTAGAACTCTTTTTTTAGAAGATTTAATATTCGCCATTTTAATTTTGCCTTTCTTTACTCTTACGTCCGTTTAATGACGACGGACACATTTGAGGATGTGAGTAATTTTATTTTTATTATAAATATATTTTTTTTGCAATCCTTTTATTAAAAGATTTTAAGTATAATTTAGCCATAAAGAATAAACTCGAATTTCTAATTCTTAAGGATTGTATACAATGTATATACAAATAATCATTAAAATTTGTAACATTATTCACAAGAATTAGTCCTAAAGGATTATATTTTTTACCCGTTTGTGGTATATATAATTATAATGAAGTCGAATTATAGTTATATAATAATTCGCTTAATAAGAAGATAATGGAGGCAAAGATGTCAGTAGGACAATTCGTATTTATGTTACACAGCCACCTTCCTTACTATAGAAAAGCCGGCATGTGGCCTTTCGGGGAAGAAAACCTTTATGAATGTATGGCAGAAACTTACGTTCCTTTACTTAATGCTATTTCAGAGCTTTATGATGAAGGCATCAAAGCTAAACTTACTGTCGGGATTACACCGATATTAGCCGAACAGCTTGATGATGAGCATCTCAAGCATGGTTTTGTCAAATATCTGGATTCTAGAATTGAAAAAGTTTCTAAAGACCTGGAAAGATATCCTGATCCTAAAGTCGCTCACTCTCAGCATTTAAAATATTTGGCTAAATATTACTACGACTGGTTTAATCATATTAAAGATTCTTTTATCAATAAATACGGAATGGACTTAATAGGCCAATTTAAGAAATATCAGGATTTGGGTTGCATTGAAATTACGACTTCAGGTGCAACACACGGTTTTTCACCGCTTTTGGCAACTGACAGCAACCTTAATGCCCAGTTCAAAATCGGTTCTGATACAACAAAAAGACTTTTTGGTAAAAAAGCTTCCGGCTGCTGGCTTCCTGAATGTGCCTACAGACAAGGTTATGAATATGCAGGCAAAGACGGTCAAAAACATTGGCGTCCGGCAATTGAAGTAACTTTGCAGAACAACGACATTGAATACTTCTTTACAGAATCTCATGTAATCGAAGGCGGCAATTCAATCGGAAACAGACGTGTAATCGGGGTTTACGGAAACATTGAATACATTCCGCTTCCTGAACGTGAAGCAACCGGATATGATACATATTCAGCATACTGGCTTCCGGATGCTCAAGTGGCAGTTATGGGAAGAAATGACAGAGCTGGTTATCAGGTTTGGTCAGCTGCTGACGGATATCCCGGTGATGGCTGCTTCCGTGAATTTCACAGAAAAGACGCTAATTCCGGCATGCATTATTGGAGAATAACTTCACCTAAAACCGATTTAGGCGACAAAATGCTTTATGACCCGGTTCTGGCATTGAACAAAGTTAACGAAAACTCTGATCATTACACAACTTTAATTTACCATTTGCTAAATGATTATAAAATGGCGCACAACGGTAAAGAAGGTTTGGTAATGGTTTCATTCGACACAGAACTCTTCGGACACTGGTGGTTTGAAGGTGTTGAATTCATTAAACAGGTTGTTAAAAAATTCGCAACTTATCTTCCTGAAGTTGAAAGAATGACTGCCGGCGAATATATTCATACATATCCGCCGAAAGAAGCCATTCAGATTCCTGAAAGCTCCTGGGGGCAAGGCGGACACTTCTATGTTTGGAACAATCACTTAACAGAATGGATGTGGCCGATAATCCATGCTTGTGAAAAACGCATAAACAAAATTGCAGATAAATATCCGGAAATTCCGGAAGACAAACTTCTTCACAGAGCATTGAACCAGATGGCAAGAGAAAATCTGTTATTGCAAAGTTCTGACTGGCCGTTCCTGATTACAACATGGCAGGCTAAAGATTATGCAACTGACAGATTCAGAGAGCATGTTGACAGATTTGAAAAAATCTGCGATATGATTGAAAGCGGAAATATTGATGACGCGGCATTAAGAGAAATCGAAAGCATTGATAACTGCTTCCCTGTAATTGATTACAGAGTTTACCAGTCGGTAGAAGAAGGCGTAATTCCGCAACAATCAAAAAAACTTGCTCCTCTATATGTAGACTAACCAGTTAAACAAAATAAAACTAAAAAGCTCCGATAAAATCGGAGCTTTTTACATTATATTTTTAAAAGAAACTTAACAGTTTATGTCCGTCACTGCTATTAAAAACAAGATTTGGATATTTTTCTCTAAAATACTTGATTTCATTTTCATTTAAGGAAAGCGGTTTCTTTATTTTTAATGATATTTTTTCATTTTGAGCAAACTGAAAAATTTTTCCATATACATTTTTATACTTCATAAGAATATCTTCTACACGCCCCGAAATCCCGAGCCATGGATCTATAATAAAGTTATTCTTTTTGCAGAAGCCTTCTTCAATAGGTTTTTCACAAATAAAAAGAAAAGTGTGATCATAATTTTCCATAAATAATCTATAGCAGTTTTTAACCCCATTAATACGCGCAATCATTTCCGCAAGTGAAGCAAATTCATTACAATGAGCAACTTTATGTTCGCTGGCAGAGTAAATAATTTCTTTAAGTATTTTAAAAGGCGAGCTTAAAAATTTACGGTCATTTCTGTCTTGCACAAGGAGATTTCCTTTTTTAGATATAAAGCTGTTGAATTTAGAATTCGAGATAATCAAAGCCGGATTTTCAAAAAAAAGCCTATTGGGAGAAATTGCAGGGAAAGCTGTTTTAACTTTTCTGCAAACCCAATCAGCATCTTGGAGTGGAATTTTTGAGGCTGTAAAAGCAGTTTTACAATTATTCTGGATAATCATAATTTGAATAAAACAAGAATAAAAAAATTTTTGCTAAAGCTCTTGCAAAAAAAAATTCAGCATTTTATAATAATAAATGTCAAAAGCTTTAAGCACAAATGAGTAAGGCAAAAGACAATGAAAATTAAATAAGGGAGCGTAGCTCAGTTTGGTTAGAGCGCATGCCTGTCACGCATGAGGTCGCGAGTTCGAGCCTCGTCGTTCCCGCCATTTATCAAATTAGCACCTTCGGGTGCCTTTTTAGTGCTTGTAGTCTGCATTTCAAGCTGTTCGATAGTGGCAGTTTCATTACCTGTTAAAACCGGCAATCCCATCAAAGAGTAGAACACCGGAAACAGCTCTATATCTAACTTTTTGTTATAATACGTACATTTCGATACCACAAGTTGGGTTATAAACTGTTTATCCTCTACAGAGCCACTTAAAAACATTTTATGAGCGTCTTTAACAAAGTTCAAAAGTTGTTAGCTGGTTATAATAAGTCTATTATCAGCTTTTTCAAGGGCTTCCTCGGATCTTACATTAAAATTTTTCTTATACATATTTATTTGTGTTCTGCTATTGCTAAAAAAATTTAGAAAATTAGCCCTTGCAATTTAATCAAAAAATAATGTTTATTTTTGTCTGATGATAAAATTATTGGGAATTATCCCTTGACATACATGTAATTTCCCTAAATATGTCATCCTGAGAATATATAAGCGGATTCTTCGCTACCGCTCAGAATGACAATATTGCGAGGGCTCTCTTGATTTTTATTGTACATCAAGGGATAATTCCCAATAATTATATTTTAAATTTTTCAATTATCCGCCAGGTACACATTTATTTGTTAATAAAAATCGTAAGTATTTGAAATAATAAATTAAATTGTGATAAATATGTAATCCGCTATCTGCATTTTAAAAATATCTGAAATACGTCAATTTATACGACATATTTTCAAAAGGAGAAGAAAATTTTATATTTTTAAATTTTTGTGCAGGTGTTGAAGTATAATTTGTTTCAAAAAACAATTTATTTTTCGGGTTAATCAAATATGTCGTTTGAAATACTGTATTAAGTCCAAATTTGGTATTCGGATTTTTAAAATCTCTCTTAATTGAGAATGCGGGATTGACAGCAAAATTAAATCTACCAGATGAAACATTCCACCTAAAGGGAGAAAGTTCAAATGCGATTTGTTTAACCTTTTTGGATAAAGCAAAACTTCCGCGTGCCCATGTGCTGAACCCACAAACTTTGTTCCATTTGAAGTCATTTGTAAATGTTGTTATAAAAGTATTTTTTTTATTGGAATTTAAGGTGGCTCCGAAAAAAGCATCAAAATTATTTTGTTTTGAGGATAATTCCAAATTTGCTCCTCTGTAAAGTAACATTTCATTTTTAAACACACCTGCTACTCCAATTTCGGAATACAGTTTAGGGGTAATTTTTTGAGGTATTTGCGCACTTACGCCGCTCACAGCCGAAACAAGCCCCATATATCCTGCAAGTGCACTTTGCTTAATTTTCATGTTTAGATTCTTTCTTTATTTTTTATATTGTTTTATTTGAATTAATTTATTAAAAAGTAAGCTAACATTTTGCAGATTCAAATTTTTCATGTAACCTGTCAAGAAAAAGTTTGGCTGGTTTTGAAAATATCTGGTTCTTTTTCCAGACAATGCTGACTCCGACCTCAAGCTTCGGCTCTAAAGGCCTGAAACATAAAGGGCTGTCAATTGTTGAAGAAATTAATCTGTCAAGTCCTAAAGCATAACCTATCTTGTCTTCTGTCATAATTGCAGCATTGTAAATTAAATTGTAAGTACCAACGATATTTAATTTTTCGTAATTTTCACCAAACCAATTTAAAATGGGATTATCTTCAAAAGTTTTTTTAATTACCTGTCTTGAAATTAAAAGAGGTAAATTAATTAAATCTTCAATCCTAACATTTTTCTTTTCAGTCAGAGGGTCGTCATTTCTCAGCAAAATTCCCCAGGTATCTCTTTCTCCCAAATGAATGTAGCTATATTTTTCAAGATTGAACGGCTGTATCAAAATGCAAAAATCCAATAATCCTTTATCTAACCTTTCAACCAGGTCTTCGCTGTCGCCTGAAACGATATGGAATTTAATTTGAGGATAATCTTTTTGTAATGTTTTCAATACCTCGGTAATTAATCTTATTGACTTTGTTTCACCAGAACCTATATATATGTCGCCAACCAGTTCGTCTTTAATTGATGTAAATTCTGCTTCTGTTTTTTCAACAAGCTCTATAATTTCTTCCGCTCTTTTCCTTAAAATCACACCTTCTGGAGTTAATACAACATTGTGGCTGCCCCGGACAAACAATTTCTGCCCCAATTCCTTTTCCAAATCCTGAAGCTGTCTTGAAAGCGTCGGTTGTGTTAAATGCATAAGATTGGCAGCTTTTGTAATATTGCCCGCTTGTGCTACAGTTAAAAAATACTTTAATACCCTGATTTCCATATAATTATTTTAATTTGTCAAGAAATGCCTGTCAAGCATTACATAATATACACCATAAGTATTTGCTATTTCTGAAATAATAGTAAATAATAATTTTATGAATAATAAAGATTTTTTAGAATATATGAAAACCCAAAAACCTGTTCAAAAAGGCACAGAAGTTTTTGAAAAATTCCATACTCAAAGCCAGGAAGCCTTGAAAATTACAATGGAACTCAACAACAAATACCACACTCCGGAAGAAATTGTTGAAATTTTTTCAAAACTAACCGATAAAAAAGTTGATAAAACTTTTAGAATGTTTCCGCCTTTTTACACGGATTGCGGATTGAACATAACTGTCGGCAAAAACGTTTTTATAAATGCCTGCTGTAAATTTCAGGACCAGGGGGGGAATTGAAATCGGCGATAATGTTTTAATAGGGCATTCGGTTGTGATTGCAACGTTAAACCACGATTTTAATCCTGCATCAAGAGCAAATATGACGCCAAAACGCGTAATAATCGGCAATAATGTTTGGATAGGCTCAAATGTTACGATTCTGCCCGGTGTAGAAATTGGCGACGGTGCAATAGTCGGTGCCGGGAGCGTTGTAACCAAAAGCCTTCCGCAAAACTGCATAGCAGCCGGAAATCCGGCTAAAGTAATAAAATACTTAGAATAAAGAAAGGTAAAATATGACAAAAAAGATTTTAATTATAGGGACAAGCCCGCGTAAAAACGGAAACTCTAACAGGTTAGCGCAGGAATTTGCCAGAGGTGCCGAAGAAGCTGGAAATGACATTGAAATTGTTTATTTGTGCGACAAAGAAATTAACTTTTGCAAAGGCTGCCTTGCCTGCCAAAAACTTCATAAATGTGTCATAAATGATGATGCAAATGCAGTAACCGAAAAAATCAGAAATTCAGAAGTCATAGTTTGGGCAACCCCTGTTTATTATTACTGCATGTCAGGTCAGATGAAAACAATGATTGACCGTTCAAATCCTTTATTTGCAACAGAAAACAAATTTAAAGAGGTTTACCTGCTCGCCTCAGCCGCGGAAGATGAAGAAAGCGCTATGGATGGAACAATTACAGGCCTTCAAGGCTGGATTGACTGCCATGACGGCGTTGAATTAAAAGGCGTTATAAAAGCAATCGGAGTCACTAACGTTGGCGATATTGACGGACATTCAGCGCTAAAAGAGGCTTACGAAACGGGTAAATCCATAAATTAAGGAGAAGTTTTTATGTTATATGACACTCATTACAAAGAAGGTAAAAAAGTTACATTTAAAAAGTTTGATTTAAACCTTGCAGGACTTTTGTTTTTACCGCCAAACTTTGAAGAAAGCAAAAAATATCCTGCTATTGTCATTACACATCCTGGCGGCGGTGTTAAAGAACAATGTTCATCACTTTACGGCTGGAATTTAGCGCAAAACGGTTATGTGACTCTTGCTTTTGGTGCAAGTCATCAGGGCGAAAGCGAAGGTTTGCCAAGATGCCTTGAAGATCCGTCTTCACGCGTTGAAGACATACGTTCTGCCGTTGATTATCTTGTTACTTTACCTTATATTGATGAAGAAAAAATCGGAGCAATGGGGGTTTGCGCAGGCGGCGGCTACACAATGAACGCTATTCAAACAGAATACAGAATTAAAGCCGCCGCCGGAATAAGCACATGGGACGTCGGAGACAGCGCAAAAAACGGATTCCCCGGCGTAAATGAAGAAAACTTTTTACAAAACCTTTTACAACAGGTAGCAGAAGCAAGAACTGCCGAAGCCCGCGGAGAAGAACCGAAATATTGGAAATATGTACCCGAAACAGAGGAAGAAATAAAAAATGCACCTTCCACTATTGTAAAAGAAGCAAGCGAATACTACCGCACAGAACGCTGCTATTACCCGACAACAACAAACAGATATCTTGTTTCAAGCAATGATAAACTTGCAGCCTGGGATGCTTTTGCTCACATTGAAACAGTTTCTCCTAGACCAATTTTGCTTATTGCAGGCAGCAAGGCGGACACTTTATACTACAGTGAAGACTGCTACAAAAAAGCTCTTGAGCCAAAAGAAATTTATTTAATTAAAGATGCAACCCATGTTGATTTGTATGACAAACCGGAGTTTGTAAATCAAGTGGTTGCAAAACTGGTTTCTTATTTCAATCAATATTTAAAATAAGGAGGTAAAATGTTCTGTAAAATTTTAAAAGTATTTATTTTATTTTTAGGATTAATTATACTGACAGGATTAAACAATATGGCAGATGCAAAGAATTGGGACAAAGTTTTCCCAAAAAGTGAAAAAGTTAATATTGAAAAAGTTCATTTTAAAAACAGATTTGGAATAACTCTTGCAGGGGATTTATATATTCCAAAAGATATTAAAAAGGATGAAAAACTTCCTGCAATAGCTGTTTCAGGTCCGTTTGGAGCAGTAAAAGAACAGGCTTCCGGCTTATATGCCCAAACTTTAGCAGAAAGAGGGTTTATAACACTTGCATTTGACCCGTCTTACACCGGTGAAAGTTCAGGAGAGCCGAGAAATATAGCCTCCCCGGATATAAATACCGAAGACTTTAGCGCCGCAGTAGATTTTTTAAGCAATCAAAATAATGTCAATCCCGATAAAATAGGAATCTTAGGAATTTGCGGCTTTGGCGGTTTTGCAATAAATGCAGCTGCCGTTGACACAAGAATAAAAGCTACTGTCACCTCTACAATGTATGATATGACAAGAGTAACAGCAAATGGTTACAACGATTCTGTAGATGAAAAAGCACGTTACGAATTAAAACAAAGTTTAAATAAACAAAGAACCGAAGATTTCAAAAACGGGACTTACGCAAAAGCTTCAGGGCTTCCAGAGAAATTAACCGGAAATGAACCGCAGTTTGTGCAGGATTATTGGAATTACTACAAAACAAAAAGAGGATTTCATATTCGTTCAATAAATTCAAATGGCAACTGGAATACAACATCATCGCTTTCATTGATTAATCAGCCAATTCTTGCTTATGCAGGAGAAATTCAAAATGCAGTTTTAATCGTTCACGGCGAAAAAGCTCATAGCAGATATTTTTCAGAAGATGCATATAAAAAATTAAAAGGAGATAACAAAGAACTGTTAATTATAAAAGATGCAAACCATACTGACTTGTACTACAATTTGGATAAAATTCCGTTCGATAAAATCGAAAGTTTTTATAAAAAACACTTGTAGATACAATACAAAAAAAGAGGGTTTAAAACCCTCTTTTTTATGTGCTAAAGGTAATTGTTATGTATTTTGATTCAATACTCACAGATATTCTAAATTTTACCAATTATTAATATGAATTCTGTCTTCAATATTAATTACTTTTTGTGTAGGCAATTTTGCGTCTTTACGCGGATAACCCAATGCGATATAACATGGCATTGTATAATTATCTGGATGGTTGATAGTCTTTTTAATATGTTCTAATTCTTCACTCATAGGAATACGTGTTACTCCCAATATTCCCTCCGAAGCAGCTGCTAAAAGAATGTTCTCAATACAACACCATATTGAAGCAAATTCATTTAATGAACTTAAAGATGTAGGATGCATTAATGGTTCTCTTAACTTGAAGAACGGCAAAATCAAACAGCCGGAATTGTAAAGCATAGAAAATTGTTTTGGCATTGCAATATGATACATACCTCTCTGGTCAGAATCAGTCATTCCAAAACTGTCAAGCATTTTGTCGCAATCTGCCGGATTTGTCATATCTTCCAAGTTAAGAACTCGTGAACGTTCTTTTTTATCATTTACAATGACAAATTCCCATGACCTGAGATGGTCATTAGTCGGAGCTTTTAACCCTGCCGAAAGAATTCTTTTTATAATATTCATATCAATTATTTTGTCTTCAAAATCGCGAACAGTTCTACGATTATCTATAGCTTCATAAAGTTCCATTTGACAATCCTCCAGCTTAAACTTGTATTAAACTAACATTAGTGTAAATATCTTTCACCTATAAAAGATTATACAGGAAAATATTTATTTAAACAATAGGTAAGTTATCTTACACTGATACCTTCATCAAGATATTTAATCAGCGGATAGATGAAGAATTCAATTATGCGGCGTTCACCAATTTCAACTTCCGCATTTAAAGTCATGCCGGTTGAGATTTTCTGTTCTTTTCCGTCAATTATAAATGTATTTTCCTGCGGAAGAACATAAATTTCATAAACCGGCCCGAGCTTTTCATCTTCAATACTGTTTTGCGAAATTGATTTTACAGTTCCATGAAGAATTCCGTATTTTTGGAAATCGTAAGTGTCAATTTTTATTGAAACCGGCATTCCTGTTTTAATAAATCCGATATCATGATTTAAAACCTTTGCTTTTATAATAAGAGGAGTTTCAGCAGGCGTCAGCGCGATTAATTCCTGAGCAGGTGTCACAACACCGCCGATTGTGTGGATTTTTAATTTATCGATATAACCGTCGCAAGGTGCTGTTATCATCTGGTTCCTGCTGCTGAATTCAATCTGCTCTTTACCGGCTTCTAATTCATTTATTCGTTTTTGGGTTTCTGATAAAGTTGTAAGATTTTGGACTTTGAAATCGGCTTTAAGTTTGGAGATTTCATTTTGAACCTCTTTAATTTGTGCTTGCAAACGCTTTATTTCCGCACCGGTTTTATTTACGGATTCTTGAAGGCTGTTTGTCTTATCTTTTGCTTCCTGATACTGGCTGTAGGCAATTATATCAAGAACTTCCGACAACTTATTTTCTCTTTCACGTGCATTTTTTAACTGGAATTCGTAATCACGTTTCAGCGCGGAGGTTGATGAAATTTGCATGTTTAACTGTTTAATCTGATTGTTTTTTGCAGCAATTTCATTATTCAACGAGGTTAAATTTTCTTTGTAAAGTTTTTCCTGAATTTCTTTTTCCTCATCAAGTTCAGGCAAAGAGTCTTCGGTAGAAAAATTCGTTTCTGTTCCGTTTGCCATAAGCCTTTTAACTTCAAGCCGGCTCTGTGCAAGATTTTTTGTAACTGATTTTAATTGTGCGTCTGTTGTTGAGGCGTCAATTTTAATAAGTAGCTGGCCCTTCTTTACAAAATCGCCTTCTTTTACAAGAATTTGTTTGACAACTCCGGTTTCAAGCGGCTGAATAATTTTTGATTCGCCGTCAGGAATTACAATTCCGCGGGCGTTAACAACAATATCAACTTTGCCGAGAAAAAGCCATAAAGCAGTAACTATTATCAGAGAAACAATTATCCAGAAAGTAAATCTGCCAAGCGGGCTTACCGGTGCTTCCTCAATTTCACTTAAAAGAGGTTTAAATTCATAAGAATCATTTATTTGTTTAACAGCATTCAGAACGGTGTTTTTGATTTTAGTGAACATTTACAACCTCCTGCTGGCTGTATAAAAATTTGTAATACCCTCTTTCATTTTTCATCAAATCTTCATGGCTGCCGGCTTCAATAATCCGGCCTTTGTCCATGACAAGAATTACATCACAGTTTCTGACCGCTGAAAGCCTGTGGGCAATGATAAAAGTTGTTCTTCCTTTTGTAATTCTGTTCATGTTATTGAGAATTATTCTTTCGGATTCGTAATCAAGTGCTGACGTTGCTTCATCCATAATAAAAATTCTCGGGTTTGTAATCAAAGCTCTTGCAATTGCAATTCTTTGCCTTTGGCCGCCTGAAAGGCTTGAGCCGCGTTCTCCGACTATTGTTTCGTAACCTTCTGGAAATTCCGAAATAAATTCATGCGCTCCTGCGATTTGCGCAGCCTGAATAATGTGTTCAATCGGAGCGTCGGGTTTTGGCAGTGAGATATTTTCTCTTATTGAACCTGCAAACAAATAATTTTCCTGAAGAACAACACCAATATTATATCTGAGCCATGTCGGATTCATTTGTCTTACATCAACGCCGTCAATATAAATTGTTCCTTCATATGGTATATAAAGACGCTGTAAAAGTTTTTGATTGTACTTTTGCCGCTTCCGCTCCGTCCGACAATTCCGACACTCATTCCCGGGGCAATATTATATTTGAAATTATTGATTACATAAGGAGCATTGGGCGAATATTTAAAACAAATATTATCAAATTTTACGCTTCCATGAATTTGCGGCAAAGTTATGCTTTTACTTGACTGGACTTCAACCGGAGTATTCAAAATGTCTCCAAGTCTGTCAATCCCGAGTAAGCACTGCTGAAATTCGTTCCATAAATTCACCAGACGCAAAACCGGCCCTGAAAACTGGTTGGAAAACATTTGGAATGCAATTAACTGCCCTATTGTAAGCTTGTTCGCAATAACAAGTTTGACTCCGAAATACAAAATTGCAATTGTCATAGCTTTTTGAAGCATATTGGAAAGTGCGCCCGCAATATTGCTCATATTTGATAGTTTAAAAGATGAACTTATATATTTTGCGAGATTATCTTCCCATTTTTTCTGCATACTTCCTTCAATGGCAAGAGATTTTACGGTTTGAATTCCAGTGATGGATTCCACAAGGTATGAATTTGACTGCGCGCCCATTTGGAATTTTTTCTCAAGCCGCTCGCGAAGTTCCGGTGTTATAATCAGATAAAGCAGCGCAATTACAATTACAAAACCTATGACAAGAAGGCTCAAAAGAGGACTGTACAAAAACATCATAATGACAAAGACAAATGAGAAAAATAAGTCTAAAATTACAGAAACGCTTTTGCTTGTTATAAATTCTCTTATTTGGTCGAGTTCGCGAACCCTTGTTATAATATTTCCGACTTTTCGGTTTTCAAAATAGGTGAAAGGCAGAGAAAAAAGATGTTTAAATAACTTTGCACCGAGTTTTGCATCAATTTTGCTTGCCGTGTGAAGAAAAATATATTTTCTTGCAAAATTCAATAGAAGTTCGAAAATCATAACAGCAACGAATGCAAAGGCCAACACATCCAGTGTCATTATGCTTCTGTGAACTATAACTTTGTCTAAGATAACCTGAGTAAAAAGCGGTGTTACAAGCCCGAAAAGCTGCACGATGAAAGAGCCCAGCATAACTTCTGCTATAACCTGTTTGTAAGTTAAAATTTCATTAAAAAACCACTTAAATCCAAATTTAATTTGAGAATTTATAAGTTTATGCGAGAGGATTATGAATTTATTTTCAGAGAGTTCAAAAAGTTCTTCATAAGAGATATCTTTTGTTTTGTTATCTTCTATTGAATAAATTAATACATGTTTTTTGACTTTATCAGCTTTTAACAGAACTGAATATTTGCGGTTTTTCTGCAAAATTACAGCAGGAAGAGGGTAATTGTCCGGAATATTGTCAACATTTAGAGTTTTAACTTTTGCTTTGAAGTCGAACTGCTTCATAATCAGAAGCAGTTCTTCAACTTCAATTTCCTCTTCGCCCAGAGAAAATTCGCGGATTATAGAGCGCAAATCAAGGCTTATCCCATTAATTTTGGCAACAGTGTCAAAGGCTGTTAATCCTGTTTGCATAAATCTTGTACCTTCCTATGCCGCCCAGGAATTTGCAACAAGGTTCATTAAATCAGGATTTTCTTTTACATCGGCCGCCGAGTTTATAGAAATTCCGTTATCAGCAGCGTAAGCTGACATATCCTGAATTAACTTATTTATATCGTCGCTTGTAAGTAAATATGTTTCGCCGCTTTCATCAGTTACTTTAAATGACTCTATTGCATAGCTTGAACTCTTTTGATTTTCAATTTGAATAATATCATTACCCGCATCTTCACCATAATCAACAAATAAATCTCCGGAAGAATCCATAAAAAATGCAATATTTTCTTTTGATACGGAGCTTTCAAAAACTATAGTATCATTTCCGCCACGGTTATATATTACGTCATTCCCATCACCTATGTTAAAGATAAAGGTTTCATCGCCGGCATCTTTGTCTTCAAAGTAATCATTACCAGTTCCGCCGACTAAGGTTTCATCTGTCGGATTTGATGTTGAGGCGGTTGACTTGATTATATCATCCCCCGCGCCACCGTCTATATAATCATCACCGCCGGAATTGGTTATTATATCGTTACCGTCGCCGCCATAAACGATATCATCGCCGGAGCCGCTATTTATTGTATCATTGCCGGCGTAGCCATAGATTGTTTCCGAAGCATTTGTTCCGGTTATTGTGTCATCGCCGGAGGTGCCTTCGGTTACTAAATGGGACATTACATAGTCTGAGGTAAGCAAAGTTCCATCGGAAAATTCAAAATTCTCGATTCTGTATGAGCTTGAGTTTACAAAACTTTTTATCTGGATTGAATCAGTTGTATCTTTGAATGTTATAAACAAATCACTTCCTTCGCCATGGAATTTTGTATTTTCTTGAGTTATGCCTGCGCCGAACTTGATTGTATCATTGCCGCCACGGTTATATATTAAATCATTGCCATCACCCAAGTTAAAGATAAAGGTTTCATCGCCGCCATCTTTATCTTCAAAATAATCATTGCCAGTTCCGCCAACTAAGGTTTCATTTGTCGGATTTGATGTTGAGGCGGTTGACTTGATTGTGTCGTCTCCGGCGCCGCCGTCTATGTAATCATCACCGCCGGAATTGGTTATTATATCGTTACCGTCGCCGCCATAAACGA
>URXT01000025.1 GCA_900551915.1 uncultured bacterium
ATGGGGGGGGGGGCACCCGCAGAATAAACTCCTGAATGGTTTTGAAATAAATTTATTGTCAAAAGCTCAACAACATAATAAGAAGGTGAGCATAATGACAAAAGTTTGTGTAGTGGTGTGTAGTTATGCACCCCAGATGATAAAGAATAAGAAAAAATGTGCATTTACTATGGCGGAAGCCTTGATTACTCTATTGATAATAGGAATTGTAGCAGCACTTACAATTCCGAATCTGGCAAGAAAATGGGAAGAGCGTGCAATAGTTTCCAAATATAAAAAGATGTATGCTACCTTGGCAAATGCATATAATCGTGCAGTTGCGGATAATGGAAGCCCAGAATACTGGGATTTATCAAATCAAGCGTCATTAATGAAGATATTAGAACCATATTTGAATGTAACAGAGCGTTGTTATTATAAAAAAGGTTGTGTAGCAGAAGGTGATTATAGAGCTCTTTCAGGGGAAAACCGTTGGGGTAATTTATTTGATAATCAGTCTATGGTAAAAGTTAGATTAAATGGTGGATTTTCAATTGCAGTTTATTCTTTACCCAGTAACGGATGTAAGCAGTCTTGCGGGACTATTTATGGTATTATTACTAATTCAAAAGGTCGTAATTATATTAATTATATGGGAAAAGATCATTTTCCATTTATTTTAACAAAGAATGGTCTATACCCATATGGTTATAATTTTAATGACTCACAAATCAAAAAATCTTGTGCCAAAGGTAATTCTAAAGATCCTGATGATCCAAATGTAAATACGAACGGATCAACTTGCGGAACTTGGATTTTAAGGTATGACAATATGGATTACTTTTACGAATAATCTAAATCTCACGCCTTCCTTCAATGGCTTTTGCAATTGTGATTTCGTCTGCGTATTCCAAATCAGCACCAACGGGAAGTCCAAATGCAATTCTTGAGATTGTAATTCCAAAAGGTTTTATTAATTTTGTAAGATAAAGACTTGTTGCTTCGCCTTCTACAGAGGGCGGAAGCGCAAGTATGACTTCTTTAACCTCGTCTGAGGCGAGCCGGGTTAAAAGCTCTTTAATCCTGATATCGTCAGCCCCGATTCCGTCCATCGGAGAAATTAAGCCCTGCAAAACATGATAAAGCCCTTTGAATTCATTTGTTTTTTCAATTGCAATCAAGTCTTTTGTTTCGGCAACAACGCATATTATTGAGCGGTCACGTTTGGGGTTAGTGCAAATCTCACAAGGACTTGCTGATGAAAGATTAAAACATACTTCACAAGTCCTTGTATTTCTTTTTGCTTCAAGAATAGCCTGAGCGAATTTTTGAACTTCGCTCTCAGGCATTCTCAACATATAAAACGCCATTCTTTGAGCAGATTTAGGCCCGACCGAGGGGAACTTTTGAAAATGCTCAATCAGCGTGGCTATTGATTTCGGGTAAATCATCTTAGAATAATCCCGGGATATTAATTCCGCCTGTCAAAGCTTTCATTTTGTCTTCCATAATTTTAGAAGCTTTTTCGCCGGCCTGTTTCATTGCAGTAGAAATAACATCTTCTAAAGTTTCAGTATCAAGACTTGTCGCTTGAGAAGAAAGTTTGATATTTTTAAATTTACCTTGTCCGTCAAAAGTTACAACAACAGTTCCGCTTCCTGCTTCACCTGTAACTTCAATGTTAGCAAGTTCTTCCTGAGTAGTTTTCATTTTTTGCTGCAAGTTTTGAGCCTGCTTCATCATTTGCATAATATTCATTTCTTTATATCCTCCATTAAGTCTGTCTTCTATTTTTATTAATTTTATTATATAATAAAATTATGCAAAAGTGCACTTATGTTTCGGAATCTTTAAAAAACGGCAGACTAATGCGCTGGACAATAATGCCTTTAAAGGTTTATATTGCACCGATGAAATTTTATTCAAAGGCCGGTGAAGACTACAAATACAGAGGGCTTGTAAGGCGCGCACTAGATGAGTGGCAGGCTGCAACAAAAGGTAAAATTTCTTTTAGAATTGTAGAAACACTGCTTGACTCAAATATAAATATTGAGTGGAAAAGGGTTGAGCGAAAAGCTTTAGGTTATTGTAACTTTTCATACGATGCTTCTCACAGATTGTATGGTGCGGAGGTTTCGATAGGTTTAACCGAGGGAAAAGTCCATGCGGATTACATGGATGAAAATGAAGTCTATCACACAATTCTTCATGAAATCGGTCATGCTGTGGGCTTAGGCCACAGCCCGAATAAAAAAGACATTATGTACACACCGCACCAGCGCGGGGTTAACAAAGTTTCATCAGGAGATGTTTTAACAGTAAACTGGCTTTACAGATTGCCGCAGGGCGCCACGGTTGCAGAGGTTGCCTCAAGATACCAAACCGGCGGAAGCGATATTGACGAAATTATTGCAAAAGTTATGGCAGGAAAGGCCGAAAGTGAATTTGAGCGGGTGAAAAAATCAGTAAACAACCCGCCAAACCGTGATTTGCTGGAAGAGCAAGAAAATATTGCAAACCTTAAAAAATATAATCTTGCTCTGCAAAACTTGCAAATTTCGCCGGATATGCGCAAATTTTTTCTTAACAATAACCGTAAAAAGTGACACAATTAATTTTTCGTGTATAATGTTTATGTTAAAAGAAATTTTTATAGGGATATAAGATATGACAATTCAAGATTGGTTTGAAAAACGTAAGGAAGCTCAAATTCAACGCAGAGCGCTTGAAGCGAGAGCGGAAGTTGAAAAAAATCCTGACCTTTGGACAAAATGTGTTCATTGCGACGCACAGCTTTTGAAAGAAGATTTAGCTGCAAATCAAATGGTGTGTCCTGTTTGCGATTATCATTTCAGAATAAATGCAAGAACAAGAATTGAACAGCTTTTTGATGAAGGCAGTTTTGAGGAGCTTTTTGCTGAAATCCGGCCGACTGACCCGCTTGAATTTGTTGATACAGAAAGTTATAAAGACAGAATAGAAAGAGCACATGCTAAAACAGGGCTTAACGATGCTGTAGTAACAGGGCTTGCAAAAATCAAAGGGCACAAAATCGCGACAGCAATCATGGACTTTGATTTTATGGGCGGCTCAATGGGGTCTGTTGTAGGAGAAAAAGTTACAAGAATTATCGAAAAAGCAATCGAATTAAGACTTCCTGTTCTTGCTATTACCTCTTCAGGCGGTGCAAGAATGCAGGAAAGCGCGTTAAGCTTGATGCAGATGGCAAAAACCTCCTGTGCAGTTTCACGCCTTGATGACGAGGGGCTTTTGTACATAAACCTGTTGACAGAACCGACTTTCGGCGGGGTTACTGCAAGTTTTGGCATGCTCGGCGACATTATTATTGCTGAACAGGGAGCAAGAATTGGTTTTGCCGGACGCCGTGTTATTGAGCAGACTATCAGACAAAAGCTGCCGTCTGATTTCCAGACTGCCGAATATCTGCTCAAATACGGGCAGGTTGACGTTGTCGCAAAACGTAAAGATTTGCCGGAGATTCTCGGAAATCTTCTTGCAATGCATGAACCGGCTCTGAAATAGCCAATTAGTTAACTAGATGATTTTTAAAAGAGGTAGAAGATGACAGTTTTGGATTTTGAAAAACCGATTACGGAAATTCAAGAAAAAATCGATGAACTAAAGAAAATAAGTTTGGAGTCCGGCATGGATTTAAATAAAGAAATAGAAACATTTGAACAGCAGGCTGAGGATTACAAAAAAGATTTGTATTCGAATCTGAAACCTTCGCAAAAATTGCAGATTGCAAGACATCCTGAAAGACCGAATTTTTTGGATTATGTGACTCATATGTGCGAGGATTTCATTGAACTTCACGGCGACCATGAGGGAATGGATGATCGCGCAATTATCGGCGGGCTAGCAAAAATTGACGGCAAACCTGTTATGATAATCGGCACGATGAAAGGTAAATCCACAAAAGAAAATCTTGAATACAACTTTGGTATGCCGCAACCGCAGGGGTACAGAAAGGCATTACGTCTTTTCAAACATGCTGACAAATTCAATATTCCTATTGTGACAATTATAGACACACCCGGTGCATATCCCGGTATCAGCGCAGAAGAAACAAATCAGGGCGGCGCAATTGCCGTAAATTTACGCGAAATGGCTAAATTAAAAGTTCCGGTTATTGCTGTAATTTCCGGTGAAGGCTGCTCAGGCGGTGCACTCGGACTTGCTGTTGCAAATAAGGTTTTCTTGCTTGAACATGCTTATTATACGGTAATTTCACCGGAAGGCTGCGCTTCAATTCTCTGGCGCGACGCTTCAAAGGCCAGTGAAGCTGCTGATGCATTGAAAATTACAGCACCGGATTTGATGAAATTTGATATTATTGATGGGGCGATTAAAGAACCTCTCGGCGGCGCTCATCACGATTATCAGGTAATGGCTGACGAATTGAAAAAAACTATTCTGGAAAGCCTTGATGAATTGTCAAAAATGTCTGGTGACGAGCTTAAAAAATCCCGCTACGAAAAATTCCGTAAAATGGGTGCATTTTTGGAGTAAAAATGGCTGAAAATTATTTAGAACTCCAAATTAAAATAAATCCTGAAATGGCAGATATTGTATCAGAGATTTGTTTTGAAAATTTGCCTTGCGAAGGCATTGTTCTTGCAGAAGAAACCTACAAAGACTTAGAAATGGTCTCAACGACCGAAGGCACTTTAAAGGTGTTTTTGACTGAAAAAGCTGATGTTGAAAAGTTTTTGAAAGAACAGCGTGAACTTCTAAAATCCCGTGGTTTTTCGGACGAAGAACTCGGCAGCTGGGAGTTTACGCTTACAGAAAAGCCGAATGAAGACTGGTCAAAAAAATGGAAAGAGAAATGGGATGTAACACATGTTTCGGACAGAATTACAGTTGTGCCTGATTGGATTGAATATGCACCGCATCGCGAAGATGAAGTTATAATCCGTCTTGAACCAGGATGTGCTTTTGGAACCGGTACTCACCAGACAACTCAACTGTGCATGAAAGCGATTGAAAAGTACATGCCGAAATCAGCTAAAATGGCTGATATCGGAACAGGAAGCGGTATTTTAGCAATTTGTGCCGCAAAATTTGGTGCAAATGAGGTTTACGGCTGCGACAATGACCCGACTGTAATTGATGTTGCTGTGGAAAATGCAGTCAAAAACGGTATCAACCCTCGCCCCTTGCGGGAGAGGGAGAATTTCTTAATGAACGAAAGTGAGTTTAGAAATTCGGGTGAGGGGTTTTTATTTGAACTCAACACTGCTGACAAAATTACAGAAAAATACGATTTTGTCTGTGCAAATATTCTTCACAATGTTCTTGCTGAAATCATGGGAGATTTGAAAAATATTATGAATGACGGCGCCGTAATGGTTTTGTCCGGAATTCTCGACGAGAAAAAGCCGGTTGTACTTGAAGCAATTCAGAAACACAATTTGAAACTTATTGAAGAAATGCATCAAGACCAATGGGTTGCACTGGTTGTAAGAAAGGAATTTTAAAATGTCTAAAACTGCAATTATAATACCTGCAAGATACGGCTCAAGCAGACTTGAGGGTAAACCGCTTTTGAAGGTCGCAGGAAAACCTGTTATTCAATGGGTTTATGAAAAGGCTATGCAGGCAAAGTTAGCAGATATGATTATTGTTGCAACCGATGATGAAAGAATTTTCAATGCGGTTAAAGAATTCGGCGGAGAAGTCGAAATGACTTCAAAAGACCACAAATGCGGCTCTGATAGAATTCGCGAAGTTGTTGACCGACACCCCGAAATTTCTTTTGTAGTTAATCTTCAAGGAGACGAACCTTTGATTGAACCTTCTGCTATTGACGCCGTTGCAAGAAATGTACAGGAGGATGAAAAAGCTGATATTTCAACGCTTATCAGAGTTTTAAAAGCCGAAGATGAGATTAACAATCCGAACCTTGTCAAATGTGTTGTCGATATTAGCGGATATGCTCTCTATTTTTCACGTTCAAAAATCCCTTTTGAAAGAAATCCTATTTCCGGAAATTTTTATGGGCATTTGGGAATTTACGGTTACAAGCGCGCGGCTTTGATAAAAATGACTTCTCTGCCGCAAACTCCGCTCGAAAAGACAGAAAGTCTTGAGCAGCTTCGTGCACTTGAAAACGGTATGAAAATCAAAACTTCAGTTGTTGATTTTGTACCTGTTGGAATAGATACGGCTGAGGATTTAGAAAAGTTCAAAAAAATAGTTGAGGAGCGGCTTTAGTCTTTAAGCTTTATCAAAAAAATAGGCCGGATTTACACTAAAAAGTTCGGAAAGTTTAAGGAGCATTTTTAAGCTGACTTTTTCTTTAAGGTTTTCGACTCTGCTTATGAATTCACGCGAGCAGTTAAGTTTTTCTGCAAGTTCTTCCTGGGAAAGCTTTGCCTCTTTGCGGAGCTTTTTTATATTGGAAGATATTATTTTGTGATACATTACTTCATATTCTTGCATAATTTAATTTTCTTGTATTATGATGGATATGCTATGAAGTAATACATCACATTTCGGAGGGAGTTATGAAAATTTTTTTAGTTGGATTTTGTTAATATTTCTAAGGCGTTTACAATGTCGGAAGTTTTGATAACGCTGGTTGTTGTAGGTGTGGTTGCCGCAATGACTCTGCCATCATTAAATAGTAAAATAAATCTGAGTCAGTATATCACACAGCTTAAAGTTAGTTATTCGATATTATCTCAGGCACATTCGGCTTTGATTACGGAATATGGTACTTTTCAAGCAAGTATTATTGATTGCACCGGAGCCCAACGCCATAATTGTTTTCGTGATACTTTTGCAAAAAAATTTAAAGTGTTAAAATCTGTGATGAACCTTATATTAAAGATGATGTCAAAAGCAGTTGTTTTGCTGACTTTGATAAAATTAAGCTTTTAAACGGTTCGCCTGCAACCTCTAATTACTTAAACAATTCCGCTGCTACAATGATTGTTCCTAACGGAAGCACACTTCTTTTTTGGTTGGATGATGCTTCTTGTAAATTTAACTATAATGGCTATTTTAATTATGACAGGTGCGGATGGGTTACAATTGATGTAAATGGCCCTAAAAATCCCAATAAATTCGGCATTGATATTTATGTTTTTTATATAATGGAGGATGCTGTTAAACCTCTTGCTTATGAATACTTAGTTGAGTATCTCCAAAATGGGGACTGTACACCTGATAGTAATGGTTACAGCTGTTCGAGCATTTATGTTTTGAAATAAATAACTAATTTCCTAAAATGTTATAAAAAGTACTTGCTTTTTTTCGTAAATTAGGTTAATATATCGTTATAAAAATTTAAAAAAGTATATATTTTGTAATATTATATATGTTTTTATTGAGGTGTTAGATTTATTTAAGTAAGGAAAAGAAAAAATTATGACTGAAAATGCCGAATTGCAAAATGAAACAGAAGATCGTCAAAGGATTCTGCTTGCAGATGACGAGGCCAGTATCAGACGGATTTTGGAAACACGTTTGAAAATGGCAGGCTACGACGTTTATACCGCAGCTGATGGTGAAGAAGCCGTGGCTGCATTTAATAAATATAACCCGGATTTAGTGGTTTTGGATGTTATGATGCCAAAAATGGATGGTTACGGTGTAACACGTGAAATTAGACGGACTGCTGATGTCCCGATTATTATTCTTACTGCATTGGGCGATGTTTCAGAAAGAATTACAGGACTTGAACTAGGCGCTGATGATTATGTTATCAAACCCTTCTCGCCAAAAGAACTTGAAGCACGTGTAAAAGCTGTTTTAAGACGTACAAATAATCGTGAAACAGTAACACCGTCAGGTAAAGTTACTAAAAATGTTATTACAACAGGCAATATAAAAATTGATACTGCACGTCGTCAGGTTTTCCGCAAAAATGAAAGAATTCGTCTTACAGGAATGGAATTCAGCTTGCTTGAACTTCTTGTAAATAATTCAGGCCAGGCATTTTCAAGAAACGAAATACTACAGCATGTTTGGGCTTATCCGCCGGATCATCGTATTGATACCCGTGTTGTTGATGTTCATATTTCACGTCTTCGTTCTAAACTTGAAACAGACCCTGCAAATCCGGAATTAATTCTTACAGCACGTGGAATTGGTTACATGTTTCAAAGAATAAGTTAAATTTTTCTGCATTATATAAACTAATAAAAAGCTCCTTTAAAAAGGGGCTTTTTCAGTTTATATATATAAAATTTGTTTCTAAAAGTTCTAGACAAAAAATATTTTCATGTTATTATAAAAAAGTACTCAATTGATGGCGCCTGTCGTCAAGCGGTTAAGACCTCGGATTGTGGTTCCGATATGCATGGGTTCGAATCCCATCAGGCGCCCCATTTAATAAATTTGCATTCTATGAATAATGATAAAAATGATTTAAAAGACCTATCGTCTGGGTGTGAGACTGATAAAGATTCTTATATAAGTTTTTCAAGAGTCTGGATTATTGTTTCCTGTGTCGCAGTTCTTCTGATAACGGCTTTTTTAGCATTTAGTTTTGAGAATGTTTTAAATCACTTAAAAACATACTCTGAAAAATCCTTTGTTAGAGAACATAAAAAACAGTCTTCTAAGATGAAAATTACTTCAGAAGGTCCTGATTTCGGGCCATATATGAGGAACTTGCAAAACAATATTAAAGCAAACTGGAATCCCCCTAGATATAAAGAAAGTAAACATGTGATGCTGCTATTCACTATTGCTAAAAATGGAGACTTGCTTCATCATAAAGTTTTGACTTCTTCTGGAGATTCGCAGATGGACAATGCTGCCGTAGAGGCTTTGCTTAAAACTGCGCCATTTGAACCTTTACCTGAAGGCTATAATGGTAAATCAATTGATATTCAGTTTACATTTGATTACAATGTATTAAAAAACAAGGCAAAATAGGCAAATTTTTATTTGTTTTGTTTTTACTTGTGTATGCAAAACAATTCTATAACATTTACGTCCAATATAAAATTTGTAAGCCGTTCGGCTTTTGATTTGATTAAAGGCGGCGACCGTATCGGATATAAACATAATGAACCTAATTTGATGAAAGCTAAGGAATTTTATTCCGAACAAATCAGAACCTGCACAGGCGGCGGACTTGTAAATCCCCTGAAAGAAGCTGAAGGTTTTCATTTATGGGATGATTATCAAAACGAGTTAGATTTTCATGATATTTTAGTAAAAATGTTCAGGTTCGTAAAAAATCCTGAGCACGGGCTTCTGCTTGGAGGTAAAGATTTAACGGGAAATCCTTATTCAATGGAACAGTTTAGGAATTTGAAAAAAGCTTTTATACAAAGAGTTCCCCAGCTTTCACTGTTTGAAAAACACTTATATACGTATTCGGAAACACATTATAAGTATTCGCTAGACGATGACACATGGACTCTGTGTACAAATTACTGCAAAGACGCAAAATCAAAGCTTAACAGTGTCATAAGTGTTAATACATTAAAAAAATGCTTTGAAAAGATTAAAATAGCAGATAACGACCGTCTTTTTATAGGGAAAAAAGAAATTTTGAAAAAAGATTATCCGGAATTCTGGGCAGAGAATTAGCCTTATTTACGGATTTTATATTTATTTTGGTCAGATAGAATTTCAGTATGACAATTCTTAAAATAAAAAGAGTTTATGAAGCGCCGGAAAAATCAGACGGTATAAGAATTCTTGTTGACAGGCTTTGGCCGCGTGGTATTTCGAAAACACGTGCAGATGTTAAATTCTGGTATAAAGATATTGCGCCATCTGCAAATCTTCGGGAATGGTTTAACCATGATGAAAAAAAGTTCAAAGAATTTTCTAATAAATATGATGAGGAATTAAAAAACAATATATATGTTGACAAAATCAGGCGGATTTTAAATCGTAGAAATGTAACACTCATTTACGCGGCTAAAGATGAGAAAATTAATCATGCGGCTGTTTTAAAAGAGTATATTGAAGATAAGCAAGATTAGAAAATTTATGAACAAATTTGTTTAATGTTTTTGTAAATTTCATAAGTAATTAAGCAGTCGTTCAAAGCTCTGTGGTGGCCTTTAGTGCTTACATTAAAGTATTCTGCTACGGTTTTTAGTCTGTGGCTTGGAAGATGGGTCATATATTTTCTTGAAAGTCTCATTGTGTCTAATTTTTGATTGAAAAACTCTTTTTTAAAATGTTTAAAAAGGTTGTGTCTTATAAAACGCAGGTCAAAACTTATATTATGGCCGAGCAGAACATCTTGCGAGATAAATTCCATAAATTCCGGCAAAACAGAGGTTATATCAGGTGCATTTTCAACCATTTCGTTTGATATGCCTGTAAGATTTTTAATAAATGAATTTATATGACCGTTAGGCTTGACAAGTGATGAGAATTTGTCCGTAATAATCCCATTTCTAACACGGATTGCAGAAAGTTCAATAATTTCGTTTTTTTCGCATGATAATCCGGTTGTTTCAATATCAATTACAGTAAAATCTTCTATAAAATCAATATTATCAATGCTCAATAAATTTTCATCCATAATAATATCATAATACTATTAATATATTATTTTATCCAGAGCTGCGCTTTCAGCTTCAGAAATTTTTAATCTAAGATAATTTTCAAATGTTTCAAGTTTTTGGCGAAGTTTTTTACTGAAGAATATACTATGATGAGCTTCTTCTTTCAGTGTTTGATATTCCTTTTCACTAATTCTATATGTGAGAGAATCAATCCTTCCATTTTTGCGCATATTAATTGCTTTGTTTTGTATAGGAGTTACGATAAAGCATATTTTTTCTCTCAAACTAAGTTCCGGAAATTCTTTAGTTTGAACTTCAATCGATTTTTTCGGAAATCCTTTCGCACTTACAGTAAAAGAATCTAAATTTTGCATTGCAATTTCATTTATGAAATTGATGAATTTCCAATCTCCATGCTTACAACAATGAATTGGTTTAGTTACGTGGTGTCCGATATGTGAATATAAACTACCTGTAAATTTTGTGTTATCTATTTTTTGATATTGATTAAGCTGCATATAAACTCCTTGTCAATATCTAAAACTGCAAAATAAGATTTTTTGCTATTATGAATAAAAATTTTTACATAATATATTAACCAATTACAGATTGTGTTTTTAAGTAAAACTGGCTTCTGTCAAGCTGATTAAAATCAGTTATAATTTCGCCGACAGAAGGCATGTTTTCATAAAGTTCAACCGGTTCCATTGAGGCCATCGCAATAATTTTTCCGATACCTGCATTTTCGGCCGCATTAATCCCTGATACCGCGTCTTCAACCACAATACAGTCTTTCGGGTCAAGTCTGAGGTTTTGCGCAGCAATAAGGTAAATATCGGGAGCCGGTTTCCCCGGAATTTTGCCGTTTGCGTAAACTATTTTGTCTATGTCAAACCATTTTTTAAGATTAAATTGTTCAATATAAAATTCAACATTTTCAATTCCGGACATTGTTGCAATTGTATGCGGAATATCGTTTTCACAGAGGAAATCCAAAAATTCTTCTGCATGAGGCGCAAGTTTTAGATTGTCTCCTTCTTTTCTGCACATCTCGCGGTAAACAGCTTCCTTTTCCAATCCGAGCTTATTTACCAGTTCCGGGTCAGGCTTTTTGCCGATTGCGTAAGCTATGATATCTTCATTTGTCCGCCCGAACATATAATCACGCATTTCCTCATCTGTGAAAGGCGTTCCTCTAAGCTGTTTTGAATACTCGCGCCAGGCTTCAAGGTGTTTCTCGGAGTCAAACAATAAAGTTCCGTTAAAATCGAAAATTATTCCTTTGTATTTCATAATGTCCCTTTTAATTTTATTATTTTATTAAATTTTATTTTCCATCAGCTTATTATAGATTTGAAGATATGCTTCAGCATCTTTTTGTTTGCCGAGTTTTTTATAAACATAGGCTAGATTGTAATGAAAATCCGGTTCTGCATTTTTAAAATAAATAGCGTCAAGAAAAGCGTTTCTTGCCTGTTTATATTTTCCTAATTTGATATATGCACAGCCCATGTTGTAATATGCGTATGCATAATCATCTTTAAGCTTCAAAACCTTTTTATATTGTTCAATTGCCATGTTTGGTTTGTTATCTTCAAGGTATGAATTGCCCAAATTGTAGTATGCTTTATAAAATTTCGCATCTTTTAATATTGCCTGGGTATACATAAAAACAGCATCATCATTTCTTCCCTTATCTTGAAGAATGTTTCCTAATAAAAGCCAGTTTTCTGCTGTTCTGTCATTTTCGGGAATTGAAATCAGCAGGTCAAAACTTTCTGAAATATTGTTATCTGCATATAAGAGTTTTGCCTGCTCGGCTTTCGTTTCCGCTGTATTTGCAGCTTCCTCCGCCAACGCCGGAAGAATTGTTAAAAATGCTGACATGATTAAAACTAAAAATCTTTTCATAACGACATTATATGCGAAATTGAAAAATTTATCCATAAATATTTGACTTCTTAAAAAAACAGATAATAATGTTGGTGATGTCTCTTTTACTGATATAGTTCCCGTTCCTCACTCCTTTCAAAAAAAAGAGGGGCGGGAATTCTTTAAGTTCACAGCTTTGTCAAAATCTTTAAATAAAAACATGCCGCAAAATTGTCAAAATGACCTTTGCGGCTGTTCTTTTATATTGTTGGATTAATTATATATTTTCTTTGTTAAATCGGCTTTTCTGATTCTTACGTTTTGAGGAGTGATTTCAACAAGTTCGTCATCAGCAATGTATTCCATACATTCTTCAAGCGTCATTTCTTTGTGTGCTTGAAGAGTTACCATAACATCTGCTGTTGCGCTTCTCATATTTGTAAGTTTTTTGGTCTTGCAAATGTTAACAACAATGTCCTGCGGCTTGTTGCATTCGCCGATAATCATTCCGCGGTAAACCTTTGTCTTAGGAGTTACAAAAAATACTCCGCGGTCTTCATATTGAGCTAGTGCGTAAGGAATAGCTTCGCCTTGTTCGTGCGCAATGATTGACCCGTTTCTCTGGCGGGGAATATCGCCTGCAAAAGGTCTGTAATGCAGGAAGGTGTGATACATAATACCTTCACCGCGTGTCATTCTGATGAATTCGCTTCGGAAGCCAATTAATCCGCGTGCAGGAATATGAAATGTCATTGTTGTTCTGCCTTTCGCATTATTCATTTCTTTCATTTCGGCTTTTCTGCCTGAAAGTCTGTCGATACAGCTTCCTGCACAATTTTCCGGTACATCAACGATTAAGTTTTCGTAAGGTTCGCAATGTTCACCGTTAATTGATTTGTAAATAACTTCCGGTTTTGAAACCTGAAATTCATATCCTTCACGGCGCATTGTTTCGATTAAAATTCCCAAATGGAGTTCGCCGCGGCCAGAAACTCTGAAAACATCAGTTGAATCAGTATCTTCAACCCGTAAACTTACGTTCTTTTCAAGTTCATCGTAAAGTCTTTTTCTCAACTGGCGCGACGTTACAAATTTGCCTTCTGTTCCTGCAAAAGGACTGTCATTTACAGAAAAATTCATCTGAAGCGTTGGTTCGTCAACCTTAATCAGCGGCAAAGGCCGCGGGTCAGCAGTTGAGCAGATGCTTTCACCGATTTGCACATCAGAAAATCCTGCAATGCCGACGATGTCGCCTGCAAAAGCTTCTTCAATTTCAACTCTGCCAAGGTCATGGAAGCCGTATAACTTTGTGATTTTGCCGCGTTCCTGTGAGCCGTCGCCGTGAATTACGCAAACCTGTTCCTGTGACTTTACAGACCCGTTTTCAATTCTGCCGATTACAATTCTTCCTACATATTCGTTGTAATCAAGTGTGGTTGCTCTGAATTGGAAGGGCTTTGACGCATCGCCTGCCGGCGGCTGGATGTTTTCTAAAATAGAGTCCAAAAGCGGTATCATATCTTTTCTTTCATCATCCAAATCATTGATTGCAAAACCATTTAAACTGCTTGCAAATATAAACGGAAAATCTAGCAGCTCTTCATTGTCAGTTAATTCCGTAAACAGGTCAAAAACCTTATCCAATGCTGTCAAAGGTTCAGCTGCGGGTTTGTCGATTTTATTAATAACTACTATGATTTTTAAACCTAATTCAAGCGCTTTTGACAAAACAAATCTTGTCTGAGGCATCGGCCCTTCTGCCGCATCAACGATTAAAAGTGCGCCGTCAACCATTCCAAGAACGCGTTCAACTTCGCCTCCGAAGTCTGCGTGTCCCGGTGTATCAACAACGTTAATTTTAGTGTTTTTATAGTTGATTGAAATGTTTTTTGAAAGAATTGTTATGCCTCGTTCTCTTTCGAGGTCGTTGCTGTCAAGAACTCTTTCCTGCACCTGCTGGTTTGCACGAAACGCACCGGCCTGCTTCAATAAACAATCGACAAGCGTTGTTTTGCCGTGGTCAACGTGAGCAATTATTGCAATATTTCTGATATTTTCGTTTTTATTTGTCATATTTTCCGCCATTTATATTTTAAAAGTAACTTTTATTAAAAAACATCACACAAAAATTTTTGCGCTAGTGTATTTTTTACACTTATATTTTATTCTTATCATAAAAAATTTTCAAGTTAAGTTTTTGTAATATAATAAAAAAAATAGCAAAAAATATCGATGAAGCGTTTTTATAAAAGTTGTGTAGTAAAAATTGGGTAAATAAATGATAGAAAAGATAGGAAGTATAAGTTTTAGTAATGTAAAACACCCCGGCATAAATGAACACCCACAACGGGTATCTTTTGCCGGAGAAGCTGATAAAGTTGAGCTTTCAACTACTGCAAAAGAAGAAAACAAAAGCCCTGTAAATAAAAATTGGCTGTATGCACTGGGAGCATTGGCAATTGCTGTTGGCGGATACTTTATATTCAGAGGGCGCAACGGCGATGATTTGGCAAAAGCCGGCAAAAATGCAGCTGGTGATTTGAAGCCTAAGCCGAAGTCTGAGCCGAACATAGAAACTAAAACTCCAAAAACAGAACCGAAGCCTTCCTCAGAACCTGCACCCGCCGCGGAAAATCTGAAAGCGGAATCCAAGCCCGCTACAGAAACCAAACCGCCACAAGAAGCTTCAAAAACAGAACCGATAGCGTTAGAAAATGTTGCAAAAACAAACAACGGTGTCATCATAGATACTACAAGGCCGGTTATATACACTGATGAAGATGGCAATAAGATTGCTCAGGCGATATTTGAATACAATACCAACGGAGAAAAAGTAACATATATTGAAAAATTTGGCGGTTCTGTTTCCAAAACGTTCTACGATAACGGTGCGATTACCAAGAGAATTATAGAACATAACAATGGAATATCTGATGAGTTGACTAGAATATATGATAATTTATATGAAGGTGTCCGCACTTATCCTGATGGCAAAAAGGTCAAAATCAGGGAAGAAAACCTAAAAACCATTGAACTCGGCTCTGTTGAGGAGTAAATCTCCAGACTGCACTCTGATTTTCTCTAATAAAAAATGAGCCTAATCCCTTTTTGTGCTAGAATTTGAATATGGAAAATCAAGGTAAAAAAGCAGTTGTTGCATTAAGCGGCGGTTTGGACAGTTCCGTTGCCGCTCTTTTGCTGAAACAGCAAGGGTATGAAGTCATCGGGCTTACAGGCAGAATGGTTGATACGCCGGCTGCTGATATTGTTGTTCAAAATGCAAAAGCTGTTGCTGAAAGCCTTGACATTGAACACCATGTTTTTGACGCAAGCGAAATTTTTAAACAAAAAGTCATTGACTATTTTGAAAACACTTATCAGAGTGGAAAAACCCCCAATCCCTGCATTATGTGCAATAAATTCATTAAGTGGGGGCTTCTGCTTGATTTTGCGGTTGAAACTCTTGGAGCGGTTGTTTATGCAACCGGCCATTACGCAAATATCGTAAACGAAAACGGTATTTTTAAGCTTTTTCCTGCGGCTGATGAGCATAAAGACCAGCTTTATTTCCTTTGCCGTTTGACGCAAAAACAGCTTTCAAAAACCCTTTTTCCTTTATCAAAATTCACAAAATCAGAAGTTCGCGAAATTGCCGCAAAATACAATCTTCCGACTAAATCCTCAAAAGAAAGTCAGGATATTTGCTTTATCCAAAAGCCGATGACTTCAAAAAAATATTTGATTGAAAAATTCGGGATAAAACGCGGAGATTTCATAGACATTTTGACCGACAAAAAATGGGGTGAACACGAAGGCTGCTATCAATACACAATCGGCCAGCGAAAAGGCATTGGCATCGCAGCGCCCTATCCTTTGTATGTAATCAAAATAGACGCGCAGAAAAACATTGTTTACGTGGGGCGCGAAGAGGATAATTACAAAACAAACCTTAAAATCAATGAGTTTAATCTTGTTGACACAACTTTTGAAACCTCGTCAAAAGAATTCGATGCTCTTGTGAAAATCCGCTACAACATGCACGCTAAAAAAGCGCACGTGAAGTTGTTCGACAATTTTGCAGACATAACTTTTTATGAGCCGGTAAATTCAGTAACTTCAGGTCAGGCGGGCGTAATTTACGACTTAATCGACGGTCATTTAATCGGCGGCGGCGTTGTTGTAGATTAGCACGGCTATATTCAACTAAAACGGTAAATCATCGTCAAAATGCAAATCGGTTTGGAGATTTTGTTCCTTTGGTGAAAAAGCTGCTTTTTTGCCTTCTTCAATAGAATTCCAAAGGTTTTCGATTGCGGCTTTCTGTTTTTTGAATAATTCTTTCAGAAAATTTTCCTGCTCATTGCTGAGTTTAATATTTTTAACTTTTTCATTAAATCTGCTGACATTACGGCTTATAACTCTTTGCGCGGGCTTGTGAAGGTTGCTTAAAATTGCTTTATCCTCCGGAGTTACAGAAATTTCTTTATTAATTGTTTCCGCCGACTCTGTAGCTTCTTTGATATTGGGTAATAGTCTTTTATGCGTCTTGATTGCGTTTGATATTTTTTGTATTGAGTCAACATAAATGTTTTCTGTTAGTGAATTATTGTCCAAGTTTTTTTGAATCCGTTTTGTATAATAATCGACATCTAAATACCAGGAAGAACTCATAAACAGATTTTGTTGAGCATTATATAGTTTTACTTCTTTTGTGTATTGTTCTGGGGCTAATTTTTTATATGTCATATTGACAAGTCCGTTTTTGATATCCATTTTCAGCTTTTGGTAAAACCCAAACGCGTCGGACAAAAAATCTGGAGCCTCAAAAAGTCCGTATTTTTTGATTGTCTGTGCCACTGCGCGGGCATTGTTTCCGGCAAACCAGTTTTCGGATTTCTTTGTGAGGTATTCAAATTCCTCCAGATTTGTATCTAATTCACCAAGTTTTAACCTGCTTACTTCCTTAAATTGTTTAGTATTATAATTTGGCTGAATATATACATTTGAATCCGCAAATTGTTGCAGCTTTGCTGCGAGTTGCCTCATTAGGCTGTCATATTGCGGGTGTTTGTATTGAGCCAAAAACGGTTTAACAACTGTTTCAAGTTCTTGTGCTGCGCGTTTGTTTAATTCCGCGCCCTTAAAGCTTGTTTGATTTCGTGTATGAAAAGGTAAGATTGAGATTTCCATTTACTGCTCCTTAGATTAATGTTAAAAGCTTATAATAAAAGGTGCTGAAATTCTATACGTAAGAAATATATTTTTTTTATATAAACTTTTTCCTGCCTTGTAAAAAAATATTGTAGTTGTATCATGAATTTAGGAGGAGGGATTTATGTACAACCCGAAATCACACAAAGCCGAAGAATTTATTAATCATGAAGAAGTTTTGGCGTCCATAAATTACGCCGAAGAAAATAAAAATAATCTTGAATTAATTGATAAGATTTTAGAAAAAGCAAAACTCGGAAAAGGCCTTGAACACCGCGAAGCCGCAGTTCTTCTTGCGTGCGGAATTGAAGAGAAAAACAAAGAGATTTTTGCGCTTGCCGAGAAAATTAAAAAAGATTATTACGGCAACAGGATTGTACTTTTTGCACCTCTTTATCTTTCTAATTATTGTGTGAACGGTTGTGTTTACTGCCCTTATCATGCCAAAAATAAGCATATTCCTCGCAGAAAGCTTACGCAGGAAGAAATTAAAAACGAAGTTATTGCTCTTCAGGATATGGGGCACAAAAGGCTTGCGATTGAGGCGGGTGAAGACCCTGTTAACAATCCGATTGAATACATTTTGGAATCTATCAAAACAATTTATTCTATCAAACACAAAAACGGCGCAATTCGCCGCGTGAATGTCAATATTGCCGCAACAACAGTTGAAAATTACAAAAAACTTCATGAAGCAGGAATAGGTACATATATTTTATTTCAGGAAACCTATAACAAAGAAAGTTATGAAAAACTTCATCCGACAGGGCCAAAGCACAATTACGCTTATCACACCGAAGCCATGGACCGCGCTATGCAGGGCGGAATTGATGATGTCGGCCTGGGTGTTCTTTTCGGGCTTGAAGGTTATAAATACGAATTTTCAGCTCTTTTAATGCACGCCGAACATTTGGAAGCCGCATTCGGCGTCGGCCCTCACACAATCAGCCTTCCAAGAATTAAAAAAGCTGACGATATTGACCCCGACGCTTTTGACAACGGAATTGACGATGATACATTTGCAAAAATTGCGGCCTGCATCAGAATTGCAGTTCCATACACAGGTATGATTATTTCAACCAGAGAAAGCGAAGAATGTCGTGAAAGACTTTTACACCTTGGAGTTTCTCAAATTTCAGGCGGCTCAAAAACCAGTGTTGGCGGATATTTTGAGCCAATGCCGGAGAAGGATGATTCCGCACAGTTTGATGTTTCCGACAGACGTCCGCTTGATGAAGTTATCAGATGGCTTATGGAACTTGGATATCTTCCGAGTTTCTGTACTGCTTGTTACGGAAGCGGCAGAACAGGCGACAGGTTTATGGAAATCTGCAAGGATCAGCAAATCCACAATTTCTGCCATCCGAATGCGATTATGACTTTGAAAGAATATCTGGAGGATTACGCATCTCCCGAAACCAGAAGCGTCGGTGAAAAGCTTATTGCGCGTGAGGTTCAAACTCTTGAAAATGCAAAAATTAAGGAAACGGTTGAAGAGGATTTAATTAAAATCCATAACGGCGAGCGTGATTTTAAATTCTAAACTGCATTTAGACGCTTTTTTAGGTAGATATATACATGTTTCAGCCAGCATAATCATCATTGCGAGAAAATCTGTGATTCTCGCGGCAATCCATAATATAGTTTACTGGACTGCCACGCTGACGCTCGCAGTGACGAATGTTTTCGCATTTAGTGGTATCGTCATTGCGAGGACGAACGACAGTGAGGACGCGGCAATCCAGTATATTATCGGATTGAATAAAATTTTCCGGACTGCTTGCTTTTCAAAAGATATTTTCGCTGTGATTTAATCCGCAAATGCGCCTGTTTTCAACCTTTTTATAAATAATTTTGTGTAAGGTTTGAGGAAAACTCCCCAGAGTTTTAACCCCTCCATTTTTAAGGCTTTGCCGTCTTTGCACATTATCGTAAGCGAGCGTGTTTTGTAATCTTTTTCGATAATTTCGCCAGGTTTGCCTGAAAGTTCAACGCGTTCGGCGCTTGTTTCTTCCGAGCGGGTTAGGTTTTTAAAGATTGTTTCTGTGAGCGTTGCATTTTGTGGCGATAAAATCGTAACTTTGTAAGGGTTTACCTGCAAAAATCTTTTCCCGATTGTGATGTAGCAGGGCAGCCACGGATGGAGTGCACGGATTATTGCATAAATTTCTTCCGCCGGTTTGTTTTTGAAATCAAGCATTTTTAAGCTTTCGTTAATGTTTCCGAAATACGTTGCGCGGCTTTCGTTTTGTTTTATCGGAATTATTACTTCTGATTGGATTTTTCTGAAAAATTCCGATGCAATTTCGCGCGTTGCTGTAAAAGTCCTTTCGCGCAATTCTTTTCCTGTATCACCGGTAAAAATATCAATCTCTTTTTGCAAAAGAATTGCGCCTGTGTCAAGATTTTCGTCCATAAGATGAAGCGTAATTCCCGATTTCTTTTCACCCCTTAAAATTACCTGCATGTATGGATTGGGGCCTCTGTAGCGCGGCAAAAGCGATGGATGAAGATTAACCGTGCCGATTTTCGGCATTGAAAATGTTTTTCGTTCGAGTTTTTCACGCCAGGTTCCGACCATAATGATGTCGGCATTCGTCTTTAGTACAAATTCTCGAAATTCTTCTGAGTTTGCAGAACGGCATTTGATTTCGGGAAGTTTGTATTTTTTTATGAGCGTTAAATCGTGCGAGGTTTTGAATAAATCATGCAAAAAAAGCTGAAAAGGTTTCAAAATTGTTCTTTCGTATCTCAAAACGCCTGCGATTTCAACGCCAGAATCTCTTGCGCTCTCAATCATATTCGCAAGCATTTTACCTTTTCCTAAAAGAATTACTTTCATAGCAATTTCCTGATTTAATACCTGATTTTGGAGGCTCTGTCCATTTCGCGTTTCTGGTCTTTTTTTGTAATGTCATCGCGTTTGTCGTGAAGTTTTTTACCTTTTGCAAGTCCGATTTCTACTTTTGCAAATCCGTGTGTTAGAAAAACTTCAAGCGGAACTATTGAGTAACCATCTTTTTTGACTTTAGAATGCATTTTTAGAATTTCTTTTTTTGTAAGAAGTAGTTTACGCGTGCGTTCGGCCTTATGATTGAAACGATTTCCCTGCTCGTAAGGCGAAATATGGCAGTTATAGAGAAAAATTTCGTTATCTTCAATTTTGCAGAAAGAATCTTTCAAATTGATTGCGTTTTTGCGGATTGACTTAATTTCGGTTCCGGTCAGCACAATTCCGGCTACGTATTTGTCGAAAATCGTGTAGTCGTGATAAGCTTTTCTGTTTGTAGTGATAACTTTTTTCTCCATAATTAGATTTTAGCATAAAAATAATTCTATAAATTTTTTCTGACTTTTTCGAGTATTTTAGCTAAAGTTTCCTCTATAATTTTGATTTTTTCTTCAAAATGAAAATCCGAACCGTCATCGCATTTTAATTTTTTATGCAATGTATCTTTATAAATATCTTGAATTTTTTCGTAATATTTTGCGCCTTCTTTGTATGCATAAACTTCTTCTGTAAGGCGGTATCTCCAGCTTTGTAAAATAGTGATTTGATCTTTGGGGTAAAAATTTTTAATATATGCAGGGAGAGCTATTTTTATTAAATCCGTATCTCCCTGCTTATTGTATAGCTTATCGTGATAAAATTTATTAGTTTCAATATTTAATTTATTTTCATGCATTGTACAAGCATTTTTTATATGTTTAGGGTTTGTAATTTCGAAAAAATAATGAAACGTTTCATGCATAAATATATTCATATTACGTAAATACATTTTTTTACCGAATTTGTTCAAAGGAAGATAAATATCATAACTTACAACCTCTTTTTTGTTGCACATTGGTGCGGTATTGCCGACGAAACCTTTCGGATTTGCGTTTTTTAAGGTAAAGTTGGTTTTCCCATTATGCACGTTTTTAAGTTCCTGAGTGAACACATCTTTGTCCAGCCATTTGCCTTTAAAGCTTTTACAAATGCTGTTAAAGAGTTTTTCGTTATACTGTTTTGCAAGTTCTATGCGTTCCTGCGCTGAACCTTTGCAAATTTTTAGGGGTAATTTTGCAGTTTTTCCGACTTTAAGCATATTTTTATAAAACAGCTAAAATTTATTTTTGCTATTTATATAAAAAACATTTTACACAATGTCCATCAGAAATTTCTGTTACAGCAGGTTCGTTTTCTTTACATTTTAGCATAACTTTCGGGCAGCGGGTGTGAAATTTACAGCCTTGGGGCGGGTTTGAGGGAGAGGGAAGTTCGCCTTTCAGTAAAATCTTCTCCTGACCTTCGTTTTCGATTTTTGGAATTGCACTTAACAAGGCTTGCGTGTACGGATGCTTTGGGTTTGTAAAAATTTCTTCCACGGTGCCGATTTCGACAATTTCGCCGAGATACATTATCGCAACACGGTCTGCAAGATATTTTATGACGCTTAAGTCATGCGTAATCAGCATAAACGTGAGATTATAATTTTCTTTCAGCTCTTTTAGAAGATTAATTATCTGCGCCTGAATGCTGACATCAAGCGCGCTTACAGGCTCGTCGGCAAGAACGAACTCAGGATTCAAAACAAGCGCTCTTGCAATTGCAATGCGCTGGCGCTGGCCTCCCGAAAATTCATGCGGGTAAAGCGAAAGGCATTCTTTGTCCAGTCCGACTTTGCAGGCGGTTTCTGTGATTATTTTGTCAATTTCGTCATTTGAGAGATTTGTGTTTATTTTAAGCGGCTCTTTTAGAGTGTCGTAAATCTTCATTTTCGGGTCAAGGCTTGAGTATGGATTTTGAAAAATCATCTGGACTTTTTTTCTGAAATTTTTCAGTTCATCGGATTTCATCTCAAGCATGTTTTTATTGTTGAAGAGGATTTCACCGCTTTTTGAAGGTTCAAGTTTTATAATTGCTTTTGCGAGTGTTGATTTGCCGCAACCGGATTCGCCGGCAAGTGCAAGGATTTCGCCTTTTCTTATTTCAAGGTTAACTCCGTTTACTGCATAAATTGTCTGCGTTCCGCCAAAAACTCCTTTATCGGTTTTGTATTCAACATATAAATTTTTGATTTCTGCAAGATTTTCACTCATAAAATGAGTTTATACTATTTGCGTTGTAATTTCAATTACCAATCAGGTACTTTGCATAAAAGCCCATGCTTTAAATTGCATGAGCTTTTTTGTTTGAAATTTCTTGCTGACGACGGAAAATTTTTATTCAATAATCCAGCCGTTTGTCAAATCTATCTTAATAGGATTCAACAATTTTACATCAACTGAATTGTCGGGGAAATTTTCAAGTTTTTCGCCTTTCAAAAGCGCTCTGACTATTTTCATAAACCAGTTTCTGTGTTTTGTAATTTCTCCGCTGGCCGGGAATTTTGCAGTTTGGTCATTCGGCGTTACGATAAGATTGTTGTCAAGAACAAGAACACCGTTTCTGACAAACCATTTGCCTTTTCTTACATCAAGAAGCTGTCCTTTGAAGGTTGAACCTTTATAAATCAAAATATAATTTTCCTTTGTGACAAAATTCATAGGAGCAACTGCAACATAAATATCGCCTGACTGGTTTATTTGAGAGCTTATTGCTTTTGTAAGTCTTATCGGAACGATTGAACCTGCCGGAATTGTACCTATTGAACCTTGCACTGTTGCGCCGTCTATTACATAACCTTCGCCTTGTTTCTTACTCATAACTTCAGCAAGTTTGGCATTCGGATTAAGTCTTGCTTCTTCTATCATTCTGTAAAGAATTGCTGATACTTCTGCACGAGTTGCAGGGCGTGTGGCTTCAATCTTTTTTGAATTTTCTGACGGAATTGTTACAAGCATGTTTAGGATTTCTGCTTTTCCGGCAGAAATTAGGAAGGAGGCCGGAACAAAGGCCAAATCTGAATACTGTTTTAATACTTCTACGGCCTTAATATCTGTAATTTCTTGTGTTGTTAAAGCGTTTACGGCCATTGAGATTGATTCGGCGCGGGATACAGAGTCGTCCGGTCTGAATAGTGTGCTTTCGGGTGAATATGAAATTAAGTCAAAATACAGCGATTTTTGAATAGAATCATAAGCCCAAAATTCCGGAGTTATATCTGTAAACTTGACAGGCTGTGCCACATGAATTCCATCTTGTCCGAGTGCTTTAATTGCCATACTGGCAAATTCTGCGCGTGTTACGTTTTCATCGGGCTGGAAGGTTCCATCCGGATAGCCGACAATAATTCCTCTTTCGCTAAGTTCATTAATCTGTTTTGCTGCCCAATGCGTGTCTGAAACGTCAGGAAATGCAAAGGCACATCCTGTTCCAAGCACAATCACTAAAGTTGAGAGCATTACTTTGAATATATTTTTCATACTCATTCTCCTATAATACTAAATTCCACTAAAATCATACACTTAAAGGCCATTTTCATCAAGCATGTAAATATTTGTAAAACAACAAATTGAGTTTCTGCATTTGAGAAAGTGAATTAAAAAAGAGAGTTAAAAAAACTCTCTTTTAAATGGTGGGCAGGGGTGGATTCGAACCACCGTACCCTCGCGGGAACAGATTTACAGTCTGTCGCCTTTAGCCACTCGGCCACCTACCCATATTTAATTTTCATAAATTGCCTTTGACGGGATTTGAACCCGTGGCCTCTCCCTTACCAAGGGAGTGCGCTACCCCTGCGCCACAAAGGCTTGTTTGTTTTTTCTCTGACGCGACTCAGCGAGTGCTTTCCTCTCGAAAAAAGATACTTAATCTTTTTTCTCGGCAGAGTCCCTGCGCCACAAAGGTTTACTACCCTGTCAAAATATTTGGCTTGTCAATAACCAGCTGTATAAAGCTTTTGGTTACTTATTTAAAGTATCAAGAACAAAATGTTATGTCAATAGTTTTTCTTGCCTATTCTTGAAAAGAGAATTAATAAAAAAGCCCCGGATATACCAGAGCTTTTTATTAAATATATATAAGGGCTTTTTGCTTTTGTCAATGGTTAAAATTCCCAGGGGTTTAAACCCTGTTTTAACGTGTCTTTTGCCCAGTTCTTCCAATTGAAGTACATAGTAACTCTGCTGGGGTGCCAGGAATGATCCTTCATAAATCCTATAAAATCTCTTGTCATTTTAGTATCAGTTTTTTTGTCTACTTTAGGTAATTCTAGCAAATAAGACTCACCTTCTTCTTTAAACTTAAATGCAATTGATTTACTTCTTAATTTTGGAACCTTTGAAAGGTTCTCGCTGTCAGTTAAACCTTTCGGTAGAAGTCTGTATGTTTTCTCTAGTATTATGTTTTGAACACCTGCTTTGGCCAGCTTAGAGTTTGGTGCTGGAGTAATCTCTTTACTTAGTATATTAGTAATATAGGGAAGATGAGGCACTTTATATTGATTAAGTTTTTTCTCAACGACCGTTCCTCCGGCATATTTTGTGGTTGATAATATTTTTATCATATAATGTCCTTTCTATGTTGATGATTATATAAATACTGTAAAATTTTTTTTGCTATTTGATTAACATTTTTTTACAAATACATAGGTTGAGTAAAACAATACAACCATGACAAAAGTCAGTCGTTAATCTCGGATAAATAGGGGTTCAAGATGTTTTTGTCCGGCAAAATTATATTTTACACTTGATGAAAAATCTTCTTAATTCAAAAATCCAATAAAAAATGCCGACTATAGGAATCGAACCTACAACCTACGGTTTACAAAACCGTTGCTCTACCATTGAGCCAAGTCGGCAAGTCACATGTCTTATTTTATATAGAAAATTTTTCACTGTCAAGAGTTTTTTCTTATTAACTTTTTTGTGTATAATTATTTCGTGAATATTGGAGGTTTAACTATGCTGAGACAATGCGCGCCTATTTTGCTTTTGACAATTTCAAATATTTTTATGACTTTTGCATGGTATGGGCATTTGAAATTCAAGTCGGCGCCGCTTTTGCTTGTTATCCTCATAAGCTGGGGGATTGCGCTTTTTGAATACTGTTTCCAGGTGCCGGCTAACCGCATAGGGCATGAATTTTTCTCGGCTGCCCAGCTTAAAACTATTCAGGAGGTTATAACGCTTGTTGTATTTAGTGTTTTTTCGGTGCTTTACCTGAAAGAAGAATTTCGCTGGAATTATCTTGTTGGCTTCTTTTTTATAATTCTTGCAGTGTTCTTTATCTTTAAAAAATGGTAAATTTATTGATTTATTGCAGGCAAAATCTCTAATCTGCAACGCTCAAAAAATCGTTAAGAAGTTTTCTGCGGTAGCGGTATTTCTGTGAGATTAAATACTTCACGTAAAAGATTTTAAAAAGTCTTTGTGTGTAATTATTCTCAAATACTTTAAGCTTGTAACGGCTGCTATTTTTGCGTTTGATTATAGAATAAAATTCCGGCAGAAAAGGCGTCTTCAATACATAATACTGTTTTTGTAGGTTATCTTTTATTACTATAAAATGCATACCAACAGTATAATATTATTTTTCTTTATGACAAGAGAAGCTTTATTCGTTTTTTGCCAATTCTTTTTTCAATTTTCTCGGAAGTTTTTCTTTACCGGATTTTGTTAGTTTTTCAGAACTTTGTTCAGGCAAATGCATGCTTTTCAGCTTTTCAAATGGTCGTTGCGTATGAAGAATAATCCTGCGTCTTGCTTTTTCAATTCTGCGCGGATTTTTTATTTGTCCAGCGGTGTAGTTTCTTGTTTTTGCCTTTAGAAGCGGTTCTGATTTTGTTTTATTTATTTGTATTGAAGAGTTCATTAGGTCAACTTCAAATTCTGCACGGTCAAGTACATCTAATAATTCACTGCTTCCGTAACGTTTGGTATCAAAGCTGTGGTAGTAATTTCTGTACATATCATCAGTTGGAAACATCTCATTATGTGTCCCAAACTTTGGAATTGGTGATACAATATATGAACTTTGCGTAAACCCTTTTTCATCAAGAGTTTTTACCGATAAAAGCTGCTTGGCTTTATCTGCAAGTTCAATGATTATATTGTTTGAGTTTTTGGCCTGGCGTTCCTGAATAGCTTTTGAAAAAACTGACCAAAGTGGTTTTGAGTGACCTGCTGGAATGTTTGTATTTATGTAAGTTACATTTGGATTAGCTTTAATAACACGGTCAGCCTTTTTTAAAAGTTTTTCTGCTTCTATTGATGCTATGTAGAGTTGTCCAAAATTTGTTTGTGTATAATTGTTTTGAATTTTCATTTTTACTCCTTAACTAATATTTATATTAATATAAAGCTCCTAAAAAATAATTTTGCCCCCTTGCGCGTGTATAAAAAATGATTTATAATAAAAAAGAGCAAAGAAAAAAGTTAAGGAGCAACGAAGTATGAAACGTAGACATAGCTTGAATTACCAGGGGGGGGGGCGCCCGCAAAACCAGCTCCTTAAAGGGTTTGGCGAAAAAGTATCT
>URXT01000026.1 GCA_900551915.1 uncultured bacterium
CATGACTTTGCCAAGTTTAATCGGCAAATATCAATTCAAAGTTTTTGAGGTTGGTCTAAAAAAGCAGTATTCTCTGCTTCAAAACGCAATCAATCTTGGTGTTAATGAAGAAGGTTACCAGTATTGTTATTCTTATTATCCAAAAGGGATAAGTGCTTATCAGGAGGAGAAGAGTGACTGCGATGCTCTACAAAAATACCTTATATCTGCCTTAAAACTAAAGCCTTTTAATGGAAACTTAAAACAGAAATATGCACAAGTTAATGTAGTAAAAACAGAAGGCGGAAAAAGTACTAATTGGGGTTGTAGTTATGATAATACAATGAAGAATGCTAAATATTATCTGTCAAATGATGGTGCTATATTTGCATTTTTTACGCAGAGAATTATTATTGATATCAATGGTGAAAAGGCTCCGAACAGATGGGGTTATGATGTATTTTTTATGGGCTTGTCAAATCATAACGATTACACCAATCCTTCGCCAAAAATTCTTCTGACAGACGAATTTTGCTCAATAATAGAAAAGGGCGGACGCTTTGCAAGAACAATTCTAAGAAATCAAGAGGTTGACTCGGATACTAAAATATATTGGTAAATAAAATACAAATCTTCTTGTTTATAGTATAATATTATTGATGAATTTAGACAGCGCGATAGATACATTTTTATCACCAATAGCCGATAAAATTTCAGGGATAATATTTTGCTCCGTTAATATTAACGGAGTGGAAGTTCAGCTGCTTGTTGCTCTTTTGATGGCGGCAGCACTGTATTTTACTTTCAGAACCGGTTTTATCGGAATTTGGGGCTTTAAACACGCAATCAAATTAATCACAAAAAATTACGAGCACAAAGACCTTGTCCAACGTAAGAAAAAAGGTGAAGTTTCATCGTTTCAGGCTTTAACGGCGACAATCTCAGCTTCTGCCGGTATCGGAAACGTTGCAGGCTCTGCGGCGGCTGTTTCAATCGGCGGACCGGGCGTAATTTTCTGGATGATAATTGCTGGATTTTTTTCAATGGCGCTAAAGTTTGCAGAAGTTCTTCTTGGTTTGAAATTCCGGCAGGTAAACCCTGACGGAACTGTTGACGGCGGCCCTATGTATTATATTCAAAACGGACTTAAAAATCATAAGGTTTTCGGAAAATTCGCTCCTCATCTTTCAAAAATTTATGCACTTTGCTGTATTTTTGCAATGATTGGGGGTTGGAATCTTTTCCAGATTAACGCAATGACAACTCAAATCACAGAAGTTACAGGCGGCGAAAACAGCTTCTTTGCAAATCAAAGCTGGCTTCTGGGGCTGATTGTTGCTGTCATTACTTATGTTACGATTATTGGCGGAATTAAAGCTATCGGGAAATTTACCTCAAAAGTTACGCCTGTCATGTGCACATTGTATGTTTTAACCGCATTTACGGTTTGTCTTTTTAATATTCATCATCTTCCGCATACAATTGTGTTGATTATAAAAGAAGCTTTTACGCCTCAAGCGATTTCCGGCGGAATGTTTGCGTGCATGCTCTGGGGCTTCCGTCGCGCAATGTTTGCTAACGAATCCGGTCTGGGAACTGCTCCGATTGCGTTTTCGGCAGTCAAAACCAGCAAGCCGGTTGTGCAGGCCTTCATTGCCATGCTTCAGCCGTTTGTTGATACGGTTATTGTCGGAAGTGCAACTGCTTTTGTTATCGTAGTTTCGGGAGTTTATCTCAACAACAGCGGATTGGCTGGAATTGAACTTACTTCAAAAGCTTTCGGTTCTGTTTGCCCGTTCTTCCCGATTTTGTTAACTTTTATGGCAAGCTGTTTTGTTTTATCCACCATGCTTTGCGGCTCTTATTACGGAATTAAAAGCTGGAACTTCCTTTTTGGAAATTCAAAATGGACAACAAGAACTTTTCAAATCATATACTGTCTTTTCATTGTAATCGGCTCTGCAATGAACTTTAAAAGCATAATCAATCTTTCAGACGCCTTCACTTTGTTTTTAGCTGTTCCGAATTTGTTTGCAGTTTTCATACTTTCGGAGGTTGTCATGAAGGATTTGAAAAGATATTGTAAAAAATATAACGTAGGATTATTCAAAAATAATACATATGAACAAGGAGAGAGAGAAAATGAAAGAACAATGTCTGGAAATTGTGAGACAAAAGTGTAACGGCTGCAAGGGCTGCGCATTAGCAAGTGCCCGTAAAAATGTGGTTTTCGGTTCCGGAAACGCAAACACTGCAAAAGTCGTATTTATTGGCGAAGCCCCGGGCGAAATGGAAGATGAAAGCGGAATGCCGTTTGTAGGCCGTGCAGGCCAGCTTTTGGACGAATTTTTAGCAAATGCAGGAATTTCCAGAGATGAAGATATATATATTACTAACACCGTAAAATGCAGACCGCCGGAAAACAGAGTTCCGACTGACGAAGAAAAGGCTGCATGCCGCAAATTCTTAAATGCTCAAATCGACATTATTAAACCGCGTGCAATTGTTCTTTGCGGTGCAACTGCATTGAAATCATTTGTAGAACTTGACAAAAAGACAACAATTTCAAAAGTTCGCGGCCAATGGATGACAATTAATGTTGACGGCGTAGATTATCCGGCAATGACAATTTTCCACCCGTCATATTTGTTGAGAAACCACTCTTTAGAAGAAAATTCTCCGAGAACTCTTATGGCAAGAGATTTGCGGGAAATCAAAAACACTTATCTTAACGATGTCCAGCGCTTCAAAGATGTTGTAACAGAAGCTCCTGAAAACAGAGAACTAGCATTTGTGTAAAAGATTTGTTGAAAAATACTCTCCGAATTCGGAGAGTATTTTTTTATGACAAAAAGCCTTTTAAAATTTTATAAATATCGTTGAGTTTTTCGTTATTTGAATTAATCAAGCCTGTAATTTCGTTTTTTAAATCCTGTGTTTGTTTCGCCGGGTAATCAAAGTCAAAAAGTTGTTTTGGCGAAATTTCGAGTATTTTGCATATTTTTTCGAGGGTCTTTGCTGTCACAAAATTCGTTCCACACTCGATAAACGAGAGTGAGCGGACATTCATTTCGATTTTTTCGGCAAGCTGTTCTTGCGTAAGATTTTTAAGTTCGCGGTAATGTTTCAGGTTTTTGCCGAATTGTTTCTTAATTTCACTCATAAAATCCTCTTTTATTTATTGTCGGTTATTATTTTTGATTATTGAATGTATTTACAATTACTATTAAGTATGTTAAAATAGTATTTAGAGGTGAAATTTTGAAAAAAGCATTTACTTTGGTAGAAGTTTTAATAACTCTTGGCATAATCGGGATTGTTGCGGCCATGACCTTGCCTGCCGTGATAAATAACTCCCGAAACAAGCAGCTTGAAGCAGGTTTGAAAAGAAGTTATTCGCTGATTTCGCAGGCACTCGACATGTATCAGGCTGAAACCGGCGAGAGAATTTGTGCCGGAGATATTGGCGGGCATCAGTTAAGACAGATTTTAATAAAGTATTTTAAAGCCGAACATGATTGCGGCTCCGGAATGCCTAATGTGAGAAAATGTATTAATGATTATGAGCGTATGTGGTATAAAACTTACAATGGAAAAAATAACCTTTCTACAGGTTATGTTGATGATGGGGCTTTTGTATTAAATGATGGTACATTTATACTTCTTGAAAATGCCAATCTTACTAATCGTGGAGGTATTATAATTATATCGGCTGATGTGAACGGTTTTAACAAGAGACCAAATCGACTTGGACACGATTTGTTTATGTTTCAGGTTGACAGTAAGGGAAAGCTTTTGCCAATGGGGCTTGAAAATACACAATTTTATGATAAAAATGACACATTCTGCTCAATAAGCTCTGGAAATCCTAATAACGGCGCCGGTTGTACCTACAAAGCTCTTACAGACAAAGACTTTTTCAAAAATCTTCCAAAGTAGCAGGCACAGCCTTGATTTACTAATGTTTGACTTAAAACGTCAAGAATAATATAATCATTCTATGGCAAAGCTTAAATCAAAATGGATATGCTCTGAATGCGGTTATGAAACAGCCGGTTATCTCGGCAAATGCCCGGAATGCGGAAGCTGGGGAACTTTAGTTGAAGAAGTTCAATTCAGCGGCAAAATGCCAAACGCGTCTGCAAATGAATTTATCAACACTGAAAAGCCAAAACTTCTTAAAGAAATTGAAGTTGATGAAAGCGTTCGCATAAGCACAAATATTTCCGAATTTGACAGAATTCTAGGAGGAGGATTTGTACAGGGGTCGCTTGTTCTGCTTGCGGGCGACCCTGGTATCGGCAAATCAACTATTACACTTCAAACCTGCGGCGAGCTTTGTCGTAATAACAAAAAAGTTTTATATATCTCCGCCGAAGAAAGCGCAAATCAGCTTAAACTCCGCGCTGACAGGCTTCAAATAAATTCTGACAATCTTTATATTTATCCGCAGACCAACATGGAAAATATCAAGACGCAAATTGAAGAAATTATGCCGGATTTTGTTGTAGTTGACAGCATTCAGGCGATTTATTCTAATAACGTTGCAAGCACGGCCGGAAGTGTTTCTCAAATCCGCGAATGCTGCAATATCTTGATGCACATTGCAAAAAGCAAAAATATCACAACAATTGTAATCGGTCATATTACAAAAGACGGAAATATAGCAGGGCCTAAGGTTCTTGAACATATGGTTGACACTGTGATTTATTTTGAAGGCGATAAATACAAATCTTACAGAATGCTTCGCTCTATGAAAAATCGTTTTGGCAACACTTCAGAAGTCGGGATTTTTGAAATGCATTCGACAGGTCTTAAAGAAGTCAAAAATCCGAACGAACTTTTTCTTAATGAACGTTCGCAAGGAGCAGCTCCGGGAAGCGCAATTATTGTAACAAATGAGGGCACGCGTCCGCTTCTGGTTGAAATTCAGGCGCTTGTCGGCACAACACCTTACGCGGCGCCGAGAAGGGTTACGAACGGTGTTGATTTGAGCCGTCTTCATCAGATTTTGGCAGTGCTTGAAAAACGTGTTGGGTTAAACCTCTCCAAACAGGATGTTTACGTTAATGTTATGGGCGGAATTGAAGTTGATGAGCCAAGTGCGGATTTGGGAATTGCAATTGCTGTTGCGACCTGTGCACGTGATGTAGTTGTTGACAGCCAGACTGTAATAATTGGTGAAATCGGGCTTTCAGGTGAAATTCATCCCGTAAACAATATTGAAAAAAGACTTAACGAAGCAATAACATCAGGTTTTAAAAAGGCTATAATACCTTATGCAAACGATGTTCCGTCTGATATCAAAAAAATTCAGATAGTAAAAGTCAAGCGTTTGATGGATGCGATTGCGGCATGTGTTTCGCCGGCTTAGAGTTTGGAATAAGAACTTATTATTTAGTTTTTGCAACTCCAGGTGCGTCTTTTATTATAAAAGGTCTTACAAAAGCCCACGTTCCGTACATGGAGGAAAGAAGTCCGGCCGCCATTGTCCCTTTGAAAAGTTTCGGGAATTTTGTTTTGTTTGTAATTCCGGCCAGTGTCACAAGCGTTGTCCCTGCCATAATTCCCAGATAACCTTTAAAAATTGTTCTCGGAACAACTATTGTGTCAGTCATGTCAGCGGAATTTCGTGTGTTTTCGTGAATTCTGTCAAGAAAACTTTTGTTTGAGCTTGTGAAAGAGGAGTAATTTGGTATAGTTTGTATTTTCATTAATTTCCCTAATTTTTATCAGGAATATGTTCAAATATATCCTGAACTCTACAGTTTAAAGCATTACACAATTTGTCTAAAGTTTCAAGCTCTATTGTTTTTGTTCTGTCGTGATAGATTCTGAAAACAGTAACATGAGTTAAACCGGCGAGCCTGGCTGTTTCTGCCATATTCAATCTGCGTCTTCCCATTATTTCCGAGAGTTTATTTTTTATCATAATGATATTTTGCATTTATCATAAACTCTTGTAAAATTTATTATACGAATATATAATATTATTATATAACTATATAATAATATTTAACTAATTTTAAAAGGAGGTTTTATGAAAAACATATCAGCTTTTACATTGTCTGAGGTTTTAATTACACTAGGCGTAATCGGAATTGTTGCAGCAATGACGCTTCCGAGTCTTATCGGACGCTGGCAGGAAAAAGTCACTGTTGCAAAGCTTGAACACGCGTATAGTTTACTTTCTCAGGCTTACGTGAAGGCGATTGGTGAAGATGGCGACGCACGCTACCTGAATTGTTCTTCGGCAGACTGTTTTATGAAGAAGCTGGCTAAAAATTTAAGTGTGCTTTCCCTAAATTATGAGGATACTCCTGAATTTTCAGCTCTTAATGGTGATAAAAGCTATAATTCTTCTGTCAAAAGAATGTATCGTATGGTCTTGGAAAACGGTTATATAATATATTATCGTGAGGGGTTTTCTCAAACTTGTACTATGACATATTCAACATGGGATGTTGATGAACTGTACAAAACAATATGCATGAGCCTTAAGGTTGACATAAATGGTGATGCAAAACCTAATACTTTCGGTCGTGATATTTTTAGCTTTTATTTAGTACGCGACAGAATAATTCCGTACGGAGGTGTTAAAGAACCTTATTACAAATTTAACTGGCTTTGCAACAAAAGCCGGCCGGATTATTGGGATGGCGGATACAATGGAGAGTTTTGTACTGCCTGGGTTTTGAATAACAAAAATATGGACTATTTGTATTGTAATGACCTGAACTGGAAAGGCAAAACAAAATGTAAATAATTAACCTTTTCTTAACATTTCAAACGGCCTAAACCTATTGATTAGTTTTTTTGTTGGTGGTATAAAAAACATGTTATAAGTTTACACAATAAGAAGGAGTAAATACTTATGGGTAAAACAAAAGTTGCAATTAACGGCTTCGGCAGAATCGGCCGCAACACATTAAGAGCCGCTATCAGAGAAGGCATTTTTGAAGAATTGGATTACGTAGCAATCAACGACCCTGGTTTAACACCGGCAAACGCTGCTCACGTTTTCAAATATGATTCAGTTATGGGCAAATTCGACGGAACTGTTGAAGTTGCTGAAGATGGTCTTATTATCAACGGCCACAAAATCAAATTCTTTGCAGAAAAAGACCCTGCAAATCTTCCTTGGAAAGACCTTGGAGTTGAAGTTGTTATTGAATCAACTGGCTTCTACACAGATGCTACAAAAGCTCACGCTCACATCGATGCTGGTGCTAAAAAAGTTATCATCTCAGCTCCGGCTAAAAATGAAGACAAAACAATCGTTCTTGGCGTTAACGAAAATGAATATGATCCTGCAAAACACAATGTTATTTCAATGGCATCTTGCACAACAAACTGCTTAGCTCCTGTTGCTAAAGTTTTGGATGAAAAATTCGGTATCGTTAAAGGTTTGATGACTACAGTTCACTCATACACAGGCGACCAAAGAATTTTGGATGCAGGCCACAAAGACCCTCGCAGAGCTCGTGCAGGCGCTTTGAACATTGTTCCGACTACAACTGGTGCTGCTAAAGCTGTTGCTTTGGTTCTGCCTCAATTGAAAGGTAAATTGAACGGTTTCGCTATGAGAGTTCCTACTCCGGACGTTTCAGTTGTTGACGTAGTTGTTGAAACTGAAAAACCGGTTACAGCAGAAGCTGTTAACGCTGCTTTGAAAGAAGCTGCTGATGGAAAAATCCTTTGCTACTCTGAAGAACCGCTTGTTTCTTCTGACTACATCGGAACATCACAATCTTCAACAGTTGACGCTGCTTTGACAATGACAATGGGCGACAACATGGTTAAAGTTGTTTCTTGGTACGACAACGAAATGGGTTACTCAACTCGTTTAGCTGAAACTACAAGATTAGTTGCTTCTAAATTATAATTAATTTAGAATTTGTTTATGATAACAAAGAAGACAAGTCTGAAATTTTTCAGACTTGTCTTTCTATTTGTCTAATTTAATAAATGAGCAAAATGGTATAGCAACTTGTTTATTACCAGGGATAATCGTCCTTGATTTCCCACCCGTCCCCCATAATAACAGCTGCGCAGCTAAAAACACCTTTCTCGTTTATACATTGCCTGAGTGCAGTGTCTCTTTTAATACCATAATACGGACCTCCAAGCAGTCTATATTGAGTCTGCGAATCCATCTGGAGTCTGAATATATCCTTTCCCCAGGTGTTTGGCCCCTTATAACCATTTGTATCAATATCAATCTCAACTTGTGTATCGGTGCTGGTTTTTCTAACCATAACAATAACTATTGTTCCATCAACCAGATGTATTTGAGTCATATTCCCCATCGATGCCGCCCCGCAGGTTTCACAAAAACTGATAACAGAATTACAATCTCTTACAGTTCCGTCAATTTTTTTGTAGGTAATGTTTTTACAACCATGAAGTCTGCTGTCGCGGTAAACATTTAGTTTCTTAAAATACGGAACTAAATATCTGTTTGCCCAGTTCCAGGAGTTATCACTAACTGAGAGATTTTCATCAAAATATTGCCAATATTTTGCTTCGCCTTCATGCACTTCCGCCATTTTAATTGCGTTATAAAGTTTTGAATACATAACTTTAAGCTGATTTGCGGCCATTTTTTTCTGTTGTTTTTGTATAAGTGAAGGCAATGTCATTGCGGCAATAATTCCAATAATTCCTAAAGTTATGAGAACTTCTGCCAGAGTGAAGGCTTTGTTATTATTCTTCATATCATGCTCCCAAAAGTGATTTTTTATATCATTATTATGAATTAATTTATCACTTTTGTCAATAATTTCTGCTTTTTAAAATCATCATAACTTTTTTATATAAGGTATATGATTTTATTTAAAGGAGTTAGAAATGCAGAGTGTTAAGGATTTATTTGGAAAGAGAATAAAAGAATTACGAAAGGCCAGAAATCTAACTCAGGAACAACTGGCTGAACTTGTTGATATCGACACAAGAAATATTATAAAAATTGAAAACTCAGAGACTTTTCCGCGTGTAAAAACTCTTGATAAACTACTTGAAGTTTTCCAGATTTCAGCATCAGAAATATTTCAAACGGCACATCTGGAAAATTCCGACCTCCTTCGAAAAAAGATTTTTCAAAAGCTGGAGGAAGACGAGGAACTTACAAAATTAATTTATAAAATGTTATTTTAATTTAGCTTAATATTGTTTTTTATTTTAAGTATAAGATTATGAAAGTGTTATAATATTTATTCTGCCTCTCTGAAAAAATTAGACTTTTGGTTTACCTATACGGGGAATATATTTTAGTAATAATATTTTAAGATATAAATAAGGAGAAAATTTATGTATATTTTAAAAATTATTACATTTGTTTTGGTTATAATAGGCGCCTTGAACTGGGGTTTGGTCGGCGCTTTCAATATTGATTTAGTACAATTGATATTTGGTGAAATGACTGTGCTCTCAAGAATTGTTTATATTCTTGTCGGAATTTCAGCAGTAATTTTTGCAATATTGGAGTACAAGCATCTTATAGACGATAAGTCAAATAAAACAGACCTTTATTAATATTGGTCTGTTTTATAAAATATGTTATGCAGAGAGTGAATTTAGAAATTCTTTATTTTGCTTCAAGGTATTTTCCGTTGCAAGAATTGAATAAACCGGTTTGCCTTTAAAAATGTAGTTTGCTGCATTCTGAATGTCTTCCGGTGTAATTTTATTAATCATCTCAAGTATCATATTTTCCTGATTAATTCCATAGGGTGAAATCAGTCCATATTCAAGTGATTTGTTTTTGCCGGAATTTGTTTCGTTTGAATTTAAAATCCTGTTGCGAAGTGTTAATTTAGCATTTTGTAATTCTTCATCCGAAACTTTTTCTGACTTCATTTTTTCTATATGTTTGTTGAACCCTTCAATTGATTTTTTCACATTGTCATAACTAATTTCATTTGTATCAAGGTTTTCGGTTGTTGTTCCGATATCAAGCGCAATTGTTCCGATATCGTCCATAAGTGCAACTTCGGAGTGGACTGAATATGCAAGATGCTGCTTTTCGCGCAAATCATTAAACAATCTTGAGGACGGGCCTCCGCCAAGAATTATGTTTAACAGGTTAAGCGTAATTTCGTCCTTAATATTCTGGTTAACTTTGAATTTGTAGGCTTCAATAATTTGAGCCTGAGGTTTTGCATGAACATCTGTCAATACTTTTGTTTTTTCAATCTCGGTATAGATTTCCTGCATGCTTGAATTCTTGTCTGCAACTTTTGGAAGTTCTGCAATTTCATTGAAAATCAGTTGTTTTAATTCCGGTTTTCTTGAAAACGGCGCAGAAATAACAATATTTGCCTGACTGTTTTCCAGGATATATTTGTAGAGGTTTTTAACATCCTCAAGCGTAACTTTGTCTATAGAATTCAAAATTTCTTCTTTTGTGTAGCCGTTTGGAAGCCCTTTAAAGATTTCTGCTGTAAGTTTATCATCGGCATCTTTTTCCGAAGTTTCTATTTCATCGCGGAGCTCACTTTTCATTTTCGATAGAGTTTCTTCAGTAAATCTTGGAGCCTGCAGAACTTCTTTTGCTGCTTTCAAGGCTTGCTGCATATCATCAGCGTAAAAATAGCTTGATTTAATTTTTAAGTCTTTGTCGCCTGCTGCAAAAATAAAATCAAGCGCGAGTTTGTCCAGTTCGGTTTGATATTCCTGTTCGTTTTTGTATATGGTTCCGGAATTTAGTATTTTGAATAACAAATTTGCGGTAGCAGGTTTTGTATTTTTCGGATATTCGGGCGCTGTGTATAAAATATCAAACACCGCATTATTATTATTTGTATCGTGCAAAACAACTGCAAAATTATTATCAAGTTTGTATTCTTTAACTGCATCCATGTTTATTGCACGTTTCTGGACTTGTGAGCCGGTAAAAGAAATGTCTGCTGCTTTGTCGTGGTTTGCTTTAATGCTTTCAGGAGTTGCGCTTGCCGGATGTACAACTGTTAAAGAAGCTTTGTTCAAATCCAGATATTTTTTAGCGGCTTTTGATATGTCTTGCGGCGTAATTTCTTTAACTATTTTTTCGAAATCTGTAAGCAGGTTCAGGTCGTTATCCTGGAAGGCTCCGCCAACAAGTGCGTTTGTGTAAGCCGATTGTTCATAAAGATTTGAATAATCTTTAAGCATTCGTTTTTTTATAACATTAAGTTCTTCTTCTGTCGGATTTGCTGCGGCAAGTTTTGAGATTTCAGAATAAATTGTTTTAATTATTTTTTCTGAATTTTCTTCCGTTCCTTCTGCAATCATAAGAATTGCGCGGCCGTCATTCGGTTTTGTACTTATTCTTTCAAGTTCGGTTATTGCACTGCTGTTGTAATCTTTTAACTTTTTGTCAATTCTTGAGGTTTTCGACATTGTAAGAATTTGTGACAAAGCTTGTGTAAGAATTTTCTCTTTTGCGTCATTATTTTTGGGGCCGTTAAACGAAAGAATTACGGAGGTTGCGGTTGCTTTATCCGAAATTATATCTTCGCGAACCGGTTTGTCAATCGGCTTTAATTCTTCAAAATGACGTGAAGACGGCGGATGTTTGGTTGATGTGAAATATTTTGACATCAGCTTCATTGTTTGTTCCGGGTCAACTTCTCCGGTGATAACCGTTACCATATTTGCCGGATAATAGTTTTGATTAAAATAATCAACAACATCTTCGCGGGTTATGTTTGTAATGTTGGAGGTGGTTCCGCCAATCATATCAAGAGATTTTGTATCAATTTGATAAAGGTTTTTGAGGGATTTGTTAATTCCGATATTCAGCGGGTCTGCCGTAATCATATTTATTTCGGAATTTACAATACCTTTTTCTTTCTCCAGCATATTTGCTGCAAATCTTGGTGTTTCAAGCATTGAGGCGTGAAGTTTAATTTTTTCTTCCAAATCGGTTTTATTCAAAAGGTTTGAACTGATAAAGTAATTTGTTTCGGAGAATCCGGTAGAGGCATTTGTTGAAGCGCCCATTTTGTCTACGCGTTTGAAGAATTCTCCGGCCTCAAGTCCATCTGAACCGTTAAAAAGATTGTGTTCTATAAAGTGCGAAATCCCGCGTACTTTGTCATTTTCATTCATTGAACCTGTATTAACATAAGTCTTTAATACGGTTTTACCTTCCTTTGGTATAATTACAACCCGCTGGCCGTTTGCAAGTTTATACAGGCTTGCATTTGTGTCAAACGGAAGTTTTATGTCGCTGACTTTTTGATATGCAATCGGGGTTTTAACAGAAAAATCAGGCGTCACGGTCTGCATTGTTGTCTCAGACGCGGTTTGGGGTGTATCGCCTTTGAAGTTTTGATTTTTTTTATATGGTTCTGAAGTGTTTGTTTTTGTTGTTCTAAAGTCCGGATTAATTCTTAACATATACCTACCTATTCTCTACATATAATATTAAAAACAAGAACATTTAAAAAATTGCGCCTGTGTATTATAAAATTTTTTTTAAGTAAATCATGTCACTCAATTGCTTTCCATTTTCAAAAATAGGATGAGAATAGTTCTCTATAAAAAAGTTTTTTATTCTGTGTGTTTCAACAAAACCTCGTTTTTTATAAAAATTAAGTGTTGTTTCGTTTTCTCCTGTGCCAAGAATTATGCTTGAGACATTTTCTTCTTGATATTTGTTACAAATAAAGTTTAGCAACCTTGAAGCATAGCCGTTACTTTGGTATTCTGGATAGGTTGCCAAATTTTTTATTTCTATGGTTTTATTATCAATTTGAAGAACTGCGCATATAGAAATTAATGTATTTTTATCATACAACACAAAAAGATTTGATTGCTCTAAATATTTGTTAATCATCGCTTCATCCTCATCGCCGATTAACAAAAGCTCCATAAAATCTGTTTTATTTTTTGTTATCTCATATATTTTCATAAATTAAATATATCATAACTGATAGAAAACTTTACAGTCTGCGTATAAAAACTTTTCCGGAAAAAAGGCGCCGCTTGCGGCGCCTTTTTATTTTATTTTGTTTCAGTGGTTTGCGGTTCGGTTATAATATCTTCCTCAGCTTCTGTATCTGGTTCCGATTTCGTTGTCTCCGGTTTGCCGGTTTTGTTTACAAGCTTCAGGTCATAAACTCTTAACGCAAAGTATGGAAGTTTTTTGTCGCGTTCTTGCAGAAATAACACAAAGGTGTCATCTAAATAAAAATACCGCGGTGCAACTTCTTCGACCGGTTCAAGTGAACATCTCATCGTCGCAATTGCTGCTTCACTCTTAAGTTTAACGCCCTTACGGTTCATTTTGAAATCAACGGTTTGCAAAGCATCTGAAATTTTCATTTCAGTACCTTCAATTTGTTTTCCGGTAAGCTCAGGATATCCCTGCAATTTGTACAGATTTACATCCGGAACTCTAAGCTGGTCTTTTTCTTTAAAATCATGCCAGCCCATATATCCGGCTTTTTTTATGTGCATATCGCTGTATAATTTGTCAAAAGTTTTGTTATCATCTGTTCTGTAAAGATAAACAATATCTTTTCCCTGAGTTTCAAGAGCGACCGCAAAGTCGTCAGGTGAGTTGTAAAATAATACATTAACTGTTTTGTCAAGCTCTTTGTCAGATTCATCATTTATGCCGAAATAGTCAACTTTGCCTCTGAATTTACCGAATCTTGAGGGTTCAAGTTTGTCAAACGGTGCTGCAAATTTAAAATCTTTTTTCAGCATTGTGTAGACTAAATATTTATCAGGTGCCGGTGTCCAGTCCAGCATATCAAGAATGTCGCTTGTTGCGTTAAATTTTTCTTTTATGCCGGTTTCGATTTCCTGTTTTAATTCAGGCGAGATTGCTCCGTAAGTTTTGTAATATGTATTTTCACTGAGCATGTCAGCTTTAAATCTTTGTTTGTTAAGCTCTTTTACTGTAACATTCTTTTCATCTCCGACTAATTTTATCGGGCCTTTTACAATGTTATTTTGCAAGTCATTCCAGACAATTTGGAAAGTTCCGACCCAGGCTCTGTTTTGCTGGGCAGTTTCGGACTTCAATGTCGGAACAAGAACAAATTCGGAATTAAGGCTTTTCTTCCCAAATCCGAATGCAGAGGCTGTTGTTGCACATAATAGGGTTATGGCAAGTGCTGCAAGTATTTTTTTCATCTTCTCTCCTTTTCATAAATGCCTTTTGCTGTTGCAGAAAGGCTTCTAGTCTAAATTCAAATACCTGAAAAAACTTTTTACCTTTCCGGCAGCGTCTTTTGTGTGCGGAAGGTTTGGTTCTTTGTAGTATTTTTCATAATTTCTTATAATATTATCCGGCAAATCTTCACCGGATTCAAGTATTTGTGAAATCATTTCCAAATATTCATCCTGCTCTTCTTTATATAGAATATCACGGCGGCGCAAATCTTCATCTGCTTCCAAATGTATTAGTGCATGAAAAGCAGCCTGAATACTTTTATCTTTTGTATCCGGCGGAAAATTTAAAAGAGCCTCTCTTACCGGAATAAATCCTATTAAAGCTTTTCTGACAAGCTCTGCAACCAGAAGCCTTTCCTGAAGATTTCCGCTCATTAGACCAGCATTTCACTGCATTCTTTTTCTATAAAACGCAGCATTTTAATTTTGTCATTGTCAAAGAATTGTTCGGAAACGGTATTTATGGCTTCAATAGCCATTTCCCGTTTGTTCATTGCTGCGCGGTAGAAAAACTTTTTACCAACCTTGTATCTTACTAAAATGCTTTTTAATGTTAATCTGTCCATAACTGTTTTAATTGTAGTATATGCTCTTTCAACCCCGTTTGCAGACAGGCTGTCGACAACATCCTGAATTGAAATGTCACGTTCTTCACATTCGGCAGTAAGTGTCCAAATTGTATTTAAAATATCAATTTCTAATTTGCCGCAAGCCATATTTTTTCCTCACATTTCTATATCTCTATTTAATTACTAATATTGTAACACAAAATATTTCTTTTTCAATCTATTACCAAAATCTTTACATAAATTATATTTCATCAAACAAATCAGTTTCTTTTTTGAAATTGGTTTTTTGTTTGCGTTTTTTAAGATTTTTTTTCTTTGTTTTATCCGAAACCTTTCTGTATGCATTGTCAAGCGAAATTTTTGCGACCGGACGTCCGCTACGCCTGTCGAAAAACGTCAGCCAAAAATTTCTGTTTATATTGTCTACCGTAAAAGAGATTTTTCCAACCGCTTTATCTCCGGGGCTGATATGCTTGAACATCAGTTTTGTATCGCCGAAAATTGACGGCCTGAAAACCTTGTTGTAATCATTTATAAGTGCCATATCTAGGCCTGAAAAGGTTTTATCCGAAAGATTTGATATCAAAACAGTGATTGTGATTGTGTTTAATTCACCAAACGGGTCTTCTTCATGTTCAATATTGTTAATATTGATTTCAAGACCCGGATAAAGCAGTTCATGCTGCATAAGCGCTGTGTCTTTGTAAACCGGAAGCGGAACGGTTGTGTTTATTTTGACACGGATTTCATCACCGGGTGCAATTAAAACTTCACTGCCTTTTCTAAAAAGCGCCATGCCAAGGCCTATCGCGCCGCCGACAGCCGCCCCGCCTGCAAGCGTATAACCTTGAGAGGCGATTGCGGCTTCAAGACCAAGCAGATTAAGCGCTGCAAGCCCCCCTGCTGCGCCGCCCACAACCGTATATCCGACATCTTGCGCAATAATTTTTGTTGTTTCGGCTACTGGATGAAGTTTTGTTGACATTTTGCCTTCAATCGGAATTTCGCGACCGTCAGGAGTTATGAGATAATCAAAATCAAGTTCAATCCAGGCTGAACGGCCTAACCGTTTTGCATCGCTTGTTTGTGAAATTTTGCCATGAGCAATTGTTCCTTTGGGTATTATTACGCCCTTGTCGCCGTAAACCTCATTTGTAACTTCAGCGAAAAATTCATCGCCTTCCATATTAATGCTTCCATCAAGAACCTGCGAAACAGTCATATGAATAACATCTTTTCTCTCAAGATGCTCTATTTCTCCGGTAAATAACTCCTGTTCCGTTTTATTGTATTGATCGCTGTATTCGGCATGCCCTTCAAACACGGGGGAAGCCAGTACTGAGGTATTTAACATAAATGTGCTTATTAATAAAACGGATAAAAACTTTTTCATATAAATATTATACTACGCTATTAAAACTATAACAAATTTCCATCATTTATGATAATATAAAAATACATTATAGGAAAAAGCGAGGATTTTATGAATTTTAAACGCTGGTACGATATTGATGTTACAATGAGCAGAGCTGTTGCCTTGTGGGAAAGTGCGGAAGAAAGTTTGCAGACCGTTTGCGCGGACTATGTAATTGACAAACTTAAGGACATGGACTTTGAAATGTCGCTTGATGAGCAGTACAACTACATAATGCGCCGCTGGTATGATAAAAACATCAGGGTTTCTCACGCAATGGAATACCTGAAGCACGCACCCGAAGAAATTCAGCGTCAGCTTGCGCTTGATATTATTGAGTATATTGAACAGAATGAAAAAAGTGAGAAGTGAGAAGTGAGAAGGCCTTTACCTTAATGTTAAATTCGTGGCATTTTACAAATATTCATATTGAAAAGAACTTAGTGCCTTATTGCCTTCCACACCAAAAAACGTAACGGACTTTTCACTTCTCACCCCATCTTCACCAATCTTAACATGTAGCCATGTCATAGCACTTCATATTAAACTAAAACTATGAGTGATGAAATTAATCGTAATGTAATAGATATTTTTTCTCAACATAAAAAATCACCTTCCACAAATACTGAAAAGGTCAAGTATTATGCGGGATTCAATTATGTAAAACTTACTAAAGACAATAATGGTAACAAATTCAATTCCGAACATCTTTTGAAGTATTCTAAAGCTTGCCATTATATTGTTAGAGTAATGCGTGAAGTTAACGGCGAAATAGTTTTATATAATTATGATGTTCCGAACGATGAACTTTTCAGGTTCATGAAATCTTTTGAGGAAAACACCCTTGACGGTACGATTATTGAAATTGAAAAATATATTCCGGACGGCCTGGCATAAAACAATACCGGCGGGCGGAATAAATATAAATAGCGGAAAATATTATGAATTGTTTTTTTAGAAAATATCATGAAAGTTTATATAATTGTACAAAGCCTTACCAGTATGTTGGCGGAGAATTTCTCTCTTACAACAAACCCTTTGATGAGGCAAAACTTCGCTTCGCGTTCGCGTTTCCCGATAAATACGAAATCGGCATAAGCAATTTAGGTTTAAGAGTGCTTTACGAACAGGTAAATAAACAGCCTGACTATATGGCAGATAGAGTTTATGCGCCGGAAGCTGATTTTAAGCCGGAACCTCTCTATGCTCTTGAAAGCAAACGCCCGATTAAAGATTTTGACGCTGTCGGCTTTTCAATCCAGTATGAACTTGCGTATCCGACGATTTTGAAAATGCTTGAGATGGCCGGAATTCCATATAAAAATTCCGAAAGAAGCGAAGACGACCCGATTATTCTTGCGGGCGGCCCGTGCGCTTATAATCCTTTGCCGGTTGCAGATTTCATTGACGGATTTTTGATTGGCGACGGCGAAGACAGCATTCTGGAAGTTTGTGAAGTATTGGTGGCAACCAAAGGCTTGCCGCGCGCTGAAAGGATTAAAAAACTTTCCGAAATCGAGGGTGTCTGGTGTCCGGATTACTCCGAAAACGTAACAAAGCGTATTGCACAATTAAAATACGAAACTGCTCTGAAAAATTATCCGATTCCATTTTCGTCTTCAGTCCATGACCGCGCAATTGTGGAAATTCGTCGCGGCTGCGGCAGAATGTGCCGCTTTTGCCAGCCCGGGCACGTAAACCTTCCAATAAGAGAAAGAAGCGCCGAAGATATTATAAAAATAGCTAAAGAGCTTGTTAAAAACACAGGATACGACGAATATTCACTGCTTTCACTTTCTTCAAACGACTATTCAAACATAAACGAAGTTATAAAAGAACTTGCGGTTGATTTTAATGAGAAAAAAGTTTCTGTATCATTACCGAGCCAGCGTATTGACGGATTTAACCTTGAGTTAGCAAATCTTGTCCAGAGCGTTCGAAAATCCACAATGACGCTTGCGCCTGAAGCCGGTTCACAGCGCCTGCGCGACGTTATTAAGAAAAATATTACAGATGAACAAATTCTGAATGCTGTTTTGACGCTTTACGAAAACGGCTGGTCAAGGGTTAAGTTTTATTTTATCTGTGGGCTTCCGACAGAAACTCTTGAAGATATGGATGAGATGGCAGAGCTTTTAAGACGGATAAAATACCGCGCAAAGCTTATCAAAAAAGAAAAAGATTTGAAACATGGACTTGATATAACCTGCACGCTTTCTATCTTTGTGCCGAAACCTTTTACTCCGTTTCAGTGGAACGGCCAGATGAATTTGGATAAAGTTACGGAGCATATTCACTACCTGAAAGACAAAATTGCGAACTTAAAAGGCGTGAAAGTCAATTATCATGACAAATTCGTTTCAAGAATAGAAGCTGCTTTGACGCGCGGCGAGCGAAGTCTTTGTGACTATATTGAAGCACTTTATAAAAAAGGCTGTTATCTGGATGCGTGGGGTGAATATTTTGACAAAAACGTCTGGCATGAAACCGCGGAAGAATGCGGAATTTCATTACAGGAACTTGCAGAAAAGACTTTCGATATTGATGCTCCGCTTCCATGGGACTTCATTAATATCGGAGTTGACAAAGAATGGTTTAAAGAAGAATATCGTAAAGCTTTATCGATTACTTCCCCCGCCCCTGCGGGGAGAGGGATAGAGGGTGAGGGGTCAAATCCGCATATTGTTCCGACCTGTGAAAAGGGCTGCGTAAATTGCGGCGTCTGCAAAAACTTAAAAACACACAAAGTTCTTGCAAAACCCTTCAAAGCTTCTGAAAACGCTCAAAAAATCAACTTTGAACCGGTTGACCCGCACACGCACGAAACTGACAAACGCGAAGTTTTCAGATTCCGTATTAAGCTCACAAAAACCGGAATTTTAAGATATTTTTCACATCTTGACTGGCAAAATACCTTTTTCAAAGCACTTTCAAGAACAGATATAAATATTGCCTTTTCACAAGGATTTAACCCATCAATGAAGGTTTCGATGGGCGTTGCGCTCCCGCTTTTTGCACAAAGCGTCTGTGAGTTTGTTGATATTGAAATTTACGATAATCTCACGCCCGAACAACTCAAACTAAAGTTGGAAAAAGTTCTTCCCGAAGGTTCGGAAATAATAAGTATTGTAAAAATTGAAAAATCAGCAAAATCAATTGATACAACCGTGTGCTGGGCAGAATATGAAGTAAAGATTTTTAATAATTCTCTTTACGATTTTGAAGATTTGAAGTATAATACGAACAGAGTTTTGACTTCTCCTGAAATTTTTATCGAGAAGAAAAACAAAAAAGGTTTAATTAAAAAAGTAGACATCAAACAGTGCATAAAATCTTACAGATTTGCAGATGAAAGTCTATTCATAGTATTAAAAACCGGTCAGAACCTTGAAGGCGGAATCCCGTCTCTGAGAGCAGACACCTTGATGGAGCTTATATCACCTGATGTTAAATTCGACATCACACGAACAAGGTTCTTTGACGAAAAAGAGTTAGAGGTTTAAATAAAGGATTTTTTATGAACAACAAAAACACAAATCAGCCGCAGCCTAAAAAAATTGTGATTGCTGAGCGCGATAATATTGCCGCGGTTTTAGAAGGTAAAAAAGTTACCGATTTTTTCATTCACAGAGGTGAAGTTCTTTTAGGCGATGTTTATCTTGCGACAGTTGACAACATTCTGCCGAGTATTGACGCGGCTTTTGTCAATGTCGGCACTGATAAAATGGGATTTCTACACGCGCAGGATGTTATGGGCAAAGGAAGTTTGAAAGAAAAACTTTCACCAAAACAAAAACTCATAGTTCAGGTTGTAAAAGAACCAACCGGCCACAAAGGCCCTCGTGTTACAACAGAAATAAGCCTTCCGGGCAGATTTCTGGTATTGATGCCGAATGAGCCGGGTGTAAGCGTTTCTAAGAAAATCGAAAATTCAAAAGAACGCGCAAGGTTAAAAGCTATTATGAATTTAATTAAGCCCGTAGGCGTCGGCGTTATCATAAGAACAGAAGCCGAAGGCCAGTCTGAAGCTGATATTCAGGAGGACTTGGAAATCCTTCTTGAAAAATGGAACAACATTATCACAGCCGCTGAAACAATGACTCCGCCTAACCTTATCTACCGCGACCAGGATTTACTTTACAGGGTAATCAGAGAAGCCTGCACGGAGGATACTAAAGAAATCATTGTTGATACAGCTTTTGCGATGAACAGAGTTCAAAATATTTTGCAAAACTGGCACATGAACAAAAATATCGAAGTTACGCTTTACAAGGGCACTGAACCTTTGCTTGTTGCAATGGATATTCACAAAGAAATTAAAGCAGCGTTGAATATCAAGGTTAATATGCCGTCAGGCGGCTACTTGTTCATTCAGCAGACTGAGGCCTTGACAGTTATTGATGTTAACAGCGGAAAATTCACAAGCTCATCAACTCAGGATGAGACCATTTTGAAAACAAATATCGAAGCAGTTCACGAAATCGCCCGTCAGTTGCGTTTGCGCAACATAGGCGGCATGATTATCATTGACTTTATTGATATGCTTTCACGTGCTGACAAGCTTGCGATTATGGAAGAACTTGAAATCGCGCTTGAGCCTGACAAAGCAAAACCGCAGGTCGGCCAGCTTTCAGATTTGGGGCTTGTTGAATTGACACGCCACAGACAAGGTCAAAGTTTAGCCGAAATCTTTACGAAAAAATGTCCGCATTGCCAGGGCACAGGATGTTCGGTAATTGATTTTAACTTTGCAACTCCGACAGCAGAAGGTGAATACAGGGCAAAAGCCGCTAAATTGAAGCTTCCTGTAAATAACTTCAAAAAGAACAACAACAAAAACTTTAACAAAAATCAGCCTCAGCAAAACCAACAGCCGCAGGCAGAGGTTCAAGAACAAGCCGCACCGCCTGCAATTGAAGTGGAAAATCCGTCTCAAAACGCAGTTCAAGAGGTTGAAAAACGTGAAAATAACAAACGCCAGCGCAACAAACGCAAAAAGTTTGACAAGCAAGAGCGTGATTTGAATACCGAAGTTCAGGCTGAAATTAAACAGGCAGAAGAAATTCCGACTGCTGAAACAGTTATCAGGCCAATGGAAGAGATAAAACCGGTTATCGAAGAACAGGCAAAAACTGTCGAAACTCAGGTAACAGAACTAACAGAGCCGGTAGTTGCAGAATCCGAAGAAAAGCCTGAAAAGAAGACAAAAAAAGTTCGAGGAAAAAGAAATAAAAAACAAGAATCTGTTGAAGTCGTGTCTTCTGATGAATCTGCGCAACCGCAACCTGTATCTGATGAAGCTGTTAAAGTTTCAGAGTTAGCAGCTGAACAGCCTGAAGAAGCGCCCAAAAAGACAAGACGTCCGAACAGAGGTTCTTCAAAGAAAGGACGTGCTAAAAAATCAAGCGAGGAAAAAATTGAAACTCCAGTTCAATAAAACAATTAAATTTATTTCATTAATCGTTTTTGCGGCCGCAATTACATTTATTGCGGCACAAAACGGTTTTTGTAACAGTGAGGTCGCAAATCAAATTCCTGCTATTGCGGAACAAGCTCCAGACGTTGCAAAGCATGAGGCAATTATAAAATTTGCTATTGCAATGGCGGGGGTTATGTTATCTTCTTTTGTTATTTTTGCGGGACTCTGGATTTATAATAAATTCTTTGTTGACAAAAGCTTGTTTCCAAACAACAACAAAGATGATGTTCTAAATACGCCAAAAACGGTTGAAGAGGCTGTTACTTTCTTTATTAAGAGGAATAAATTATGCTAAAACCTGCGTTTGGAGCAGTTTCAATGCTGCTGGCGCTTTTAATTTTGGGTGTTATTGCCGCAATGATGCTTCCTATGTTAAAGGCAACAAGTGGAGCAGATGTCAGCGGAACTTCTCTTAAGCAGGAAAGTGTTGAGCAAAAAGCTGATGAAATGATTAAAGAAATTGAACTTCGAAAACAACAGACAATGGATTATTACAATAATTCCCATCAGTAATATGTTTTTGGGTTTTTCTTGTATTCTCCGTGCAGCCGCTTAATTTCATTTAACAAAAGCTCTTTATCTTCTTTGCTTATTTGTCCTACGGTTCGATACGGATATTCTCTAAGAAAAGTTCTGCCATTTTTATCCATATCATAATCATATCGAAGTTTTAAAATATCGTTAATATCATCCAAAGAGAGCTTTACTATCTGTTCATTTTTATCAAGTGTGAAGGATAAAACCGGACTGTTTTTTGAGATAAATCCGTTTGGATATTTTTTATCTCTGAAAATATGGTAGTGCGAATTTTTTAAAGAAAGGTTTGCTTTTTGAACTTGAGCTGTTTTGTCATTTTTCAAAAGATTTATAATATATTCGACACTTTTTTCTAAGGAAGATTTTTCTTTAACTTTATCCGTAGTTTGTGAGAGTTTATCAATCTTATCAGGAAGATAAATTTTATCATTTGCGTGCAAGCCGTTCATTTTTTCAACGGTGTTTAAACCATTAATTTTGGCAATCAAAAGCATATATTCCTGAATTTCTTTATTCGAAACATTTTTGCGGCCAAGCTCCTGCTTTGCCAGTCCCCAGAGCGATTCACCGGCTTTTAAGTTATGTTCTTTTTTTTCTTTTACTTCCGGCAGCGACGCCATAACTTCATTAATGTAAGCCTGTACGGCTGTAATTTTTTCAGTCATAATATTTTCCCTATACAATTTCCCAAGTAATTATATAAAGTATTTTTGCTGAAAAAATTTGCCTTTATATTACAATTTTATAACTGAAATTTCGAAAATATTGTAAATGTTTTATACTTCAACAACTTGTGAGCGAAGATTTTGGTGGTTGTGAATTATTTCAATCATTTCTTTCATAATTTTGTTGTAAGGAGTTTCAATCCCGTGTTTTTCGCCTAATTTTACAATTGTTCCCGCAAACATATCAACTTCGGTTTTCCGTCCGGCCTCGACATCCTGAAGCATGGAGGTTTTGCCTTCAGGAAGCATTGTTTTAAGATGTTCAACGGTTTTTTCAATCATATCTTCGGTGTTGTTAACCCCTTCTGCTTTTGCTATTTGCTGAACTTCACGCATTATATTTATGGCAAACTCCATAAACTTTTCGTTTTCAAGCATTTCGCCAAAAGTCATTCTTAAAATTGCAGTAGGCTGATTTGCTGCAACATTGAGCATGAATTTCAACCATAGCGAATATCTCATATCAAGAGGAATTTTGTAATTTATTCCGGCTTTATCAAAAAATGCTTTTACCCTTTTAACATTTTCAGAAACAAGAGAATTGTCTTTCGCACCGAAAACGATAGTGTTTACGTTGTCGTGAGTTATATTGCGGCCTTCTCTTATGGCGCTGTGGCCTATGAAATAAGCAAGTAAAACCTTTTCCCATCCGTAAGCTTCTGCCAGAATTTCCTCGCTTGTTACGCCGTTCAGCAATGAAAGAATTACGCTATCCTCTTTCACAAAGTTTTTGATATTTCGACAAGCCTCATTAAGCCCGCTGAATTTTGTTGCAATAATTATTAAATCAGCTTTGAAATCGGTATCTTCCGGCAAAACATAATTAAAATGTAATTCCCTGCCGTTAAAAACCATAGGATTTCTGGTATATTTCTCCAGCCTGTCTTTATCAACAAGCACCCGTAAATCTGCACTGTCGAAATTTTGGATTTTGTCGGCATAAATACTTCCGACTGCACCAATTCCGCATATCAAAACATTTTTAATATCATTCATAAAATTATTTTACCACCACTTTAAATTCTTCGTTATAATCTGAATATAAATTTAATGCGGCCAAAAGTATATTAGTCGGATAGCCAATTTTGTAAATTTTTTTTACAGTCCGGCAATTTCTGCTTAAAAAAATACTTTATAAATACATAAGTGTAGTGAAAAAGTGTGTAGGTAATAATGGGAATAGATTTTAATCCCTGTTTAAATGTGCATGGTTTAAATCTTAACGTACGTTCGCAAATAGCCTCTCCAGCTTTTGCGTCACAGACTCCGCCTGACAGATTTGAAAGCCAAAACCCTGCAAGGTTTACTAATGAAGCTGTTCTTACAAAGCTTATAAACGCCAATCCTAAAATTATTTCAATTTTGCAAAGTGTTAACGCGCCTTGTAAATTAAACATGAAAGATTTGGAAACTTTACTCCAAAACCATTGTTCTGATGTTCAAAAAATTGCACTCGGGATTTCTGCGAACCTGCCGTTTTCACTAAAAGCAAAGGTTAATGAAAAAGCGCTGTCAGATGCTGCATATCTTCATGATATCGGCAAAGTCCTCATTCCGCCGGAAATCCTTAACAAAAACGCAAAACTTGATGAAACTGAAACAAAAATTATGCACAAACATTCCGAACTCGGCTATGAACTTTTGAAAAACACAAACCTTGACAAAACAACACTTAATCTCATTCGCAACCATCACCAAAACGCTAAGAAAAGCGGTTATCCGTTTGTGAATAATGATTTTCGTGCGGATTTGAATTTGCAGATTTTGACGATGGCGGATAAATATTCGGCTTTGACCGAAAAACGCTCATACAAGGAGGCTTTCACACCAAAGGAAGCTTTGACAATAATTTATCAGGACGTCAAAGACGGCAAACTTCATCCGTTTGTGTTTAAAGCGCTCGTAAATTACGCCAACAGCCGGCAGCCTGTTGAAGCTGCATAATTTATCTAAAAATAGTTTGTTCTCTGTCTGGACCTACGCTTACAATTGAAACCGGAACTCCGAGAAGTTCTTCAAGCCTTTCAAGATACTTTCTGCAATTTTCGGGAAGTTTTTCATACTCGCGAATGCCCGAAATGTCAGTTTTCCAGCCCTGATGGGTTTCATAAACCGGCTCTAAGTATTTGTGCATAAATACATCAGTCGGATAATGTTTGTAAATCTTTCCGTCGCGTTTGTCTTTGTAAGCCGTACAAACTTTGATTTCGTCAAAAGTGTCGAAAACATCAGCTTTTGTGAGCGCGATTGAAGTCAATCCGCCAACAAGCACTGAATATTTCATAATAACAGCATCAAACCATCCGCAGCGGCGCGCACGGCCGGTTGTGACACCGAATTCGTGTCCAATCTCCTGAATTTTCTTGCCTGTTTCGTCAGTAAGCTCTGTTACAAACGGGCCTTCGCCGACGCGTGTTACATAAGCCTTTGCCACCCCGATAACTTCGTCAATCATTGTCGGTCCGTAGCCGCTACCTGTTGCGGCTCCGCCGCCTATTGGGTTTGAAGAGGTTACAAAAGGATAAGTACCGTAATCCACGTCAAGCATTACGCCCTGAGCGCCTTCAAAAAGGATTTGTTTTCGGCTGGAGTTTTCGAGTAATTCCTGCCACTCAAAGCATACATAAGGTTTGAAAATTTTTGCGTAATTTTCACATAAAGCCAAAATGCATTCTTTTGTATAAGGCTGTAATCCGTAAACTTTTTCCAATTGTTTGTTTTTGAGCGGTAAAATAATATCCAGTTTTTCGTTAAGGGTTTCTTCGTTGTATAAATCCCCGATTTTCAACCCTATGCGTGCGGCTTTGTCAGTGTAAGTCGGCCCGATTCCTTTTTTGGTGGTTCCGATTTTGCCTTTGCCGGCTGTGTTTTCGGAATATCCGTCAACTTCGGTGTGATATGGCATTGTAATTGAAGCAAGAGGGCTGATTTTTAGCCCCGAAACATCAATTCCCTGTTCAATAAGTTCGCCGACTTCTTTTTGAAAAGCTTCTGGAAGAATTACTGTACCGGCTCCCAGAAAACATGTTTTGCCTTTGTATAGAATACCTGAAGGAATAAGGTGAAATTTATAGGTTTTATTGTCAGCAACAACCGTATGGCCGGCATTGCATCCGCCCTGATAGCGAATAATTAAATCAGCGTCATGAGCTAAAATATCAGTAATTTTTGCTTTGCCTTCATCGCCCCACTGTGAACCTACAACAACTTTGTTTGTCATTTTGTATCCCTTCCGTAAACTTATTTCAACATAGATATTTTACCACGGAAATATTGAATTATATAGCAGAAATATAGTAAATAAGTTAATTTAAGGTAAACGGGGTAAATTTGCATATAGATAAATAAAAATCGCCATCTAAAATGACAGCGAAAACATTAATAACATAGGGTGCTAAAGTTATTGTTCTAATTTGTGGCTTTTTTATAGAACTTACCCTATGGATATATTATTAACTAATTATATTTATTTGTCAAGTACTTTTCTTAATTCTGTAATACTGTTTTTAAATATAAATTTTATAGTTTTGGAGATATACCTATAAGAAAATCGCCCAAGGTGAGCTTAGGCGAGAATTATAACAAATAGTTTAGTTTAAAA
>URXT01000027.1 GCA_900551915.1 uncultured bacterium
AACAGGAAAGACGACATTGGCAAATATAATAGCTAATGTTACAGGTAAAAAATATATAAAATTAAATACTCATTTTGAGTGTTACAAATAATCATTTAAGGTGTTTCTTTACATTTATCTACCTGATTTTTTACGTGTATTGTTGGCCGAGATGAGATCTTGCAGGTTATATTTGCTGATTATTTCATTTAAATAAGAACCTGAGAGAAGCTCGTGCAAAAAGCATATTGTTACAGCATGTGTTCTATCTTTTGCATTCAATTTGGAAAAAATCGACTCTAACATTTTCTTTACCGTACTTTGAGTAACAACCAAAATCTCTGCGATCTGTAAATTTTTGAAGCCAAGTGCTGCAAGCGCCAAATATTCAATTTCCCGCGGCGTGAGAATGTTTTCATTTGTATCGGTTGGTAAATCTAAGGTTAAGATTTGTTCCTCTTGCATACGATTATCATATAAACCTGTGATATTTTTAATACTAGGCATATGCCTAGTTTAGATATACAGTCAGTTATTGCTTGCTATTCAGCCCCTTTTTATTCTTTAAAATTCAAATTTTAATTGATATTTTGTTTATATTTCTTAATATTTTTAAATTAATTAAGATTAGTTTTTGTTTTTTAAAATTTGTTAAGAAAACCTTTTTAAAAAACTTTTCTTAAAGTATGCTGTGTTTGAATGGAAAAAAGGAGAATAGCCATGCCAAAATTTAATTTAATGTCTTACATTCTGCCGCCGGAAGACAAGATGTTTTTCACATATTTTCAGGACAGCGCGGAAATCTGTCAGAAAACAGCAAAACTTTATGATGAAATAATGCACAACCGGCTGACTGATGAATACAAGGAAAAAGCTCTTAAATACAAGAAGAAAGGCAAACTTTCGTATAAAGCTATTTTGAAACAACTAAACAAAAGCTTTATAACGCCGATTGAAAGAGAAGATATTCAAACCATTGCCGTTCAGCTTAATAAAATAAATAAAAAAATTGCAAAAGCCTGTTTAAATTTGGAAGTGTACAGAATGGAAACTTACACTGAAGAAATGAAAGAACAGGCTTTAACTTTGGTTCAGGCAACAGAAAAACTCGGCGAAATAATTAAGAAATTCAAAAAAGTTTCAGACGCCGAAGAAATAACAAAATTAAACATCGAAATGAAAGAAATCGAATCTCATGGCGACGAAATTCACCGCCGTGCAATGCGCCACCTTTTTTCAGGTGAATATGAAGCTCTTGAAGTTATTAAATTGAGAGATATTTATAAAGAAATCGAAAATGCTTTCGATGCATGCTTCTATGTAACAGATACGATTTTGAATGTAGTATTAAAACAATCATAGGAAAATTATGTCAATAACAATTTTACTTTTAATAGCTGTAATTGCGGTTGCGCTTGCATTTGAATTTATAAACGGGTTTCATGATTGTGCAAATGCAATTGCAACTGTTGTTTCAACAAAAGTTTTGTCGCCAAAGCAGGCCGTACTGTTTGGCGCGTCGCTGGAATTTATCGGAGCATTGACAGGAACGCATGTTGCTAAAACAATCGGTTCCGGTATTGTGAACGGCGAAATGATTACTTTAACCGTAATTTTTTGCGCTTTGCTCGCGGCGGTTTTGTGGAATTTGTTTACATGGTGGCTCGGACTTCCCTCAAGTTCGTCTCACGCACTTATCGGCGGACTTTTGGGCGCGACAATCGTAAAAGCCGGCTTTAGTGCCGTTCATTTTAACACTCTGATGGACAAAGTTATAATCCCGATGTTCACTTCGCCGGTTTTGGGATTTTGTGCAGGATTTATGCTTATGCTTCTTCTTGCGTGGATTATCGTAATTTCAAAAGCTCATCCGGATAAAGTTAATAAAAAATTCAGAAAACTTCAGCTTCTCTCATCAGGCTTGATGGCATTAAGCCACGGTTCAAACGATGCTCAGAAAACAATGGGGATTATTACGCTTGCATTAATGGCAGGCGGGGTTTTGCATAAAGGGCCTTCAGGGGAATTTGAAATTCCAATTTACGTAATTCTTGCCTGCGCAATTACAATGGCAGCTGGAACAATGAATGGCGGCTGGAAAATCATAAAAACAATGGGACATAAAATAATCCGTTTAAAGCCGATACATGGATTTGCCGCTGAAACTTCTGCAGCGGGCTTGATTTTGACAGCATCACACTTTGGAATTCCGCTAAGCACAACGCACGTAATTTCAACCGCAATTATGGGTGTCGGCTCAACCCTTCATGCGCACGCCGTCAAATGGAAAATCGTCGGGAATATTGTGACCGCTTGGATTGTAACAATTCCTGCCTGCATGATACTTTCATCAATAATTTACTATTTAATTTACAAGATTATTTAAGCAAAAGAGGTTTTTATGCCAATTCAACCATTAATCAGCACAGTTTTAGCAAATTCACAAACCAAAAAACCAAAATTCAATTCAGTTTCAATAACAGGTTACTCGGCGCTTGGTTTTGGAATGGCAAGTGTGATTGCCGCCACAAACAAAAAACTTAAATCACATAAATATCTCGGATATATTGCGGGCGCGCTGGCGTTTTTGCATACGGGAATAATTGAAGGAATGCGTTTTAACAGAAGAAAAGGAGAGAAATAATGGACTTTTTAAACATAAAATTGAGCGCAATAGACGAAAACGGTCAGGAAAAAGAATTTTCACTGTCGGATTTCAAAGGTCAAAAGGTTGTTTTGTATTTTTATCCTAAGGATAACACGTCTGGCTGTACGCAGGAGGCGTGTGATTTTCGCGACAACTTTAACCGCCTGACATCAAAAGCCGTTGTTATCGGTGTAAGTCCTGACAGTATTAAAAGCCACTTGAAATTCAAAGAAAACCACAGTTTAAATTTTATGCTTCTCAGCGACCCGGAACATAAGCTTTCGGAGGCTTTCGGCGCATGGGGTGAAAAATCCATGTACGGCAGAAAATATTTCGGCATTATCCGTTCGACTTTCATACTTGATGAAAATGGCGAAATCAAAAAAGAGTGGCGCAAAGTTAAAGTTAAAGGGCATGTTGATGAAGTTCTTGAAAATTTAGTATAAAAAGCGGGTTTTGCCCGCTTTTTGTTTACTCTTTTCCGCCTTTAATAACTTTTTCTGCTTCTTCAACGCCTTCTTTGTGCCCTCTTGCATCTTCTGGTGAAATAAGGTTTAAAAGATAAAGCAGATTTCCCGCGTGAACGCGTTCGTCGCCCGCGATTTCGTTTAAAAGTCTTTTAGATTCTTCATTGTCAATTGTTTCGGCAATTTCTTCATAAAGCTGAATGGCTTCGTATTCGCCGGCAATCGAAAATCTGATTGCGCGGATTAATTCTTCGTTTGTAAGCTTTCTCTCACTCCTTTTTACGCTATATGGTGTTGCAAATTCGGGCATGATAATCTCCTTTGTAAAATTTTATCTACAAAGTGATTTTTTCTTTAAGTCGAAGATTTTACATCCTTTACGCGGTTAAATCGGTCAGGCTATACTAAATCAAGTTCAGCAATATCGTCTTCCAGCAAAGATTTTTGGAAATGTTCGCATTCCTCTGCCATATCAAGAATAAGCGCAAACTTTGAACTGTGAAGAATTTTTTCCAAATCCGAAATTCCGAGAAATTCAATTTTGTATTCTTCCGCGCCGCGCTCAAGAATTTTGATGAAACCGGCTTCTTCAAAAAGTTCAAACATTAATTCAATAAGTTTGATTGATTTGCCCAGATGGCTTGCACAGCGAAGAAGTTCAACACTGCCGCCGTTGTTGTTCGCGGCAAATTTCAACATTCCCGCAAAAGTTTTCATAAATTCCGCATCGTCAAAATATCTGATTTCATAATTCATCAAATGCAGGCATTTCGGCGAAGTTTCCTCTAAAATTCTGTCGAAAGTTTCGCGGTCGGCAGGATAATCGAAAAACATCACAGCATCGCAGGTTTTAAGATTGTTCCGTGCTGCACAGCGTCTGCTCAAGGCTTCATAAGGCTTCAATTTGTCGCGGATTGCCTTGCTTTCAGCAAAAACAAGAATGTTTTGTTTGGAATTTTTCACGTAATCGTTCACCTGCGGCAAAATATCAGTTTTTTTACGATGGTCATAAATTTTAAATTTTGCCTGCTCTGCTTCACTTTCCTCCTCTTTCAGGTAAGGCGAATGAATATCGTCGGCAATCAATTGCACCGAAATATTTCCCTGATATTCGTTAATCTGCGGGTGAAACGCCGCATCAAGCGTGTCGCCGTTCACAAGCGATATATCTCCCTCGCCCCAGCGGATTATATTGAATTCGGTCGTTCCTGCGTTCACCGTAAGCCTTAAATGGTCTTTATTATCGCCCATAAGCCGTTTTTGTTTGAGTTTTAGGTTTCTGAGTACAAAAACCGGACTTGGATTTGACGCACCAAAGGGTTCAAGCCGTGAAATCTGTTCAACCAAATCCACTGTTACATCATTCGGCGTCACTTCCAAATCAATGTTGATAAACGGCTTTATGTCTTTTCCGGCTGTCATTTCTTTGATTACACGATTTAAGTTTTCTTTCACCTGTTTAAACGGAGTTTTGTCAGGCGTAAACGACAGCCCTGCCGCCATTGCGTGTCCGCCGAAACCGTCAAGCAGGTCGCCGATGGAATTTATAGCGTCAAAAAGGTGAACGCCTTCAATGCTTCGGGCAGAACAGCGGATTTGTTTTTCAGGCTCGTAATAAGTCATCAAAAATGTTGGTTTGTAATACTTTTCAACAAGTTTTGAGGCAACAATCCCGATAATGCCGACTTTCCATTCAGGATTGAAAAGAACAATTGCCGGATTGCGGTTTCCCTCGCGCTTAATCATCTCATCAGCCTGCAAAAATGTTTCCTGACAGAGATTTTGGCGGATTTTGTTAAATTCGTTCAGAGAAATCACAGCCATCTCAATTTCCTGCGGATTGTCGGAAAGCATTACTTTCAGAGCGTTTTCAACGGTATCGAGCCGCCCGGATGCGTTAATTCTCGGTGCGACGCCGAATGCGATTTGCTCTGAGGTGACGCCGTTTGAAGGGCTGTAACCTGCGCTTTCCAAAAGCCGCTTAATCCCGTAATGCCGCCCCTGCGCGATTAAATCGAGACCTTTAAGCACAATATGGCGGTTCTCGCCGACGAGCGGAACAATATCTGCAACCGTTCCTACGGCAGCGTAAGGCAAGATTTCCATCACAAATTCGGACTTTTCATAATGCGCCAGAAGCGCCTGCGAAACCTTGAACGCAACGCCGACGCCTGCAAGAGATGTCAGGCTTGTGATTTCTTTTGTGGAAAGATTTTCGTCCAGTGCGTCCGGAGCTTTCGGGTTGATAATCGCATACGCGTGCGGAAGTTCTTCCGGAGCTTCGTGGTGGTCGGTTATGATTACGTCTATTTTAAAACTGTTTAAAAAATTTACTTCTTCAACATTGCTGATGCCGCAGTCAACGGTTATGATTACTTTTGGCTTAACGCTTGTCATAAGCTTCACGAGCGCTTTTGAATCAAGTCCGTGCCCTTCTTTTTCGCGGTCCGGGATGAAGTAATTTACGTTTGCACCAAGGTGCGTGAGCGTTCTGTAAAGCAATGAAGTCGATGTTACACCGTCAGCGTCAAAGTCGCCGTAAATCACAATTTTTTCGTTGTTGTCGATTGCTTTTGCAAGTCTTTCAACGCATTTTGGCATATCTAAAAACACGTTTGGATTAGAAAGTTTTGTTTGAAGAGGGTTTAGAAACTCCTCGATATCTTTTTCGCCTGTCACTCCGCGTGCGGCAAGAAGTTTTTCAATCAGCGGCGCCGGATGGGTGCTGTTCTCCTTAATTCTCCACTCTTTATGCATATTCTCCTCTGTCTGTAATTAAATAATAACATAAACAAGGGAATGAGAAAAAATGGAATAGGGGAATGAGTGGTTACGTTTAGAAAGTACGGCGTGAAAGATTAGTGTGTTATAGTGAATAAGTAAATAAGTGAATAACGAATATGTTCTTTACATAATAGATATTAGTAAAATCCGACGATTACAGTATTATGAAATGCACTTTTCATGTTTCAGGTATAATCACTTGATTAAATCTGATAAATTTATTATAATAAATTTAGAACTTTTAAAAAATTAACAGGAGTAAATAAGTATGAAAAGTAGACTATTATTGAATTCCCGGGGGGGGGGGCACCTGCAAAATAAGCTCCTGCAAGGCTTTACATTATCTGAAGTTCTTATAACCCTTGGTATTATTGGCATTGTTGCTGCAATGACTTTGCCCTCTTTAATCGGAAATTATCGTGCTAAACAGCTTTCAACAGGGCTCAAAACAGCGTATTCGCTGATTGCGCAGGCGATTGATAAAATGGAAGCTGATGGAATTGATACTACTCCTGAGGCATTTTCTTCTGTTTCGCAGTCTTTTGCAAATAAGTTAAAAAACTATTTTGAAGTCCTTTATGATTGCGGAAGCTCATTTGCAAGTATGAACACAAAGTATTGTGCGATTAATGATGGTTCTTATACTAATTTCTCGCGGAAATCTCCGATGGGTTTTGGTGTTTTGGATGATGGTCAATTCGTATTAAAAAACGGAATGCTTTTAATGTTTGAGAACATGCGTGGCAGTTCTAACATTTATATAACAGTTGATGTTAACGGCAGAAACAGAACACCCAATGCTTGGGGCTGGGATGTGTTTACGTTTCAGCTTGTGGACAGAAGCGGCAAAGGTATTTTGTTGCCGATGGGTGCTGAAGGAACTAACATAACAGATGTGAACAGATATTGTAATAGTAAAACATCTGATGGTGCAAGTGGCATAGCCTGTACAGCAAAGGCGCTTTCTGAGAAAGATTATTTCCGTAATCTGTTTGAATGATTCTTAATAAAACTTAATAATTGTAAAAAATCTCGAAAACCTTTTAGTGATAACCTTTTGGGGATTTAATACTTAATATTTCCGGAAATTACATTTAAGTTTTTATATAATTTTGCCGTAAATGGGTATATAAATAGTAAGTAATTTGTATAGGAAGGATTTTACTATGTCGTTTAACCCCATTGATGACAACAAACCCGCTATGGGTGCTATGGCAGCCGGTAAAATGAATGAGCTGCCGGAGATTGATTTAGCAGAAATCGATTTTAAAGAAATTGAGAAAAAGGCAAGTATTTTTGTTAAGGATACAAAGTTCGTGCCGGTGGATGAGCAAGTCAAACTTGTCAGTGTCGAGAAAAACGGAAAATTGATTTACGAAGATGAAGGTCGTATGCAGCTTGCAAACAGTCAGCTTGACCTTGCAGAAATGAAAAACGAAGATGACACTTTAATTAAAGGTTTTCTTGGCGGCTTCTTTGGCAAGTCAAAGAGCATGTTTGACAAGAAAGATGATAACTTTATCTAATTTGCAGGCTCTGTCAATATTAATCATCAAAAAGAAACCGGAAATTAAATCATTTCCGGTTTCTTTTATTTTTTCTAAAGGTTAGTATGCTGCAACTTCCTGGCCTGTTGTCATTCTGTTTAAAACTTCAATTGCTTTTTTAAGCTGGACATCGTTTTTGTTTTTAATATCTTCTTCTTTCAATTCAACGACAATATCAGGTGTAATTCCTTTTTTGTTAATATCAGTTCCGTTTGGAGTCAGATACTTCTGGATTGTAATGTTTACTCCGGATTCGTAGGGAAGTTTGTTAATTTCCTGAACAAGGCCTTTTCCGAATGATTGTTCACCGACGATTACGGCTCTGTGGTTGTCCTTCATTGCGCCTGAGAAGATTTCGCTGGCTGAGGCTGAACCTTTGTTAATCAAAACCACAACCGGTTTTTTTGTAACAACGCCGCGTGCTGCGCGTGAAGTTTCTTTGTATCCGTCACGGTCGACTGTTGAAACAATTGTGCCGCCGTCAAGGAACATATCAGAAATGTAGATTGCGTTGCTTAAAAGTCCGCCCGGGTTTGAACGAAGGTCGATGATGTAACCTTTTTTATTCTGCCCCTGGTCAAGAATTGAACGGAATTCAGAGGCTGCATTTCTGCTTATGAAAGAGCTTAATCTTATGTAGCCGATATCATCCGGCACTTTCATATCAAACGGTGTTTTCTGTGAAATTGATTTAACTTCGATTTCTGCACGTGTAATTGTGTAAGATTTCGGTTCTGTATCTTTGCGTTTGATAAGAAGTGTTACCTGAGTTCCTTCTTTACCGCGGATTTTGTCAGCGGCTTTGTCAACGGTGATACCTTTTGTAGAAACGCCATCGATTTCAAGAATTTCGTCATCTGCAAGAAGTCCTGCTTTTTCTGCAGGAGTGTCTTCAATCGGCGCAATTACCATTAATTTGCCGTCCTTAACTCCGATTTGAATTCCGATACCTTTCAGCGAACCTTTGATTGAACTTGTTTCTTCAGCAAATTCTTTCGGGTCTAAAAATTTTGTATAAGGGTCGTTTAAGCTTGCAATCATTGTATTGATTGCAACGTAGGCGTCTTCATTTGTTTTAATCTGTTTGTCATATTTATGGCGCCATTTGTTCCAGTCCTGTTCGTTGTTTGTCTGGTCGACGAATTTCGTATTAACAAGCCGCCAAACATTGTCATACAGTTCAACAGGAGTGTATGCAAAAACGTTATCTCTAATAATGCATCCAAAAAGGATTACAAAGACCCCCAAAAATATAAAGCTTTTTCTCATAATGTTTCTCATTCTTTAACTTTTTCCTCCAAATTACTCATAATTTCATTACCTGTTGCACAACTTGTATTGACTATGACGTTTGACTTTAAAATTTGTTGCATGTTTTTATAAGCCGCATGGTTATTGAATTTATAAGTATAAGCATATTATAGCATATAATGTGTTAAAAATCAGATTTATCCAAAATATTTTAAAATTTCGTCATCAAAAATTTTGTATTCTTTGACGGCAGCGTAGTCTTCTGGGAGTATGAATACAAGGTTTTCGGAGGTTGCTTTTTTATCCATTTTCATTGCAGAAAGAATTTTTTTTATGTTAAAGTCCGGAATTTTTTTGAAATTGAATTTTTTTATCAAATCTTCGGCAATGAATTTGTAACTTTCAACAATCATGCCCTTTTTCTCAGCGTAATCGAAAACAAATTCAATTCCTTTGACAACGGCCTCGCCATGAGTGTATTTTCTGTAATTGGTGAGTTTTTCAACCGCATGCGCGTAAGTGTGGCCGAAGTTGAGAATTTTTCGAAACCCGCCTTCTCTCTCATCCTTCTCAACGACCGAAATCTTTAGAGAAACACAAATCCGGATTAATTCTTCAAGAATTTCGTTTTCGCGTTCGAGGATTTTTGCGCTGTTAAGAGAAAGGAAATTTATCAGGTTGAATTCATCTTCGCATTTGCAGCTTTTTTCAATGAACGCGTATTTTACAACCTCGCCGAGTCCTGTTTTGAATTGCCTGTCATCAAGAGTTTTTAGAAAGTTTGTATTTATCAAAACGGCGTCAGGCTGATAGAACGCGCCGACTAAGTTTTTGCCGGATTTTGTGTCAATTCCGGTTTTGCCGCCGACAGAGCTGTCAACACAGGCTAGCAAAGTTGTCGGAACCTGGATTAAATGAATTCCGCGCATGTAAGCCGACGCTGCAAAGCCTGCAATGTCGCCGCAAACGCCTCCGCCGACTGCGATTATAAAATCATTGCGCGTAAGTTTCAATTTCAGTGCGCAATTTAAAATTTTTTCAAAAGTTTTGAAATTTTTTTCTTTTTCGCCGTCTTTCAGGATGAAAATGCGTTTTTTATCAAAATCAAGAGCTTTGCCGTAAAGTTTATAAACTTTTTCGCTGATTACGGCTAAAAAATTGTTTTTTCCGACTATTTCAAGAATTTCAGATTTTAAACCGACGATTTCGTTATTTGAAACCCTTATCGGATAAGTTTTTTCGCATGCGTTGATTTTGACACAAAGATTATGCATTGATAACTCCTGCGATTTCTTTCGCGATATCTTCCGGTGTTTTCTTATCGGTTTCGATGGTATGGTTTGCTTTCTGGTAATTTTTTTCACGAAGCGAAAGAATATTTGCGATTTTTTCAACCGAAAAATTTTTTTTCAAAAGCGGCCTGTGTGATTCTGCTTTAATTCTGTCGTAAATTGTTTGCGGCGAGGCTTTTAAAAAGAAAACAAAAGAATTTTCAAGAAGCCTTCTGCGATTATCGGGATTTTCGAACGCGCCGCCGCCTGCTGAAATAATTTGATGGTCGTTTTGTATAAACTGTTTAATTTTATTGGTTTCAAGCTCTCTAAAGTGAGCCTCGCCGTATTTGAGAAAAATTTCTGAAATTTTTTTGCCGGAACTTTTTTCGATTTCATCATCAATGTCGACAAGCTTAAATTCAGGCAGAATTTTGCTTAACTCTTTTGCTGTTGTTGTTTTTCCGGACCCCATCATCCCGATTAGCGTTATGTTTTTCTTCATAAGATTATTGTACACAAAAAATCATTGTTGATAATATATCTATTTATAAAAATTTTTCATAATCTCGTCAAAGTTGTCGCCGCCGTATTTGAGAAGAATTTCGTTCAAAAGCACGCAGGCAATCCGTGCTTCTGCAACAACCGCGCAGGCTTCAACCGCACAGGTGTCAGAGCGTTCAAAATGTGCTTCGGTTTCTGTCCTTGTTGCGGCATCAACTGTCCTGAGAGGTTTTCTTAAGGTAGGAATCGGTTTCATTGAAGCAAAAATCTGTAAGTTTTCACCGTTTGTCATTCCGCCTTCAATTCCACCGGCGTTGTTGGTTTCGCGGACTATTTTGCCGTTTTCGAGAAACATTTCATCATGAAAATCGCTTCCTTTGAGTTTATAGGAATGATGATTGCCGATTGAAACGGTTTTGACTGCCGGAATGCTCATAACTGCCTGCGCAATACGTCCGTCAAGCATTCTGTCCCAGTGAACGTATGAGCCAAGCCCGATTGGCATGTTTTCGTAAATTATAACAAACTTTCCGCCGAGCGTGTCGCCTTCTTCTTTTGCCCTGTCGATTTCGGTGTGAAAATCTTCTTTTTCTTTTGCCATACCGATTTGCAAAATTCTTGAATAACCGCGGATATTGAATTCTTCCAAAATCTGTTTTGCGACTGCGCCCACTGCTGTTTCAATTGCGGTTTTGCGTGCACTTGAGCGTTCAAGAACATTTCTCAAATCTTTGTGGTTGTATTTGACAGAACCAGCAAAATCAGCATGTCCCGGGCGGTATTTTGTAAAAGATTTTTCATCGGTTTCGTCGTCTGGGTCAATGCTCATGATTTTTTCCCAGTTTTCAAAGTCTTTGTTGTAAATTACAAGCGTAACAGGCGCACCTGTTGTTTTTCCAAACCTTACGCCTGATGTAATTTCAACAGTGTCGGCTTCAATTTTCATTCTGCCGCCGCGGCCGTAACCACCCTGACGGCGTTTTAGTTCGGCGTTGATAAAGTCAGGGCTTATGTTAAACCCTGACGGTAATCCTTCTATTATTGCGGTTAAACATTTTCCGTGGCTTTCGCCGGCGGTTAAAAATCTGAACTTTTCATACATTGGATTTTCCTTTTTGTGGTTTTACTAAGAGTGTGAAAAGGAATAGGTGAAAAGTGAGAAGTGAAAGGTGAAAAGGCCATTTCATGTATGCTGTTATTGTAAATTTTTGATAATATTCATATATGAAATATATAAAAAACTTATCTTGGCGTCCTGCTCACTTCCTAAAACCGTAACGGACTTTTCACTTCTCACCTTTCACTTTTCACCTATTTACTTTGCATATTTCAGAAAAACCTGCTGTATTGTCTGCATCATTTCTTCTGTGATAAGCCATTTTCCGTTTGGTTGTTTTTTTACAATCATGTAAGTCTTTAGTTTATAAGTTTCACCGGAAGGCTGGCGAAGCGAACTGACTTTATATCCGTCGCCGACTTTTGTAACAGTTATGTTTGAGTAATTGTTTTTGTAATGTCTTAGTTTTGCACCGGCTTGACCGAGTTTAAGCTGTTTCATGTAAGTTGCTGTGTCTGTTTTTACATCTACAAGTCCGCCGTCCGGTTTTACAACCTGCCGGATTATTTTGGCATTCGGTGAGTACATTTGCTCGATTGTCGGGCTGTAATTGTTGGCTGCATTTACATAACTTTCGAAAAATGCCTTTGCCTCCGCCGCGTCGTCCGCAAACGCCTGCAAACCTGTCATTAATAAAACTCCAAACAGCATTATTGCTGATAAAATTTTTCTCATTATCTTATCTCCTGTCTACACAAAAATATAACGATTTTGGAATAAAAAAGTTCATTTTTGTAAGTAAATCATAACATAAAAATTTTTCACGGGCATTATGCGAAAGAACTGTAAACATTCCCCGACAAGCGGATTTATAAAAATTATTGTGCGCTGAATATTAAAATAAAAGGAGGAAATTATGTCAAATGAAGAAAACATTACAATTGAAGAAGAGATGCTTGCGGAGGTTGAACCTCAAAAGCCGTCAAGAATTTTAATGGTTGTAACAAATGTCTGCAAATTTAATGATAAACAGGAAACACCAACAGGCGTTTGGTTTGAGGAATTTGCAGTTCCATATAATGAATTTATTAAAAACGGTTTTGAAGTTAAAGTTGCAACTTTGACTGGTGAAATAGCGCCGATTGACCCTGCAAGCGAAAATCTTTTTGAAGATATTATCTGGAACGATGCCAAAAAAGCGCTTAACAACACTGACGCGCTTGATACAATTGATTATAACAAGTTCGACGCAATTGTTCTTCCGGGCGGGCACGGGCCGATGTTTGACCTTGCAAAAAGCGAAACTTTAGGAAAAATTATCACACAATTTAACAAAGAAGGAAAATTAATTGCAGCAATCTGCCATGGCCCTGCCGGATTTCTTCCTGCAAAGTCCGACGGCATTCCGTTTGTAAGCGGCCGTAAACTTACTTCCTTTACAAACGAAGAAGAAAGGGTATATAAAAAAGATGAATTAACGCCGTTCTTTTTGCAGGATGCTTTGATAGATGAGGGGGCTGATTTTATTGAAGATGAACCCGGTGCCGTAAATATTATCAAGGACGGAAACCTTATAACCGGACAAAACTTCCAATCAGCAAAGAATTTCGCCAAAGCGGTTGTGGAATACTTATCATATTAAACTTTTAAAGGAGTCAGCTTGTAATTGTCATAAAAGCTTTGCATTTTAACTTAATATACTGCATACATAATATGAACTAGGCGACGATTTTACTTTGATTGACGAATAACACTTGACAAAGATTTCGTAATCGTAAATAATAAATATGTAGGGTGAGCCCTTAACAACTTAAGCAACCTGTTAAGAGCCCTATGCACCCTATGATTTAAACAAATTCAATGCTATTACTGCTGATGAAAATGCCAGTAATAGCATTATTATTTTGTCAATCATAGTTACACCTCTGCTTGGTTGCTCGCGTTAAACAGGTCTACCGGCAAGGCTCAACGCCTTGACCGTCCGCCCTCTGCTCGCAATCCGCCTTTCGTCCAATTTCCTATGTAAATTGCGTGTGACGGCGGAAGGCATATGCTTGCCCTACGTAATCATTCTAACATGAAAATTTATTTCTTAAAAATAATTCCGTTATTTTCGCAATCGGCTGTGACTTTGTCACCTTTGACGAATTCCTGTGACAAAATCTTCATCGAAAGCGGAATTTCAAGGTAGTTTCTAATCACGCGGCGAAGCGGACGCGCTCCATATAACGGTTCATATCCTTCATCTGCAAGGAATTTTTTCGCCTCGTCTGTAATATTCAACTCTATTTCCTGTACGGCAAGCCGTTTTTTGAGAGAGGTCGATTGCAAATCAACGATTTGCGCAAGTTCGTCATGCGTTAGGGCCTTAAACATAATAGTTTCGTCAATTCTGTTTAAAAATTCCGGTTTGAATTTTTCTTTCAAAGCTTTTTGCAGACCTTCGTGTTTTTCGTCAGGCGAAAGGTTTTCGTCAAGTATAATGCTGCTTCCAAGATTGCTTGTCATAATTATAACGGTATTTTTGAAGTCAACAAGGCGTCCTTGTCCGTCTGTAAGCCGCCCGTCATCAAACATTTGGAGCATAATGTTGAAAACATCGGGGTGCGCTTTTTCAACTTCATCAAAAAGCACGACGGAATATGGTTTGCGGCGAACTGCTTCTGTCAATTGACCGCCCTCTTCATATCCGACAAAGCCGGCGGTTGAACCGGTAAGACGCGAAATGTTATGTTTCTCCATAAATTCGCTCATATCAATTCTTATGAGCGCATCTTCGTCGTTAAACAGAATTTCTGCTAAAGTTTTGCAAAGTTCGGTTTTACCAACCCCTGTCGGCCCTAAAAACAAAAAGGTTCCAATCGGGCGTTTCGGGTCTTTCAATCCTGAGCGTGCAAGACGTATTGAATTTGCGATTTTTTTAACCGCTTCCTCCTGCCCGATTACGCGCTTGTGCATAACTTCTTCCATGCCTAGAAGCTTTTGGCTTTCATCCTCCTGAAGTCTGTTTACGGGAATTCCAGTCCACTTTGCGACAATCGCTGCGATGTCGGCGCCGTCTATCTGCTCTTTCAAAAGACAATCTTTATTTGATTGGGATTGAAGAATTTTTAATTTTTTCTGCATATCAAGCATTTGGGAATATCTGGTTTCTAAAGCCGCTTTCATAGTCGGGTTTTTCTTAAACTGTTCGATTTGGCTTTTAATTTTTTCGATATTTCTTTTTACGGCAGCGCTTGACTCGATAACTTTTTTCTCTTGAAGCCATTGGTTTTTAAGCTTGCCGATTTTTTCTTCAAGAGTTTCAATTTTTTTGTTAATTTTTTCAAGTTTCTTTTTTGCGTCAGCCGAGGTTTCTTTTTCCAGGGCTTTTCTGTTCATTTCAAGCTGGATTTGTTCGCGTATGTAAATGTCGATTTCTTCGGGCATTGTGTCGATTTGAATTCTCAAAGCAGACGCGGCCTCGTCAATAAGGTCGATTGCTTTATCCGGAAGACATCTGTCTGAAATATACCTGTGTGAAAGGGTTACTGCGTCTGTAATTGCGCTGTCTGTAATTTTTACACAATGAAAACCTTCGTATTTTTCTTTCAAACCTCTTAAAATGCTTACTGTGGTTTCGATTGAAGGTTCGTCTGCTATAACCGGCTGAAAACGGCGTTCAAGCGCTTTGTCTTTTTCAATGTATTTTCTGTATTCGTCAATGGTTGTGGCGCCTAAAATTCTGATTGTTCCGCGTGCGAGAAGCGGTTTTAAAAGGTTACCGGCATCGGCCGAGCCGTCGGTTGAACCTGTTCCCATAATTGAATGGATTTCGTCAATGAAAAGCATGTAATCATCGGTTTTGTCAACAATGGCCTGCAAAACCGCTTTAAATCTTTCTTCAAACTGGCCGCGGTAAGACGCTCCGGCAAGAAGTGCACCCAAATCAAGCGCATAAATTTTGTCATTCTTCAAACTCTCCGGAACATCGCCTGAAACGATTCTCTGCGCAAGCCCTTCAATTATGGCGGTTTTACCAACACCCGGCTCGCCAATAATTACCGGATTGTTTTTGGAGCGGCGGTTCAAAATCTGGATGGTGCGGCGAATTTCGTCATCACGTCCGATTACCGGGTCAAGTTTGTTCTCTCTTGCAAGAGCTGTAAGTTCCATTGTATATTTTGCAAGAGCTTCCTCCGGAGTTTCTTTTTTATTTTGTGAAGGTGCCTGCTTTTCGTTCATATTTCCGCCTTCCTCATCATTTTTCATTATTATTGCTTTTTCTGCACCATGCTTGCGGGTTTCGTTGCCGTTTTCGTCAATGCTGATAATATTTTTGACTTCTTCGAGCATTTTGTCATAAAGAACGCTTTTGTTAAGGTGATATCCCGCGAAAAACAAGTCCATAGGCGGGTTTATAATTTTGAACAGAGCAAGAAACATGTGTTCAATGTCGACTTCCTGGTCATGGAGCGCCAAAGCCTCACGTTCTGCGATTTTCATGAGATTAATCACACCCGAAGAGAATTTGATTGGTTCAAATTGTCCGCGCGAGATTGGCGGGAATTTTTTTACGAAATCATCGAATTTATCTTTAAAATCTCCTCCGAGTCCGACTTTATCAAGAAGGATTACGGGCAAATCGTTCCGGTCGAGAAAAAGTGCGAGCATAATATGCTGGCACTCAAGTTCGCGGTAGTTTCGCGAAACTACGAAAGATTTTGCGGATTTGATTATTGCCTGAACATGTTCGGTTAAATACATAATCCGATTATATTCTCTTTAAAACCGGCGGAAATCATATAAATGGATTAAGTGAAAAGTGAAAAGTGAAAAGACCATTTCCTTTATGCTGTTACTGTAAAAGTTTAATGACATTCATATATAAAAAACAAATCTTAGCGTCCTTGTGATTTCCTAAAAATGTAACGGACTTTTCACCTTTCACTTTTCACTTCTCACTACATTCCAAACGAACTTCTCCAGCAAATTACTCAAAATACATGATTGTTAAGTAATGTAAAGATGAATTTTAAAATGTCTGAAATCCACTTATAATCTGCTGTATGGTATGGTATGGTATGGTATGGTGGCGTGGCGTATTAGCAATAATTTTGACCTATTTGTTTTTAAAAAAGAGTAAGGGAAATCGATTTATCTACACAGGCGGGAAATTTGAAAAACAAAAAGGAGAAAAATTTATGAGTATTACAGCACTTCCAAAACTAATTCGTACAATTCAAAAACTAAACGGAAGCAAAGGTGCCATTTCTTTGGGAGCTAAACAACTTAAGCTTATGGCAAAAGAGGACAAAACTTTAGCTCAAGCATTGGACGCATTGGAAGAGCCGGCAATGGATGTCGCTTACAAAGCAAAATCAAATTACAATGTTGCAGCATTCAGGCTTAAAGACGGCAAAAACACTGTTGCAAACGGCGCAGTTTCGCTTCAAAATCCAGGAACAACAGAAAGTATTTTGAAATACCGCATTAATATTGGTGAAAACGGTGCAGTTGCACGTTCAAACGGATTTATTGATACAGGTAAAAAGCTTGATTTAGAGGATGTTGAAGCTTTCGTTAAACGCAAAAACGGAGTTATATCAGAAAGTGTTGCCTCGGGTGACGCAGTGAGGATTGCAGCAGAAGTTAATGAAAAACAGGCAATTGAACTCGCAGAACAAATCAAACCCGGTTCAGGCTATGGATTTGTAGGAAGATTGAAATCCAACTCCAAAGCAGGACAAATGATTGAAAAATTAAATGAAACATGGAGAAAATTAGGCGAAACCCTTTCTGGCAAGGCAAAAACAGAGCAAAAGATAGTTGATGTTACAGCCTTTAAAAAGGTAAAACCGAAAGATATAGCCGATATAAAAGCCTTTGCCAAGGCTCACGCAGATGATATCAAAAAGGTTCAAATTTCTGACATTCAAAAAGCGAATGCGTTTATGTTGGATGAGATGTCAAAATTGAAAAAGCAGTTTGCGGCCAGTACTGATAAAGAAACAAAGATTAAACTTGCAGAAAAATTTAGTGACATTGAAAGTAAACATAATTCTAATTTAAAATATATTGACCAACTTCTAAAAAAATAATAATAAAACATAAAAGAGGAATTACTGAAATTGATAAGGCGCCCGCGCAGCGGGCGCTTTTTATTTGATTTGAAATTCTATGAAGGTGATAAAAAGTCTAGTTTTAAAACAAAATCGTTCTCGATTGCCACGTCCTCACTGACGTTTGTCCTCGCGATGACATAATGATTTAGCCTTTTTAGTCACCCTCCTTGTCACGATAATCGTCACTGACCGCTAAAAACGTCAGAAGATATTGATTTTTCCCAGCGGTTTTTTCCTAATCCTGCACCTGCTTGCCCTAATTCCTATAAAAGCGCTCCCCACCTAATCCAGTTCCAATGTGTAAGAGTGGACTACGTTCACCCTAATCCAGTTCCAATACGTAAGAGCACACTTCGTGTGCTTGATGTTTGGTATGTTTTTTATATAATAAGAATTATGAAATATAGAGAAAATGTCCGAAATTTTTGCATTATTGCCCACATTGACCACGGTAAATCTACACTTGCCGACAGATTGCTCGAATTTACCGGTACGGTTGCGCAACGTGATATGCAAGACCAAATTCTTGACAGCATGGATATCGAGCGTGAACGCGGTATTACAATTAAACTCAATGCTGCAAGAATGAATTACAAAGCCAAAAATGGTAAAGATTATATCCTGAATCTTATCGATACCCCCGGGCATGTAGACTTTTCTTATGAAGTTTCACGCTCTTTAGCAGCTTGCGAAGGCGCGCTTTTAATCGTAGACGCTACACAGGGCGTTGAGGCGCAAACCCTCGCTAATGTTTATTTAGCAATAGAACAGAATTTGGAGATAATCCCTGTAATTAATAAAATAGACCTTCCATCCGCCGATGTGGAAAGGGTTAAGGCTGAAATTGAAGAAGTTCTCGGAATCGACGCTTCTCTGGCAATTCCGGTAAGCGCAAAAGCAGGTATCGGAATTGAGGATGTCTTAGAAGCCGTTGTTGACTTGGTGCCGCCGCCGGCAGATACAACTGAAAAACCGCTTCGCGCACTCGTTTTTGACAGTGCTTATGACCAATACCTAGGAACGCTTTGCTTTTTCAAAATAATTGACGGGAAAATGCGTCTCGGTGATAAAGTTAAGTTTATGGCGTCCGGAAAAGAATACGAAGTTGTTGAACTCGGATATTTGACCCCTTCAAGAGTTCAGGTGGAAGAACTTACATGCGGGGATGTCGGGTATTTTGCAGGTTCAATTAAGGAATTAACAAGATTTGTAGGGGATACAATTACGACAATCGAAAATCCGGCAGAAGAGCCGCTTCCGGGTTATAAAGAAGCCCTTCCAATGGTTTTTTCGGGGATGTATCCGGTTGATAATGAAGATTATCAAAACCTTAAAGAAGCTCTTGAAAAACTTAAACTAAATGACAGCAGCATAACTTTCGAGCCTGAAACCTCCAGTGCGCTTGGTTTTGGCTTCCGCTGCGGGTTCTTGGGAATGCTTCATATGGAAATTGCACAGGAAAGGTTAGAGCGTGAATATAACCTTTCGCTTGTAACAACTGCACCTTCAGTTGTCTATCATGTTTACAAAACCAATGGTGAAATGGTTGAAATTGACAACCCTGCAAACCTTCCGGCCGCTCAATACAGAGATTATATTGAAGAACCTTATGTAAGAGTTCAGATAATTACTCCTAACGATTATGTCGGAACCTTAATGGAGCTTTCGCAGTCAAAGCGCGGAATCTTTGTAAACATGCACTACATCGATAAAGTCCGTGCGTCTTTGGAATATCAAATTCCGCTTTCTGAAGTTATTACGGATTTCTATGACCAGCTTAAGTCACGTTCAAAGGGTTATGCAAGCATGGACTACGAATTCAGCGACTACAAGCGCTCGAAGCTTGTAAAACTGGATATTCTGCTTGCAAATGAGATTGTTGATGCGCTTTCCGTAATCTGCCATGAAGACAGCGCTTTTTACATCGGGCAAAAATTAACAGCTAAATTAAAAGAAATTATTCCGCGCCAGCTTTTTGAAGTTCCGGTACAGGCGGCAGTCGGCGGGCGAGTGATTGCCAGAACAAACATCAAAGCAATGCGTAAAAACGTACTTGATAAATGCTATGGCGGTGACATTTCCCGTAAACGCAAACTTTTAGAAAAACAGAAAAAAGGCAAAAAGCGTATGAAGTCAATTGGCCGTGTTGAAGTTCCACAAGAAGCCTTCATGGCAGTTTTGAGCCTTGACGAAGATTAATAGCAGAAAATCAAAAATTAAAAAGTTTTATTCATCATTATCGATGAACCCGCGTTTAAACGCTTCACGAGTTACCTCAGTTCTGTTTGTTACGCCGAATTTGTCTATAATTGCACTTACGTGCGCTTTCACAGTAGAGAGTGATATTAATAGTTTTTCTGAAATCTGCGGGTTAGAATATCCGGCAATCATTAATTTTAAAACGTCTTTTTCTCTTCCTGTTAAATTTATTGAACTTTCGTTCACTATTAATCTCCTTGGTTAAAATAAATTTACTGTTATTTTTATCCTACCAAAACATAATCAAATTCATATTAGCCATTAGTCTAATATTTAAGAATAGTTTTGGTTGTAAATGCTGTTGTGGTGCGGGTTTACGAAAAATGTAAATAAATGTAACAAAAATTCCGTTTAAGTAAACAAAGACGCAATTTGAGAATTCAAAAATACTTTATATATACAAGAGATGATTAAGAGTATTTTAATAGGAATGACAGATTTGGATATATGTAAACAATTGTAACACGAGATTGATAATTTATTAAAGATTATTAATAAATATACCGATTAAGAGTATGTGAGTAATTAAGAAAAAGAAAAGAAAAGGAGAATTGAGATGACAGGTATCAACGGAGATTACGGAAAGAATTTAAACAATAATATTTTGTTTAACAATAACAAAAAAGCCGAACAGGCAAAACAGCCGGAAACAAAAGAAGTAATTGACTTAACCGGTGCAAAATATCTGGGTGAAAAGACTGATTTAGGCAAAACACCTGAAAGTATTTATGGCGCAATGGGGCTTCAATTGTCCAAAACAACAAATATTCAAAAACAATTTGAAGCAGCTCTTGACACAAAAACATTGAAATACATTCAAAACACACCTCCTGAAGTTGCAGCCAGAATTGGTAACGGTGCAAAAGCAACATTTGCAGCTTTAGAAGCAACAGAAGAGTTCTTAGTATAAAAAGATGTAAAAATAATCTTCAAGGGCAGATTTTGCCCGGAAGACTGTTATCTCAAATTCTTTAATGTAAACTTATAATTTATACATTTACTCACACATTTTCAGGCGCTTTTTATAAAAAGCGCCTTTTAATTTGGCTTTTCGGATTAATATAAATTAACAAAAAGAATTTCCGGCGCAATTTTCAGATAAAAAAATACTTTAGATAAATAAGGTAGTAATTAAAGGAAGGGTTATGAATTCAGATTGGGTTACAAGTGTTGATATGCTTGCGGATGCTGGTATTGTGAACTTTGATGCCGCGGCTTACATAACCGGCGCGCCCGCACGTTTCGTCGGAAGCCCGCAATATCCGATTTATAATATTCCGCCGCTTGCAATGCCAATTCAAAAGGACAGTTATCAAGCGTCTGACACTTCAATTGTGAAGACGCCTGCCTGGAAAAAGGTTCTTTTCGGCGGCCTTGCTATCGGAGGAGCTTTGTGGGGAATTTCGAAAATCAAAAAAGCGCCCCAGATGATTAAGAACGCTTTTGAAAATTTTACGAAAATCTTTAAACGATGAATTGTTGGGAAGGCGATGAGGTGCTGGTAGATTTAGGGGGCAGATGAGTGAAAAGTGAAAAGTGAAAAGGCCATTTCCTTTATGCTGTTACTGTAAAAGTATAATGATATTCATATATAAAAACATGGCTTAGCGTCCTTGTGATTTCCTAAAAACGTAACGGACTTTTCACCTTTCACTTTTCACTTTTCACTCACTAAAACCTCACTTGCTCAAATACCTAACCAATTTCGCGACATCTCTGTTCCAAATTCCGTTCCAGTTTCGCAAAATGATATCCGCCGGACATAAACCGTCGAGCGTTAATTCTTTTATTGGTTCAAGAAATTTTTCTTCGCCTGTATTTTTTTCAATCAGTGACTTTTCGGCAATGTAAAGAATTTCTTTTGCAATTTCAGAAACTTCAACTCCGCGGATTTTTGCGGATAATGCATTTTTGGGAACATTATAACGCAGCTCGGCAAAGTCGCGGTACGAAAATTCTTTAAATAATTCCTCAACTTCTTCCATCGCACCGTCGCTGTAAAGAATTCCTTTGTAAACCGCAAGCATTGAGTAAATCATATCTTTGCTTACGCAGTCGTGATTTCTTATTTCAATAAAGTTGCGCATTCTGACTTCGGGGAAATAAAGGTTTGCATGAAGCTTAAAGTCTTCAATATCAGCTTCAAAATCGCCCCATCCGTTTTGCATGAACTCCTCAAAGTTAACTTTGCCTTTAACCTCAACAGGAATTCCCTCACGGTTGATGAAAATTACCGGACTTTTTAAAACACTGTCAATATATTTTTCAAATGAAAAATCCTCTTCCATTTTTCCGCAGAATCCGCAGCGGTCATTATCAGTATTGAGCCAGCTTAAAGCGCGGAAGGTTTTGTAACCTGTTTCCACACCCCCGCGAATGGGAGAATTTGCAAACATCGCGGTCATAAAGGGTATTAATTTATTTGCGATGTTGAATTTCCGAACAGCGTCGGCTTCATCTTTAAAATCGAAAGTCCCCTGAATTCCGGCGGTTTCGCGCATCATAACATCAGAAAGAATTCCCCAAAGATAATGCGCCATAATTTTGTAACGGCGTTTCGGAATAAGATTAATGTTTTTGTGGGTCGAAACCGGCGAAACTCCGTATTCCAGAAGTTTTATATTAAACTTGTCCAAAATCGGCGCCATTTGCTTATTCAAAAGGTCAATTTTGTTTTTCAACGCACCAATTGTTCTTTCGGGTTTTATGCTTAATTCTATCTGGCTTCCCGGTTCAAGCGTAATCGTGTCATGCCCCTGTTTAAGCCCGATGATATTGTAATCATCGGTTATATAATCCCAGTTTTCGGCTTTGGCAAATGCACGCAAAAAATTACAAACCCCGAAATCTCCTTCGTAAGTAACTGCTTTTGCTGTCACAACAGAAATCGGAAGGCGCTCGTATTCTATGCCGACATGAAAATCACCGTCGGTTTTGCAGCCGCTCTTAAAAAGCTTCAAAATATCTTCATGTCTTAACTTTTCTCTGGTTTGTAAATTGCTCACATTTCCCTCCAAATTCACTATACTATAACCATTATTAAAATATCAAATCAAATATGAAAAACATTAGCCTGTCTGTGCTATTATAATAGGTAAGATGAATTACTTTGAACGCGCAAAATATTTTAAAACCAAAAAACGCCTCGGACAAAACTTTCTGATTAACGCGGACGTAATCAACGCGATTATTGATGAGGCTGGAATTACAAAAGATGACATTGTAATTGAAATCGGCCCCGGTGTCGGATTTGTGACAGAACAGCTTGTAAAACATGCTAAAAAGGTTATCGCAATCGAGCTTGACGAGGAAGCGGTTAAGGAGCTTAAAAAACTCAACGCGGAAAATCTTGAGATAATCCATCAGGATATTTTGAAAACTGATTTTTCCGAACTTGTGAGTGAGAAAGTTAAAATTGTCGCAAATATTCCGTATTATATAACAAGCCCGATTATCGCGCATCTTCTAGGCGAAGTTGACGACTTAAACAACAAAAATAGAAACCTGATTAAAGATATAATTCTCATGGTTCAGGAGGAAGTTGCCCGCAGAATGGCGGCTGATGAAAATTCACCCTCAAAGCAGTATGGGCTTTTGACAATTCTTTCGCAATTCTGGGCTGATGTTGAGATTTTCAGGCTTGTCGGCAGAAAATCCTTTTATCCTGCACCAAAAGTTAATTCAGCACTCGTAAAACTTAAAGTTTTAGAAAAGCCGCGCCTTGAATTGAGCGATTACGGACATTTTAGAAAAACCGTGAAAGCCGCATTTGCACAACGCCGCAAAAATATCAAAAACTGCCTTCTTCAAGGCGGATTTTCACGTGAAAACATTTCAAAATCGCTTGCCGCTCTTGGAATTGATGAAAACACCCGCGGCGAAAAGCTTTCAATTGAAACTTTCGGAAAATTATCTGAGGAATTGTTGAAAAATGAAAATCCAATGCCCGGCAAAGATTAATCTTGATTTGAAAATAACCTCAAAACGCGAGGACGGGTTTCACAACCTCGAAAGCGTTATGCAGACAATAAGTTTGTACGATTACCTGACGCTTGAAACTTCGCCGTCCGAAAAGTTTGAAATAAACCTTTCCGGAACAAGCGGCGAAATTCCTTATAATGAAAAAAATCTTGTTCATAAAGCAATTCTGCTATTTGTCGAAACCACAAACCTGCCGCCGCACAAAATCGAGGTGTTTATTGAAAAAAATATTCCTGTTTCAGCAGGGCTTGCGGGCGGAAGCACAAATGCCGCAGGAATTTTAAAAGGATTAAACGAAACTTTTCACAAGCCGCTTTCAAACGCCGAACTTCACAAACTCTGCGCGAAACTCGGTTCTGATTTGAATTTCTGCCTTGAAGGCGGAAGGCAAATGGCAAAAGGCCGCGGCGAAATTCTTGAGCCTATGCCATTTGAAGAATTCGAGGTTTCGCTCATTAAGCCGATAACCCTTGGAATAAGCGCAAAAGAAGCTTACACGAAATTTTCACAAAAAAACGCCAACAGCAAACCCGGACGCGATGATTTCAAGAATGACCTTGAATGGGCTGTAATTGACGATTACGAAGAACTTCAACAAATCAAAAAACAATATCCAAATTCAATAATGTCAGGTTCGGGGTCAACTTATTTTATGATTGGCGAGAATTTTGCGGAACAGGGAGGATTTTGGGTAAAGAATGGTTTGAAGGCAACAGCGAGTGGAATTGGGATTAGTGAGGAGTTAGAAGTGAAAAGTGAAAAGTGAAAAGGCCATTTCCTTTATGCTGTTATTGTAGAAGTTTAATGATATTCATATATAAAAAACATGGCTTAGCGTCCTTGTGATTTCCTAAAACCGTAACGGACTTTTCACTTTTCACCTTTCACTCCTGCGACCGTCTGGCGCCTCCCACACTACATATAAAGCCACAAAATCAGCCTTGCATATTTCGCGACCAAAACGGCTAAAAAGCTGAAAATAAAATCGTAGATTATTTTCACGCCGCTTTGCGCAATAATCCAGCCGGTCGTGAACATCCAGCCTTCATGTCTAATTCCGGCAATCACAAGCATATATAAAATTCCGATTATGTGGATTGTGAAAATTCCTGCAAAAACTGCTTTCAACGCGTTTTTATATGTAAAACCGTTTTTCAGAATTGTTCCTGTCAAATATACGGCCGGAATATATGCCAAAATGTAGCCAAAGCCGTATTCACCAATATATCTCCACCCGCCGCCAAGAGCAAATACCGGCATGATAAAAAGCCCGGTTAAAATATACAATAAAACACTTGCCAATCCGAATTTTCTTCCCAAAAGCGCTGCAATGAACATAACTGCCGGCACCTGCGGTATTAAATTAAAGTTGTGAACATAATCCTGAATTTTTAATTCACCACCCGAAAACAGCGCCGCGGGAATTGAAAAATGCATAATGTTTAATTGTATGAAGGTTGAAATTACTAGAAGAAATGCGCAGAAAATTATGAGTAAAATACTACTGATGCTGAATTTTAAACCGGATTTGTTTGTGCGGATTGTTTTAACACGAGGTTTTACGGCTTCTTCTGTCATAATTTGTATGAAATCCCTGCTTCTTTTCCCAAATTTGTAAGATTTTGTTCGTATATGTTTTTAAATTTATCGTAAAAAATGTTTTCTGTCCACATTATTAAGGCATCTTCATTATTGTCCTGATAGTAGCCTTTGCGGATTCCGAGCGACTTGAAACCGTATTTTTCATAAAGCTTAATGGCTGGTTCATTAGAAACGCGGACTTCTAAAGTGAGATATTTAATTTTTTCTTTGTAACAGGATTTAATAATTGCTGTGAGGAGCGCTTCTCCAATGCGGCGGCGTCTGAAATCCGGCGAGACTGCAATATTTGTAATATGCGCTTCCTCCAAAATCTGCCAGCAGCCGCAATATCCTGTGAGTGTTCCGTTTTCGTCTAAGGCGCAGAAATATTTTGCCAGGTCGTTGTTTAATTCGTTAAAAAAGGATTCTTTAGACCAGTGATGTTCGCCGTAAGCCTTTTCTTCCACTTTTATAATGTCATCAAGGTGGGATTTTTGCATTGGTTCAATTTTGATTGCGGATTTTGCCATAGAAGAATTTTAGCATGGTGAAAGTTTGCGGGCAATGTTAAATTTTGGGGAGTTATATATATGTTTCCACCTACATTCTCGTCATTGCGAGAAAATCTGTGATTTTCGAAGCAATCCAGTATCTTATCAGGTTTGAATAAAATTTTCTGGATTGTCTGATTTGTTTCGTGAATGTAACAAGTTGATTTTAACTATTTAATATACTAAGATATTTGAAAAAGTCAGACAAAATATTTTATAAGGAGCTAAAGGTATGAAAAAGCAGACTATGATTGAATTTTCGGGGGGGGGGGGCGTCCTGTAACC
>URXT01000028.1 GCA_900551915.1 uncultured bacterium
GGGGGGGGGGGGTCAAATTAGAGTTATCGTTTAAAATAATATTATCTTTATCCAAGATTCACCACCTCCAGTATTTTTTTTGCTGTATTTACCCAACTGTATTTTTGTAATTGATTTTTACCATTTTTGATAAGTAATTTTTTTCGATTATCATTAAATTTCAAATATACGACTTTTTCAATTAAATCTTTCTCATTTTTTGGATTAAAGTAGATTGCTGCATCACCTGCTACCTCTGGTAGACATGTTGCGTTTGAACATAATATCGGACAATCACACTTCATTGCTTCTAATAAAGGTAAGCCGAACCCCTCATATAATGAGGGAAAAATAAAAGCTTCAGCATTTTTGTATAAACCTACTAAATCTTCTTGGCTTATATAAGGTACAAATATTATGTTTTCATAATTTTTATATTTCTTATATAAATGGCTAACTTCTAATTTTTTTATACCAGCAATAACGATGTTATAATCAGAATATTCAGAAAAACATTTTAAAAGCATTTCTGTATTTTTACTCGGAGCATCACCGCCAACATGAAAGAAATAAGTTTCAGGAATATTATATTTTTGTTTTAACAAATCAACATCTGTAGCTTTTTCTATTTCAAAATGTTCATGTCCTCTTGAATCAATTATGATTTTATTGGCGTTTATATTTAAAGTCTTTATTATATCTTGTTTTGAATATTTTGTTGGAGCCAAAATAATAGTAGCCTTTTTGGCATTTAAAGATGTTATTATATAATATATTCTACCTAAAATTTGCATTTTATGCTTTGATATTGGAACATCTTTTTTCAAAAATATTAAATCATGTAATGCTAAAATACGTTTAATCTTCTTATTCAAAAAAATAGGTGATGTATTAGCAGGTGAAAACAGTATATCAATTTCATCTTTGATACATTGTTTAGGTAACACCCTTTGTTCATAATGAAATAAACCTTTTGCTTTTAACTTTGTATATGTGAAATTTTCTTGCTTAGGCAAAATGTTTTCATTATCTTCAATGTCAGCATATAAAATAAATTTTGTTTCTTTATCTATTTTAGCTAGTTCTTTTAATATATTTATAGTATAATTACCCATTCCTCGTGGACAATGCATTGCTGAATATACATCAATACCTATAATTTTAGTCATCACAAACCTCTTGTATTATGCAAGCCCATTTCCATCCAACTTTTTCCCAAGAAAAATTCTTAATTATGAAATTTCTAGATTTTTTAGAAATTTCAATACCTTTCTGTCTGTATTGTAGCAAGTTTATTACTTTTCGGGTATACTCTTCATTTGTTGTTGCAACATCCAAAATATTTTCAGGGGCATTTATCCCTTCAGCTCCTTCAGGTGTTGTTACAACAGGAATCCCCATTGACATTGCTTCCAATATTTTAGCTTGAATACCTCCAGCAATTTTTACCGGGCATACAGAAACTTTGCAATCTTTCATATATTCTCTTACATCTTCTACACGACCCGTAATTTGAATTCCCTCAATATTTTTTGTAGCTTCAAAAAGTTCTTTTCTTGGATTTGCCCCGATTATCTTAAATTTTACATCCGGAATTTCTTTTTTAATCATCGGGAATATTTTTGTCGCAAAATAAATTGCAGCTTCCGAATTAGGAATATATTGCATAGAACCAACAAAACAAATATTATTTTCTTTTTTACAATATATTGGAGAATAATAGTCTGTATCTGTTGCAAAACCTATAACTTCAACGTTAGAAACATTTGCAAATTTTGCTAAATATTTTTTATCTATTTCTGAAATTAAAACTTGTTTGTCTGAAGTTATACAAGCTTTTTTTTCATAATTTTTAACCTTTATATACTCAATTCCTATTTTAAACCTGTCAAATAAACTTGGCTTTTCTTTTAACCGTCGTTCATACATCATTGAAATTGCATCACATAAATGGACAATTCTTTTTATGTTTTTATGCTTTTGTATATATGGCAAAGAACGGATTATATACCCGATGACAAGATCATATTGACGGGTTGCCAATTCATTATCTATAACTTTTTGCATTTGTCTGTTATAAAAATATTCAACAATAAAAGGTCTATCGCTAAAAATTGCTTTTACAGCATTCAGATACGCAAATTTTTTATTGAATTTAACCGGTACTAATTTAGTATAAAATTCAGAATGGTCTAATGCGCCGATAAGGTCATCATCGTCTGAAACAAGAGTAACTAAAGTTATTTTATGCCCTTTGTTTTTTAACTCTTTTAAATAATTATATATATTAACTCTATCTCCGCCTATTAGTGGCCATGGAAGACGAGTTGTCACATATAAAATGTTTTTTACTTCATTTTCCAACTTTCAGCCCCCAAATTCGTAAACCTAAATCTTCTAAATTCGCCACCAAGTTTCGCCAATTCTTCTATTACTCTATATCTTGTATTATTCGGACAATAAAACATGAAAAATCCGCCACCGCCAGCTCCTGAAATTTTTCCGCCTGTTGCCCCTGCACTCATTGCTGTTTCGTATATATTGTCTATTACGGCATTTGAAATTACCGAAGAAGTTCTTTTTTTATTTTCCCAACCATAAGCTAAAAGTTCACCTATTGTGTCTAATTTTCCAGTCAACAATACTTCCTTCATATCCAAAGACTGCTGTTTTAATTTATGCATTGCCTCGATTGCTTTTTCATCTTTTTTCGTTGTGTTTTCAACTTGGCTTTCAATAATTTTAGCAGAAAGCCTGCTTGTACCGGTGTAGTATAAAAGAACATTAAATTCCAGTTCATTTACATATTCTTTTCTTATTCTTAGCGGATTTACAAGAACTTTTTCATTAGCTGAAAACTCCATAAAATTAAATCCGCCAAAAGCCGCTGCATATTGATCCTGACGCCCACCAGCCATTTTTAAATCTTCACGCTCAATACTCCAGGCAAGTTTTGCTAAATCGTATTCCCCAAGCGGAAGATTCTGCCATTCCTGAAAAGCTTTTACAATGGCTACAACAAGGGTTGAACTTGAACCTAAACCGCTTCCTGCAGGTGCATCAACATATGTTGTTAGAGTAAAACTCAAAGGCTTTTTGATATAATCTTTTATCAAACGATTATAAGCGCCTTTTAATAAATCAAATTTGCCGTCTATCTCCAAATGTTCAACTGAATTAAAAGTACAAAATTCGCCCCTGTCTTCACAGCGAAATTCAATCTTGTCGTCATCTCTCGGTTTAATTGTTGCATAAGCATACATATTTATGCACGCATTCAAAATAGAACCGCCATAGATGTCACAATACGGGCTGACATCTGTTCCACCACCTGCTAAACCTATTCTTAATGGAGCTTTTGACCGGATTATCATCTTAATACTTCCTTATCTATTTTATCAAAATCTAAATTTATAGATTGTAATTTTAATAATGACTTTAATAAGCTATTATCCATTTCTGTAATTTTAGCTCTTTTAGCTACAAATATACCTTCAGAATCTTTTATTGAAATGGGTTTAATTAAATTTTTTTCAAATCCATATTTTTCTGCTATCTTAAGAGCAAGTTCGTATTTGCTTATTGCTTGATCACTTGCGAAGTTTATTATTTTCTTATCAGCGCTACCATAGATTTCAATTAAGTTTATTAGCAACTTGGCACATTGATTAAAACTTAAGATTGAACGGTAGGAGTCAACGAACATATCAATAGGATTTGCTGTATCTAAACTTTCATAAATCTTGTCAAAAAAGTGTTTTTTACCTTCAATCAAACTGGGTCCCATCATTAAAGGAAGTCTAAAAACATTATAATTTTTTGCCATAATTATACGTTCAGCCAAAGCTTTTTGAACTCCATATATATTTACTGGATTCAAGTTCGCATTCTCTTTAAATTTTGTATGTTGAAAACTTTCACCATAAACAACGTCAGTAGAAGCGTAATATAGACATTTTGCCTTTGTATATGTATTAACAAAATTTGCAAGTGCTGTTACATTTAAGTCCCATGAACTTTTCTGATTTTTTTCGCAAAAATCTGGACTAGAGTATGAAGCAAGATAAATAACTTTAGAATTATTATCAGAAATAGTATTTAGACGTTGAATATCATCAGCTTGCTGTGCGTCAAATTTTAACCATTGAAGACGATTGTCTTTCACTTGTGGCAAATTTTTTGTATAAGTTCCTATTACTTTTTCACTTGTTAAATTAAGGATATTCTTTATTACATAACGACCCAAAAAGCCGCTTCCACCTATAACAATATACAATACATTACTCCTTTTTGCCTATCTCTGCAAAAATTTTTCACCCTTTGAAATTCTTTTTCGCCAGTAATTTAATAAATCTATCATTGTTTTTTCAAAAGGAATTTCTGGAACCCAGCCTGTGTGTTGTGTGAACTTATCAGTATTTGGAATTTGCAAATCAGCATCTATAGGACGAAGCCTTTCCGGGTCAACTTCCACTTTGATTTTATCTTTCATAGGTGACAACGATATCAAGAAATTAAGCATATCACCTACTTTACATGTATACTGCCCCCCTATATTGTAATATTCACCAGATGTAGGTTTAATAGTTAGAAGCATATAATATGCTCTAACTGCATCACGAACATCGGCAAAAGTTCTTAAGGAATCCAAATTTCCAACTTTTATAACTGGTGGAATCACTCCAGCTTCTATCATTGCAATCTGTTTTGCAAAAGTACTTTCAGCAAATACATCTCCCCTGCGAGGTCCGGTATGAGTAAACATTCGAGTAGTCATTACCGTCATACCGAATGCTTCTGCATAATAACGTCCTATCAAGTCGGTACCAACTTTGGATATTGCATACGGGCTTGCAGGATGAAATGTACATTCTTCATTAATAGTTCCACCCATCTCGTCTAATTTTTCTTTTTTTACTCTCCCAAATACTTCAGAAGATGCACATATATGAACTATTGCTTTCGGACAATGATTTTTTATTGATTCTAATACTCTTGCAGTACCTTGAATATTTGTGTCAAGGGTATCTAAAGGTGCTGTAAAACTGGTCTTGGGATAACTTTGGGCGGCCAAATGAGAGACATAATCAGGTTTAACTTCTTTAAATACTTGGTCGACTGCGATTGTATCGCGCAAATCCGCATATACCAAATGTATTCTATGTTTTTTATTTATATCATCAATAAGGTGTTCTATATTGTCTAAAGGGCTTCTCCAGCGACACATCCCATAAATTTCCCAATCGGTATTTTCCATTACGAAATCGGCTAAATGAGAGCCGACCATTCCGGTTATACCTGTTATTAATATTTTTTTAGACATACTTCCTCCTTAAAATTTCGTCTTAATACTAAGTTTAGGACTTTCCCCTTTAAATATCGCTTCTTCTACCAACGCGCAAATTATGTGTCCAATCATTATGTGCGATTCCTGAATTGTTGGTGTCGATTCGGATGGTACTTTTATTATATAATCACAAAGTGAATCCATTTCGCAAGCTTTTTGACCAACAAGTCCAATAGTTGTTACATTTTTCTTTTTGGCTTCAATGATAGCCTTGACAATGTTTTTTGAATTCCCCGAAGTTGATATCGCAATAAAAACATCTCCTTCATTTGCGTTTGCCTGAATTTGGCGTGAAAAGGAATTTTCATAGCCGTAGTCATTTCCGATTGCAGTTAAAATTGAAGTATCGGTTGCAAGTGAAAATGCGCTCAAGCCGGGTCTGTCAAAAAAGAATTTTGAAACAAGTTCGCCTGCAATATGCTGGGCATCTCCGGCAGAACCGCCGTTGCCGGCTGTTAAAACCTTTTTGCCGTTAATATACGCTTCAACAATAACATTTGCGGATTTTTGAATTGTTTCAAGCAAGTTTTTATCATTTAAAATCGCTTGTTTTGTTTTTATTGATGCCTCAATATAGTTTTCAATTAACATTAGACTAATTCCTTTTCATTTAATATTTCGCATTTTAAGTATGGAAGTTTTATATTGTCAATTTCTGGATTGTCGCCGATCATTATTGAATTTTTTAAATCAATTTTTAAACTATCGCATGCCTTCAAAATCATGCCCGGGTTTGGTTTACGCAATATTGTGTCAAAATGATATTCTATTCTTGTGCCGTCTTTATGGAATGGACAAAATTCTATATCATCAAATTTTAGACCTTTTGTTTTATAGAATTCTTTTATTCCTTCAAAATTCTCCTGCATGTCCGTAAAACTGAATTTTTCTTTTGCAACGCCTGCCTGGTTTGTCACCATAACAATGTGATAGCCTTGTTCTGAATATTTTTTCACAATATCAATTGTGCTTTCAATAATTTGAAAATCGCGGCCATGAGGGTATTCTGTATTTACAATCAAGGTTCCGTCTTTGTCAATGAACAATGCGGGTTTTGCTTTCTTTTTTATCCATGACGGAATTAACTCTTGAGCTTTTGAGTAATCCTGTGGAATTCCGATATCTATAAAACAGCCGCCTAAGGGCAATCCGTAAAGTTTATCCGACGATAATAATTTCGGAAAAATTTCGGTTTCCAAAGAGATGAATTCTCCATTAAAATTTTTTACGAAATTTTTTAAAACTTCTTTTTTAAGATAATAAATACCGCCGTTAATATATCCATCAATGCGGTTTTCCGGCAGAGACCCTTTTTCTACAAAAGAAGTTATTTTAAAATCCTCGTTTATTTCAACCATACCATATCTTGAAATATTGTTGGTATATCTTAATGCAATTGTACAAGGCTTATTTTTACTGAAATCTTCAAAAAGTGAGTAATCAATGTCAAAAAATGTGTCGCCATTGATTACATAAAAATCCTCTTTCAATGCATTATACGCATTCAAAATGGCACCGCCTGTACCTAATGCAGTTTCCTCTTTTATAAAAATTGCGTTTTTTAAATTTTTAAAGTTTTCTTCAATTATTTCAGATTTGTAGCCTGTTAAAAATACAAAACTGTCAAAACCTTGATTTTTCAAGGTCTTTACAGTGTATTCAAGAAAAGGTTTTTTAGCAATCGGCGCCATTGGCTTGGGCACGTCACTGACAACATGCGCTAATCTTGTTCCGAAACCACCTGCCAATATCACTGCCTGTCTAGCCATGTCTGCCTCCCAAAGCCAAAAATACGGCTTTTACCAAAATTCCGATTTCCCACAATAAATTCCGGTGTTTTAAATAATAAAGGTCATATTGAAGTTTTTCTGCAACATCATCACTTGAAACGCAATGTCCTTGATTAATTTGCGCCCACCCGGTCCAACCGGTTTTAACCCATTGACGGCTTGTGTAGTATGGGATTTCGTTTGAATATATTGAAACAAGATTTTCCCATTCACTGCGGGGGCCGACAATTGACATATCGCCCTTTAATATATTTATCATCTGCGGAATTTCATCAAAACGCGCTTTTCTGACAAATTTGCAAAACGGAATAACCCGATTGTCTTCGTCTTGAGACTCTGTATGGCCGATATTTCCTTTTTCAGGCACGTAATCATTTAAATACATTGTCCTGAGTTTATACATTTTAAAAGGTTTGCCATTTTTGCCAATTCTGTTTTGTGTGTAAATTGCAGGGCCGCCGTCAGTCATTTTTACTCTTATGCCGATATATAACAAAATCGGAAAAGTTACTGTTAATATTATGACTGCGGCAATTATGTCATAAATGCGTTTGCAAAAATCATAAACAATCGAACGCTTGTTCATGTAGTCATAAAACAACCAGTTCATTGACATTCTGTCAATAAAATATTTACCGGTAACAAGTTCATAGAAGTCCGGCATTTTGTAAACTTTTACGCTGCGCGGAATACTTTCGACCATGCTTGTCAGCAATTCTTCTTCCATGCGCCTTTTTACCGCAATAATTACAATATCAATATTATTTAATTTTATAGTTTCTTTTAGTGCGAATGGTTTTGTAAGAATTTTGAGATTATGGTCATTGATATAATCAGTGTCGTCGTCAAAATCTTTTATAAAACCTGTAACATTCATTTTTAAAGCTTTTTTGTTGATAATCTCATCAGCAAGAAGTTTTGCATTTTTATCGGCGCCTATAATTAGAATGTTTTTAACTTTTTTGATATGGAAAAGATAATAGTGAAAAAAAGTTCTATAAACTTGTAGAACAAGGAAAATTGTCACGAGGTTTGCAAGAACAAATTCAAGGGAATTTACATTATCTGCAAAAGTAAGAAGCAGAATTGCTGCAGGAATTTGCGAAAACACAATACCTTCAAAAAGCAGGTAATGATTTTTGAGATTTACGTTAAATTCTCTTATTTTGTAATTATCTTTCAAAAAGAGAACAGCTAAACCTGCAAGAACAGTGATAAAAACCGTTAAGTGAAGAAATTCCTCAGGCATGGAAAATTTATCATACCAAAAGGTTGTAGATACTAAAAAAGTAATAATATCAACGGTTAACATCACCCATATAGATTTTGATAAAAATTTCAAATCATACCTCTTTATTCATTAATAATAATACAACAAAAAAGAAATCATAGTAGCCGAATGACTATAATATTAATAAAACTTTTCATATTTTTATTGAAAAAACTAAATTTTTGTAATATAGTTTTTATTATTTTAAGTAAAGGGAGATATAATGCAACAAACAGTTTATATACCTCAAGAAGACATTGATGATGAATTAGTTATTGATTTAAAAAAGATATTCTTTGCAATATGGGATAGAAAGTTTTTAATCTCAAAGACTTTTGCAGTGGTACTTTTAGTATTTATTGCATTAACATTTGTTACTCCTAAAAAATATAAAGTAGATACTGATCTTTATATTAACAAAGCCAACAACTCGAACATGATGGAGATTAATCCTTACGCAATTGAGGAACTTGGCGCAGCTGGCGGAGGCATGGCAGCTCTTATGTCGGGTGGAGGAGCTTTGACTAACGAGCTTGAGTTAATGCAATCGCCGTTGGTTATTGACAAAGTTATCAGGGAAAACCATTTAGTCTATAAAAAACTTTTTGGAATTATTCCAAACAAAAAAGAGGGTGAATATATTTCAACAGCCTCATTTTTAAAGAAAAATGTATCCTTCGAAAACAAAAAAGGCACAAATGTTATCAGCATTGAGTACAAAAACAAAGACCCCGAGCTTGCTTACAATGTTGTTAATTCAATAATTACAAACTATATTGCATTACACAAAGAATTAAACTCAGAAAAATCTAAATCCGATAAAAAGGTTATAGAAACTGAATACAATAAAGCAAAAACTGCTTTAAATAAAAAAGTTAATACTGTTTCAGGGCTTCCGGAACAAGCAATCGTAAGTACAGGAAATTTGAGTGCAATGAGTGCTTTTTCAAAACCTGCACAACAAGCGATGTCAACAATCCAAGGACAAATTATTGCCGGAGAAAAATCCCGGATTGCTGTAACAGAAGAAGCTGCTAAAGTCGCAAATCTATCATCAAAATTACAATGGGCCAAAATGGTTGAAGAAATGTCGGATTCTTCAAAAGTTCTTGTTATTAAAGAACCGCAAAAGTTAAGAGATTTTGAATATTCTTCTCCAAAATTATTAATTAATATTTTGCTCGGGATTGTTTTTGGATTTATTGCTTCTATTTTTGCAGTAGTTTTTGCAGAAACTACAGATAAAAAATTATCCTACTCAATGCTTGGTGATAATATAATTTATGATTTGGAAAACGATTTTTCTGATTTGAAATTGATGCTTTTGGCAAATCAAGACAAGAAAATCGCAATTATAGTTTTTGAAAATATTTGTGAAAATATGGTTGCCCAGCTAAAAGAATTTCGTAATCTAACACTTGTTAAAGCTGATATTTCAAGCGAATTTGTACAAAACATAAAAAACAACAATGAGGTTATCCTTTTCACAAGCGTTGGCAAAACAAATTCTAAATTATACAAACAAATCAAAACAATGCTTTCTGAAATGAATAAAAAGATTGCACTGGATGTACTTATAAAATAATTCAATTTAATATTACAAATGAAAAATCCGGTTATTCAGCCGGATTTTTTATGCTTTTGAAAATTATACTCAAAAAATGTTCAACCTTATCTGGCAAATTTATATAAAAACTTAACAGCAGCAACCCTAAAAGGTATGCCCCAAGAACATCCGTCGGATTATGAACGCCAATCCAAACGCGGCTTAGACCAACAAATATAATCCATAAAATCGCAGTCAAAACTCCTGAAATTTTCAAAAATTTATTTTTACAATATTTAATTAAATAAAAAATTACCATGCCCCACAGACAAATTGTTACCAAACTATGGCTTGAAACAAAGCTGAAACTGTCAGGATGGATTGATGTTATTTGAAGCTCCATAGGCGGTCGTGGCCGATGAATCAGAGGCTTTAAAAGACAATTCAGTAAAAATGTTACAAGCGGAATTGATAAAAAGCAGATTAAATCTGCCAACTTCCTTTTTTTAATAAAAAATATTGCGCCAGACAAAAGCGGTAAAATTATCATTGCGGTGTAAAGAACGCAATCCGGAAGCATCGGAATCCTAAGCGGCAAACCTGCAAGCCGTTCCTGCATAAATATGATAAAACTCCTGTCCCATTGGGTTACAACAGGACAGGAATTTATTAAAGCAATTAATATTAAAAATGCCGAAGCAAAAATAATACTTATTTTCCGCAGCATGCACAATTTCCTGTACATTTGTGTTCTTCTTTAATTTGCGGGCGCTCTTTCGAGCAGAAGTGGTCTCTGTCAATATAATATTCGCCTTCGAGCGGGAATATTGTCATCCAAAGATTTTCGCGCCAATCTTTGTCCAAAATTTCTTTTACATCTTGTGAATATTTATCAATTTTTGATGTAATTTCAGGATTTGTAAGATATGCCGCTGCATTTTCATGGGTTTCGTAAGGTTTGAACTCTTCATAATATTTTCTCAAAACTTCAGGCCTGTCAACAATCATACAAGGACGAAGCATGTTGCCGTCTTCGTATGGAATTCCGTCTCTTATAGCACGCATAAACGGAGCTGCAAGCGCTTCTGTCAATGTGCAATCCTTTAGGTTGTGTGTTGCAAGGTGAACAAAAGTACACGGTTCAACATCGCCTCTTGGATTAATGTGAATATATTGTCTGCCGCCGGCAATACATCCCATCATTTCAGGGCCGTCACCCCAGAAGTCAACTGTCATCATCGGAAGAGTATTTCTTGCATTATAAACAGCCTTCAATATCTGCTGTCTTTGAGCGGCGTTAGGAACCATGCTTACATCAGGACTGTCGCCGACCGGCACATAGTGGAAGAACCATGCCCAGAGGACACCTTTGTCAGACAGCATTTTCATAAATTCATCAGAGGTAACTTCATCACAGTTTTGGCTCGTTGCTGTAATACTTGCACCAAAGAAAATTCCGGCTTTTTTAAGCATGTCCATCTTTTCCATTACCATATCAAAACAGCCTTCGCCGCGAACGGCATCAGTATTTTCTTTCAACCCGCCGATTGAAAACATTGGCTGAACATTGCCAAGTTTTTTTAATTTTTCTACTGTTTTTTCAGTAATCAACGAACCGTTTGTAAAGGTTATAAAGGTACAATCGTTAAATTCTTCGGCAAGTTCAAGGAATTCTTTTCTGGCAAAAGGTTCGCCGCCAACAATCGGGAAAATATGAATTCCCATGACGTCACGAGCCTCTGTGAAGATTTCTCTCCATTTTTCTTTTGTCAAATCTTCTTTAACATCATATTCATGCGCCCAGCAGCCTTTGCAGTGGAAATTGCAGCGCTTGGTTATACTTGCCAGCAAAACAGTCGGAGGGAAAAAGCCGTTTTTCTCATTGAATTGAGTACGTTTTCTCAAATTATCGCCGTAGTATCCGTTTACAAAAAAGTTTTTAATCCATTTATTTCTACAATTCGGGTGGAGTTCTGTCAAAATCTTTTTCCACCAGAAAAGGTGCGGATGTTCTGATTTAAAAAGCCATTGCATTCTGCGTGCGTGATTTATTCCGCCTTTTGAACCTGCAATTTTTTCAAAAATTTTAGCAAGGTTTATAAGTTTTTCTTTGCTGAAATTATTCCCTAAATAATTTAAAAGGCAATCAATAGCAAAATCATTGAATTTAAGTTTTAATTTATCAAATTTTCCCATTGAATTAGGCTGCCAAACTGTTGACTGTTTTTCTACTCTCATTTTAGTCTCCTTATTATGACTTAATCATATAACAAACATGAAAAGAATTCTTAATTTTTAGCCGTATTGATAAGTTATATTAAACATGCAATAATCAACTTATGGAAAAATTTTTAATAGTTAACAACCCGAATGCCGGAAGACGAAAAGCAGCCAAATACAAGAAAAATGTTATCAAATTTCTTTTAAAGCGGAACGCTGAATTTAAAAGCGTTGGAATTGACGAGCTTTCAGAGGTTGATTTTCAGGAGATTAAAAATGTAATTGCAATTGGCGGCGACGGCACTGTAAACAAAATAATTCCATATATAATTAACACTGACAAAACATTAGCGATAATTCCATGCGGCACAGCCAATCTTTTAGCCGCAAAACTCGGGATTTCCGAAAATATTCAAAAATCGCTTGAAGTTATTGAGAAAAATAATATCAAGCAAATTGATGTTATGAAGGTAAATGAAAAGTTTTCGATTTTGCGCACAGGATTTGGATACGATTCGGATATTATCTGCAAAACTCCGCAAAGTTTAAAGAACAAATTCGGATATTTTGCATATTTTTTATCGGGAATAATTTTTGCACTCAGATTGAAACAAAAAAAATACACGATTTTACATGACGGGAAAAAACTCTCTGTTCTTGCAACATGCATTATAATCGCAAATGCAGGAAATATGTTTAAGAATCTGGTTTCAATTTCAAACAACTGCCAGCTTGATGACGGGCTTATGGAGGTGTTTATTTTAAAAGTTAAAAATCCGGTTATGTATTTTCTTGAATTTTTGATGATTTTATTTAACAAAAAATTCAGCGGGTCAAAAGCCATGTATTTTCAGGCAAAGGAACTTTTAATAAAAAACGATTTTACGGTTGCGCATATCGATGGTGAAAAACAAAAATTTAAAGGCGACATTGATATCAAAGTCGCCCCTAAATCTGTAAAAGTTTTTAGTAACTGATTACCACTTATTGATAGCAAATGCCATAACAATAATTGAAGCTACGCCTTTAAGGGTTTCGCAAATAGGTGTAATCCAATCGTTTCCGGCAATTTTTCTTGGAACAACAATAGTGTCACCGGGCTGAATATTGCTGCCGTTTCTGATTTTTTCGGCGCGGCCGTTCACACTTACTTTATAAAGTCTGAACTTGTTTGCGTTTGGAGTGTAGCCGCCGACTTCTTTTATGTAATATTTTGCGTTTGCACCTTTTTTGTAAACAAATGACTGTTCATTATAAACTTCACCGATAATACTTACATGGTTTGAAGTTCTGGGGATATAAATATCATCACCGTCTTGAACTTCTATGTTATCAAGGTCTTTGATTTTATCAACATCATTGTCTTTGATGTTCAAAGCAATTTGGCCTGTGTATTTTTGTGCGATTGTCTGGTCTTCAGCTTTTAGCATTTCCAACATCTCGGCTTTTGACTGCTGATCCGCTTCTGTTGGTTTATATGCACTTGCCATTCTGCCTTCAATAAGTTTAATATCACGCTCGTTATTTTTATGAGCAAGTTCTACCTGTTTGCCCTGAAGGTTCGTTCTTTTGAATACAATTCCGCGCAAATCAGCTTCTTTAGAGAGACCGCCGGCCATTTTTATAACATCTGCAAGTCTTTTACCTTCAACAAAGGTATAAACGCCCGGATGTTTTACGAAACCTGAAACTTTAACGGTTTTCATTATTTCATTTCCGCGCAGGGTTCTGAAGAAAATTTTATCCTCTGGTGAAATAGCAATAGATTTAATTCTGTCTGAATTTATCATGATATCATATAAATAGTAAACCTGAGTAGCACCGCTAGGAGTTGTAATTTCAACAGCTACTTTTTCTGCCGGTATAAGTTTGTTTGAATTTGCGGTTCCTGCGGCCAGATGAACACTGTTTTCTTCAACAGCGCCTTTTTGATATGCAACCTCAGTTTCAGCTTGTTCTTTGTTTTCAGTTTCAACATCTTGTTTTTGTACATCTGATTCAAGGAACTGAATATCTGTCATAACATCGTTTAGTGTCATACCAGCTGTATATGTCAGATGTTTAGGCGTGTTTATACAACCATATACGTCCACAAATAACGAATTTGTATTTTTATAAACATTGATAATATCTTTCGGCTGTAAAACAGGGTCGTTCATTCCTGCGAAAAATTCTTTTAAGAAAATCGGAATAGTTTCAATAGTATTATCTTTACCCGAAATTCTTCTAATAACAGCCTGATTTATGAAAGTTTCTTCTAACAATTCATCTTCACTTTTCAAGATGTCAGAAAGCCGCATGCCATCTTTATAAGCATAAGTTGTCGGGTGTTTTACGTTACCTTGAATTGTTACGATATTTTCAGCATTATTGTATAATTCTCTGAATTCTACAGAATCACCACTTCTAAGAACTTTTGACCTTGCTTTATCCCAAGCAATATTCTCTGCTGTTTTTTGTTTAAGGTTTGCATCAAAGCCGATTAGAGTAACTTCAGAAACTTGTGTCTGCGGTAACAAACCGCCTGCAAAAGCAACGACTTTTTCAATATTTTCTCCGGGAAGGATTTCATATATTGCAGGAACAGTTACACCGTTTTTAATTGCTGCAACATCACCGATTTTGCCTACAAAAATTTTGTCGTTTGGACGAACAATAATTCCATCATCGTTTCCGAAGAACAAAGTTTTATATAAATCCACACTTTTTGTTTTGTTATCAGAGGTGTATGAAATGTTTCTTAAGGTACCGGTTTTCTTAACGCCGCCTGCTGCGTTTAACGCATCGAAAACTGATGAATTATTTCCAATCAAAACTCTGCCTGGTCTGTTAACCTGGCCGTAAACAAATACTGAAAATTCCTGACCGGTTGCAACAGTTAATCTTATTTTCATACTTTTATATTTTTGTGCCGCAACACGGTTAACTTCATTCTCAACATCGCTTATTGTTCTGTTTTCTGCTTTAACTAAACCTACTCCAGGGATAAAAATATTACCCTTTGAATCAACCTGGGTTGAAGATGAAGGTGAAACAAGACTTGCGCCGGAAATTGCCATTACGTCAACCGAATCGCCGTAAGTATAAACATTGATTTTTTCGCCGATACTTAACTTATAGGAATTGCCAAATTTACCTACGGAAGTTTGCGACGTTGAACCTGAGGTGAAAAGATCATAACCTGCCTGGTGAAGAACTTTTCCTGAAACGGCGGTATCTTTTCCGTTAAAGATTTGTTCTATAGGACTTAAGACAACTTTTGGAGCAGAAGATTCTGCGGCTTCCTGATAGTTATTTTCAAATGCATCAAGATTTATTGCCTGATCTTCATTTTGCACCATTTTAACCCTAGCAGCGGCCGAAGCTGTATCTGCGACATCGGATGACGCAAATGCTAAAGGTTCCATACAGAATGTCAACAATATTGCTAATGTAAGTATTTTTTTCATAATATTCCTTTTAATATTTATTTTCACAATTCTTAAGTAAAAAACAATTTTATGTAATAGCAATTTCCATCAAAGATTTGATTGCAGGCCACTCAAGTTTCCAAAGGCCAGACGCATCAAGTGCATAATTTCCGACACATGCAAGTTTACAATCTTTGCATTTGTTTACGGTTTCAATGAAAAGAGGGTCTTTTATGACATCTTTCAAAGGTCTGTTTCTAACGCTTATGAAAGGTTTTCTGTCATAACATCTGAGCATATCTCCATTTGAATAAATTACGGTTGCAATTCTTGGCCAATGGCATTCATAGTAAGTTTTCTTGGCAATTATGTAGTCCATGAAATAGTATGAATTTCTGATTGGATAACCTTGTTTTTTCAGTTCCTTAATCTTGACAAACATTTGTGAAAGTTGTTCATTTTCAAGTTCAGTCGCAACAACATTTTCTGCTTCTTCAGGTATTGAAGCAGCTTTGTTAACTGTGAAATACAACAAAATATCCGCATCTTTACAGTATTGAGCAACTTCTTTTATTTGTTCAAAATTAGTTTGAGTTGAAACAGTACAGCATACATAAATTCTCATTTTTGGAGAATGGATTTTGTGATATTCAATACCGGACATGACTTTATCGCAAATTCCTGGCATGTGACGAATATCGTCATGCGCTTTTCCGATTGCATCTAATGACACAAACATTAGATCCGTATATTTTGCAAAATCAGGATTGGTTTCAAGAAACCAGCCGTTTGTTGCGATTTTGGTATATAAACCGGCGTCATGGGAAGCCTTGCAGATTTCAGCGAAATCCTGTCTTATCAAAGGTTCGCCGCCCCAGAGAATACTGTCCATATAACCGATTTGGCCTGCTTCTGTCAAGAGTCTTATAATTTCTTCTTTTGGCATATCATCTGTGCCTTTTTTGTGTTTCCAGAAACAGAAGTCGCAGTCACAGTTACATTTGCTTGTAACCATTAACGAAAAGCACAACGGTTTTGGAGTTTTTGAAAGTCTGCTTGCAATACATTCAAGAGCCCCGCCGCCAAGGTGTCTATAATACTTTAGACGCTCGAACGTCATTTTGTTTCTTGATTCGGTAATCATCATATCCCCTCATGTACAATATTATTTTAGTCAAAATTATGATATCATGAACATGCACACCATACAATAAAAATTAGCCGATCGGCCAATATAATACAAGAAACTTTACATATTATTAATTCTTTTTCATTTTTTTACGCTTAATCAAATCAATAAACGCTTCAATCCTTGTAAGATATCCTGCTTTACCAGTCTGTTCATCCAGAACAAGCGACAGAATTGGAATATCTTCGTTTTTGCTGACTTTGGGCAGAATATTCTGCGCAACGATTTCAGGCATGCAGGAGAACGGTGAAATATGTATAACGCCGTCAACTCCGTGTTTTGCAGCATAAACCGTATCGCCGATTGTTTCTATACACTCGCCGCCTATCGCACGTTTCATATAGGGGGAAGCATATCTCACAGAGCGTGCTCTGTGAGATTCTCTTTTATATAAAAGAGACGGTTTCAGCACATGCTCAAGCCAGTCACCAAACATAATCTGGCGCTGAACTTCCACGCCCATATCCCCCAGTTCTTTTTCAATATTCTGGTTCGTGTAAGGGTCGAGAAGTACGAAAAATTCGCCGATTAAATATACAATTGGAACTTTTTTATCTTTATCAATCGGAATTTTTTTGAAATCCTCAATAACTTGTTTTTTTAGCCTTTTGGCTTGCCATACCGAATTTGTTTCATCAATAATTTGAAGCCATTTGTTGTAACATTTTTCCGCATCGCCCTTGTTAAGTTCGCGCGGACGCGTGTAAAACAGAAGTCTTTCGGCCATGTCAATCGCAAAAAATTTGTTAAAACCCAGACTAAAACCTTTGTAATAGCGCCATGGATTTATACAATGAGTAACATGCCAGAAGGCATGTAAAGTTTGTTTCATTTTGCTTTTGTACATGTCAAAAATTACCAAATCAAATTCATAGCCCATTGATTTTAATGTTTTTTGAGCCATTTTGGTGTAGTTGCCGAGCCTGCAGGAACCCGGAGCCTGAAACATCATAAGCGTATTTGCGCCTTTATCTAGCGCCATAATATAATTTGCGAGGTTTAATTTATACGGAAGACAAATTCCTTCAATACTGTTTCTGACACCGATTTCAAGGGCTTCATTGCTGTTAGGGGGCGGAATTACAACCTTCGCGCCAAGCGATAACAGCAAGGCTTTCAGAGGAATATCAATTCTGCCCATTCTCGGCCAGGCAATAACCCTGTCTTTGGCGGGAATTGTGTCTTCCATTATTGATTGAAATTCGTTTTCTGTATTTTCCATATTGTTAATCCTAGCACATAAGTTATTTCACGCAAATCGGGTTTGAATAAATCCAGGGGCGATTTTTATAATAAGCTTCAAAGCGATATTTACCCGGAATTTGAAGTTTTGTACGGAATTGGTCTGAGCATTCCCGAAAAACCAGTTCGCCGTTTCTGAAAACTTTTATTTCTGCTGATTTTGGAACTTTTATTGTCAAATACGTGTTTTCACTCAAGGTTATTTCATCACCGCAAAAGGCTTTTGAAATTGCGTTTGAAGCATAAAACTCCGGAAAGTTTTTTGTATTATTAAGTTTCTGATTAATAATAATATTTGAACCTTTTTTAATAGCACTGAAAATAGCCGTTTTTGCTTCTTCAAAATCCTTTGTAAGCGGATTTTCTAACAAAATTATGTTGTTCAAAGTTTTGAAACAGCATTCGTAAGGAAAAATTTTAAGAGGAATTAAGTATTTAGAAATCTTCAAAGCATGCGCGTCCACGCCGCCAATTGCCGGAATAATTTCGGAATTACTGTTATTCAATTCATCCCACCACTTAAGAGTTTCGCCGGAAGGTCCTTTGATAATATTGTGTCTGAAAAAATAAGCATACGCGATTTTGAAAATATTTGTTTCGTCGTAATTGTCCGCCCAATCCGAAAACCAGTTCCAGATTTCAATGCCATCGATTTTTATGGATTTATCGAGCCACTTGATAGGCTTTGCTTTGTTTTTTCTAAGGTCCGACTCATCCGGGTGCGCGGCAAATCCAAATCCGCCAAGGTTTCTTACTTTCTGAACATAAATTTCCGGATTCTCAGAAGGCTTGATAACTTCACCAATGCCAAAAGCCAGATAATGATTGTCATACGGCGGTGAAATTTCTTCACCCTTCAGAACATAAATTCCGCTGTAAATTCCCTCCTGAATATCAAGATTGTTGTGGTCGGTTACGACAATCCATGAAAGTCCGGCTTTTTTAGCGGCTGAAACAATTTCCAAAATATCTCCGGTGCCGTCTGAAAAGGTCGAATGAATATGGATTGCACCGCGATATTGATATGGTTTGGTTTTAGAGAAATTATCTTCCATAAGCTCAAACTATTTTGCAGAACCTGTTAAAATTTTGGACTCTCTTAGTTTAACAACATCCGCAGATGCGATATTATCTGAATTTTTCACAAACTGACGGCGTTTCTTTCGCATAAGCATATCAACAAAGGCTTCCAGACGGGTTACAAACCCTGCTTCGCCGGTATGTTCGTCAATTGTCAGATGAATAAGCGGCATGCCTTTTTCTTTGCAGTGATAAGACATTTCATCCACCATTAACGAGTCAGGCCCGCAGCCAAAAGCAGAAAGCGCCACAATTCCGTCAACTTTATTATTCAAAAGGTAATATGCGGCAGTTCCGGTGAGTTCAAGCTCGTTTGCCCAGTATTGGATTTCGCCAAGTTCGCGGATTGAAGAAATTGCACGCTCATGAGAAACATCTAATGATGTATAAACTTTCACATCCATTTTCTCTAACTTTTTGATTATATTCATAGAAATCCGCTCGTCAAAAAGGTTGTAACCATGCCCCATAATAACAACCGAAAGCGGTTTGACAATATCAACGGATTTTTTAACAAATTTACCGCTCAAAGCATTTTCAAGAGCGTCTTTGTAAGGAATTCCAGACTGTGTCATTTCCAGAAAATCATTATACATTTTCCATCCAGCTTTGGCAGCAGCTTTGACCCTTTCAGAATCTGTTATTCCGCATGCTTCTGCTGTTTGCATGCAAAAGTCATGAAATCCGATATTCTCTGTTTTGTCGAGCGTCGGCTCAATCATTGTAAAAGGTTTGTTTATAACATTTCTTATAATCTCAGGCAAGCCTCTGATTTTACTGCAATTATTTATCTTAAAACCCGTAGATTGCAGTGAAGGCACAAAAATAACATCACAGCCTTTATTTAAAAGATTTACCACATGACCTGTGAAAACCTTTATTGGAAGGCAGGTGTCTGAAACAACGTAACTGCTGCCTTCATTAATAATTTTTGTTGTGGTTTTGTCGGAAAGCACAACCTCAATTCCTAGTGCTGTAAAAAAACCGTAATAAAACGGATAATTATTATAATAAGAGATGGCGCGGGGAATTCCAACTTTCTTATGTAAAAGCATTTCTTCCATGACTAAATTATTAAATCACCTTAAATTTAATACTACAATCTACGTAATTAAGTATACAACAAGTCAAAAAAATAAATCAAATTTTTATTAAAAATATTTCAAAAATCAAGAAAACTTTATTAAATTTAAGATTTGGAGTATAATTTAGAATAAGATTTGACAGGAGAAACTTATGAGAGAAGAGTTGCTTTCATTATTAGAAAAAAACAGCCGTATTGATTTTTCAGAACTTGCAATAATGCTCGGCGCAAAAGAGGAAGAGGTTTTAGCTGAAATTAGCGCGCTTGAAAAAGAAGGCATTATATGCGGTTACCACACACTTATAAATTGGGAAAAAACCTCAATAGAAAAGGTTACTGCATTAATTGAAGTTAAAGTTACCCCCCAGCGCGGGCAGGGATTTGACAAAATCGCGGAAAGAATTTACAAATACCCTGAAGTTCATGCAGTTTATTTGATTTCCGGCGGATATGACCTGCTTGTAACTTTGGAAGAAAAAACTTTAAAAGAAATTGCAGCATTTGTATCAGATAAGCTGTCGACTCTCGAGAGCGTTTTGAGTACGGCAACGCATTTTATCCTGAAAAAATACAAAGACCATGGCACGATTTTCAATGAAGAAAATCGTGATGAAAGAGAGGTCATTACCCCATGAGGAATTTCATATCTGACAAAACTGCTTCAATAAAACCCTCAGGCATCAGAAAGTTTTTCGATATCGTAAACGAAATGAAAGATGCAATTTCGCTTGGTGTCGGCGAACCTGATTTTGACACTCCATGGCACATCAGAGATGAAGGAATTTACGCACTTGAACGCGGAAGAACTTTTTATACTTCAAACTCAGGATTAAAAGACCTTAGACAAGAGATTTCAAACTATTTAAAAAGAACACAAAATATCGAATATAACTCTGCAAAAGAAATTCTTGTAACTGTCGGCGGCTCGGAAGCAATTGATATCGGACTTCGTGCGGTTATAAATCCGGGGGATGAAGTTATAATACCTCAGCCGTCTTATGTTTCTTATGAACCCTGTGCTGTTCTTGCAGGAGCAAAACCTGTAATAATAAATCTGAAGGCAGAAAACGATTTCAGGTTAAAGCCGGAAGAGCTTCTTGCCGCAATTACAGATAAAACAAAAGTTTTAATTTTACCTTATCCGAACAATCCCACAGGCGCAATCATGGAACAAAAAGATTTGGAGGATATTGCGAAAATAGTTATAGAGAAAGATATTCTCGTTATGTCGGATGAAATCTATTCGGCTTTGACTTACAAAGAAAAACATGTTTCAATCGCGTCATTGCGCGGGATGAAAGAAAGAACCATTTTAATTAACGGATTTTCAAAAGCCTATGCAATGACCGGCTGGCGATTAGGTTACGCCTGCGCGCCAAAAGAAATAATTCAGCAGATGACAAAAATTCACCAGTTTGCAATTATGTGCGCGCCGACAACAAGCCAGTATGCAGCGATTGAAGCACTGAAAAACGGCGATGACGATGTAGAAACAATGCGTCAGGCTTACAATCAAAGACGCCGCTTTCTACTACATGCCTTCAAAGAAATCGGTTTGGAATGTTTTGAACCTTTCGGGGCATTTTATGTTTTCCCGAGTATAAAAGAGTTCAACATGACAAGCGAAGAGTTTGCAACAAGATTTCTTAAAGAAGAAAAAGTTGCAGTTGTTCCGGGAACGGCATTTGGAGCCTGCGGCGAAGGCTATTTAAGAATCTCTTACGCATATTCCATCGAAAACCTGAAAATCGCAATTGAAAGACTGAAAATTTTTGTCGAAAGACTTAGAGGTTGTTAATTATTAGTCAAAAATCTTTTATTATTTAAAACCAAATATGGGGAGAATTAAATGAGTGAAAAAGAAAAAATGATTGCAGGCGAGATTTATAATCCGGCAGACGCGGAATTATATTATGAAAGAATTAAAGTAAAAACCTTGTGCCAAAAATATAATCAGCTAAACCCTTCCGATACCGAAACCCGTAAGAAAACTCTCAAACAAATATTTGGTAAAACAGGTGAAAATCCGTATATAGAACCTGCATTTTTCTGTGATTACGGCTACAATATCGAAGTCGGGGATAACTTCTACTCTAACCACAATCTTGTAATTTTGGACTGTGCAAAAGTTAAAATAGGCAGCAATGTTTGTATAGGCCCAAACTGCGGGATTTACACGGCCTGCCACCCCGTTAACAGCAAAGAAAGAACTGACGGCATCGAATATGCGAAACCTGTTACAATAGGAAACAGCGTTTGGCTGGGCGGCAACGTATGCATAATGCCAGGTGTCACAATCGGCGATAATACTGTTATTGGCGCCGGAAGCGTTGTGACAAAGGATATTCCGTCAGGAGTTGTTGCAGTTGGAAACCCATGCAGGCCAATAAAGAAGGCAGATTAAATTACCCTGAAGATTATATAAAAGCAGGATTTATCTTATATCAGTCCGGGCAAAACTTTGAGAAGGCTTTGCTGAAATTACACGGTGAAGCTTTGTAGAACTGATATGAGGTATTAATATGACTGAAAAAATTAATCTTTCAAGCGAAGTAAAAGAATTTATCGAACGCATTGAGGCAGCAGGCGCCAAACCGCTTTATGAAATGACAGCAGAAGAAGCAAGGGAATTTTTATCAGAACTTCAGAAAAAAGATTTCATTGACATTGAAGCTGAACTTAAAGACATCACCATTTTAACTGAATATGCAGGTGAAGTCAGCGTAAGAATTGCAAAGCCCAAAAAGAATTCCGGCGAAAAACTTCCCGCAATAATTTATGCGCACGGCGGCGGATGGGTAATGGGCGATAAAGAAGTTTTTGGAACTTTAATAAAAAAACTCGCAATTGAAACAAATTCCGCTGTATTTTTTGTAGAATATTCTCGTTCTCCAAAAGCCAAATACCCTACTGCACTTAACGAAATTTACGGAGTTATGGATTATGTTTACTACAATCCTCAAGAATTTAACATAGATAACGAAAAAATGGCTATTGCAGGTGACAGCGCCGGTGCAAATATGGCGGCGGCAACAATAATAAGAGCAAAACTTAGCAGTGGTCCACAAATGAAAGCGCAGGTATTATATTATCCGGTTTGCGATGCTTCAATGAAGACAAACTCCTATAATGAATTCAAAAACGGTCCATGGCTTACGAAAAAAGCAATGGAATATTTCTTTGAGGCGTATCTGCCTGATGAAAGGCTCCGTGATGACAAGTATATTTCAATATTAAAAGCTCCGATTGAAGATTTGAAAGGTTTGCCGCCTGCAATAATAATTACGGCAGAAAACGATGTTTTGCGAGATGAAGGCGAAGAATACGCACGCCGGCTTGATGAAGCAGGCGTTGAAGTGATAAATTTCCGTGTAAACGGCACAATTCATGATTTCATGATGTTAAACGCCCTTCAAAACACCTGTCAGACAAAATCTGTTTTGAGATTAACGTCAGCCTTGCTGAAAGAAATTTTTAACAAACAAAAGCCGGATTAAATCCGGCTTTTGTTTAATGAAAAAATGAGAGATATTCTCCATAACCTTCTTTTACCAAATCTTCTTTTGACACAAATTTAAGTGCGGCGCCGTTTATGCAGTAGCGCATACCGCCGGCCTCTTTCGGTCCGTCATTGAAAAGATGTCCGAGATGAGAATTGCCAAACTTACTCCTGACCTCAACAAATTTAAATCCGCAAATATTATGAGTAAATTCTCTAACTGCATCATCGCTTATTGTTGCAGAAAAAGAAGGCCAGCCACAGTTAGTAAAAAGCTTACATCGTGATGAAAAAAGCGGTTCTTTTGTCACAATATCAACATAAATTCCCTCGTTATAATTGCGGTTGTGGATACTTGAGAACGGCTTTTCTTCCGCATTGCACTGAGTAACTCTGTATGAAATTTCATCTAACATCTTGACTAAAACTTCATCAGACGGTTTTCTGTAAATCTTCATTGGAAATTCTCCTTATTAAAGGATTATATTTCCTGAACCTTCAATAAAAATTACCCTGGCTGGCAGTTATTTTTTAAGAACATCCTGTATCATTTTTTTTGTTGTAACGCCGCCTTTTTCAACAAGATAACTCGTTCCAATCAAAATAATATTAGATTTTTCGTTGCTTCCCAGCCAGAATGAAAACAGGTCATGCCCCCATTTGTTTGGGCCTTTTTTGCCGTTAATATCTATTGCAAATATTTTAGGAAAAGAAGCCGATGCATAACTCAGAATTATACTACCGTCTGCCAAAACGTATGCAGGTGCTTTGTATAAAATATTATTCTGCTTGAAACCACCCTGCCCCTTGACTATCTCTAAAGCTTCTTCCTCTGACAAGTCAGGATTATTCTCAACCGCCATGGTGTCAAAACCTTTATATTTTGGTATACAGTTTGGGTATGCATTATCTTCGCAAGTTGCAATTACATTCAAATTTTTCAGAAGAAGTGTTTTTAAAACATTGCATTCTACATCTTTATACTGGCTTGAAATAAGTCCGGATATAGAAGAATTTGATGATATCAGATAATAACATTCCGGTTTTGCACCATAATCCGCTTCGGATTTAAGCAAGGCTTGCGACAACGTTGAATATGTTTTCTTGAATTGATTTTTCAAAATCATTTTTTCCGCCTTATTAATAATAGACGGAAGAGTCATTGCTGCAATAATACCGATTATGCCGAGGGTAATTAGTACCTCCGCCATTGTGAAAGCGGAATTTTTGAGAGGTGAAAAGTGAGAAGTGAAACGTGAAAAGGCCGTTTCGTTATTATTGCTTTTCTTCACGTAAAAGTACTTGGAATATTTGTTTTCGAAACGATAGCGAGTAAGCGAGCGTGCTTGAGAAAACAAATTTCCTAAGTGCGGTACGAACAACCCCAACCACGTAAATTTAGAGAAAACTCTTACAGGAGCGGAAAACTCAATGGGCGCTTCAAGACACTTCAAATATCTGTGAAAGTGTCTACCAGCGTAGCAGAGGGCTGCCCCCCCC
>URXT01000029.1 GCA_900551915.1 uncultured bacterium
TCGCCCAAGGTGAGCTTAGGCGAGAATTATAACAAATAGTTTAGTTTAAAAAGTCATTGTTAATCAGATTAAGGCCCCGGCGGAAACCGTCAGGGCTAAAATCTGATTAATTCAATTACTTAGCGTAAAGAACTGCTCTTGCGGCTGCTGATGCAGGTATAATTGTCTGATCAAACATTGCAATCGGGTAGATATCTGTCGGGTTGGAAACTGTACAAGCAGCAGTATCTTCTCCAGAATCCACAAGTGAGCCATTATCGCATGCTACAACTCTATTGGGAGCTTTTTGTCCATTTACATCAATCCATGCAAAACAATAGTGATCGCCTGAGTTCGTTTTTGTAGCGGCAGTACAATTTGATTGTTCGTTATCAAAAATAAATGTAATACCATCATTAAAGAATAACATCGAATACCCTGTTGTTATAGCTGCACCTGCTGTAAGCGGCGGCAATTCTTGTCCTGCTACTGCGGGAGTGCCATTTGCAACATCTGCAGGGATTGCACCGGAATGCTTCTCAACAAAGCCCTTATAATCATCCTCGTCTCCTACAGAAATAATCTTGTATGTATCAGCTGCACCGTCAACTCCACCTTGGAAATCCTTTGTACCTGCAACTTTTACGACATTCATACGGTTCTTGAATAAAGCATAAATAGATTGAACACCTCCGACTTCCTCAGCATCATCTGCACCATCCGCAGATTCTGCAGTTGTGTTCGTACCTGCAACAGTCTGCGACAAGTCATAATCTTCAAGTGCAATGTTCATAACAACAGCTTGAGACATAACTGATAATGCCTTTTTGTAAGCTGTTTTGTATTGAGCACCCTGTGTGGAGTTAATCAAGGTCGGCATGGTCATTGCAGCAACAACCCCGATAATACCCAAAGTAATCAAAACTTCTGCGAGTGTAAACGCACTTTTACGGGCTTTCTCAAACATTTCTACGCGCGTAGCACCTTCAGCCAGCGTAAACGCTGCTTTTCCATTAGTTCTCTTTAACATGTAAATACCTCCATAATATAAGTTACATGTATATAATAACATATGGATATCAATTTGTCAATATTCTTGATATGTATTTCATTATTTAATGACCTTTGTATATAATAAACTTTTAATAAGGGGGCAAATTGGATAAACAGTTACTTGGAAAACAAATTAAACAATTGCGCATTGACCGCGGTTTATCACAAGAAAAGTTATCTGAATTGATATACATTTCGCCCCGGCAGATGTGCCTTATTGAAAACGGAAATTCTTATCCCTCGCTTGATACATTTATCAGAATTGCAAAAGTTCTTGAAATCGATGTTAATGAGTTTTTCAGAATTAACTCACAGGAGCTTGACCCCTTTAGAGGAGCGATTATTGATATTATAAAGGCTCTGGATAAACGAAAGCTCCCGCTTGCAAGAGACATTTTAACAGCTGTAGAAAATAATTGACTGCAAAAAGATGGCAGTTATTTTTTTGCTTTTGTAGAAATTAAGCGGGCATTTGAATAATAAAAACTCTAAGATTAATAAAAATCTTAAAGTCTAAAGAAATTAATTATAATTTGTAACAAATTAAATAACTTATAATTTATTTATAGCATGAAGCATTAGAAAGTTCAAGTATTTTTTAATTAATTCAACACAAGCGGGCTTAAACTAAAGTTTCACGTTCGCTTAATGCCGTTTCTATTTCATCTATAATAAGTTTAACAGCAGAAATTCTATCATCAGCTTTTGTAATAGGGCGGCCGATTACAAGAAAATCAACTCCTGAAAGAATAGCTTTGCGCGGCGTATCAACCCTTACCTGATCATCAACGCCAGCCCAGGTTGGACGCGTTGCAGGACATACGATTATAAAATCATCATCGATTTGTTTTCTGATTCTTTTTGCCTCGTCAGCGCTTGCAACAACCCCGTCAAGTCCGGAGTCTTTCGCAACTTGTGCAAGCTGAAGAACATAATCTTCTATATTTTTTGTTACGCATAATTCTTCGGTTAAAGTTCTTTGGCCAAAGCTTGAAAGGAGCGTAACCCCCAAAATTACGGGCGGTTCTTTTTCAAGGCGTTTTGCTGTAGCATTGACAGCTTTTACAGCCGAAGCAACCATTTTTGACCCGCCTTGAATATGGATATTGAAAACGTGGATATTATTTTTGACCAGATTGATACAGGCTTTTTGAACAGTATTCGGAATATCGTGGAATTTGCCGTCATAGTAGCATTTTGCACCCAGTTCCTCAATAAGGCGCACAGCTTCAAAACCGCAGTTTATTATCAAAGGAAGACCGATTTTAAAATAGCCGACATAATCCTTTAATTCCAACACTAATTCTCTGACCTCCTCAAGAGTATCAACATCAAGAGCCAAAATAATTCTGTCTTTTGGGGACATAGGTTTAATCATATTATATACCACCTCACAATACCTTTCAGAAGTTTAGCATATAAACAAAATAAATCAATAGGCTGTAAGAGGGACTTGCATACTAAATTCCACTAAATGCGGAACTCCTGCCACGCGAGCGCCGTCGAAGCATTACGGAGGATTTTATATAACACAAACAACATACCGGACCGCCGCGAAAATCAAAGATTTTCCCGCAATGGCGGCAGGTTGTTTGAAACTGCATATAAATCTTTTGTAAGGGGGAGGGTTAACGGAAAAGATGGCGCGGGCTATTTTAAGGTTCTGCAACTTTTGTGGTTACAGGTTCGAACTTTTTGGAGGTTGTGTTGAAGGTAAACATTTTGTATTCTTTGCCGTCTGTTGAAATTTTGACTGCATTGTTTTTATCGGTTCTGTAGATTTCGGTATTTCGCAAAATATTCAGACTAGATTTTGCAGGATGTCCGTAATTATTCAGGCCGGTTGAAATTATGGAAACATCAGGTGAAATTATTTTGATATAGTTTTCATCAACAACATTCTTTGCGCCATGGTGGCCGACTTTCAGAACTTCGACTTTCTTAGGGAGTTTAGCTGAAATTCTGTTAAAGGCTTCCACTCCGGCGTCGCCGGTAAATAAAATATCAAAATCTTTATAACTCAAAAGCGCCATAACAGAGCTTTCGTTATCATTTTCGAAATTTTTAACAAAAGTTCTGACCGTCAAGCCTGGTTCGGAATAAACAATCCCGTCATCAGGCGCAATTGCAAGGTCAAAATTGCGTTCCTCTGAAGCCTGATAAATTTTTAAGGCGGTTTTTGAAGTGTCGCTTGTTGAGTTTACATAAATTTTGCCGATATCCATCTTATTAATAAGGTCAGCTGCGCCGCCAGCGTGGTCTGTATCAAAATGCGTTACGATTAAAAATTCAAGGTTTTTCACACCTCTGTCTTTCAGGTATTTTCTTATGATTATTTCCGCTTGAGATTTTCCGCCTTTATAACCCGGTTTTGCTGTATCAATTATTATGTATTTTTCAGCCGGAGTTTTTATAAGAAAAGCATCCGCGTTTCCGACATCAAAACTTATCACTTCAAGTTTACAGTTTGGAAGGGTGATTGAAGTAAAAATTATGACGCTTATCATTCCAAACAAAATCGCAACATGGCGTTTTGTAAACCCTTCTTTAATCATCAATGTTGCGAAAAGGACAACTAAATAATAGACAAAAACCTGCAAAATCGACGGATGCGGAGTTTCAATCAGGGAATGCGGAAGTGTTGAAAAGAAATTTGAAATCCAAACAAGAATTGTCAGCATAAAATTAAGGACAAAATCAAAAACCTTACAAACAAAATCCGCAATCTGCGGTATTATTGCTAACACAGATGAAACAAATCCGCCAAAACTTATTACAGACAAAAACGGCATAATTGAAACGTTTGCGAAGAATGAATACAAACTTATTGTATTAAAATAGAACATTTGCAAAGGAATTACCCAGATTTGAGCAACCACCGGAATCAGAAGCGAGCCGGCAATAAATTCGCGGACTTTATTTCCTTTAAATTTCTCAAGAACAATATTAGCCGTGCAGATTATCCCGAAAGTTACCAGAAAAGAAAGCTGAAAGCCGACATCGTTCAGGTATGCCGGATTGTAAAGGAGCATTAACAGCGCAACAAAGGATAAAAGCGCCACACTGTGCGAATCTCTGTCGATTAATTTTCCAATCAAAACAAATAACAGCATTAGAGCCGCTCTGATTACAGATGGGCCAAGTCCTGTCATTAAAGTATAAAGAATTATCACTCCCATTCCGCTGATAACACGGGGTTTATATGGAACTTTCAAAAGCGACAGTATATAAAACCAAAATCCGAAAATAAATGCAACGTTCATTCCGGAAGCCGCAAGAATATGCAGCAAACCTGAATTAGTAAAGCTGTCTTTGATATAATCCGGCGGCGCAACAGCATCATCGCCGAAAACAATGCCGCCTAAAATTTCAAGGTTCGGACTTTTCAAATATTCTGAATGAACTTTGATTATGCGGTTTCTAATGTCATTGAGCGTCTGCATAAACCTCCATTTTGGCGGAATTTCAGATTTCAAATACTCGCAATCGGTTTTATCTGCATATACAAGTGTAAATGTATTAAAATTTCTCAAATATTTACCGTAATCAAATTGAGAAGGATTTCCAGCTTTGAAGGGAAGTCTTAGTTTTCCGTTAATTTTATAGACATTTCCAATATTGAACATTGAAAAGTCGCCTTCATCATCCTGAATACTTACAAGCGTTTTGGCATGAAAATCTTTTCCGTCAACGCTTTCAACCTCCAAGAAAAATTTTGTTTTATCTTTTGTGTTACTGTTTGGAATTGAAACAATGCGGCCGATAATTTCGCCGTTCAGCGGCGCAATTACGGAAAGTTCATCGGAATGTTTTATCCGCAGATTTGCATTGAAAAAGCCCAGATAAAATACAAATATCCAAAGAATTATAAACTTATACGAGATTTTATTTCTCCAGACCAAAATTGACAGAACAAAAGTAAGAATCGCACCCGCAATAATTTCGCAATTGTTAAAGTAAGCTGCAATTCCTGTGATGAAAGCAGCTGAAGTTAAAAACATTATTGTATTTTTCTTTAAAATTGCCGAATTGGCAAAGTCTCTTATCATTCCCTAATTCCAATGTTAAAAACAAAAAAAGTTTCTACTTTTTCTTCTTTCTGGAAAAGAATCTTTTTTTCTCTTTCTTGTCTGAAGGAGATTTTTTAGAAGACTTCACAGCAGAAGATTTAGACCCTTCAATACGTTTCAATTTAACTGAACTTCCCTGCGAAGGTTTTACCGTTCTTGCAACAGAGGTTCCTTTTTCGCTGAATACGCGTGTTGCTAAAGCCTGAATATAACGATTGTCAAGATGCGCATAGTCAAACAGAATGACGCCTTTAACATCCATTTTTCTTGTTTCATGAATTTCTCTGATTAAATCTTCTTCACTTCCGCCCATAAATGTTACAAAAAGCCCTGCAAACAAGTCCGTTTCAGGAGATTTTGCATTGATAACATTTGTGATAAGAGCGTTTAAAGTTTTCGCATTACAAGTCAAAAACAGAGGAGTAAAACCGTTAATATATCCCCTCGTACTCCAAGTTTTCCAATCCTGCTGCTTAGCATTCAGTGCGGCAAGCCTATCAGGGAAAATAACAGCACTTACATAAACTTTTTTTTCACGCCCTAAGGCTCCAATTTTTGCAACAAAGTTTGAGACTTTTTCCCGTCTGAATTCACACCATTTCATCCACAACGGGTCGCTTACAAGCATATCAAGAGGGTCTTTGCCATAAATAGTTTTAAACTCATTTCTAGCGTAATCCGTATACCCCCAGGCATTAATATCACTGAAAGAAACAGCTTGAGGATATCTTATATAATCTAGGTTTATTCCGTCAACTTTATAATTATCAACAATTTCAGTAATTAGAGTTTGCAAAAATTCCTGAACTTCAGGATTTGCAGGGTCAAGGAAAAAACCGTTATGCTCTGAAATCGATGGTGTCGGAGCATTTATATTGTAGTTTCTCTTTGTTTTATTTGCCCAATGCGGCTTTACTGCAAGAATGTTACCCGGGTTTGTTTCGGGACGCTGAATTCCAACATAAAAAGTTTCAAACCAAACATGAACTTTTATATTATTTTTATGAGCATATTTAACCCAAAGTTTTAAAGGGTCAATTCCTTCAAACTTTTCGTTCTGCTTCACAAATCCGTAGTTTGACATAGTTTTGCTGGGGAAAATTGTTCTTCCGTGGAAATAGGTTTCAATAAAAATATTATCAATGCCGGCCGCTTTAATTCTTTTTACGGCCTTTTCGATTGCCTCCTCATTTGTTTCTACCGGACGCACCCAAACACCTTTAAATTCCGTATGTTTATAAGGAACAACACTTTTTAAAGCAGTATTAGCAGATTCTATTGCAAGATGAGAATATCTTCTGATATTTTCAGTATCGTGTTCAGCTTTTTTAAGATAATTCATGGCTTCTCTTATAAAATAGTTCGGAACTTTAAAGTCATAGTCTACATTTTTCGATTTGTAGTAATCCACCATGGCTTTTGCTTCGTCTATTTTCTTTGAAGCCTCAAAAAGATAGCTTTCAGAAGTTGTATAAACATGAAGAATATTTGTGTTTGGTTCAAGATAAACCTTTGTGCCTACAGAAATATTTTTTACAATCCAGTTTTTAGCAGCCCCATGCCCGCTGATAACAAGTCCGTTTTGTGGAATAAATGAGTCAGCACCGCTTAACTCGGTCACAGTATTTCCTTCAACAATGGCTTCCGCGCCAAATTCATTTGTGCCTGTGCGCGGAGAATATCCATAGGTATAAACAACAAGCTGGTTTGCGCCGCGGGCGCCGGGAAGATAGCCTCCTGCTTTATTTGTAGACGCAGTCGGATTAAGAGAGTTAACAGTTTTTGAAGCTTCATTAAAAACAATCTCGCCTTTTTTAAGCTTATAAGCTTTGAAGTAAGGAAAATCATACATATTATCAACAACAGGAGGAAGAGTATCAAGTCCGCTGTCAAGGCTGTCAGAAGCATATGACGTTGCGGTCGCTAAAATTAATGTTATAAAACATATTAATATTTTTTTTAATGTCATCACCTTACTCCCTGATAGAATGATAATACTCCGTTTGTTCATAATTCAAAGATTGAATTGAGTTTATTTTATCCCGTAAATCATTTGCTTCCGGATTTAATTTGTAGGAATTTTCATAAAATTCTTTTGATTTTTTTAAGTCTCCAAGTTTTTCATAAAGTACAGCAATTTTAAAATTTGTAATGTAGTTATCTTTATATCCGTTATTATACGCAGTCAAATAATATTTTAAAGCCTCATGGTATCTTTCTCTTTTTATATTAAATTCCGCATAATAAAAATTTGTATAAGGATTGTACTTGTCGAGGTTAAAAGCTTGTGAAAAGTTTTTCTTTGCAAAGCGGTCTTCTGCTCTTTCATCGTTAATTCTAGCCATCTGAGCATAAGCGTAATAGTCGCCTGGATAAATTTGAGAAAGTACATAATATTTATTCATTGCAAGACGGTAGAATTTTTTCTTATCAGCGTCAACTTCACTATCATAAGCTTTTACAAAATACTCATCACCTTGCTTTCTTATTACATCGGCATTTAACCCCGAAAAATCTGCAGCATGGTTTTTATACCCGGAATATCCGCCATCAGCAGCTATTGAGGGCGGATATCCAAATAAAAAACAGATTAAGACCAGAGGAAGAACTAAAAAATACTTCCTACAAATCATCTACCTGCGGAGTGAATTTTGTGTCATGACGTAGGAATTTTCCATCGTCCTGCGCTGGATCCAAATATATAAAGAATTTGTTAACCCATTTGTAACCAAGCGATTTGTTATCAAATCTGTGATGAATTGGCAAATCACTTTTTACGCCATTAACCGAATCATTTTGCATTTGTACAATATCAGCAGTTGCGCTAGAATGCCCATGATTCATAAGATAATCACGAGATCTTACATCACTGGTTGTAAGTTCTGCATTTGCCGGTAAAATTGCTATTGCAAAAATTCCCAAAAATAATAAAGTTTTAATTTTCATAAGTCTACCTCTGTATTTTAGAATTATAATAACTTTTTTAGATAAATACAAAAATATTATAATTTCTTTACACAAAAAAAGAATGGATTATTTATATGATTTTCTTATAATTTCTTCTAACTTATTAAGTAATTCTTTTTCAGGAACTTTAGCAACGATTTCGCCTTTTTGGAAAATCAAACCTTCTCCGATGCCTCCGGCAATGCCAAAATCAGCATGGCGTGCTTCACCAGGTCCGTTCACAACACATCCCATTGTAGCAATTGTAATCGGAGCTTCCAAGTCTTTAAATCTCGCCTCAACCTGCTTCGCAAGCGATATCAAATCTATTTTTGTTCTCCCGCAAGTAGGACAAGAAACAAAATTCACACCTCGTTTTCGCAAACCCAGAGCTTTCAAAATATCAAAACCAGCAGTAACTTCTTCAACCGGATTTTCGGTTAGCGAAACTCTTATTGTATCGCCAATTCCTTCAGCAAGAAGCGTCCCAAGCCCGATTGAAGACTTTATCAAACCTTGGCGCATTGTTCCGGCCTCAGTTACGCCCAAATGCAAAGCATAAGGAATTTTTTCAGCAATCGAACGGTAAGCCTCAATTGTTGTTAAAACATCAGAAGATTTCAGCGAAACCTTGATTAAATCAAAATCCAAATCTTCTAAAATCTGAATATGTTTCATCGCACTCAAAACCATTTTTTCATGAAGCGGAATTTCTTTTTCCAGAAGTTCTTTTTCAAGCGAACCTGCATTGACTCCTATTCTGATTGGCGTTTGATTAATTTTGGCAAGCCTTACAACCTTTTCAACATTCTCGCGTTTGCCGATATTTCCGGGGTTCAGCCGGAGTGCATGAATTCCGTTGTTCAGGCATTCAATCGCAAGTTTGTAATCAAAATGAATATCTGCAACAAGCGGCAGCGGAGATTTTTTAACAATTTCTTTTATTGCAGAAGCAGCGTCAGAATTCAAAACCGCAAGCCGCGCAATTTCACAGCCTTTTTCTGCAAACTCGTTTAACTGATACAAAGTCGCATTAATATCGCAAGTATCGGTGTTGCACATTGATTGAACACTTATTGGCGCATCGCCGCCGATTTTTATATTTCCAATTGAAATCTGTTTTGAATTTCGTCTTTTAATCATATTTTCATGGTAGCATAAAGATAAAAAAGAGGGAGAAACTTCATGAAAATTGCAGTAATTTCTGACATTCACGCTAATATGACAGCACTCAAGATTGTTTTGGAAGATATAAAGAAACAAAATTGCGATAGGATTTTTTGTCTTGGCGATTTGGCAATGGCTGGCCCCGAGCCTAATAAAACCGTTGCTTTTATCCGCTCACAACAAGATTGGACGGTTATTCAGGGAAATACAGACAAAATGCTTGCAGAATGTTCGAAGGAATTGATAGAAAATACAAAAAAAGCATTTCCGGTAATGGGAAAATCTCTTGAAGATGACGACAAAATAATTACGGACGAAAACAGAGAATATCTTAAAAACCTTCCACCGCAAAAAGAATTGACGATTGAAGGAGTCAAAATTCTTCTTGTACACGGCTCACCGCGCCGAAACAACGAGGATATTCTGCCCGCAATGCCGCTTGAAAAGGTTGAAGAAATTATTGCAGGAACAGATGCGGATTTAATCCTTTGCGGGCATACGCACCAGCCGGCCGGTTATCAAACAAATTCAAAACAGACAGTAATCAATGACGGAAGCGTCGGACGTCCGATGACAGAGGATTTAAAAGCCTGTTATTTAATTCTTGACATCCAAAACGGCGGATTTGAAGCAGAACACAGGCTTTTGGATTACGACAGAGAGGCGGCGGCTGAAATCGTTCGCAAAAGAGGTTTTGACGGCGCCGAAGATTTGGCAAAACTTTTAACACAGCCATCTCCGCGCCACGGCTAAAATTTCAAACCGTTTTTGCGCTAAATTTTGTTTGTGCTAGAATGGAAGAAAAATTGTCCGAGAATTTTTCTAGATAAGGTACGTGAGTGAGAAATTTGAGCGGCATATGAAAAGGTGAGCCTCGCACGGCGGCGGTGAGCCGGTGAAGAAGGTGGCACTAGATTAAAATTTAAAGAGAATTATTATGGATTTTGATAAAAAGAAACTAATTTCATATATTAAAAGATTAAATGAGCCCAAAATCCTTGTTGTCGGTGATTTGGCAATTGATGAGATGATTTACGGCGACACTGAAAGGATTTCCAGAGAAGCGCCGGTTTTGATTTTACAGCACACAAAAACAAAGCTCATTCTTGGTGCAGCCTCAAACGCCGCGCACAACGTTGCAACTCTCAACAATGGAAAAATTAAAGTTATCGGGGTTTGCGGAGACGACTACCAGTCCGGACAGCTTTTCGAAACATTTAAAGAGGCTAAAGTCGACGCGGCTTATGTTGTTAAAGATGCCACAAGAAAAACTACAACTAAAACAAGAATTTCAGGAAGCATTTCAACCTCAATCACACAGCAAATCGTCAGAATTGACCGTCAGACAAAAGACCCTCTTTCCAGAGAAACCGAAAACCTTGTAATTGAAAATCTTAAAAAAGCTATTCCGGAAGTTGATGCTGTTATTTTGTCGGATTATCACATCGGCACTTTGACCAAAAGAGTTATTGACAAAACAATCGAAATCGCAAACAAACACAAAAAAATCGTTGTTGTTGATGCGCAAAAAAATCTCGAAACTTACAGAAACATAACTTCGATGACGCCAAACCTTCCTGACACACAAAAATCAGTCGGATTTTTCATAAACAATGACGAGGATTTGAAAAAAGCAGGCGACAAGCTTTTAAAAGAAACAAGAGCAAAATCAATTCTTATAACCTGCGGTGCAGACGGAATGTTTGTTACAGAGCCGAACAAAAAATACACTAAAATTCCGGTATTTAACAAATCGGAAGTATTTGATGTAACAGGCGCCGGCGATACGGTTACTGCGGTTTACACACTTGCACTTGCGGCAGGCGCCGACAGTGTTTACGCGGCACTCATCGGAAACATTGCGGCAAGTCTTGTTGTGAAACAGTTTGGCTGCGCCACAACCACAATCAGCGAACTTCTTTGCGCTGTCGAAAATATTTTATAGGAGAACATTATGGAAAACTTTTTAAATACTCTGAAAAAACTCAGAATTGTTGACTATATTATTATCATAGGCATAATTTTTGCGGCAATCGTCGGATTTTGCACAATGAAAGGCGCACGCTCAACTGCTAGCAAAAGTATTGATGCGGTTTCACAAATTTCTTTTGACGTTGTTATGCGCGGCATAACTTACACTGGCAGCGAATTGCCCATAAAAGCCAATGAAACAACTTTCATCAGTATCAGAAATGTTCCGTATTCAGATTTAAAAATAACAAATGTAAAAGCTGAAAGACGCAAAATTGTCCTTCCTGTTTTAAACACAAGAAATACAAAAACCGTAATTGTAGTTGAAGATGTTTCTCAGCCGAATGTTTACGATGCGGTTGTAACCCTTACTGACACAGCAAAAATCACAAAAGACGGCGCTGTTGTCGGTGGAAACAAGATTAAAATCGGGCTTCCGATTACTCTTGAAGGCGCTGACTACAGACTTAACGGAACCGTTTCAAACATTCAGCTTATTAACGGAGCAGAAGAGGTAGCGAAAGACCAGCAATTAAGTGCAGTGGAAAATGTTCAATAAATTATTTAACTTTACACAAAATCACACACAATTTTTATACAACAACAGCCTTTTACTGCAAAACATTGATAAATTAATTTACATATCAATTCTTGCAGTATTTGCGGCGTCAACGGTGATGAAGTCGGATTATATCGGCGTAATCGCTCTTTTTACAACTTTTCTGACAATTGTCAAACTATTGTTCGTAAAAGGTGAAGAACTTAAACCGTCAAAAGCGGAACTCTGGCTTCTGGCGTACTTTATGATTGTAATAATCAGCCTTGCAGGTTCTTCACTCTTTGTATTGAGCTTCAAAGGCTTTCTAAAAACCCTGACTTATATGGGTTTCTATCTTTCAATTGCTCATTTTTTAAGAAAAAATACAGATAAAATTTTACCGATGCTTGTGACAATCGGGCTTTGCGTAAGCTTTGAAGGGATAATCGGGTTTTTGCAAAACTTTGCACATGTTGAAGAAATTTCGACCTGGCAGGATGTTTCAAAACTCAATCCGGAAGAAGTTATGACGCGCGTTTACGGAACATTAAAGCCTTACAATCCGAACCTTTTGGGCGGATATTTTGTTGCGGGAATTCCGGCGCTTTACGCCTCAACCGCCGTGTTTTTAACAGACAAGAAATATCCATTTGGAATTGCCGGCTTAATTTTATCTTTAATCTCAACTGCTGCTTTGTTTTTGACCGGCTGCCGCGGCTCATACATCGGCATGTTGGTAATTCTCGCCGGAACATTCGCGGTTTCAGCCAAATATTTTTGGCAAAATTACAAAGCTATTTACACGGCAATTGTCGGCGGCTGCGTTGCACTGATTACGTCGGCAATCCTGCTTTCGGCCTCTTTAAGAGCAAGAGTTCTTTCAATGTTTGCAATGCGGCAGGATTCGTCAAACTCTTTCAGATTTAATGTTTACCAATCTTCTTTCAATATGTTTAAAGAAAACTGGCTTTTAGGAATCGGCGTCGGCAACAAGAATTTCCGCGAAATCTACGGACTTTATATGAGAACGGGTTTTGATGCGCTGTCAGCCTACAATATTTTCTTAGAAATCGCGGTTGAAAGCGGAATTTTCGCACTAATCGCATTTTTAGGATTTGCGATTACGTTACTCGTTGACGGCGCGAAAATAATACTCAAATCAACCGATGTCAGAAAAGTTATTTTTCTTTCCGGTGCTGCAATTTCGATTTTTGCAGTAATGGTTCACGGGCTTGTCGACACGGTATTTTTCAGACCACAAATCCAGTTTATTTTCTGGACAATGTGTGCGATTATTTCTGCCGAAAGCAAACGCCAATCATAAAATCAATATTTGATTTTGTGCGGATAATTTTTTGGAACTCTCCAACCGTTTTGCTGAATCAATGCTGTGCAATATATGCCGTTAACAGCGCAGCCATAGGACGGATCATTTATTAACATATCTTCCGTACCATCCCAAGAGACCATGAAAGGTTCAAGCCCCTTATTTAGATGGTACTTCCATTCATCCAAATCTTTGTCGTAAAATGGTTGAAAAAGAAAAGTAAAACAGCATCTGCCCTTAATATTTGAATTTGCTTTTTCGCACCTTTCCCAATCGCCTTTCGGATAAAACCATATAGTACGGCTTAAATGTTCCGAGAAAGTAAAAGCGCTTCCATCGGCAAGAAAATAATAGTAGCATTTTCCGCCATTGGAAGCCGGTGCCGAAGCAGCACATTTACCCTTTTTTACAGCAACAATATTCATATAAGGACGCAGATATTTCTCAAAAGCATTGTTAATTTTTGACTGGTTAGGGATTTGAAGCCCGTTGCCATTCCACTCATCAACCCAATAATCCCAGCCTTCAAACGGACCATTGTCATTCACTGAACGCAAAATTGCCTGATTAAAGATAGAATAGAATTTTTTGAGACGAGTTTCGGTCAGCTTTGTATTGTAATTGTTAATCAAAGCCGGCAAAGTCATAGCAGCGACAATTCCGATTATACCGAGGGTGATTAGGACTTCTGCGAGGGTGAAAGCAGCAACGCGCATACCCTCCCCTTGAGACTCTGCCGAACAAAACGATTGAGTATCGTTTTGTGAGAGGTACAACATCTTTGATTTCGGGGAGGGGTCATTTTGAGTGAAACGTGAAAAGTTCGTTTCATCTTTACTCTGTTTCTTCGCGAAGAAGTTCGTGGGATATTTGTTTTCAAAACGATAGCGAATGAGCGAGCTATTTATAAAAAATAAATCTCCCACGAACGACATGAACTGTCCCAACAATATAAATTTAAACAAAACCCTTACAGGAGCTAGGTTACAGGATGCCCCCCCCCCCTGGAAATTCAGTCATAGCTTGATTTTTCATAATTCTAGCCCCTTATATTTTTTCTTAACTCTTCTTATATTATATCATTAATTTAAAATTTTATCAATTGTTTTATTTGCTGTAAAATAAAACCAAGGGAGTAAATTTATGAAAAGCGACAATATAAAATCAGGAATTTCAAGAACTCCGCATCGCGGACTTTTGATGGCAGCAGGCGTAAGCAAAAAGAACATGAAAGCGCCATTTATCGGCATTGCAAGCCCGTTTTCAGACCTTGTGCCCGGTCATATCGGCATGAGGGATTTGGAACGCCAAATCGAAAAAGGAATTCACTCAGCAGGCGGTCAGGCTTTTATTTTCGGAGTTCCAGCGATTTGTGACGGAATTGCAATGGGTCACAGCGGCATGAGATATTCGCTGCCGTCGCGAGATTTGATTGCTGATTGCGTTGAAAGTGTTGCTGCGGCACATCAGCTTGACGGGATTGTTTTACTCTCAAATTGTGACAAAATTACGCCGGGAATGCTTATCGGAGCTTTGAGGCTTAACATTCCGGCAATAATAGTAACTGCAGGGCCTATGTTAGATGGCGAATGCAGAAACCATCACAAATTAACAATGGTAACAGGTTCTTTTGAAGCTGTCGGAAAATTTAGAAACGGCGAAATTACAGAGGAAGAACTTCTTGCACTTGAGGAAGAGTCCTGCCCGTCAGCCGGCGCATGCCAAGGAATGTACACAGCCAACACAATGGCATGCCTGACAGAAATACTCGGGATGTCGCTTCCGTATTGCGCCTCAGCCTCGGCGGTTTCATCACGCAAGCGCCGCATAGCATTTGAAAGCGGCATGCAGGTAGTTGAACTTGTAAAAAATGATACAAAACCGTCCGACATAATTACAAAAGATGCCATGATAAACGCAATTACCGCCTCGCTGGCGCTCGGCGGCTCCACAAACACGTTTTTACATCTTCTCGCAATCGCAAACGCAGCAAATCTTGATGTTACAATAGATGATTTTGACAGACTCAGCCGTAAAATTCATCAAATCGTAAAAATCAATCCGTCCTCAACACTTACAATGTCGGATTTTCACAATGCAGGCGGAGTTCCGGCGGTCATGAAAGCTTTAAACAAACAGCTTTCAAACACTAAGACGGTTTGCGGCTTAACCACCTCTGAAATTGCTCAAAACGCTTATATTGATACCAAAATCATTCCGCTTTATGAAAATTCAACTTACACGGAAGCCGGACTCGGTGTACTTTACGGCAACCTTGCACAAGACGGCTGCGTTATAAAAATTTCCGGAGTCGCTACTGAGTGCTACGAGTTTGAAGGCACAGCAAAAACTTTTGACAGTGAAGAAGCGGCAATGGATGCGCTTGAAAACGACAAAATCAAAGCCGGAGATGTAATTGTAATTCGTTACGAAGGCCCGGCAGGCGGCCCGGGAATGCGTGAAATGCTTGCTCCAACATCGCTTTTAGTCGGAAAGGGCTTGGGCAAATCCTGCGCTCTGATTACCGACGGAAGATTTTCGGGTGCAACACGCGGAATCTGCGTCGGACATATTTGTCCTGAAGCCGCAAAAGGCGGCGTAATCGCTCTTGTCTGTGACGGTGATAAAATAAAAATCGACATTCCAAACAGAAAAATAGAACTTCTGGTAAGCAACGTTGAACTCGAAACCCGCCGTTCGCAATTGAAACCCTTTGAGCCAAAGGTTAAGTCCGGATATTTATATAAATATGCACAAAACGTTCACGACGCAAGCCACGGCGCGATTGTTTAGAATTTCCGTGTTATGATTGTATTATGAAAAAACTTCAAGATTTTGCCGATGAAATCAATAAATGTTCAAAATGCGGACTTTGCCAGTCTGTCTGCCCGGTTTATAAAATTACAGGCAACGACTGCGCTGTTTCCCGCGGCAAATTCGTTATGCTCGACGGGGTTCTTAAAGGCGATTTAAAACTCAGCAAAAACCTCGAAAAATATCTCGATATGTGTCTTAAATGCGGCAAATGCAAAAACTTTTGCCCGAGCAGTATTGATGTCTGTGAAATCTTAAACACGGCAAAATATGAATATGCAAAAAATACTTTTCATGGGAAATTTGAAAAATTTGTGGAATCAGATTTGATTTTCGGGAATTTGATGAGGATTTTTAAATTTTTAAATAATTTTGGATTCAGACAAAAATTAAATTCTACAGCCGATTCAAACAATAACGTCCCCAAAACAAAACTTCTCTATTTTAAAGGCTGTGTGAACAACATAGCGCCAAAAGTTAAAAATGATTTGAAGAAAGTTTTTTCAAATCTGGACGTTGAAATTATTGAAAAAGATTTTGAATGCTGCGGTTTGCCTTTTTTATCGAGCGGGAATCTGGAGCGGTTTGAGGAGGTTAAAGCGAGAAATCTGAAACTTATGAATTGTGAATTTGACTGTATTTTGACGGATTGCGCAAGCTGTGAAAGTACATTGAAAGGATATTTTAAAAATACCGGAGACAAACCCAGGTTTATTAATGCCGGTGAATTTGTTGCATCACAAAATGTTAGATTTAGTTTCAAAAAAAATCTAAAAGTAACATTTCACAAACCCTGCCATCTTGAAAGTGCAGATTTCATCAAGCCGCTTTTAGAAAAATGCGAAAATATTGAATACATTGAAATGAAAGATTTTGAAGAATGCTGCGGCTTTGCTGGCGAATTTGCATTGAAAAATCCAAAACTTTCTGCCGAAATTTCAAAAAAGAAAGCTCAAAATATTCTTAAAACCGGTGCGGATATTGTTTTAACAACCTGCCCGGCCTGTGTTTTGGGGATTTTACAAGGATTTGCAGTCTCCGGAGTTTTGCACAAAAAACCTCCGAAAGTTATGAATGTTATGGAGTTTTTGGCAAAAGCCGAAGGAATTAAACTTGATAAAAATATGAAGAAATGATATCATAAGCATGTACTATTCAAAAATACAGGAGGTAAATATGCTTAGAGGAATAGGATTTATTGGCTGCCCCCCCCCCCGTAAAATTCAGTCATAGCAATACTTTTAGCCATTTTTTAAAAGGATTTACATTATCGGAAGTATTAATCACACTTGGGATTATCGGAATTATAGCTGCGATGACCTTACCTTCAGTCATTAACAAAACGCAAAACATGATTTTGAAAAACCAGTACAAAAAAGCTTACAACATATTTTTCAACGCAATAAAATTGGTTCAGGCAAAGAATGAAGCGCCGATAAATTGTTTCTACTGGACAAGCTCCCCATACCCCAATGCAACATGTCAGAGCTATGACGAATATGGAACATGCAAAAAATGGACATTGCCTGACGGGTCATCTTTGCCATCAGATTATAACGGCGGTATGAATGATTGTAAAATATTCATAGAAGAGCTATTTAAAACCCTTAATGTTGCAGTATATTGTCAGAATAAGGCACTTGAGAAAGGCTGTATTACAAATAAGCACAAAGGAGTTGATAAAGTAAAACTTGAAAACAATCCTGAAGCAAACCCTGACCCGAATGTGGGCTTTACCGACAAAAACATAAAAGAAAAGTGGCCGGCGTGGGTTTTGGCGGACGGAACAATTATACTTGGATATGGAACAACGACGCCAATATTTACCATTGACATCAACGGACACAGAAATCCGAATAAATGGGGATATGATATGTTTACCTTTCAATTGAGGGGGGATAAAGTAAACGGAATAACGGTTTTGAATCCTTATACTTACGCAACCGAAAAGGGTGGTAAAACCGGAAAACAAATGTTTGAAGAAATGCTTAAATAACCCAAAAAGCTCCCTTGTGGGAGCTTTTTTATAGATATATATATTGAAGATGTATGAAATAACCTAAAAATCCGATTCCGATAATCAGGTTAATTATCATACAAATGACTGCAAGTAGTGTTTTATATTTTTTAACCGCTGCAATTATGTAAGGGATTGAAATTAAAATCATTGGCTGCAGAACCAGCTGCATATATTTTGAAAGCGGAAGTACTAAATCTCCGTCTTTATCTTTAGCAGTAATTATTTCAGGGAAGTGCGTAAGCGCCGCTGAAAACAACAAATTTCCGATTATCCAGAGAGCAGCAATTCCATAGCCGGTATAAAAAAGGAACTTTGGTTCTTTACGTCCGCGGAGATTGGATGTGCAATGCGGGCACACGACATCATAGGCTTTAATCGCTTCCTTGCAGAAAGGACATTTAAGTACTAGGTTTTCACCGCATTTCGGACATACATTATCAGTGTCGCTGATTAGCGAACCACAATAAGGGCATTTTTTATCTGTCATATTTTTATAACCTCATATTTTAATGTGTCACTGACGGAATTGTAAGCAGCAGGCATAAAAGTAATATCAAAAATATTATGATAATTACAGGGACAAGGCTTAATACAAAAAGCGTTATTCCGATGTTTTTATCATAATTTCTGAGTAATCTTCCCTGCCCGTCACGGAATTGGTTAAAACAAATCATTATAAAGTCGACATAAGCCCAAATTCCGCATCCGCCTAAAGTTAACAGTTGAGCAACCCCAATCGGGATATTTCCGGTATAAAACCGGTGAATGCCAAATGCACCGCAAAACCATGCAAACAATAAAGTCGGCAAGAATTCCTGCGGTCTATCATCTGCTGAAATTTCGGCATTCTCATTTAACCATTTTTGACATGCATGGCATCTTACAGCTTCACTGTCAATTTCTGCGCCGCAAAAAGGACATTGTTTAGTTGACATAAGTAATCTCCTATCCTACACTTCTAAAAATTTCAGCAAAAGTTGTTGCATACATAATTACACTTAATATGCATAATGCAATCCAAACAAAGAAAAATGTTTTACCAAGTGTCGGATTGTATTCATCAAGCGGCTGACCGTCTGCTGTTTTGAAGTTGTTAAAACAAATATTGATAAAATCAATTAATGTCCAAATTCCGCATCCGCCAGCAGTTAGCAGCTGGAGAATTCCAAGTCCGATATAACCTGTGTAAAAACGGTGAATGCCAAATCCGCCAAGAAAAAACGCCAAAAGCAGCGTCGCTGTGTAGTTCTTTTTCGATTCCATAGAAAACCTCTTTCTTTTTACTTCGATGTACTCTCTGTTTCAGTAGACGGCTGAAACTCCGTTGTGCGAATTGTTCTTATCAGTGTCGAAAGCCATATCCAGAGCATTAACGGCGCAACAACAACTATTCTGGGATTAAATTCAAAAGCTTTTTCAAATTGAAGCTGAAACAACGCATTAAAAGCTCTTGTAATTCCGCAGCCCCAGCAATCATGGCCTGTTATTATTTTAAAAATACATATAGAATACGGATTTTCATTAACAAGAAGCCTTACCCCGACATAGAAAAATACCGGCAATAACGCAACAAACAGAATATGAATATATTTTTTATTAAAGTATTTTTTTATCATCAACCTCTGTTCTTACCCACACAAAAAAGTAATACGGTAAAAAAGTTGATTTCTTTAATAAATTCATACAAACAGAGGACTATTTTCCAAGTTCATTTGCTTTAATTGCAGTCTTTTCAATAACATCATAGAAAAGTTTGTCCGAATGTTCTTCATTCATAACGGTAATTCCAACAAATGTACAGCCGCCTTTTGTCGCAACATTATCAATTAAATTTTGAACAGAAGCTTCACCTCTGTCAAAAACCATTTTAGCCGAACCCAAAGCTGTTTGGGCAGCAAGAAGAAGTGATTTTTCATAATCAAGTCCGAGTTTTTCACCGGCACGCGCCATATCTTCAATAACTTTGTAGAAAAACGCAGGGCCTGAGCCTGAAATTGCAGTAACAATATCGATTTGGTCTTCCTCAACCTGTATTACTTTACCGATTGAAGAGAGCAGTTCCATAACAAATTCAACATCTTCATCAGCTGCATATTCACCCTTTGTAACCGCAAACATTCCTTCTTTTACCAATGCCGGAGTGTTTGGCATAACCCTTATTATGCGTGCATTCGGAATTATTTCAAGAATAGTTTCTGTTGAAATGCCGGCTGCAATCGACACGATAAGTTTGTTTTCATTAACCTCGTCTTTGATTTCCTCCAGAACATTTCTTACATAATTCGGCTTTGTCGCAATGAAAATAACATCGCTGTCCATTGTCAAAAATCTGTTATCAGTTAAAACTTCAATTCCTAATTTGTTTTGCGCAAGTTCTGCTATTTCACAGTTGACCTCAGAGCCTTTTAATTCGAAATGGTTTGCGCAGGTGCAGGATTTAATCCCTGAAATTATAGCCCCTGCCATTTTTCCGCAGCCGATAAACCCTATTTTTTTTAAATTTTTGTTCATATAATTTAACCTGACTCCCTCTCTTGTGTTGACTAATTATTTTTTTTCATTTAACATTTGAATTATACGACAAATATAAATTAAAAGGAATAAAGATTATGAGACGTACACTAGAAGGAACAAAGATTAAAAGACAGCACGTAAGCGGCTTCAGAGCAAGAATGGCAACTCCGGGCGGACAGGAAGTTTTGAACAGACGCCGCGCAAAAGGCCGTCACAGATTAGCAATTCAGGCTAAAAAAAGAGCGTAAGGTTATATAACTAACCGGCAAGTGATTTGCGCGCATAATGCCGCATTCGAAATAAAAATTAAACACAGCAGGCTGAAATTTATAAGCGTGCTGTGTTCTTGTACAAAATTATGCTAAAAAAACAGTTCCGATTAAAAAATAAAGCGGCCTTTACCGCAACATACAGGATTAAAAACTCTTTTCACAAGAGCGGCGTAACCCTTTTTGCCGGAAGATTAAAAAATGATGCAAGCACGCCGACACGTGCAGGCTTTGTCGTATCAAAAAAAACTCACAAACGCGCAGTTAAAAGAAATCGTTTAAAACGCCTTATGCGCGAAAGTTACAGACTACTGTTAAAATCCGGAAACACTGCAAACTCACAGAATTATCTTTCTCTAATTTTTGTCGGCGGCGAAAATGCCCTTGATAAAAATTTTGTCCAAATGCAAAATATTATTAAACAACTTTTGGAGCGTCTTCAATGATTGAAGGTATTTATACCGACACAGTATTAATGCATCCTACAATTCGCGCATATCCGCCTCAGCCGCAGAATATGTCAGGGATAAGAATGGGGTCGCAGGCAATTTACAGGTATGCACTTGATGAAAGCGACTATCCGACTTTAGTATTGGCAAACTATCTTTTTGACGGCGAGATGGATTTTATACAACCCGGCCACTATGAGCTTGCTCTAAGCGATGATTGGAAGTTTTTTATTCTGGTACAAAGTAAAACTCCTATTGCTCTGATTCCGGTAATTAAAGTGGAGGAAGATGAATCAGAAAAAGACCGCTTAAACGACCCGAAATATAAAAAGCAGTTAAAAAAAGAAGCAAAGGAACGCGAAAAAATTAACAAAAAACGAGCGAAAGTAGGAATGAAACCTGATAAAGAAGAAGTTTACATGGAAGCGTCTATTGAATATGTAGAAGCGGGGCACTATTATCTTGTAAAATACATTCGCGGAACGATTAAGGCTTGGGGTGTGATTAAAAGATAGTTAACATGTCTTAACAAAATCCGTAAACCAATCAATTTTTTGTCTTCAGTTGTTTTATACACAATGTGTAAAAATAAAAAGGTGTGAAGAATGGTTTATTCAATTCAAAATAATGTGGCATATATTAACGGCAACAAAGGAATTTATGACGGCAAAATCAATGACAATTCCGTAAGATACGGCAGAAATGCAGCAGCCAATAATTTTGAATATTTAAAAAAACTTGGCGGCAAAAGAAGTGAAAGCACCGATACTTTCAACTACTCTGACAAAAATTACGGGAACTTATTAAAAACAAAACTTATCGAAGCAAGTTCAGAAAAACTAATCCAAGAAACTGATGATTTTTTAAACTCATTACCGCCGCTTGAATTTGAATACCAGTACATGCCAGACGGTGCAAACGGCAAAAATATTGATAAAATGGCTTTATTAGGAGCTGCATTTGAAGAAATGGGCAAGAAGATATCAATACCCGTTCAAGAGTTTACAGAAAAGCTGAAAAAAAGTTTCCAAAATGCTGATGCCTCTGCATTTGACATAAACAAAGACGGAAAAGTCGACAATGCAGAATATTCAACATCAATCCTTGTATCCGATATGTTAAGCAAGGGTGAAGAGCTTGAAGCCTCAAAAATAGACGGTAAAATCAACAATAACGGATTGTACAAAAACCTTTCATACATAAATGCAAACAATTTTGCTGCGGCTTCAAAAAACCTGACAGATATATACAATGCCTACAATCTTGGTGAAGCCCAAAAAGCATTTGAAGCTAATGCAAACAACATTTTGGACATAAAGGCCTAAAATAAAAGTTAGGGGTTGATTTTTAATTTTTAGCGTATAATAATGAGATATCAGAAATCTAACGCGGGTTGGAGCAGTCTGGTAGCTCGTCGGGCTCATAACCCGAAGGTCGTTGGTTCAAATCCAGCTCCCGCAACCATTTCACTGGAAGTATCAAACCCTGATACTTCCAGTTTTTTAGTCTTTTTAGTGTTTTCCAAAGACGTCCAAAACGGATTTATATTAAACTTTACATTGACTGCTTTTCTAACTGGGGCAAGGGTTACGGACTCAATACATCGTTCAAGAAATACTCTTTTTTCAGCCAAAGAACTATGGGTTAGTACCTTAGTACCATTGTGGCACAACTGTTTAAAGTAATCATAAGTTAGTATTCTGTATTGATTTGGCTTGTTACTCTCATCCATTTGAGCTTCAAGCACCTTAATTTCTTCTGATATTGTGTTAAGTTTATTTGACGTTGTGGTTTATGTGAGCAAAAATGCCCGTCAGGCTGTATAAATTTAAAAGAAAAATCACTTAATAATGAAATCTGTGTCAGATGTTTAAAATGTTTGAACGCTTGTCCTAATAACTGCATAAAGTTTGGAACCGTTAAAGAAAAACAACCGTTTAGTCCTAAAAGACGGAATTTCATTATGTCAATATCCGCTTTAGCACTTTTCGGAGTTGCTTATAATTGTAAGGAAATGTTTGATGATAATTCACAAACTGCAAAAATTCTAAAAAATAGATGTAAAAAATGCGGAATGTGTGCTGTTAAATGCCCTTATGGTGCAATAGGTTTCACAAGAGGTGAATTCCCTATTCGTTTGTGAAGTGTTTGTGGTAAAGAATTTTGCATTGGGTTTGTTTATAAAAGTTAATAAAAAGACAAATTTATTTACAAGAATTTTTTTATATCTATAGGAGTATAATATGAGTTCAAATTCATATATAAAAATTTATTATCACGATGGAACCAGAAACAAAGTCGACATCTCAACAAAAGAGTCGGTGAAAAACGCATTAAGCAAAGCCGCCGAAAGAATTCCAAATAAAAATTTGTTTAAGGAACTAATTGTTCATGTGACATCGGATTTTTCTAATCTGCCTGATAAGGGTTCTGAATTTAATAAGTATGTAAAAGAGAATGAAAATTTATTCAGTGCAACAAAAGGGATAACAATAGATGATTTAGAGAGGAAAGAAATTTTC
>URXT01000030.1 GCA_900551915.1 uncultured bacterium
CTAATATTGGGTTTCGATGTTGCATGCACAGGATAGATGGGACACAGGGAAACAATCGCTTTGGCGGTTGTGGAGTGGCCGTTGGGATACCATCCTTGCGATATTGGAATTCTAACCTGCGGCTCTGAATCGAGTCGGGGGACATTGTTAGGTGGGCAGTTTGACTGGGGCGGTCGCCTCCTAAAAAGTAACGGAGGCGTTCAAAGGTTCCCTCAGGTTGGTCGGAAATCAACCGTTGAGTGCAATAGCAAAAGGGAGCTTGACTGCGAGACACACAAGTCGAGCAGGTGCGAAAGCAGGATATAGTGATCCGGTGGTTCTGCATGGAAGGGCCATCGCTCATCGGATAAAAGTTACCATAGGGATAACAGGCTTATCTCCCCCAAGAGTCCACATCGACGGGGAGGTTTGGCACCTCGATGTCGGCTCGTCGCATCCTGGAGCGGTAGTACGTTCCAAGGGTTGGGCTGTTCGCCCATTAAAGCGGCACGCGAGCTGGGTTCAGAACGTCGTGAGACAGTTCGGTCCATATCCGGTATACGCGCAAGAGATTTGAACGGAGTCTTCCTTAGTACGAGAGGACCGGGAAGAGGGGACCTCCAGTGTACGGGTTATCGCGCCAGCGGTAAACGCCCGGTAGCTGTGTTCCAAGCGGATAAGTGCTGAAAGCATATAAGTACGAAGCCCACCGTAAGATAAGATCTCTCATAGCACAAGCTAGTAAGTCTCCTGGCAGAATACCAGGTTGATAGGTCAGAGATGTAAGTATGGCAACATATTCAGTCGACTGATACTAATCGGACGAGGGCTTTTCCTAAAAACGGTAGTTGGTGTGCAGTGCCGGTGCAGGCTTGCGATTAGCAAGACTGGCAGGGCACGGAACATTACATAAGCGCCGTTGTGACTGTAGCGAAAGCGGAAGTCACGAAGCAATCTATGATTGCCCAGGCGCAAAAATACCAAAAAGGATTGTTGATTACGAAGTTTATAATCATTATGCAATTTTGAGTGCGCAAGCGAAGAATTCGCTGGTGTCCAAGAGTAAGGAAACCACCCGTTCCCATCCCGAACACGGTCGTAAAGACTTACTTCAGTGAAAATACTTGGCGGGCCACCGCCTGGGAAGATAACCCGATGCCAGCACCTATTTTAAGAGGTTGAATTTACAAAAGTAAGTTCAACCTTTTTTACATGAGGAACCCACTCCCTCTCACAAAATGATATTCAATGTTTTGTTCGCCAGAGTCTTCCCTAACACGCTCGTAATGACTCATTGTGGTATATAACATTCGTCCTCCCTTTTTCTGTTTGTAATCCAATCCTGCTCTCTGGTTTGTCTAATCCATATTTAAGCAAGCTGTTTTTCAGCTCCTAATCTAGCATAAATAGTGCATTGGGACCTCACCCCCACCCCCTCAGCACAAGGCATACAGACTCACTCATCCTCACTTCGTTGCGGTGGTTCGCTTTGTATCCTAATTTAGGAGTGGGAGGAAGAAATACGCAAGAAGAGCATTATACTAAATAAATCTTGATTTTAAAATTTTAGTCCCGTATAATCCGTGTAATAAATCTTGGAAGGATAAAATAATGAATCAAGAAGAAATTCTCAATGAGCATGAGAAAGCTATTCTATATATGTTGCAATCCCACATAAACGTGAAATCGCAGAAATTTTAAATGTAAGTTCTCATTCAATACAGGCTCATATCTCAAAATTTGAGAGGCTGGGGCTGTGGAGTGAATTTAAGAATCTCTTTAAAACTAAGGTAAAATAACTTGTTTTAAAGAAATTTGCACAAATGTGTTAGTGTGGTTTAAATGCCTGCACTGCCTTCCCGTTTAATTTTATTCAAGACATTTTTGCTGCCGTCTATTGATTTTGCGTAGTTTACGGTGAAGTCTATTGCCTCATTATCCCGAGCAATTGCCTCTTTTAACCCGACCATTTCTTCCAGCGTATGATTTTCTAACCCTGTTGTATCAGGTGAATTTAGATATTTTTTAAAAAGTTTTTGAGAGTTATAGTCAAAGCCGGGCAAGCCTTTGTAGAGTGCAAACCATTTGTAAAACTGATGGAGCATGTAATAAGGTTCAATTTCGCCGTCGCGTAAGATAAACATCGGCTTGCTCTTGAAAGAAAATCCGCTGTCTGTGAAAATATTTATATAAAAAGCTTCTGAACCGCAAAGCTCGCAGACAAGTCCTTCATCTTCGCCGATTAGTGATAGAATTTTGTCTGCATTGGGAAGTTTTACGACTTTTGTTCCATGAGTTTTTATATATTCAAGAAGCATATATGGATTGTTTTTTACTCCTGAAACTATTTCACTTACAGAATTTAAGACAATTTCTTTGTTTTTTTCGGTTTCGGCATTAAGTGTCAAAGTTACATTAGATGCAAGAACTGTTTTTGATGTTTTGTTTGCAGAACTTGTTTCTAGATGTTTTCCAAGCTTTTTTGTAAGAATTTTTTCTTGCAGTGCTAATATGCTGTAAATAAATTTTTTCAGAATATTCATATCAGAATTATATACTATTTTAAGTAAATTGCCTTCCTGTGAACAGTGTATATTAAATTTGTATAAAGATTGTAAAAGATACACTTGCTTTTTGATTTTATTTATTTTATAATATAATTGTGAAATAATTCACGAATAAATTTTGACACTTACACATTTATTATAGAACAGGCAGCATCAATGCGCAAGCATAAATGGCCTGCCGCAAAGGAGAAATAAGATGACAACAAAAAGCAAAAAAAACGTTGAAACCTTAGAAAAGACTCTCAACAAGTCTACTCTGGTTGACAGCGCTGAACAATTGGAATTGCTTATCGAAAGAGCTAAAAAAGCTCAAAAGATTTTTGCAACATTTACTCAAGAACAAGTTGATGCAATCTTCAAAGCAGCTGCTACTGCTGCAGACAAAGCCCGTATTCCTTTAGCAAGAATGGCTCACGAAGAAACCGGAATGGGCGTTTTGGAAGATAAAATTATCAAAAACCACTTCGCATCAGAATACATTTACAACAAACACAAAAATGCTAAAACCTGTGGAATTATCAAAGAAGACAAAGCTAACGGAATTAAAGTTGTTGCAGAACCTCTCGGAGTTATTGCGGGTATCGTTCCGACAACTAACCCGACTTCAACAGCTATTTTCAAATCCTTAATCGCTTTGAAAACAAGAAACGCAATCATCTTCTCACCACACCCGAGAGCAACAAAATGTACAATCGAAGCTGCTAAAATCGTTTTGGAAGCTGCTGTTAAAGCCGGCGCTCCGGAAGATATTATCGGCTGGATTGATGTTCCGTCAATCGACCTGTCAAACCAATTGATGAAGCACCCGAACATCGCTTGTATCTTAGCAACAGGCGGCCCGGGAATGGTTAAAGCAGCTTACTCATCAGGCAACCCAGCTTTAGGTGTAGGCCCTGGTAACGCTGCTGCTGTTATTGACGAAACTGCTGATATTAAAATGGCTGTTTCTTCAATCATTATGTCAAAAACTTTTGATAATGGTATGATTTGTGCTTCAGAACAATCAGTTGTTGTTGTCGATGAAGTTTATGAAGAAGTTAAAAAAGAATTCATTTACAGAGGTGCATATCTTTTAAGCCCTGCTGATGAAAAGAAAATGATTGACCTTCCGTTCATCGACCCGAAACGTGGAACAGCTCACCCTGACATTGTTGGTCAAAGCGCTCATAGAATTGCTGAACTTTCAGGTTTCAAAGTTCCTCAAACTGCTAAAATTCTTCTTGCAGAAAGACCTTCAGTAGATTGGGAAGACCCGTTCTCAAGAGAAAAATTATCACCGATTTTGACAATGTACAAAGCTAAAGACTTTGAAGAAGCAACTGAAATGACTTATGAACTTGTATCAAAAGGCGGCGCAGGCCACACTGCTGACCTTTATACAGATACAAGAAGCCAGGAAAGAGTAGACAAATTTGCAGAAAGAATGCCTGCTTGCCGTGTATTAATCAACTCACCTTCAGCTCAGGGCGGTATCGGCGACTTGTACAACTTCAAACTTGAACCGTCACTTTCACTTGGATGCGGTTCCTGGGGCAAAAACGCTGTATCAGGCAACATCGGTGTTGAAAACTTATTGAACTACAAAACAGTTGCTGAAAGGAGAGAAAATATGCTTTGGTTCAAAGTTCCGCCAAAAGTTTACTTCAAAAGAGGCGCTGTTGACTTGGCTCTTCGTGAACTTCAAGGTAAAAAACGTGCATTTATCGTTACAGACAGATTCTTGTTCAACTCCGGTGCTGTTGACAGTATCGTCGAAGTATTGGATGAAATAGGCATAGACCACCAAATCTTCTTTGATGTAAAACCGGATCCGACTTTATCTACAATTAATCAAGCATTAGACATCATCAGACCGTATGAACCGGATGTAATTATTTCACTCGGCGGCGGCTCTCCGATGGATGCTGCAAAAATTATGTGGTTAATGTACGAACAGCCTGAAACAGACTTCTCTGATATTTCAATGAGATTTATGGATATCAGAAAGAGAATTTGTTCAATTCCTGAATTGGGTAAAAAAGCTACAATGGTTGCTATCCCGACAACTTCAGGTACAGGTTCGGAAGTTACACCGTTTGCAATCATCACTGACGATGAAACTCACGTAAAATATGCAATTGCTGATTACGCTTTAACTCCGAATATGGCAATCATTGACCCGAACTTCGTGGACGGTATGCCGAAAGGTTTGACTGCTGCATCTGGTATTGACGCTTTGGTTCACTCTATTGAAGCTTATGTTTCAGCAATGGCAACAAACTTTACAAATTCAAATGCTTTAGAAGCTACAAAACTTGTATTCAGATACCTTGAACGCTCTTGGAAAGAAGGTGCAAACGATCCTATCGCAAGAGAAAAAATGCACTATGCTGCAACAATCGCCGGTATGGCATTTGCAAACTCTTTCTTGGGACTTTGCCACTCAATGGCTCACAAACTTGGTGCAACATTTAACGTACCTCACGGTGTAGCTAACGCATTGTTAATCAGACAGGTAATCAAATACAACGCTGTTGATTGTCCGAAAAAACAATGTATCTTCCCGCAATACAAATTCCCGAATGCAAAATCTAAATACGCTCAAATTGCTGACGAATTAGGTCTTGGCGGAAAGAATGACGATGAAAAAGTTGAATTGTTAATTTCAGCAATCGACAAGTTGATGAAAGCTGTAAATCTTCCGAATTCAATTAAAGACTTCGGCGTAACAGAAGCTGAATTCAACGAAAAATTAGACCATATGGTAGAACTTGCATTCGACGACCAGTGCACAGGTGCAAACCCGGCTTATCCGTTGATGGAAGATATCAAAGCAATCTACCAGGATGCTTTTGAAGGTATCGTAAGAGATTATTACGAAACTAAGTAAAATTGCTTGAGAAAATTGAAAGAACCGCCGGAAATGGCGGTTCTTTTTTGTTTAAAATTTCAGGGAATTAATTAACCTTTGTTGTGTATAAGCTTTTAGTTCATATTTAACTTTCATTTTTCCAATTCCAATTTTTGCAAGTGTTGAATACTTAAACTCATCAAATTTCAATTTAGGATACATTTTAATCATGTTGTAAATATTTTGGCTTATAAACTCATGATAAAAGGGTGTTTTCACTGCAAATTCATTCCATTTTGATTTCATTGAATGCAAGCAATCAAATCTGTTAGGGTTTGGTCCTACAAAATGTACAATTTTTGGATTTTTCATTGCCTTGTATTCAAAATAGTTGTATGGTTCGCAATAGTTATACTCTTGCGGCAGCATCAATTTACGAGAACTACATATGACATTTAGAACATCCTGGTCTGCACATTTGACATTTTTACCATTTGTTTCTACATAATTTTTAATTTTATTAAAAACTTGTTCCTCTCTCCAAGAATTACAATTAAACAAAATAACACCTGAATTAAAGTAACCGGTTTCCGCATTGCAAACTGTTGCTATATAATTGTCTTTTAAATCAGTGAGAAATAATTCCTTAAGTGAAGACAAAACCATTGTATCAGAATCAAGATATAAAACTTTTTCACAGTCAGGACATAATTCCGGAATTTTTGTTCTAAACCAGGCCGCTGTTGTTACCCAGTTTACAGAAGGATAGTTCTTAAATTCTTCCCGATTGACTTTTACAAATCTGATATTGCATTTTTTATAATTTTTAATCCATTCAAATTTTCGCAGTGCGTTATTGGATAGGCCTGAATGGAGTATAATAAATTCAAATTTTTCATCCTCTGAATTTTCTAAAATGCTTAGCATTGAAACAATTGTAATTCCAACATAATTTTCATCAGGTGCGTATGCAATTCTAAGAATATTCATAAAATCTCCTTTTTTAAATAATTCTACATGAGATTTTATTGGTTTTTTACTGAGAATAATCCAGTAAAACTATGTTGTTATGTCCAGTAAAATTGATAAATGACTGAAGAGGAATTCTATATTCATCTTGGAAATCGCATAAAATTTTTGCGTGAAAAATCTCATCTTACGCAGGAAAAACTTGCGGAAAAATCCGGTATAAGTCTCGATTACCTCGGCAAAATCGAGGTTAGTATAAATAAACCCGGACTGAAAACAATTTTTAAACTTGCTCAAGCTCTCTCTTGTGATGTAAAGGATTTGTTCGACTTCTAGCAAAAAAAAATTTTAGGAGTTTTTATATATCAGGAGAATTTCATGACAATTAAAGTTAATAAATATGTAATGTTTTTTAATAAAATACACCCCCGCAAAAAGTTTGTAAACTCCCATATAACAAGGCTTAAATCCTATAATGCCGATGTTCCGATTTATCAGAAAACTCTTAAAAATGGCTCAACAGCTCTTTCAATTTCAATCCCTGATTATAAAGGGGGCAAGCTTGATGAGTTTATTATTGTTAATAAAGACGGTACTTACATCGAAAAAAATACACAAAAAATTTCCAATAAGTTAAATTTTTTATGTGATAAAATAACAAGGTTTTGCGAGAAGGACGGCTGGATACAAAGTTCGTTTATGCAAAGCAAATTTTTCCACAATAAAAAACTTGAAGAAGTTGCTAAAAGAGAAATTACAAAGGATAACAAAGTAAATATTTGGGTTCGTTCTGTTGCCGGGCGCAAATCTGAATTCCCGCAGACAAAAATTGCCGGAAAGCTTCACCCTGCTGTTATGTCAAAATCAATAGACCAAAACGGGGATACAATTTACCGTGAAAATTATTTGACCAGATAATTGTTTTGTTTGAGAGATGAAATTCAGGATTTTTGGGAGAAAATATTTTAAAATTCCCAAACGCCTTCTTGACATTACGCCATGTCTTTTTTATTATAAAGAAACGAGGACGGCGACATGGCCAAGTGGTAAGGCAGAAGCCTGCAAAGCTTTTACCCCCGGTTCGAATCCGGGTGTCGCCTTTTTTATTTTAAGGGGTATTTTAAGGACATAAAAGGTAAAAAGTATGATTAAAAAGTTTTTTATATCAGCATTGTTATTACTAAGTTTGTCAGCAGGGGCTGTTTATGCGCAATTTGCAGATAATTTAAAGTTTGATGGTTATATTTCAGATAATGCAAATATTCTTCGAGAAGAAGCAAAAGAAAATATTAATCTTACTTTGGATGATTTAAACAAAAAAACATCTGCTGCAATTGCTATTGCTACTTTCCCTTCAATTGAAGGCAATAACATTGAACAAGTCAGTGAATATATTTTAAATACATATAAAATCGGCGATGATGAAAAGAAAAATGGTATAGTAATTTCTATAGCTATGGAAGAACGCAATATTAATGTATTTCTCGGAGACGCTTACCAGGATAAAACTGATACTGAAATTATCAGAAATTTGATTAATGATAATATAATCCCATATTTTGCTAAGGAAGATTATGAAGGCGGAGTAATCCGTGGAACATATACCCTTGCTGACGAAGTCGCAAAAATGAATAAAAAACGAATTAAGCATTTTGGTAAATTGCCTAAAAAACTAAACCAACAGGGGAAGCAAGATTTCAATAAAAACTGGTTTTGGTTGCTTTTATTACCAGCTGGTGCTGTATTAGGATGGCTTATAGCAATGCTGGTTAAATCAGAAAAGTCTGAAAATTAATCTTGACATGATAATATATGTTTTGTAGTATAGTGTAGGGAATAAATCAGGAAATTTCAATGGGAAAAATTTTTGGTATAAGTGATAATACCGTATCAACAATAGATAAAGTTTTTAAAAGCGTTGAAATTCCGAAACCGAAAGTAACAAGTTTAAAAGTTCAGAAACCTAATAATGAAACAGATAAGTTTGTTTCAAAACAAAAACAAAACATTCCTAACGCTTTTGTTAAAATGCGAAATGGATTTGGAAAACTGATGAGTTCTCTAAGGCATTCCAAAAATCATTCTTGAAAACAGAATAAAGTCAGGCGATTAGCAAGGACTCCGCTTTTCGATTAAGTATCAAAAAGAAGGAGGGACGGTAGCGCAAGCAACCAACAAGCTAGAAGTCTTTGATAATAGAATAAAGTTGGGCGATTAGCAAGGACTCCGCTTTTCGATTAAGTATCGAAAAGAAGGAGGGTGGTAGCGTAAGCTATCAACAAGCTAGAAGTCTTTGATAATAGAATTAAGCCTGGGCGATTAGCGCAGTTGGTAGCGCATCACATTGACGTTGTGAGGGTCACGTGTTCGAGTCACGTATCGCCCAGTTTTTATTAGCATTTTTACGGAGTAATTATGAAAAATTTATCAAACACGCCAAAATTGGAAACTGAAAGATTAATCTTAAGACGTTTTGAAGTGGATGATATACCGTTCTTCTTTGATACCTTGAGCGATAAGGAGGTAAATACCTTTTTGCCATGGTTTCCATTAAAATCATTGGATGAAGCCAAAAGTTTTTATGAAAATCGATATGCTGAAGCTTATAAGCAGCCAATCGGATATAAATATGCAGTTTGTCTGAAATCTGACAATTTACCCGTAGGATACGTGAATGTGAGCGTTGACGAGAGCCATGATTTGGGCTATGGCTTGAAAAAGGAATACTGGCATAAAGGGATTATTACAGAAGCATGTAAAGCTGTACTCAATCAGGTCAAAGATGCCGGATTTAAATATATTACCGCAACGCATGATGTTAATAATCCAAGAAGCGGCAATGTTATGAAAAATCTTGGAATGACTTATTGCTATTCTTATGTGGAGCAATGGCAGCCTAAAGATTTTCCTGTTACATTCAGAATGTATCAACTTAATTTTGACGGCAGAAATGATAGAATTTTCAAAAAATATTGGAATGAATATAGCAATCATTTTGTCGAAAAAGATATTAATTAAATTTTTTATGTTAAGATTACTTTATGTTCCGAAAGATTAACCAAAACGATAAAGATTTTTATATAAATTCAGTCAAAGCTTTTTACAGCTCTGACGCGGTTCTTCATTCAATCCCCGAATCTTATATTACAAAAACTTTTGAGGAATTGATGGCGTCAGATGTTTATGCAGAGTGCTATATTATAGAAAAAGAGGGCGAACGCGCGGGATATGCACTTCTTGCAAAAACTTTTTCTCAAGAAGCCGGCGGGATGGTATTATGGCTTGAGGAAATTTATATTTTGCCGGAATTTCGTTCTTGCGGACTTGGCGGTAAGTTTTTGAGATTTCTTAAAGAAAATATGAAAGCCTCGCGCTTGAGACTTGAACTTTGTCCTTCAAATAGCAGGGCGTGCGAGGTTTATAAACGGCATGATTTTGAAATTTTAAATTATAACCAAATGATTTATGAAAAAAAGGAGCCTTAAAAAGCTCCTTTTTTAAGTAAAATTTTTACAAACATTTATCCTGAAACGGACTTTTCACTTCTCACTTTTCACAAGAAAAATTCTAGAACCTTTTGCCTTATTATACATTCTGAAAATATTTTTCGATATCTTCATCTGAAATCATTTCGGTCGCTGCAACCAGAATTTTTGTTTCATCCAGTCTTATGCCGCCCAAAATTCCTGCTGATTTTAATGTGCTTAGTGTTTTATCAGAATTCGGAACTTCAATCACAAATTCGTTAAAGAAATTCTTGTTTAAGGTGCGAATTCCTTTTTGTGAAAGTTTTTCAGACAATTTGTGAGCCTGTTTTGTACTCAAATAGCCTGCCTGCTTAAATCCGTTTTCACCGAGCAGACTTAAATAAACTGTTGCGCAAAGTCCGATTAAAGCCTGATTTGAACAGATGTTGCTGGTTGATTTTTCGCGTTTTATGTGCTGTTCGCGGGTTTGAATTGTCAGACAGAACGCCTGATTTCCGTCAGCGTCAACTGTTCGCCCTGCAAGACGCCCAGGGAGCTGACGCATAAATTTTTCACGGCAGGCAATAAAACCGGCATGCGGTCCGCCGAATTCCTGCGGAATTCCGAGCGTCTGAATATCACCCACAACAATGTCTGCGCCGTATTCTGACGGCGGTTTGAGAATTGAAAGGGTTGAAATATCAGTGCAAACAATTAAAAGTGTGTCAACCGGTTTTACATCAATTATTTCACCGTAATAATCCGGAGTCTGCATCAAAACACATGCAAAATCAGCGGTGTTTTCAGGCAGATTTTCAAAATACTCAATTTCAATGTCGTTTCCCCAGGCGTAAGTGTCAATTACTTTTTTGTACTCGGGATTAAGATTTTTTGAAACAAGAGCTTTTGATTTTCTTGAAATTCGTCGTGCCATCAAAATCGCTTCGGCACAAGCAGTTCCGCCGTCGTAAACTGTGGCGTTTGAAATATCCATTCCTGTAAGACGCGAAATCATCGTCTGGAATTCGTACATAATTTGCAAAGTTCCCTGCGAAATCTCAGCCTGATATGGCGTGTAAGCGGTTAGAAATTCAAACCGCTGAGCAATTTGGCTTATGCACGCGGGAATGAATTTGTTATAAACTCCACCGCCTAAAAAGCTTATATAATCAGTTTTATTTTTGTTTGCAAGGCTTTTTACAACCTTTTGCGTTTCCATTTCGCTTAAGGCTTTGGGCAAATTCAGATTTGCCATCCGCGCCTCCTGCGGAATCTGGCTGAACAAATCTTCGACTCTTTTCAAGCCGATTGCATCAAGCATTTCGGACTTTGTTTTGTCATTATGTACTAAAAAATTCTTCATTATTCCAATTCTTCTTTGTAATCTTCGTATTCCATTAAATCGCTTAATTCAGCGTCACTGCCGGTTCTTTCTACTTTTACCAGCCACCCTTTTTCGTAGCAGTCTTCGTTCAAAGTTTCGGGCGCGTCAACAATGCCGCTGTTAACTTCAACAATCTTGCCGCTGATTGGCATGTAAATTTCGCTTGCGGCTTTTACGGATTCGATTGTTGCAAAGGTTTCGCCTTTTTTGAACTCAACACCGGTTTCCGGAAGCTCCAAAAATACAATGTCGCCGAGCTGTTCAACCGCGTAATCGGTCAAACCTATTGTATAAATCCCATCTTCTTCTTCGTAAATAAATTCGTGAGATTTTGAACATAAAATTTTTTCAGTGATACTCATTTTTTCTCCTATGTATTTAAATTTTTACAATATTTCTTTTTGTTATGAAAGGTCGCTTAACTATTTTTGCATCGTGTAATTTTTCTCTTATCATAACCTGAACAGTTGCGCCAATGCAAGCGCTTTCAGTATTTTTAATGTAAGCGAGTGCAATATTTGCATTTAGAACAGGTGAAATCCCGCCGCTTGTGACAACTCCGGCTTTTTTGCCATTCATATAAACTTCATATCCGTGGCGGGCAATGTTTTTGTCCTGCATAATAAGTCCGACAAGTTTTTTGTCAGTGCCGTTTTTTATTTGGCTCATAATTATGTCTTTGCCGTTGTAATCTGCTGTTTTATCTTTTGGGATTGACCATGAAAGTCCGGCTTCGACCGGCGTTGTGTTTTCGTCCAAATCATTGCCGTAAAGATGAAGTGCGGCTTCTAATCTTAGCGTATCTCTTGCGCCAAGCCCGATTGGTTTAATTCCGAAAGGTTTGCCGTATTCAAGAATTTTGTCAAAAAGTTCTTCGCTGAATTCATTTTCTACAAGAAGTTCAAATCCGTCTTCGCCTGTGTAGCCGGTGCGTGAGGCGAGAAGTTTTATCCCTGCGGCTTTTGCAGGACGGATTGTGAAAGAATTTTGGTTTGTATTAAGCCCCATTGTTTGCAAAAGTTCGGCGGCTTTCGGCCCTTGAACGGCAAGAAGTGAAAAGTTGTGTGACTGGTTGTCGATTTTGACGTCAAAGCCTTTTGAATTTCTCACCATCCAGTTTAAGTCTTCGTCAATTCTTGACGCGTTGCAAATTATTAGATATTCCAGAAGTCCGAGTTTATAAATAATTAAATCGTCAATCAAACCGCCTTTTTCATTCGGAAGCTGGCAATAAACGGCTTTTTCATAAGCCAATTTCGAAATATCCTGCGGCACTATTTTGTTTAAGAACTCAAGAGAATCTTTTCCTGAAACAAACACTTCGCCCATATGCGAAACATCAAAAAGTCCGACGTTTTCGCGTACTGTTTTGTGTTCCTCAATAATTGATGTATATTGAACCGGCATGTGCCAGCCTGCAAAGTCCACCATTCTGGCGCCCAATTGAATATGTTTGTCGTGTAAAAAAGTCTCTTTTGTCATAGTATCCCCCTTGAGATAATTGTCGTCTTAAGATTAAAGAATGTCAATATATTTGTACATATTACATATTGTTTAAAACGTTGTTATAATAATCCAATAAACAATTAATATTTATTTGTTAGAAATTTAAATAATAAAAAAGCTTTCGGAATTCCGAAAGCTTTTTTGAACAGATTAACGTTTTGAGAATTGGAAACGTTTTCTTGCACGTTTACGTCCGTATTTTTTACGTTCTTTAACGCGCGGGTCACGTGTTAACAATCCTTCTAAACGAAGTACGTTTCTGTATTCTTCGTTTGATTTTACAAGCGCTCTTGAAATACCATGTCTGATTGCGCCGCATTGAGCAACGATTCCACCGCCCACTGCTTTTACGCGTACATCGTATTTTTCCTGGTTGTCAGTCAATACAAGCGGTCTGTAAACTAACATTTCGATAGCAGGTCTGTTACCGATATATTCTTTCAAAGTTTTACCGTTAACAAAAATTCTGCCTTTGCCTTTAACCAATTTCACCACTGCGATAGAGGTTTTTCTGCGGCCTGTTGCCATAATTTCTTCTGCCATTATTTAGCCTCCTTTTCCAACACGATGGGTTTTTGAGCTGCGTGCGGATGTTCGCTGCCTGCATAGATTTTTAGTTTAGTTAACTGCTGTGCACCAAGCGTGTTATGCGGTAACATGCCTTTAACTGCTTTTTCTATTGCAAGTGTTGCGTCTTTTTCCATTAATTCTTTAAAGCTTGCGCTTTTCAATCCGCCCGGGTAGCCGGTGTGGTGTAAATAAATTTTATCAGTTTCTTTTTTGCCTGTTACACGAATTTTGTCTGCGTTGATTACAACAACGAAATCGCCTGTATCAACATTAGGTGTGTATTCAGGTTTGTTTTTGCCTCTTAAGATGTCAGCAATTCTAACTGCCAAACGTCCGAGAATTTCGCCGTCTGCATCAATCAGATACCACTTTCTTTCAACTTCTAGAGGTTTTGCTGAATAAGTCTTCATGCTAATGTCTCCATTTATTAATTTTAGTATTGTACTTCTAGTAAGGTCAGCCCGTAGGGGCTTGCTGTTTGTCCCGCTTTGCGGCGGTCTTTTGCTTCAAGAACATTTTTCATATGTTCCGGAGGCAGGTTATGCCCTTCTATTTCTAAAAGGGTTCCGACAATTGTTCTTACCATATTATATAGAAACCTATTTCCTATAATATCAATAACAACCCTGTCGTCTCCAAGTTGTTTACACTCGGCTTTTTCGATAAAACAGACTGTGCTTGGGTTTAGCGTTCCGGAGCTTTTAAAACTTGAAAAATCATGTTCTCCCAGAAGATAATTCAGAGATTTTTGCATTCTTTTAATATTGATTTCATACTTCACTCTTGGCAAATCCCCATCAAACGCATCTTTGTTTCGCCTGTTAATAAATTCATAGCGATAATATCTGCGTTTGGCTGACTTTTGCGCGTGAAATCCTTCATCAACTACTTCCAAGTCTCTGATTGAGATGTCTGGAGGAAGGATTTCATTTACCGAATAGACGAACTTTGAAGCAACAATATGTTTGTCTGTTCTGAAATGAAATACCTGTCCTTTTGAATTGACACCTTTATCAGTTCTGCCGGAAAAGACTGTTTTTATCGGTCTTTTATTTGTTTCGGTGATTTTATCACCTGTCACTGTGCAAATTGCTTTTTCTAAAATCCCTTGTATAGTCGGCTTGTCTATTTCGACGCCATTTTCAAACTGGATTTGGCTGCCATAATAGTTCTTGCCGATGTAGCGGACTTTTAAAGCGTATTTCATATTTGGCTTACACCAATTGGATTAAAGCCATTTCTGAAGCGTCGCCGCGGCGGGGCGGTAAACGGAAAATTCTTGTATAGCCGCCTTTACGGTCAGAGTATTGTTTTGAGATTATTACAAATAATTTTCTTAACACTGTTTGAGGTGCTAATTTTTTATCTGCAACTGGTGCTTCAAATACTTCACCGGTTGTCAAATCCATGAATTTGCCGGTTTCTTTATTGTAGATGTGTCTTGCTGCCTGGCGGATAGCATGAAGGTCGCCTTTTTTTGCAAGTGTGATAATTTCTTCAGCGTATGGTCTCAAAGCTTTTGCGCGAGCCATAGTTGTTTTGATTTCACCGTGCACAAAAAGTTCAGTCGCTAATGAGCGCAAAAGAGCATCTCTTTGGTCTTTTGCTTTGCCAAGCGTATGTTTTTTTGTCATGTGTCTCATTGTTTTGTCCTTTATAGTTTTTGTAATTATTATTGTTTATTTTGGTGAAAAGTGAAAGGTGAAAAGTCCTTATCATAAGCTTTGCCTAGAAATGTTTTTTATGTTCTTATCAATTCACTTTTATATTTAACCGGCTGTTGGAAAATCCGTTAGCCGATTTCTTCTTCGATTTCCGGGTTTGGAGCAAGGTCTAAACCGAAATGGTGAAGTCTTTCGATTACTTCGTCAGAAGATTTCTTGCCGAAGTTTTTGATATTCAGCAAATCGTGTTCTGATTTCTTAAGCAATTCTGCCATTGAATTGATGCTTGCGCGTTTAAGGCAGTTGTATGCTCTTACAGAAAGTTCAAGTTCTTCAATTGTCATTGAAGGAACACTTGCATCATCTTGTGAAGCTTCTTCTACGTTGATAGAAGGTGCAATCACCGGCTGGCCTGTGATTGCTGATATTTGCATAAAGTGGTCAATTAAGAGGTTTGAAGCTTGGCTTAAAGCTGTTGTTACTTCAATTGAACCGTTTGACCAGATTTCAAGAGTCAATTTATCGAAATCGATTGAATCGCCTACACGGGTGTTTTCAACGTTGTAGCTTACGCGTTTGATAGGCATAAATGTTGCGTCAATCGGCAATACATCGATTGATGCGCCTTTTGATTCTCTTGGAACATCGTTTGCGATGTAGCCTTTGCCGGTTTCAACGATTACGTCAGCGTGGAAGCTGCCGCCATCTGCTACTGTACAGATTAACCAGTCCGGGTTAACTACTTTAACGCCAGCCGGAAGCTGGATATCGCTTGCAAGAACTGCGCCCGGGCGGTCTATATCTATTCTTAAGTGTTGAGCTTCTTTAGAATCGGTTTTTACCACAAGTCCTTTAAGGTTCAACATTACGTCGATAACATCTTCTAATACACCCGGAATTGCAGTGTATTCGTGCGTAATCCCTTCAATTCTTGCGGAAGTAACTGCTGTTCCTTCCAGGCTTGAAAGCAATACACGTCTCAAAGAGTTTCCGATTGTTGTTCCGAAACCTTTTTCCAACGGTTCAATTACGAATTTTCCGTATTGTGAGCCGTCTGAACTTGTTGTGGTATTAACGCATTTGATTTTTAATTCCATGTTTTAATCTCCTAGTTTAAAATTAACTATTGTGGATTTCTCCGTTTGAATTTGTTCTAAATTGCTGAGCTTTACGCTTGCTTTAAGCCTGCGTGTGCTACTTAGAATAGAATTCGATTACGAGGTGTTCTTTGATTTCCGGATCTAATTCTTCTCTTTCAGGTATTCTGTCGAATGTGATTTTCAAAGCTTCTTTGTCAATCGTCATCCAGGCAGGCGCACAAGCCATATCTATCATTTCAGTTACTGATTTTAAGAAAGCTGTGCTTTTTGATTTGATAGTGATTACATCGCCTGCTTTTACGAGGTAAGACGGAATATCAACTTTTTTGCCGTTTACAAGAACATGACCGTGGTTAACAATTTGTCTTGTCTGTTTGCGGGTGATACCCAAACCTGCTCTGAATAAAATGTTATCCAATCTTGATTCCAAAAGCTGTAATAAGATTGTACCAGTTACACCTTTTCTTCTTGCTGCTTCATTGTAGTATTTTGCGAATTGTTTTTCGCTTACCAAATATGTGAATCTGATTTTTTGTTTTTCAGCAAGGTGGATTGCGTATTCAGAAGGTTTTTTTCTTACTGCACCGTGCTGGCCTGATGCTGTTTGGCGCATTGACGATGTTAATTTTCTGTTTGATAAATCTTTAACTTTTTTATTTCTGAATAATTTGTTTGATGGTCCTGTATATTTTGCCATTTGTATTTTCTCCTTTTGTTGTGCGGGGCGTCTATGGTTTGCGCTTTTGGCTTGAACGCAAGCCCCCGCGGTTCTATTTTTGTTTTTTTACTAATTAACTTCTTCCGCCTATCACATTAGAGATTTTTCATTCTGTTTGCTTTTGTTTCAATCCCAACGGCGGTATCGTTATCTTCTATTACTGCTCGTTTCACTTTAGAGCAACGATTTAGGACTCACTCCGGCTACGCAGATTAAACTCTGCGTTTTTTAGGTGGACGACATCCGTTGTGCGGAATAGGTGTTACGTCCTTAATCAAAGTGATTTCAAGTCCTGCAGCCTGAATTGCTCTGATAGCTGTTTCACGGCCTGAACCCGGTCCTTTGATATGAACTTCTACTTTTTTCATACCTTGGTCAATTGACTTTTTGGCAACCAATTCTGCTGCAGATTGAGCTGCAAACGGGGTGCCTTTTCTTGCACCTTTAAAGCCTGTTGCACCTGCTGTTGCCCAAGCAATAGCATTACCTTGTGTATCTGTAGAAGTTACGATTGTGTTGTTGAATGTTGATTGAATGTGTACAACACCCTGCAATACGTTTTTCTTTTCTTTTTTCTTTGTTTTTACTGGTCTTGCCATTTCTATTATCCTTTATTTTTTGTAAGTTTTTTGTTCATTTTGGATTTGCTTAAGGTTTCTTTCGCTACTGCTTATTGTACCCTGCTGAAATCCGTTTTTTTTTTTTGATTATTCGGCTCTCCAACTCCTTGCGTTCGCTTAAAATTCCTTTGGAATTTAGCCGCTCACTCCGGAGTTTTGCAAGTGACGGGTTTCATTCGCTATCGCTCATTACACCCTGCCGAAAATCTGTTATTTTTTCTTAGCTACTGCACCATTTTTCTTTCCGCGGCGTGTTCTTGCATTTGTTTTTGTTCTCTGCCCGCGGCAAGGAAGTTTGCGTTTATGTCTCATACCTCTGTAAGAACCGATTTCCTGAAGACGTTTAATATGCATTGTTACTTCACGTCTCAAGTCACCTTCAATGTGGTAGTTAGCCAGTTCGTTACGTAGGTTTTTGATATCTTCTTCAGTTAAGTCATCTGTTCTTAAATCCGGTGAAATTCCTGTTGCTGCAAGAATTTTTGCACTTCTTGTAGGTCCGATTCCGTAGATATAAGTCAATGCTATAATCATTCGTTTGTTACGGGGTAAATCAACCCCTGCGAGTCTTGCCATTTTTAATTTTCTCCTTTTCTGTTGTTAGATTTTTTTGTGTATGAGGCTTAAATACTTCCTCACCAATTGCTGTTTTGACCCGCAATTTCGGTCTGTTTCTATTAGTTTCTTTGGCTGTCCCACTCCTTGCATTTGCTTCAAATTTCCCTGAAATTTAGCCGCTCACTCTGGAGCTTTGGAAGTGACGGGTTTCATTCGCTATCGCTCATTACACCCTGCCGAAAATCCACTAACCTTGTCTTTGTTTGTGTTTAGGATTTTCGCAAATTACTGCGATGCGTCCTTTTCTTTTGATACATTTGCATTTATCGCAAATTTTTTTTACTGATGATCTTACTTTCATTTTTGTTTTTCCTTTATATTTATTTGTTCGTGAGATTTTTAAATTATTTTAATCTGAAGGTAATCCGGCCTCTGGTTAAATCATAAGGTGTCATTTCGACTTTAACTCTGTCTCCGGGCAAGATTCTTATGAAGTTTTTTCTTATTTTCCCTGAGATATGTGCAAGGATTTCGTGGTCATTTTCGAGTTTTACACGAAACATTGCGTTCGGCATGGATTCTATAATCGTACCTTCAATTTCAATAACGTCTTTTGCCATATTACCTCTTTTTTCGGCTTTTTTACATGTGCATAGATACCCTATTTAAGAGTATATTATTATCATACTTGGAAAATATTTGATTGCAAGCGATTTGGAGTATTTTTAAAGTCATAAATTAATAAAAATTAATGATTGTTTTTCTAATTACGCCACGCAATTAATATCTGCTTGCATGTTTAAAAAACGCTAAAAATGTAACTTTTAGCGTTTTTTGTAAATTTTTCTTAATAATTTTAATGTGTATATTTTTAATTAAATATTAATCTACACACATTGTTGAATCAGTTTTCAAAGTTTTAGAGCCAACGTCAAAGTCTCTGCCGTTTGCAAAATTAAATCTGTAAGCATTTACTTTTCCATAATATCCTGTACCTTCGTCACTTGTCCAATAGGTTCCGGAGGTGGGCAAACCCTCGGTTTGAGAGTTATACAGTGTTTTAAGGGTTGATTTGCTTGCAAGACTCATGCCTATGTCAGAACAAGCTTTTTGAGCTGCAGCCCAGCTATTCTGTGCATTTGCAAAGTTAGGGTCATATTTTTTATTTTCTTCAAGAGTAGTATCTAATGTGCCTGTGTTTCCAAGGTCTACTGCGCATATGTTTCCGACCTTGATACCCGTGCAAACATTTGATTTTGTAAATCTTGCGGTTTTAAAACTTCTAATATCTGTGACTACTGTGCTTTCAGAGTTTGGTTTTTTCCCTCCGTTGACATCCATAACAAAATCAATAGAAGCTGTGCTGTCAGATGAATATGCATATGAACGAGATTTGCCTTTACCGATTTGGATGTCTTTGGTGTATACGACTGGACTTGAAGTGCTTTCTGCAAACCCATTTGCAGGATTATATGTTAAGATAATAGTGCTTCCGTCTGCTAAAACTAATCCCACGTTATTTGTTGTGTTTGAGGTAATTTGTAAATCAGCGCCAGTCTTATAGTCTGCAACGTTAACAATTTCACCATCAGCAGTGCGTACTTGTTTTGTAGGCCAGCAGGCGTCCAGGTTTGACGCATCACATCTTTGTACGATTTTAAGATGTTTTTGCAGTTCATCTACAAATTCATCAGTTGAGGCATATGAACCATTTAAAAGATCTAAAGCTCGCATTTTATCCATTGCCTGTGTTATTTTGAATGCTGTAGACCATTCCCTTTCTGCCCATTGACGCTGCCGAACGTTTTCCAAAATTGTCGGCAGTGTCATAGCTGCAACAATTCCAATTATACCTAGCGTAATAAGAACTTCGGCCATAGTAAATGCTCTTGCTTTCATACATGCTCCTTGTGAATATTAATGTATTTATGAACATTATAATGTTCATAAATACATTATTCAGCATTTTTAAATATTTGTCAATGCTATAGGATAAAAATATGAAAGATGACAGGCTTTTACAATTAGGCCAAAAAATCCGTTATGAACGAATGAAAAAGGGTTTTAGCCAAGAGGATTTAGAGGAAAAATCTTTAGTTTCAAGGCGTACGATTAGTGAAATCGAACGTGGAAATGCTGACATAAGATATACAAATTTATATCAGATTGCCGGAGCTTTAAATATGACGGTTTCTGAATTGTTGAATTTTAGCCTTTAGTAATGTTAATTTTTGTTACGAAAATGTTTTTGCTTGAAATACTCAGGGAATATCTTACTTTATATAAATATAAGATGTTCTTACTGCAGTGTTTTTGAAGTGTATAAGCACAAGCGGTTTTAACAAGGAGAGCATTATGGCTGAAAAAGTAAATAGTATAGAAGAATTAGAGCAATTAAAGGCTGCCGCGGCATCTCAAGGCACAACGGTTCCAAACTATAGTGAATGGAGCCAGATTATGCAGGAGCTTAATGAGCTAGGCGTAGAAACAACCGGAACTTATGAGGGTGACAAAGCCAGGATGCAGGAAGTTCAGCAGGCTGTTGAGGATTATATTCGGGAAATGCAGATTGAGCAGGCGGCACAAGAATCAAGAAAAGATGAACAAAAAGTTAAGGCTTTGCCTGAAACCGACAGCGAACAAACTGTCAAAGCTAATGTTGCTAATGCTACCAGTTCGCAATTAATAGCAGATTATATGAAGATTTATCATTTGCTGCCATAATAATTTTAATCTTGTCTGATTGAGCGAAGTCTTTTAATTCTTTTCAACGGCCAGAAAACTGTTACTGCGCGGCCGATAAATCGTTCTTCAGGTAAAAGCCCCCAATATCTTCCATCCTGGGAGTTCCCGCGGTTGTCACCGAGCATTAAGTAGTAGCCTTCAGGAATTTGAAATTCGCAGGTTACTGTTTCGGAGCATTGCGGGTAATCGTATGCGCTTTTTACATAAGGTTCATTAAGCGGCTTATCATTTATATAAACAGTGTATTTTCCTTGTTTGTCAGGTTTAATTTTTACATTTTCGCCGGGCAGCCCGATTACGCGTTTAATGTATGCAACATCTTTGCAGAAAAATCCTGTTAACCTTGAAAATACACGCCAGGGAGTATTTTTTAATCTTTCAAAAGGCGGATAAAAAACCATAATATCGCCTCGCTTTGGAGTCTTAAAAAATCTTGAATATCTTTCAACAACTATTCTGTCACCTTCCAATAGTGTTGGGTGCATTGATGCTGACGGAATCCAGCGGATTTCACCGACGAAAAAACGTATGACAATTACCATAACAAGGACGAAAACTATTGTTTCTATTATTTCTCTTACGACAGGGTTGATTGAATTATATTTTTCTTTAACGGTTTTGAAAAATTCTTTTATTTTATACATGGTTTAAAATCCCCAAAAGCTCTTTAAGTGCAAGCTTATATTTGTTGTCCTCAAGATTTGATAAAGCTTTTTCCGCTTCAACTACATAATTATTTAACAAAGTCTTTGTTTTTTCAATCCCCTCATCAAGGTTAGAGGTATTGCCGGCAAAGATTACCGGGGCATTGTAAATCCCTTCTGAAATATCATTTTGAGAGGGTTTGAGAGAATTTAAGGCTGTGAGATTTAAAATATCATCTCTGATTTGGAAGGCCATCCCAAATGCATGGCTGAAGTTTTCGGCTTCTGTAATAGCTGTTTTTCCAGAAAGCTGCATAGCACCGCAAACTGCTGTTTGAAATAGTTTTGCGGTTTTTTGTTCGGTTTTTTTCAGGTATTGCTCCAGGGTTGGAATTTTGAATTTGCTGAAATACTGGTTAACCTCTCCTATGCACATGTTAGCAAGCGTGTTGGCGCACATAGATATAGTTTCGGGGGAGTTTAGACTGTTAAGTTTTTCAAGAGCAATTGAGAGAAGATAATCGCCTGTTAAAATTGCCGTTTTGTTATTGAAAATTTTGTTTAATGTTTTGCTGCCCCGCCGTATATCTGATTCATCAACTACATCGTCGTGAATTAGTGAAGCGTTATGAATTATTTCAATGGCCGTTTGGAAGGCATATTGCCGCTTATCCGGCTCTATATTTGAGGCGCGCAGGTATAAAAAAGAAACCAGAGGTCTTATGCGTTTTGGTTTGTTTGTTAAGAAGGTTTTTAGTGTTTCATTAATTTCGGCTGCAAGGTTTATTGAAGATAGGAGTTCATCTTCAAGTTTCAGCAGGTCATTTTTTACCAGTTCAGATATTTTGTTATATTTTTTATTGAAGCTCATAAATATATAATATCATGATAAAAATAATAAAAGTTAGAATGTGGCGGGTTTCATTCGCTGCAACTCATTTCAC
>URXT01000031.1 GCA_900551915.1 uncultured bacterium
AACTTTTTTCTTTGCTCTTTTTTATTATAAATCATTTTTTATACACGCGCAAGGGTAATTAATTTATTATTATCATTTCGCAATTAATACAGTCAAAATTGAGTTTATATTTTTTCCCTTTTTCATCAATCAAAAAAAGTTTTTCAGATGATTTGCATAAATCAAATTCAAATTTTAGGCAATGTTTGGTACGCATAAGCTCTTTGCCTTCAAAATCATGAGTTTTTTCAGGCGTAAATTCACAAACTTCACAATTGCAATTTTGGTAGAAAGTTTTAGCAGTTTGATTAAAAACATTGGCTCTGTAATCGTAAGTTTTGAAGGGAAATTCAGCATATTGCAAACGGGTTTGGGCAGGTCGGGTGTAAGTTTTGAGCCTTTTGAGCGAAAGTTCTTCCAAACTTCTCCGTCTTATATCATTAATTACTGAAACCGGCATAAAATCAAGAAGTGAAAGAATTTCAACATCTGTGACAAAAAATTTACTGTCACCTGTTTTTGAAATTTGATTTTTAAAAGTTTCCAGCATTTTTTCTGAGTTTTTGGGAATTTCACCTGAAGGAAGCTGTATTATGACGGAAATTCCATCCTCGTCAACGACAATCAGATTTTTATTTTGTAAAGTAAATTTGACTGCGATTTTACGTTTGGTTTTTGAATTTTGCAAAGCTTTATTAAATTTGCTGTCGAAATTTCTGTAAATCAGAGTTCCAGGCGTAATTTTGCCAATATTATTTGGAAAAATCCGATTACCTTCGACCTTGTTTACTAGACAGCCAAAAAGTTCACCATCTGCAAAATAACAGAGTCCATCCTGCGGATTTAATTCAACTCCATTAAGAGCAAAACTATTTTTGTCAACTTTTCCGACTTTACCGAGTTTTTCACCTAATGACTTTGGGCTGTCAAAATTACAAATATTTTTACTCCGGTCTTTTCTGGGAATATCAGAATTTTTTCCGGTTGCTGACAGAAAATAGTCTGTAAAACCACGATTGAAGCTCTTTTTTACATCTGGTTCAAAGTCTAAGAAAACTTTTCCTGATGAGGTTTTATCTGCATATTTATCGATTTCTTTCCGGTAAAATGCAACAACATTTTTGACATAATTCACATCTTTCAAGCGGCCTTCTATTTTGAAGGATTTAACACCTGCATTTATAAGGCGTTCGATATGCTTTGAGGCATTGAAATCTCTCAGACTCAGAAGATATTTGTCTTTTGCCAGAATTTTTCCTGCTTCATTAATCAGAGTGTACTTTTTGCGGCAAGCCTGTGCGCATTCACCTCTGTTTGCAGAGCGCCCGCCAATTGACGCGCTCAAATAGCACTGCCCGCTGTATGAAACACAAAGCGCACCGTGAATAAAGGTCTCAATTTCCATTTCAGAATTGAAATCTGATTTCTTTACTTCATGACATATGTCTTCGATTTGTTCGAGTGTAAGCTCACGCGCTAAAATAACACGCTTAACACCCATTTGTTGAAAGAATTTAACTTTTTCCAGCGTTCTGTTGTCGCACTGCGTGCTTGCATGAATTTCAATCGGCGGAAGTTTTTGACGGATTGCAAGGTCAAAAATTCCCATATCCTGAACAATTATGGCATCAACGCCGATTTTATAAAGCTCATTAATCAATTCAAATGACTTTTCTAATTCCTCGTCTGTCAAAATCGTATTCAAAGTTACATGCACACGGACATTATAAAAATGCGCAAATTCAACAATATCTTTAATATCTTCAAGCGGGTTTGAAGCATTTTGTCTTGCCCCAAACATTGACGCGCCTATATAAACAGCGTCAGCGCCTGAATTTATTGCCGCTAATGCCGTTTCTTTATCTTTTGCCGGAGCCAGAAGTTCTACCTTTTTGTATGATTTGTTAAGTTTCATAAACCGATTATAATATAAAATAGCAATTTATTTTACTTTTAAATTTTATATGTACATCAAGGAGAAAATCAATGAGCGTAAACCCGGTTTCATTAAGTAATACAAATCTTTCAAAACGCTGCGAAGTACCAAATTTCACAGCAAACACAAACGAAAAGCCTGTAACACAACCCTCTGCTGCAAAAGTTGATTCTGCTGACAAATTCATTAGTAAAATTGAGAAAATGCCGCCGGCAGCTGTCGGTTTGAGCAGCGCAGTTTTATGGTTCGGAGTCGGAATGGGGCTTGACAAGCTTATCGGAATGGTTTTCAAAAGTATGAAATCAAGTCTTAAAACTTCACTTATTATGAATGGAATTTTTGGAGCTGTAATGGGCGGAATGTCATACTGGCGCGCAAAAAAAGAAGGTTAAATTTAAAGATTTTATTTAAAGAAAGAGGCGCGCAGACCCTTTGGTCTGCGCGCTTTTATTATAATAAGTTTTTATTAAACGAGGCGCCCGCTGCGCGGGAGCACCGTTTAATATCTAAGTTTACAAAGGTTTGATTGAGTCTCTGTAAATCTTTTCAACAACATCGCGTCCGTTTCCTGAAGGTGCGATATCAAGAAGTCCGCTCAAAGAGGGTGTTGTGTATACCAGATTGGTTAATTTTTCAACATCAGCTTCTGTGAAGCCTTCATCTTCAAGCTTTTCCGCAACACCGACAGACGCAAGCCAGTTTTGAACATCTTTTGCCGCTTTTTCTGCTTCTGACGCTTCACCTTTTAAACCTGACGTAATCGGAGCAAGGATTTCAGCCAAAACGTGCGGTTTATCTTTGTAAATAGTTTTAATTACAGCAGGCAATAACATTGCAAGTCCAAGTCCATGTGCAAGTTCTGGTTTCACAGCGCTAAGCGGATGTTCAAGCGCATGGGTATAATGAAGAAGTCCGTTATCAAAACTTACACCGCCCATCATTGCCGCATAAGCAAGATAATATCTTGCTTCTAAGTCATCTGGATTTTCAATTGCTTTCGGAAGATATTTGGCAACAAGTTCAATAACTTCTTTTGCAAGCGTAATTGAATAAGGAGAAGCAACAGCAGAAGTTGCAGCTTCTACAACATGGTTAACCGCGTCAATTGAAACAAATCGTGTTTGTTTCGGGCTTAATTTTGTCATCAACTGCGGGTCGTCGATTGCAAACATCGGATAGATGCAGTCGTAGGCAATCGCGGGCTTGAAGTTTTTCGCAAGATTTGTCACAACTGCAAATCTGTTTGTTTCGGTTCCTGTTCCGTGGGTTAGGTTAATTGAAACAATCGGAGCCGCTTTATCCGGTGCAAATTCAAAGTCGTAAATGTTTTCAGCAGTCTTGTCTGGATATTCAAGAAGAATTGCAACTGATTTTCCTGCGTCAGTCGGCGAGCCTCCGCCAATTGCGATAACCGCTTTTGCGCCGAAGTCGCGGGCCATTTTAGCTGCTTCATTTACGTGTTCGGTTGTCGGGTTTGGAGTTACCTGGTCGTAATTAATGTATCCGATTGAATTGTCTTTCAAAGCTTTTTCAACGTAATCCCATGCTCCGGTTGCTTTGTAAGCGTTGCGGCCTGACATTACGATAACTTTGTCAATGCCTTTTGTTTTCAGAATCTTCGCGATGTCGTCAATTTTCTTAATCGCGCCCACGCCGAAATATACAGTGGTACGGGTTCTGATTTCTTTAATGTCGTTGATATTAATATCTTTTTCAAACATATTAAACTCTCCTTTCTTAAACCTTTACAGCATGATTATAGAGCAGAGCTTAACATTTTGCAACACAAATTTAAACAATTAATTTAGCAGTAACAGCACCTGCTACAACAAGCCATACAAACATTATTCCGGCAAGAAGTATCGGCTTCATACCCAGACCTTTAATTTTTTCGAAATTTGTTTCTACGCCAAGACCGAACATTGCAACCGTTAATAAAAACACATCAAATTCAATAATTCCGGACTTTACAACCGCCGGCAAAATGTTTAAAGAATTAAAACCACACATTACAACAAACAAAATTGCAAACCATGGCATTGGGACTTTTGTTCTCTTAGTATGTGATTTTTTAGAAAGGTAAAAACCAAGCAAAAATAAATATGGTACCAGCATCATAACTCTTGTAAGTTTTACGATTACAGAAGTATCGCAAACCTGTGGAGAAACAGCGCTTCCTGCTGCAACAACCTGTGCAACTTCATGAACAGTTGAGCCTATATAAATCCCGAATGCCTCTGGTGGAACAATTCCCAAATTCGCTAAAATCGGATACAAAAACATTGAAATTGTTCCGAAAAGCACAACGGTTGAAACCGCAAGAGAAACTTTATGAGAATCAGCTTTCAACATGGAATCGGTACCTAAAACAGCCGCCGCGCCGCAAACAGAAGACCCGATTGCTGTCAACATACATAAATCTTTATCAAGTTTGAAAATTCTTGTTCCGAGATAATAACCAATCAAATAAGTTGAAGTAAGCATAAACGCATCAGCCCAAAAACCTTGAAATCCAACCGCAAAAATCTGTTGAAATGTTATTCTGAAGCCGTAAAGAATAATTGCAAGACGCAAAAGACGCTTTGCTGAAAAAGAAATTCCGTCTTTAAAAGTTTCGGGAAGGAATTTGTGAAAAACATTTCCGACAATCATACCAACTATGATTGCAAAAGTCAATGAATTCAGATTAATTGACCTGCAAAATTCACAGCAGCAGATAAAATATGAAATAAGCGCAAAAAATGCACAAAAAATAACACCTTTTATATTTTTCATAAAAATTCCTCCTTAATTCCGGCTGTCTTATTTTATCATGAAAATAATTACTATAAATTGGTTTTATAAGCAAAACTTTGCTTATTGTTAGCATTATTTGTAATTGCAAGTTTTATTTTTATAAAAAGAGACGACAATATTTGCCGTCTCTTTTAGTTTTACACTTAATACTTTCTTACTTATCATCCAAAGCTGCAACGCCGGGAAGAACTTTTCCTTCAATGAATTCCAATGAAGCACCGCCACCTGTTGATACGTGTGTGAAATCTTCAGCCTTGAAGAATTTCTTAGCTGCTGAAACTGAGTCTCCGCCGCCAATTACAGAGGTTGCGCCGTTTTTGGTTGCTTCTACTATTGCTTCCAAAACTGCTTTTGTACCTTCTGCAAATTTCGGGTTTTCAAATGCACCTACAGGACCGTTCATCAAAATTGTTTTTGAAGATTTCAAAACATCAGCAAAAGCTTTTCTTGAATCAGGGCCAGCGTCAACGCCTTCAAATCCGTCAGGAATTTCGTTGATTTTTACGAATTTGTTTGTACCGTTGCCTGAAAAATCATCTGTTACAAGAACGTCAGTTGCCATAACAAGTTTTACGCCTTTATCAGCAGCTTTCTTTTCGATTGCTTTTGCAACTTCCAATTGGTCATCTTCGCAGATTGAATTTCCGATTTTGCCGCCGTTTGCTTTAACGAAGGTGTAAGCCATGCCACCGCCGATAATCATGTTATCAACTTTGTCTAACAGGTTTTCAAGAACACCGATTTTAGATGAAACTTTTGCGCCGCCGACAACTGCTGTAAACGGACGTGTCGGATTGTCGAGAGCTTCTGAAAGGCATCTGATTTCTTTCTCCATCAACAAGCCTGAAACAGCCGGTTTAAGAACTTTAGCCAATTTTGCTGTTGAAGTGTGGTTTCTGTGAGCAGCGCCAAAGGCATCGTTTACATAGAAGTCACCAAGTTTTGCGAGTTCGTTTGCAAAGGTCATATCATCATCTTTTGCTTCTTCAGCTTTGTAGAAACGGATATTTTCAAGCAATGCAACCTGTCCGTCTTTCAAAGCTTCGAGTTCTTTGTCAGCGCCTTCGCCAACCGGTGAAGAAACAAAAAGAACGTCTTCGCCTAAAACTTTTGATAAGTATTTTGCAACCGGAGCAAGTGAAAATTCCATGTTCCATTCACCTTTCGGTCTTCCGAGGTGCGCCATCAAGATAATTTTTGCACCTTTATCTTTTAAGAATTTTACAGTCGGTAAAATTGCCTGAATTCTTGTATCGTCAGTAACATTTTTGTCAGCATCAAGAGGAACATTTACGTCAACTCTGATTAAAGCGCGTTTACCTTTGATGTCTCCTAAATCTTTAATTGATTTTTTCATCTGATTTTCTCCTTATTTAAGTAAAAAACTTTCGCAAGATTATTCTACAAAAAACAAAAACAGAAAGCAAAATTTTTATTTACCCATTCGGGTAATTTAAACCATGCGTTTTCGGGCTAATATTTTAGCAGGACAAAAGAAAGGATTTACCATGACTAAAAAAATCAGCTTCTTATTTATTTGTTTAATGGCATTTGCTCTGGGTTATTCAATCAACAACATTGCAATCTCGGACACTGCACCGAAAATCGCTGTTGTTGATGTTCAAACGCTTATTCAAAACTCTTCTCAGGTCAAGCAATTGAAAGCCGACCAGGAAAAGAAAATTGTTGAAATGCAAAACACTATTAAAAAAGCGCAGGACGAAATTTCAAAAGAAAAAGACCCGGCAAAAGTTGCAGCGTTAGAGGAAAAATACCGCAACCAGATTAACGCTCAAAAAGTTGCGCTTGATAAAGAATATAATGATAAGCTTACAAAAATCGACACCGAAATCCGCGCCAACGTAATTGAAAAAGCAAAAAGCCTGAATTATTGCCTTGTTCTTCCCAAAAGCATGGTTTTATACGGCGGTGAAGACATTACAGACGTAATTGCAAAAGGTATCAAGTAAATTTTTGTGCTACAATGTGTGTGCTAAAAGGAGAGAATTATGAAATTTTTACACACAATGATTAGAGTGAAAGATGCTGAAAAATCGGTTAAATTTTACACCGAACTTTTGAACATGACACTCGATAAGCAAAAAAGGCTTGAGGATTGCGAACTTTACTTTTTAAATGATGAAGACGGCGTTTGTCAAATTGAATTGACGCAGAACGATGAAACTCCGGCTGAAGGATATGATTTGGGAACGGGTTTCGGCCATTTCGCGTTTTCAGTAAAATCTCTGGACGAATTCAGTGAAAAACTGCACCGATTGGGTTATGAATACCTTTACGAACCATTTGACCTGAACGGAAAAGGCACTAAAATAGCCTTCATCAAAGATCCGGACGGTTACGAAATCGAATTGATTGAAAAAGTTGTTTGGTAACAATAAAAATAGCCGATTATAATCGGCTATTTTTACGGAAAAATGAGTTATAACTCAATTACCAAAACCTTATTTCGGAAGATTTTTCCAATAACTGCTTTTATTATCATCAGGATTTATATCATTCATGGCGTAATATGAGCATCCATAGCCATTGTATTTTTGAGTTGATTTTATCGAACAAGGCCGGCCGGCTATTTCTGGATATGCTTGCTCTTCAAGCTCCTCATCAGTTAAAAGTTTTTCTTGTTTAAAAGGTTTTACTATATCCTGATTATCTATAACGCCAAAACTAAATACATCAAAACCTAAACGATTTGGTTTACCATAAGGACCATTTGTGTCTACATAAAAGACTATCATGGCGCCTCCCACTCTTGTTCCAATGCTGCTGCCGTCAGGTAACATTTTTAGAGGGGCTATATGCTGCCAGCCAGCAGTAGAATGAAGCCCTCCAATAGTTGTAAAGCTGGTTGTATTATTATAATTTTTTATCACATATGGCTCGGCTTCCTGACTGGCACCTAATTGTTTATAAAATACTCTTGTAAATTCCTCAGCCAGAGGATACGCTTTATCCTCTTCATCATAAGTTGCAAAGGCTTTTCGAAGATTTGTTACTCCCAACTCCTGAAGAGTCATTAAATAGGCTTTGGAAAGGTTTGAATAGGATTTTTTGAATGCTGTTTCCAATACTTTTGCCTGATAATTTTTTATCAGCTGAGGAATTGTCAGGGAGGCTACAATCCCAATTACACCCAGCGTTATTAAAACTTCCGATAATGTAAATCCTTTTAGGAGCTTATTCTTAGACGCCCCCCCCCCTGAAATTCAGTCATATTAAGCATTTTCATAACTTTACTCCTTTACATTATATAAATCACTTATTTATTATACATTATTTAATTTTTATTGAAAAGGGTTTTAACATTTCGCAAAAAGACCGGTTTTCACCGGTCTTTTTTCATGCTTTTGCTATTTTTAATTATTAATCAAAAACATAATCAATAATTGCTGCTTCACGGGCGCGTTTGATAGCTTTTGCAATCATACGCTGGTGTTCTGCGCAGTTGCCTGTAATTCTACGAGGAATAATTTTGCCTGCTTCTGTTAAGTATCTTTTCAATTTAGCGGCATCTTTATAATCGATAGAAGTTACTTTGTCTGCACAAAGTGAGCAATTTTTGCGTTTTTTCTTATCTTGATCCTGTCTTGCCATTTTTTGAATTTACCTTTCTATTGTGCGCTTTCGCGCTCGACCTTATATGTATTATTTACTGTTTTTATTGTTTGATAAGATTCTGTCTGCTATTTCTTGAACTATTGATTTTTTGGAAATTTTTGCCGTAAAATTCTCATCTTTTAAGAACAAATCAGCTTTTTGATTGTTTAACTGTACATTTTGAAAATATCTGTAAGTTGATCTGTTTTGCATTTGCTTAACTTTTTGCGTTTGTGTTACTATTCTGCTGGCTATTGCAAGAGAGTATTTTCCAGTTTTACCCATTATTGAATCCTTTCACACTAAAACGGGATTTCGTCTTCGTTAATCAGTTCGTTAGACATGTCATCGCTTTCAAACTTAACAATGTCTTCGCCGCCATAGTTCAGCGACCCGGATGAGGCTGTAATTTCACCCCATCTTTCGATTGTGTTGGCATCAATTTCGTAAATTCTTTTTTCTGTTCCGTCGTCCATTTTTGCTGCTGCTGTTTGAAGACGGCCTTCAACAAGAACTTTGTCGCCTTTGTTAAGTGATGATACCAAATCATCAAGGGTGTTGCGTTTTGAAATTACTCTGACAAGCATTTCATCTCTATCGCCTATGTTCAGAACAAATGCAGATACGCCCACATTGTTTTGTGTAAAACGTTTTTCGGGAGTTCTGTAAACTGTTCCGGTTACAACTGATTTTGCTAATGACATTTAATTTCCTCTTTTTTCTTAATTTTGCGGCGTTAACAAAGACTAAACAGTTTGTTTTTTTGAAACTTCAAGAAACATTGTTCTCAAAACATTATCGTTTAATCTTAATTGTCTTTTTAATTCAGCAACTTTGTCAGCAGGAAGTGTGAAAGTTAAGGTTGCAAAAAATCCGTCACGGAAGTTCTGGATATCGTAAGCAAGTTTTTTTCTGCCGATTTTGTCTGTAGCTTCAACTTTTCCGCCGAATTCAACGATAGTTTCGTTCAATTTTGCGATTTGTTTATCTGCTTCTTCTGCATCAAGATTCGGCTTAAATACAGTTAGTAATTCATAAGTTTTCATATTTTTTCTCCTTTTATATTTTGGCTATGAGTCAATAGTATCATGGAAATACAATTTTTTACAAGATGTAATCCGCAAAAAAACTGTAATCGGCGCTTCCTGTCATGAAAACATGTTCTTGAAGATTTTGCTCTGACCCGCGCCATTCAATGATTACAGACCCGCCGAGAAGATTTACTTTAACCTTTTGTTCTGTTAAGTTATTTAAAACACCGGCAACAACTGTTGCGCATGCACCCGTTCCGCACGCGAGCGTAATTCCGCAGCCGCGCTCGAAAACCCGCATATCAACTTCATTACGCGAAAGAACTTTTACAAACTCAGTGTTTGTTTTTTCGGGGAAAAACTCGTGTTTTTCAATTGACGGCCCGTAAGTTTCAGCAAACTTAAGCGGATTTTCCTCCACAAAAATAATGCAGTGGGGATTTCCCATAGAAACAGGAAAAATCTCGAATTCTCTGTCCAAAGCCTTGAGTTTTCGGCTTCCTTTAAACGGAATTTTATCGTCTTCTAAAATCGGCGCGCCCATATCGACTTTCACAAGGCCGTCGTCAAGAAGTTCCGGTTTTATAACTCCTGCCAGCGTTTTGACGCTGAATTTCTTTTTATTAACGAGTTTTTTGTCATAAACGTATTTTGCAAAACATCTCATACCGTTTCCGCACATTTGCGCGGTTGAGCCGTCTGAATTGTAAAAATACCAGCCGATATCGGCGTTATTTGTGTTCGAATTGTTCGCGTTTAACGGGTCTGCAAGACTGTCCGCCCTCAGCTCACAATTCGGGATAATCATTCCATCCGCCCCGACGCCAAAGTGGCGGTCGCAAAGCTTGCGCGCAAGTTCGTCCATTGCCAAGCCTGTTTTTTCATATTCTTCATAATCAAGCAGGACAAAATCATTGCCAAGCCCTTGCATTTTAGTTATTTTAATCGTTTTCATATTACCTCGCTGTCAAAAAGATTTTATAACAAACAAGACAATATAAAAACTACAGTTATCAATTGTATTTTTTGTCACTCAACGCACGCATAGAATTTAATACTGCAATCAGCGTAACGCCGACATCTGCAAACACCGCGCCCCACATTGTGACAAATCCCAATGCACCGCCAATCAGGAACAAAGCTTTCACAATCAAAGCAAACGCGATATTTTGTTTTACAATGGACATTGTCTTTTTGGAAATCCTGATTGCAGAAACTATTTTTGAAACTTTATCATCCATAATTACAACATCAGCAGCCTCGATTGCAGCGTCCGAGCCAAGCCCGCCCATTGCAATTCCAGCGTCGGCTCTTGTCAAAACCGGAGCATCGTTAATTCCGTCGCCCGCAAAGATTACAGTTGAATTTTTGGGTTTTTGGCCTATTAATTCTTCCAGTTTGTCGACTTTGTCTGAAGGTAGAAGTTGTGCAAAATATTCATCTATTCCCAATTCAGAAGCGGTGTATTCTGCGGCATTTTCTGCATCGCCTGTCAACATAACCGTTTTGCAGCCGGAAGCCTTAAGTTCCTTGATTGCTGCCGCAGCTTCCTCCTTAATTTCGTCTGAAATAACGATATAGCCAAGGTATTCATTGTTTTTGGCAGCGTAAATAATTGTTCCGTTTTCTTCCGCTTTCGCGAAATTAACCTTGAAACTCTGCATTATTTTGTCGTTTCCGGCAAGAATAATATCGCCGTTAACCTTTGCCTTAACGCCGTTTCCTGCAATTTCAGAAACCTCCGTGACAAGGTTATTATCAATTTCTTTGCTGTATGCGGCTTTCAACGAAAGCGCAATCGGGTGGTTTGAATAAGCCTCTGCCATCGCCGCAAGCCGTAAAACCTCCTCAGCCGAAGAATTTCCGCAAGACGCAGCCTTAACAACTTTGAAAGTTCCTTTTGTCAAAGTTCCGGTCTTGTCAAAAACAACGGTTCTGGCTTTTGAAAGCGCCTCCAGATAGCTGCTTCCTTTAACCAAAATTCCATTCTTTGAAGCACCGCCAATTCCCGCAAAAAATCCCAACGGCACTGAAATTACAAGCGCACAAGGGCATGAGATTACAAGAAAAGTCAGAGCCCGTTCAAACCACACGCTGAATTCAGCACCCAAAAACAGCGGCGGCAAAAGGGAAATTAAAACAGCACCCAATACAACAATCGGGGTATAATATCCTGCAAATTTTGTTATGAATTTCTCGGTTTTGGCTTTTTTAGAACCCGCATGTTCCACAAGTTCAAGGATTTTTGATACGGTTGATTCCTCAAACCTTTTAGAAACCTCAATTCTAATGACGCCGTTTGTATTTATGCAGCCGCTTAAGGCATTATCACCTTTTGAAAGCTCAGCCGGGACAGCCTCCCCTGTCAAAGCCGAGGTATCTACAACAGCCTTGCCTTCACAAACGACTCCGTCCAAAGGAATTTTTTCACCTGTTTTTACAACTATAATATCCCCGATTGCAACTTTTTCGGGAGAAACTTTTTCAATTTTACCGTCTTTTTCGAGATTTGCGAAATCCGGTCTTATGTCCATCAGCGCAGTTATTGAAGCCCTTGACTTTTCAACGGCTCTGTCCTGAAAATATTCGCCGATTTGGTAAAGAAGCATTACCATAACAGCTTCGGGGTATTCTTTTATCGCAAAAGCGCCGAGAGTCGCAATGCTCATCAAAAAATTTTCGTCGAAAACTTTTCCTTTAAAAAGATTTTTGAAGGCGCTCAAAAGAACGTCGTAACCCGCGGTCAAATACGCCGCAAAAAACACCGCAAACCTTGCGATGCCCGACAAATCTAACATTAACGCAGAAATAAGAATGACAATTGCTGCTGCAATTTTAATTAAAGAGGAAGCCTCTGACCCGCCTCCGTGTTCATGGGAATGCCCGTGTGAATGTTCATGGGAATGTTCGTGATGATGATTGCACATATAACGCCTTTCAATTGAATAATTGTTCAACTATATTCTCATTATAAATGAACAGTTGTTCAATTGTCAATTCTTTAGAAAAATAATTTTACTTTTGTTCACATAGTTGAACAATTATTCATTTAATGCTATAATACAATTTGTCCAGACAATATAAATTCAAAGGAAGGTTATGAACAGCAAAAAAACTGACTGCGGCGCAATTAATCCTGATTTGGTTGAAAAAGTTAAGCCAAACATGCCGAAAATTAATTTGTTATTTGAACTCTCTGATTTTTTTAAAGTAATGAGTGACAGCACACGCCTTCGGCTTCTCTGGGCTTTGGAAGAAGAAGAATTATGCGTGGGCGATTTGGCTGTTATTCTTGAAATGACAAAATCGGCAGTTTCGCATCAGCTAAAGGTTTTGCGCACAGCAAAGCTCGTCAAAAGCCGCAAAATCGGAAAAAATGTTTACTATTCTCTCGACGACCATCATGTTAAGACTGTTCTTGAAAAAGCCCTGGAACATGTTTGCGAATAAAGTAACTATTTTTATATAAGAAAGATGCAGAAAATTTAAGATTAAGAATTTCCTATTAAAACTATAGGACTAAACTTCACTTTGTCAATTGGCCGATGGTATAGTATATTAATTTTAGGTAACTATATAAAACTCAAGCTCCTAACGATGATTTTTCCGCGCATATACTTGACAAAAGCCGAAAAATCGTAAATAATGTGAACATAGGGAAAAGGCTCTAGGAGCCGCTAACTCTTAGAACCTTTCTTAACTCCCTATTTGGTGAAATAAAGTGCTATGATTATCAACAAGATAAGCCATAGCGCTTTTTCTGTTATACAGAATTTCACTTTTTCATCACCACCTTTCCGATTTAGTCCACTTAACTTGTCTGTGTCGGTGGCGGCAAACAGGAGCTTACCCTTAAATTTATCATATCATAAATAGTTGTGCTCTCCAATGTTCATAAATAATAGAGGAAAATTTTCAGGAAGTAATTTCGGCTGTCGAAAAGTCAATCACACGGCTCAAATCAGAAAGTTTCATCTCTACCTGATATCCTATTTTTCCGGCGCTGAAAATTATTGTATCAAAATTCTGTGCGGATTTGTCAATTACGGTTTTGAAGAATTTTTTCATACCGATTGGCGAACAGCCGCCGTGCACATAGCCTGTTAAAGGTAAAAGTTGTTTTGATTTAAGCATTTCAACAGATTTTTCATTGACTGCAAGCGCGGCCTTTTTCAAATCAAGCTCATCTGCAACAGGTATCATAAAAACATAATGGCTTCCTGATTTTGCGACCGTAACAAGTGTTTTAAAAACTTTTTCGGGATTTTGATTTAGAACTTTAGCGACATCAACTCCGCTGATTGCGTCTGTGTCGGCATAGGAATAATGGTTGTATTGAACTTTATGTTTATCAAGCATTCTCATAACGTTTATTTTGAAATCCACCGTAAAATCCTCCCGTAAATCCGCATGATTAAATTATCAATTAAAAATTAACACAAAAACATTATTATTTAGTAATATTTTTGATATAATTTTGAAAAAACAGTATTTTGGAGGCAATATGAAATCTCTTGTTTACAATAAGGACTTTGAAGGCGGTATAAAGCTTTGCGACAGAAAGACGCCTGAAATAATCAACCCGAAAGACGCAATCGTTAAAGTAACACTTTCTTCAATTTGTACAAGCGATTTACATATTATAAAAGGTTTTGTGCCGGCTGCCGAAAACAATATAATTCTCGGCCACGAATTTGTCGGAGAAGTTGTTGCGGCCGGCGAAGAGGTAAAAACCTTAAAAGTAGGCGACCGCGTAAGTGCAAATTGCGAAACCTTCTGCGGCGAATGTTTTTTCTGCAAACGAGGTTGCATAAACAACTGTCAAAACGGTGGATGGCTAATCGGCTGCCGCATTGACGGATGTCAGGCCGAGTATGTAAGAGTTCCTTATGCAGATAACGCGCTTACAAAACTTCCTGAAAATGTTTCTTATGAAAACGCACTTTTTGTCGGAGATATTTTATCAAGCGGGTATTTCGGCGCGGAAATGTGCGAAATTAAAGAAGGTGACACGATTACAGTTATTGGAGCAGGCCCGGTCGGGCTTTGCGCGATGATGTGCGCAAAATACATGGGTGCAAAACAGATTATTGCAATCGACCCTGACGAAACCAGGTTACAAATCGCCAAAACACAAGGACTTGCGGATTTCACCTTCAACCCTCTCAAATCCGATATTCTCTCACAAGTAAAACATTTAACCGAAAACCGCGGCGCTGACGGGGTTATTGAATGCGCCGGGACAAAAGAAACTTTTGAAATGAGCTGGAAAATCGCGCGCCCGAATGCAATAGTCGGCGTTGTTGCAATGTATGAAGAGGATTTGACCCTTCCGCTACCTTCAATGTACGGTAAAAATCTTACCTTCAAAACCGGCGGCGTTGACGCGGTTCATTGCAAAAAATTAGTGGAACTAATTTCAGAAAAGAAAATTTCAACTGATTTTCTGATTACGCACAGGTTCAGGCTTGAAAACATTGTTGAAGCATACAAGCTTTTTGAACAAAAACCCCTGGGCTGTCTGAAAATCGCAATTGAAAGTTAAAGCCCCAAACCCTCAAATTTTATCTGCACTAAATATAAAAGAACACATGGTTTGATTATATTTTACAGATAGTTTGATTATTTCGGGCAAAATAAATTTAAAATGTTAAACAAATGAGCAAAGTTTTCATTAATACATTATTAATAAAACCCTGTTTTTAATACGGATTTCTTATAATATTCTATTTCATTGGGTACATACGCATTAACTCTGAGAACAAAGCATTATCCCCCTATTTCCGACCTTTGTTTCGGTTTTGTATCAATTATGATATATTTAACTTATGCAAATTAAAGAAATAACTACGAATAAAAAAGATTATATGGATATTCTATTAATCGGCGATGAAGATAAAGCAATGATTAACAAATATCTGGAATCGTCAAAACTTTTTGCTTTGTACGATAATGATATCTTGACATCAATCTGTGCTGTTATGGAGATTGATAAGGAAACCGTTGAAATAAAAAATCTTGCAACTTATACGCAGTATCAAAATAAAGGCTATGCCTCAGCATTGATTAATTTTGTCTGTAATAAATATAAAACAAATTTTAAATATTTAATCCTTGGAACCGGAGAAAATAACAATACCTTGAAATTCTATAAAAAACAAGGTTTTCAAGAAACTCACAGACTAAAAAACTTTTTTATTGATAACTACCCGCACCCAATTTTTGAAAATGAAAAGCGGTTGGTAGATATGATTTATTTAAAGAAAATTTTATAATATTCCAACCTTAAGAAAAAACTTCCGATTTTGTTTTAAAATTTTTAAAAGTTTGCGGAACTGGACTATTCCGAAATAATCAAATTATCCGTATAGTTCAAATTTGGTGCGTATCTTACTGATAATATATAAATCTCAATCTATCCGTATAGTCCAGAAAAAGTCCAGTTTTCCAGTTTGATTATTTTGGTACAAATCTTAATTATTTTATACAAAAAGAGCCTCTATTATCGAGACTCTTTTTATCCAATATAAAGCAATTATTTCACAATTTTTGAAATACTTGCAGTTATATCCTCTCCTCCGTATAAAACCACGCCCTTGGAAAGCACTAAATTATAGCTTTTAGCTTTGGCTTCAGCAGCTATTGTTGCACTTATGCTTTTATCAATGGCTTGAAGCTTACCTGCGTAATTCTTTTTAATTGCTTCTTGTTTTTTTGCAAATTCAGCATCATATTTTTTAACAAGCTTTTCTTTGCCTTCTTTGGTTGATTGCTTTTGTACATCAGCTCTTACGGTTTCAAGCCATTTTTGGAGTTCTTGCATTTTTTCTTGCTGTTCCTTTTTTAATGCTTGTACTTGAGCAGATTTTTGAACTACTGCATTTACATCTACAACAGCTACCTTATAATTTGATGGAACATCTGACATTGCAAAATTATTGATACCAAGCCCCATAATAAATGCTGTTGCTGCAATTGTTAATGTTGTAATTTGTTTTTTCATTTTTTTCTCCTTGTTAAATACAAAGTAGGAACTAACCTCTCTGCTACTATACTATTTTATATTATTTAATGTTACTTGAGCTTTTGGTAACTCAGGAATACTACCACTAGCTTTTATAGGATTTGATTTAACTTTACCTAATGCCCATCTGAAACCACATTGCAAGCCGACACCGTTTCTGCCGCCATTAGTAATATAAGCTTGCAAGAATCCTGTAAATCTTTCACCCCAGGATTTTCTAACACCCACACCGTATTTAACAAACGGATCAATTGAAAGATTTGGAAGTGATACATCATTAGCAGTGAAGTGAGTTCTATCCATAATATTCCATACAACGCTCACACCCGCATATGGTTGCCATCCATTTTTAAGATTACCAATGAATTTAATACCCGGTTCCAATTGAATAGCATGTAATGGATCTGAATCAATACTTACACCTGCTGCGTTTCTATAATCAAATGTGTTAATAAATGAATATGACATCAAGAAATTAGGTTGAATTATAAATTTACCTTTAGCAAGTTCAATGTTATAACCAGTTTTTGATGCTATACCAGTCATTAACATTGCAAAGTCTTCACGACCAAACATTGTGCTTGCTTCGCCTGCATTAGCTCCAACATTTGCAGTTAAGCCAGTGAAGAAATTGCCTTTGTATGCCATACCAACAGCACCTAAAGTTCCGCCGTTTTGGTATATGCTAACACCATCATAAGATTGATGAGAGCCATTATATCCTCCATATACACTCCACATACCATCCCATCCATGACCTAAATCATAGAGTTCGGAATCCGCGCCAAAATATGAACCATAAGCCACATTGGATACTTTTGGACCGTTATTTAAAGGCACATTTTCAAATGTTGCATAAGGTCTAAACCATCCAGCTTTATTTTCATATTGACTGACTGTAGGATCAAATACTATGTTATTGTTAGCAATTGAGGCATATTTATTACGCATCTTCATTGCTTGACGTTGTTCTTTTGTCATTAACATGTACATATCCATATTACGGAATGCGTTATCATAAGCATTTAATTGATTTAAGTATCCGCCGAGTTGTGCTGCAACAGGAGCTGCCAATACAGAAGGGTTAAAGCTGTCATAGCCGCCTCCGCCAACAAGCCCAAAGTTAAACATAGCTGTTGTTGGATCATAATTTGCAGTATATTTATATATAGAACCATAAGTTATGTCACTTCCAGTGTATTGAATGGCACCAGCAAGAGCGTCTCTTACTGCACTATCCATGCCTTCACCTAATGGTGACATTGAGAAGGATTTTTGAGTTGTTGCACTTAATACGTTAATATTTGAGATATTAATGTTGTTTCCATTAGCCTCAAAATTATTTGCAGTTATTGTATCAAGTGTTTGATTTGCAAAGTTACCGTCAAGTCTTAAATCCAAATCGTTATTTAGTATAAGATTTCCAAGATTTGTATTTTGAATTGCACCGTTTTGCAAACTCAAACCGCCACCATTAGCAACAAGTGAAGCAGCTTGAGACAAATCTCCCATTTGTCCCAGAGTTAAATATCCTGAGTTCAGATTTATTGTATTTGTGATTGAATTATTGATTGTCGAACTGCCGTTAACATTAACAACACCCGAGCCTTGTATTTTATCGCTCAAAGTAACATTAGACAGGTTAATTGTTCCTTCGTTTGTTGCAAACAGGTCATCTTTAAATCCGTCAATGTTTTTTATGTTATTAAATGTGAGCGTATTGCCGGCGTCGATTTTAGCACCTGCATTATCATTCCCTTTAATTTCGTTTCCTGCACCATTTGCGATAAGAGTTGAATCAATACCTGCCATTGTACCCAGTGCGGATGAAACTTCTTCGTCTTTTACCATTTGATATACTCTGTTTGATTCATTTCTTGTTGAAACTGCGCTTACAAGAGTTTCTTTACTTGAATGTAAAGCGCCGGTTGTTGAATCATAAGCAATATAATTATTTGAGTTTTCATTTGCTGCAAGTTCAATATTTTGACCTAAGCTGAGTTTATCCTTCAAATTGCTTGTTAAAGTATAATTATCAGCCGTACCGTTTGTCGAGGTTAAATCAACTTTGCTAAGGCTCAAATTACCGTTTACATCTGTTGAAGTTGAATCAAAAACATCTCTCCAATCAATTTGCAAATTAACATTATCACCAGCAGCAATTACCAGATTATCCATATTTGTTGTTGCAGATAAACCGTTAATCAAGTTAATTGTTGAACCATTTTGAGCATTTACACTGCTTGCATTTGCAAACAATTCAGTTTGACCACTGCCAAGAGCCAATGTTGCATTTTCAAGAATATTAACCTCGCCTGTTAAAGTATTTTGAACATTTGATGTTACTGCATCAGAAATGTTAATTATGCCGTTTCCTGAAATAGCACTCGCAATAGTTCCGCCTTGAATATTGTAAGTACCAGTATTATCAACAGTTCCAGTAATATTGTCAGCAGAAGAAGTTAATTCACCGTTATTAATAACAGCTTGTTCTATTTTTGCTGTGTTATTAACTTTATCGGTAAATGTTGTAGTTCCTGAGCCTGAAATTGCTAATTTATTTTCAAGCGCAGAATCAACTCCGCCTTTTAAGTTCAAGTTACTGTTATTTGTCATACCGTCTGTTAAAGTGATTTGACCAACATTTGCTGTTAAATCACCTGTATTTGTTATCGAATTTTGCGAAATTATATTTGTGTTACCTGAAATATCATTCATACCACTCAGGCTCAAATCACCAGTACCTAAAATATTGCTATTCAAGGTAAGTAAATTTGCCTCTAAAATTGCATTATTTGTTAATTCACCACTTACGGTTACATTACCAGTGCCTGTAACATCATAAGCAAGTTTTCCGCCTGTAATTTCAAGTTCTGCTGCGTTTTGAACAGCACCGCCAATATTATCGGCTGAGGTTTTTAGCGATGAACCGCTTGTAATATCAATTGTTTGAGAAATTAAAGCATTATTTATAACATCGCCTAAAATTTGAGTTGTACCACCACCTGTTATAGCGTTAGCATTTTCTCCGCCTGTAAATTGTAAAGTACCGGCGTTTGTAACACCTGCACTTGTGATTAATTCGCTTGCATCAGTGTTAAGCGTTGCACCGTCTGCAATTGATACTGTATTTTGTGCAATCGCACCGCTATTTGTGGTTGTTCCTGATACTATATTTGTTGAGCCGTTTCCTTCAATACCTTTTTCAAGAGTGTTTACTCCTGCAAGGTTTAAAGTTCCTGCGTTTACAATATCTTTATTATTATTTTTAAATTCAATATTTGAAACATTTAATGTTCCATTATTTGTTAATGCGGTATCAAAGTTTGTAATTGTACCTTGATTTGCTTCATCTTTACCGCTGACATTCAATGTATAGTCTTTTGCAACGGTAATACCGTCAAAGTCATTTGTTCCCTTGCCTGATAGGGTATGTTCATTAATATTCAAAGTCAGGGTTGTAGCACCTGCATCTCTATTAGTTGTACCGATTGCACCGTCTTGAGTTACAAAAGTATCTTCTGTTAGTGAGAAAGTGTTACCTGTAATTCCATCAGTACCATTGATAAATTTAGACAAACCAACAGTTGAAGCGGTTTTTGTAACATCTAATTTACCTGCAGCACCTAAATTGAATACGTATTCATAATTACCTGTATAGGTTGTAAGTGTACCATTATCAGCTCCGTTTAATTGGAATTGTATATTATTTGTATTTCCTTCTAAGTAAGTAATAATATTTTCTGTCAAACCTGTATTATTAGCATCAGATGTAACATTAACCGACGTAAGGTTCAAAATTGCACCTGATAGGGAATCTGCTGATGTAAGGATTTTATCTGTCTGACCGTCAGAAAGGCTTGAATCAATTTGCAAGTTAGCAATTCCTTCCAAGTTTTTAACCGTTAAAGTTGTATAATTTTTCGAAGAATCCTGCATATTGATATTTTTATCATTTGCATTCAATGTGCCCTCAATTGTTCTATCATCTGCAAGAGTGATATCGTTTTGAAGAACGGTTGTACCGTTTCCTTTAATATCACTGGTTAATCCACCTTGAAGATTTAGAGTACCTTGGTTTTCAAAATTACCTGCCAATTTTGATAAATCGGAAGTAACCTCTTGAGAAGCCAAGATATAATGCTCATGTACGGTAAAGAAGCAAGCAACCGAAAACAATAGATAGACCGCCAGCACTACACTATTCCGAACCAAAGACCAAAAGATAAGCATTTTGAGAAAATCTAAACTTTTGGATTTTCCTACAATGCCGACTACGGCGGAATCCCTCCCACTCCTTATATCTTTCTTTCCGTATACATTGAATTTGTATTTAGTAAATGCTATAATGTCCCTATTCAAATTATAAATGTGTTGAATTAGTTACATGTACATATTTTTTGTGCCGCATAAATACCCTGTTGAGGTTGTCGTTCTTTGTCCAGATGTGGAAACAATAAAAGGAAGGGAACGATACAGGGAGAAAACAGGCTATTCCGGCTTTACGGTTGAAACCTTATACGATACATTTATGCAGACAACACCACGGATCGGCTTTTGGCTGGACAATTCCAACCAAACACCACAGCAGACAGCAGAAACCATTCTGAACGCCAGAAAGTCGGTATGATTGTTACATATAAGGGGAAGAAAAATTTCTTTTAGGTACTTTCTTTCCTAAAACTAATGTGATATAATAGCATCATTCCAAAAAAGGAGTAAAAAATATGCGGCAAGGTATTCTTAAATAAAACTATAATCAAATA
>URXT01000032.1 GCA_900551915.1 uncultured bacterium
GAGCTGATGGGCTTAATATTGAGGGTAAAGTCCTTAACAACAGTGGAACTGCGAATATTTTAAATACCGAAGGCGGTTTAAATGTTAAAACAGACGGGCTTGTTCAGTCTGACGGCGACGCTTTAAATATGACCAATAGAGGTCAGGGTGGCTTTAATATTGACGGCAGCGTGCTTAATAATGAAGGTATGGCAGATTTATTAAACACCGCTGGCGGCCTGAACGTTAATGCTGACGGAACAGTAACCTCTAATGGAACAAGCCTTGATATGACTAATAATGGAGCTGATGGGCTTAATATTGAGGGTAAAGTCCTTAACAACAGTGGAACTGCGAACATTTTAAATACCGAAGGCGGTTTAAATGTTAAAACCGGCGGGCTTGTTCAGTCTGACGGTGATGCCTTAAATATGACAAACCAAGGCAATGGCGGATTTATTGTCGACGGAACAATCCAAAATAATAAAAACATTGCAACATTAACAAATGAAGCAGGTGCATTCAATGTAAATGCAGGCGGGCAGGTAATTTCAAATGGCACAAAACTTGCAATGACAAACAGTGGCGCAGGCGGGCTTAATATTGCAGGGCTTGTAGATAATAATGCCGGAGAAGCCGGTATATCAAACATTAATACCGATGCAGGCCTAAATGTTCTAAACGGCGGTCGTGTTTCTAACGCCGGAACAAAATTACTTATGTCAAACAGTGGTAACCAAGGTTTAAATATCGCAGGAACTGTTGAGTCTACCGCAGGAAGCACTGAAATCAACAACATGGGCGGCGGTTTACACGTAACCGATACCGGACTTGTTGAAAACAGTGGTGCTTCCCTTGATATGAACAACACCGGAGATGGCGGCTTTACAATTGATGGTACTGTTAACAACAATAGCGGAACTGCTGATTTATACAACGAAAACAACAAGCTGCTGATTTCTTCAACCGGCCGTATTAACTCAAAAGGTTCCGAGTTAAATGTTACCAATAAAGGTACTAACGGAATGCATATCCAAGGTATTGTAAAACACCAAAATACTAACGGAAAAGTAAATTTCGTTAACCAAGATTCAAACATGGTAATCGGCCATGAAACTACTGAATTTAACATTGATTCAGATGCGGATGTTAATATTAAAGTTACAGATGGAAACATTTTAAATTACGGCGTTCCAAAAACTTTAATCAGAACAACAAACAAAGCTGATTTAAATATGGACGTACTTAACGGTTCTATTGGTGAAGACCTTGGGCTTTGTGATGGCGGAATTTGTACCGGCGTAGGCCCTGGCGAAAGAGATTTGACAAAATCAATTAATACCGAAGTTGACGGAAGTATTACCGCATACAGTAAAGGAAACGGTGCGCTTATTAATATTGCAAGCTTAGATAAGGATATGCATGTTAATAAAATCCATTCTGATGGTAAAGTAATCCTTCTTGCTGATGATAAATTAAATAAAGGTGCGACAGCATACGACATTATAAACACAGCAGATGACAATACAGTTGATCCAAACCTTAAAGGTAATGCCATTTCAGCTATTGCAAGCGGTAATATCGGCGAAAATAAAGATAACAAACTAACCTTTATTCAGACCGGTGCAACTGTTGACATTGCAAATGAAAACGATGATGCTTCAAAACCGCATGAACTTTACGATACACCAAAAATTTCAGCAAACGGCGGCGTTGAATTCCTCGCCATCGGAGATGTAAATATCAAAGGACTTGATAATGCTGATGGAACTAAAAATGATACAAATGTATGTACGATTGCATCAAGAACAGGCTCTGTCAATGCTGAATTTTCCGGAAATACCTACATTCGTGATATCACAGCCCAAGATGAAGTAAATGTTGTAAACAGAGGCCCTGAAATCTACATTGAAAACCTTGGTGGAGCACCTTCAAGATATGCTGAAACAGGAGATTACTACGGAAACTATGACGGAATCGTTCCGGAAAGAGCCAATATTAAAGCTCTTGATTTAGGAACTGTTGAAAACCCGAACCACACACCAAACTCAACAATTGTAATTAAAAATGGTACAATTAACGGTAAAGGTTCAACAAGCCACCCGGGACTCGACCAGGATGTAACCGTTACGGCTGATAACGCCTATGTCGGAGGTTACTACTTCAACATGGGTAAACACAGATATGATGATCCTAACAACCCGCAAGGCTTAACTACTGTAACAAAAGATGACCACACCAACAAATTAGTTAATGCCGGAGATCCTAATACTGATGTATCTATCAGAGGTAAAGCTGTAAGACCCGATGATGTAACTGAAATTGGAAGAAATCCTATTGAAAGAGATTACTATTATGCAGATCTTGACGGTGATGGAGAACCTGATGATGGTTATGATCCGGGTGAAAGCGGCAGCGGTCAGAAAGATGACCCAACATTTGACCCAGATAAAGAAACTGGCGATGACCTAGTAGTTCCGGTTCCAGGTGATGACGACGATGACGGACCAGTCCCTGGTGATGATGATGACGACGATGATGGTCCAGTCCCTGGTGATGATGATGACGACGATGATGGTCCAGTCCCTGGCGATGATGATGACGACGATGACGGTCCAATCCCTGGCGATGATGATGACGGTCCTGAACCTATACCACCAACCCCAACTCCGGACTTCCCTGATATGGATGCCGCCAAGCAAACTTGGAAAAAAGAATATAACGATTATATTTCAGTAATCGACAAACGACAAAATATCAGATTCGATATTACAACAAACCAAAACCCGGTTGTATTTGAATCCTCACCGGAAGTTGGCGGTCTTCTGAACATATCAAGAGGCGGCGTTCAGTTAACTCATAACAAGTCACTAAAAGTCGGTGATATTATACCTGTCCATATACAATATGGTGATGTTGAAGTGAACGCAAATGTAAAAATTGTTTCAGCATCAGATGTAACAGCCGGAGCTGAGTTCGTTGACCTTGACCAAGCAACAGCCAACAAGTTATTATACTTAAGCTTATTAAAAGATGATGGCGGACAGCCTAAAGAAGAATATTACGCGAACACTAATTACATTGAAAATGAAAATCTTTCAACAACAGGTGTAGATGACTAAGTCACATAAAATAAACAAAAAGAGGTTGATTTTATCAACCTCTTTTTTGTTGAATAATAGATAAATTTATGTTATAGTTATTGAGTAGTACAGTTAAAATTTAATAAATGTTTACGCCGAAGTGGTAGGAACACTATTGGCAGAAAAAAGTAAGAAAACGATTGAGTATCGTTTTCGTTCGTTCCGTCGTGGAACGTGCTAGCGTAAGCGGCGCACTTCCACCACAACGATGCTTAAGGGTACAGTTAAAAGTTAATAGATATTTACGCCGAAGTGGTGGAATGGTAGACACGTACGTTTCAGGTGCGTATGGAGAAATCTGTGCGGGTTCAAGTCCCGCCTTCGGCATTTATTTAATTATTAGAAGATTATAGTTAGGACTTATCACCCGTTGTTTCCGCGCCATGGGCGCTCCAACTGCGGTTATCTTCTGCATACTTAGCTGTAATGTTCATGTTACATACCTTTGCATACAGATTATCAAATTCTCACCTTCGTTTTTTATATGAAAATTGTTAAATTTTAGTTAATTATAGAAGCTTTTATGAATTTCAGAGCAATAATATAAGTGTTGAAGATAAAAGTTTAAAGATAAAAAACTGAAAGGAGCAAATTATGAAATTCTTAATTAAAAAATCACCGGACGGATTTATCAAAACTGTAAATGACGAAATCAGCTCAATATTAAACCGAAATTTTGACAGTCTTTTCCCTGAATATATATTCACCGAAGATATGGATAAACTTTCTATTCCGGTTGAAATTCAAGAAAAAGATTCCGAATATAAAGTTAAAGCTGAACTTCCGGGAGTAAAAAAAGAAGATTTAGATATAGACATTGACAAAAACCAAATTATTATAAATGCCAAAAAAGAAGCTGAAAATGAAGAAAATACTAAATCTTATAGAAAATCCGAATTCAGATACGGAGAATTTTCAAGAGCTGTATATTTCCCAATTGATATTGATGTTGAAAAGACGACTGCAAAGCTTGAACATGGTATATTGAAAATTACAGCTCCAAAAATACAAGCAGAAAAATCACATAACAGAAAACTCACCATTGAGTAATGGTAAAATCTATTAAAAAAGAGCAGCTACAAACTGCTCTTTTTTATTCTTAATTTTCAGGTTCATCTATATGTTCATGCTCATGACCATCACATTCTAGTGAAGCATCGAGTTTCTTTAATAAATCTTTATAATGGTACTGCATGGCATGCTCAGCCCTTTCATGAAGATTGTCAACATGAGTATGCATAGCAATTTCAAGATTTGCAAGTGAAGTATTATATTCATAAAGCATTTTTACATAGTGAATTTTAGAATTATTAAAGTCTTCACGAGCTTTTTGATACGCAATATAATCAGCTTCTTCATCATTATAAGCAGAGTTTACAAGATCAAAATTTTCTTTTGACTGTATTAACTTCTGCTCAGAAGATTTTACCTGTTTTTCCGAACGCAAAACATTTAAAAAGGCTTTTTTCACCGCAAAATATAAATTTTGTCTAAATTTTTCAATATCATTGGCAGCTATATTAACCTCTGCCTCAGCTCGGTCAATTTCATGTTTAAGCTGTTTTATATTAACTGCAGAAGACATATTCACAGACATCATAAGACTGCTGTTAGAATACTCTCGCGTATTATTAAAACCATAACCAACATTTCCTGTTAAATCCGGGAAATACTGTCTTTTGACTGCAATTAACGACTGTTTCATTGCTGAAAGAGTTGCATCTAGAACAGATAAATCAGGACTGTTTTTTTCCGCAATAGAAAATGAATCGTTCATAGTATAAGGAAGCTTTTTAATTTTAGAGGTTTCATTTTTTTCTATTTTCGTTTTTAACGCAACGTCAATAATATTTTTATCGTCTGTTGGCTTTGTCAAAATACTTTCAGGCATATAAACATCCGAAAAATTAAACGTATCTACTTTTTGTATGCTGAACTCCGGCGCCGGTGCAATATATAAAGAATTTGCCAAATCCGCTAGAGCAAGGTCATAGTTATTTTGCGCGTCAAGAAGTAGAATTTTTGCCTCGCTGAGATTTATTTTGGCATTTGTATAATCAGCCTTGCGATTTTTATCCTTTAGTGAAAGTTCATGAGCTTTTGTAAGATGGTCTTCATTTAAGTAAACATTATTTTTAGCTATTTCAACTTCCGACTGAGCTTTAAGAAGCGCATAATAATGTATTTTTACATCGTAAATGGTATTACAAATACTATCCAAAAATTCATATTCGGAAGCAAGTTTGTAAAATCTTTCCATCCTTATAATAGAATTCGTTTTACCAAAATTCCATAAAAGCTGGCTCAAATAAACATTTACTTGCGGAAGTTCTCTATTTGAGGAACCGTTATAATTTTTGTTGGAGTTGTAATCCTGATAAATACCCGCATCATATCCTAAATTTGGAAAATAAGCGGATTTTGCAATTCCAACGTTACTTATTGCAACTTGAAGATTGTAAGCTTTTCCTTTAATTACAGGACTGTTATTAATTGCGACACTTACACATTCATCTAACGAAAGCACTGCCCCTTCTTGAACTGAAGGTTCTTCAATTGCGCAAGCGCTTAAAGATATAAACAGAAATAAACTCCCAAATAAAATCTTTAAAATAATTATTATTTTCATAAGTTTCCTGATTTTTTATTTTACGGATTTTTCCATCTTTAAAATTCAACTTCTACAATTTTTCGTAAATTTTCAACAATTTTATCTGCGGTTGTAAGTTTCAGTGCAGTACTACATGTACATAGAAAATTTACACCTTTTTCAAAATCTTTTGGGAGAATTTTACAATTTTTAATTGCAAATTCGACCAGTTTCTTTTCTCCAGGATTTAAAACCCTGTTCAATGCAAAAATTATATCAAAATAACTTGCCAGAAAAGCTGATATTCTATGATTTATACTAACAAAATCATTTCTATTAACGGCTGACTCAAGCTGGTCATAATACGAAAACATAACGTCTTTAAGATAAAGAAAGTTTTTACGGATTATATTTTTTGCAAGCTTTTCTGGATATGGAGTTTCAGTAAGTTCCTGAATTGCTCTAAATTTGCCATTTCTGTCAAAAAGTATCTTAGACTTGTTAACATTGTCAACAAAGCAGGTTGTATAACCCAACGAAGCATTACAGTTAATCCAAACCCAATCGATATTAGCTTTTATGCCTTCAAGCGTTCGATACATAACATCAACGGGCTTACCTGTTTCTCTCAAATAAAAAACATCTCCGGTTTCAAAATAATGGTTATCTATTTCCGGATTGTCTGAATACTTTTCAGCGATTTCTTTTCTCGCTGCAACCTGAGGTTCCTTTTCACAGTAAATATAAATATCATAATCTGATGATACGTCATCATTTTTTACAACAGAGGATCCGCCAAGAGCAATGGCTTCAACTTCTTTAAGCTTGCTATAATCCTCAACCATTTTTTCAAGAATTTCTTTGGATTTCATATTAATTCTCCTGGTTATTTAAAATTATATACAAAAAATGGCTTGACACAATCTATAAATATGCTACCATAAAGTTAGTCGGAGCTAACATATGAGAATTAATTTTTACACACCTTTAAGTATATTAAATAAAACAAACGGTTACAAACAGAATTTTAACGCAAAAGAGGTTTCAAACGCGGCAAAATTAACTGAATATTCGGACTTACGAGTATTCCACCATCATATCTATGAATATAAAAAAGGTATACGAAATTTAATTCTAACAACAGAAAAAGCAAAATATAGAGATTCTATAGAAAAACGGCTTAATAACGAAAATATAGATTATGTAATCCACGACATAAACAACGGCAAAATAAATGTATATTTTGGCGAAAAAAAATGCGTTGACGTTGTCAAAACATTTAGTCCAAAACTTAATGAACTTACTGCCGAACAGGATTTTATATTAGGCATAATGCTCGGTTACGACAGGGTTAAGCAATGCGAAAGATACCTGAAAATTAAAAATAACGTAATCAGATTAAAATCAAACAGCCAGCTTGACAGTTAAAATTTTATTTAATACGTTTTAGAGATGATAAGAAGTTATTGTGCTCAACATCGCCGTCAGCTTTTATTAAAAATACCTGACAATCTTTTTCATCCGCGTCAATTTCCGGAAGCAGAGAAAGTTCGGCTGCATAATAGTTACTGTCGTTGCGGCCGCTTAACGGAACTCTGTTAGCAAGACTATTTAAAGAAATATTACGTAACGCGCCTGCAAAACCTTTATTTCTATTGCTCATTTTTGTATAAATTCTTAAAGAAGCATCACGGCTTTCCAAATCAAATCTGCCGACAATAAGAGAGCTTAGTTGGGCTGCTGAAGATTGAATTTTCATACGCTCAACGACATTATCTTTCATAAACAACTCGCCTGAAATTTTTTCAAACTTACCTTCCGGAACATTAACCAAATCCATAAATGTTGCAGGGCTAATCATGGCCAGCGGATTTCTGAAAAGAGCTGTGAATTTTAGAACATATTCAACTAGCCCGATTTTTTGAATTGTTCCGTTTTTGATAGCAAATTTAATTGAACCGTTAAGTTTCATACTGTCATCTGTATTTAGTTCAATTAAACCGCTTGCTTTGCCTGAAATTTCACGTTCTAAAGCCAGAAGCGAGGTTGCCATAATATCGCTGTTTACATCTTTAATACCAAGTCTTACTGAATAAAGATGCTTTTTCAAATCGCAAACAATTTTTGCAGAGGAAATTCCTTCTGCAATATCAAATTTATTTGACTCAACCTTCAACACTCCATTTTTATCAAGACTAAGGTTTGAAACAAGATTTGCAAAATCAATACCTTTATATGAACCTTTAACAACATTGAAAATACATTCTTTAATGATGAGCATGCCGGGATTAAATGCAACAACATCGCTGTCATCATCATCATCCATATCTTTAACTGATGTAAACGCAGCTTTATTAATTTCAGTGCTTGCATACTGGCGGTTGAATGAGGCCATAATTTTTTCAATATCAAGCTCATCAATTTTGAGTTTGATACTGTTTACAACAATCGGAAGCTTGATTTCATTCAAAAGATTACCGCTGACATCATAAGAAGTACGCCGGTATCTTCCGTTAGAACTCAAAATTATAGAGTCTTTATTTGTTTGAAGTTTTGCTTCTTTTATAAATAGACGCTGGGCTGGAATTCTAATATCTTTAAGCGTCATATCTCCTTTTATTTTTGGTACAGCACCCGTGTTAATATAACGGAGATTTCCGGCAATCGTACCTTTTCTAAAAACTTTTTGCTGCATAAAAATATTAAGAAATTCACTTGGAAGAGGTTTTGGAATATTAAACCCTAAATCTCTTATAAAGCCGTCAGTAATTCTTACATTGCCATCAAGAGTAAGTATTGGTTGAAGTTTAGAACCTTTATCAATAACTTCTGCAATATAATAATCTATGGTTTCAATGTTTATATTATCCCCTTCAAAATGCATAACAGCTTTAGCCGCCCTATCGTATGAAGCAGGACTCAACGATGCACCGTCAACAAGGAAATCTGAACCTTTAGCCAGTTTGCATAAGAAGGTCAAATCCATCTTTGTCCCCAAAGCTTCAAAAACAATACGAGCGCCGCCCTTTCCTATTATCGAGAAAGGATATCCTACAACTTTTGAAAGATATTGAGCTGCAAACTCGTTTGTAACAGTTGCATCAGTTGTTATGACGGTTTTTGCAGTTTTAAAATAATCGTAAATTCCACCATATATGTTAAGAGAATTTTCTTTGCCGGAACCGTAATATCCAACAACATCTTTTAATATTATGTCCTTGTTGTTAATCAAAGCCATTCCGGAATTGAGTTTAAGCGGAAGATTATTTAGCGGAATAAGTTTGCATGAAAAATTATTCAATGTGACTTTTCCATCAATTTTATTATTTGCAATAACAATTTTTGAATTAAAGCTTCCATTCAAATCCTTAAACCCAGCAAGCATTTCGCTTCCGTTGTTAATAATCAGATTTGATTCAATAATTTCAATAATGTCTTTTATATTGAAGTTATTTGCAGCAGCTTCCAAATAATACTGCTTTTTATTATCTGCATATGCGTTAACTGTTATTTTTGAACGGTTTATAAAAAATGCAAAGTTATCAACATTAATCTTGTGGTTTTCAATATAAATTGTATCTCTGTCAGCAGCCGCAATTATAACTTTTTTATTATTTTTCTCGAATTCAGTAAAGAATTTGAAATGAATATAATTTTTTGCATCCTGATTATTAATTTCGAAATCTTTTCCGCGTAATCTTATTGATGTATCGTTAGCCTTGTATGTAAAAAGGCATTCTTTTACAAACATTTTCGCACTGAACAAATCAATATCCCAATCAAACTCTGTTTTTTTATCCGGTCCTTTTTCAGCCGCCGGCATAAGAGAGGACAAAGCATCAATATCAGCAAAAATATAATCAGCACCCAACTGGTTGATAATAATACGTTTCTTAAAAATTTCCGATAGAGAAAGCTCAATACCGAAATTTTCAAGGTTAAAAACTTCTTTTTTGTCTTTAGAAAGAGAAACTTTAGCAACATTAAATCCTAAAACAGGAGTTAAAGAGGTATCAAGTCGGGCATTTTTTACTACCAAATCCACACCGGCATGTTTTTTTAAAACTTTTGAAACATAAGCAGTTGTTTTTGGACTAGCAACGGCATGCGGCAAAACTTCGAGATACAAAACAAATGGAGCGGCTGCTAAAAAAGCTGCGGTAATAGTTCCTGCTATTAAAAGTTTAACTTTTTTATCAATTTTCATTATCTCTTCCTAAGAATATTATAACATAAAATAATTTTATGCTAATATAAAATTATGAAGTATGTTATTTTGATTTTATTAATTTGTTTTGCATATGCAAATCCGGCTTTTGCAATTACTGAAACGACACATAAAATGTCTGATGTAACAGTTTTCAGCGAGAAAAACAAGTTCGGTCTGAAAGATAATTTCGGCAATATTATAGCCGACGCCGACTACAAAAAGATAATCAGGCTTGGCGAAACTTCATGGATTATCCAAAAAGGAAACCGTTTCGGACTTATGGATTGTGATGGTAATATTTTAATCAAACCAAAATACAGGCATGCAGAAAGAGTTCTCGGAGAATTTATAAAACTAGGTAACGACAATGACTATGGAATTTATAACCAATACGGCGAAATTGTTGTGAAGCCTGTTTATACAAAAATTGATTTGCTTTTTGGCGGCATGTTTTTGACTTACAAAGATTTCAAATACGGTGTTGTTGATTTTGAAGGAAAACCTCTTTTAGAAAATAAATTTGATGATATTTACATGCCAAAGCCAAACATCATGCGTATTGAATACAACGGCAAATGGTACGAAATCGAACAGGTAACAGCAGATACTCTGACACTTCCGGCTGATATTCAGCATATCAAAGAAAATGAAAACTTTAAAATAACAGAAGTTCTCGCAAATCCATTACCTGCAACAGGATATTCAGTTGTTACCGCAACTGACTACTTTATCAAACTTTTTTCATCTATTTCTCCCGCCTATGAGCAGACTATCGATGAATTAATGCTTTCACAGGGGGCTGATACCATAACTATATTCACAAAAGCAACCTGGATTCCAAAGTTTCCGTTTACTTATGCAAAAAAATATTATATTAACCTTAGAACACCAAACAACGGTCCGCTTTCTGATGTTAAGAAAAAACTTAAAAATGAAATGATATAATTTATTTATTTTTATAATACAATAAGAAAAAATTATTATAATTTTGTTTTCGCGTATAAATTAAGAGAAATTTAAACAAGGAGTTTCAATGAAAATTACACCTGTAAGTCGTGATGTAAATTTTGGACGAATGCTAAATAATGAAGAATTAAAAGAGTATGAAAATGTTCTTGAACAAGGTAAAAAAATCGTAGGACAAACCGGAAATTATATTTTTATTATGCCGACGCAAAGCCTGCCTCAAAGTCCGGAAATGAATACAGGTATCGGGCATTTGACAGACAAAACAACCCAGGAATATATAAAATACTTGCACTCAATGCTGGGGTTTAATGTCAGAGAAGACTTGCCTCCCGGTCAGATTACACCTTATGCAAATAATTTTTTCTGTAACTATCAAAGTACATCTATAGCTTTGGGTGACCAAAATATAAATCCTCAGCTTTTAACAACTGATGAATATGCAAATTTGCTTACTAAAGAAGATGTTAAAGAAATAGTTTCTTCAAACAAACGCCCTGACAAAGACAGATTTGCAAATTTTAACAACATTATGGATGAAAACGGAGGACAAAACCAAGCTTTGAAAAAAGCCTATAAAAAATTTGAGAGCCTAATAGATTCTCATCCTCTCAAAACACGCTATAAAAATTATATAAAAGAAAACTCAGAATGGATTGACTTTTTATACAAAGACAAAGGTGATTTTTTCAAGTTCAAACAATTTTTAGCTGACGAACACCATGCCAAAGGTAATGAATTTCTGCATTCAATAGGCGTTAAATCTTGCGGTGATTGTCTAATAGGAGCAACCCCGGAAGAAGTAAAAGCTCGACCTTTTGCTTTTGAGCTTGATTGGAATATGGGTTGGGTGCTTTCAACGCCAAATATTGAAAAAATCCTGGACCCTTCATGCGATGCTCACAAATATATGAAATATAAAATTCAAAACTTTGCACGCAGATATGACATGCTCCGCATGGATGTCGGCTGGGCATATATTCAGCCAAGACTTTTTAAAAACTATAATCCATCGGAAATAAAAAAGCCCTATTTCGGTGATAAAATAATGAACCTCATTGAAAACTGGGTAAAAGAAGTGAAAGGAAACGATTTTGACCCCAAAAACATAATATGGGAAGTCGAGGCCGGACCTGGTGATTTTGAATGGGAAAAGAACGGAAAAATGATTGAACCTCTTCAAAATCGCGTAAAGATTTACAGCTCAATGTACATGTCTGACAATTGGGCTTCAAATGACGCTTTTTTAAAACGCAATTTTGGTGCTGATAATTTTATTATCGGACTCGGCAATCATGACCATCAGCCAATCAGAGAAATTGCAAATGATATCCCGTATCCCCAAAAAGCAGGCGATAAAATAATTTATGAACACCCCAAAAAGAATTCAATTGCCCCACTTGCAAAAATTTTCAATATGGACGAAAAGCTTTTAGAAGACCCGGTTGAATATAGAAAAACAAAATCCGCAGAACACATGATGGCAAAACATACAATGTCATTCTTCATGGACGACTTTGGATATAATGTCAGGTTTGATAAGCATTCCTTCAATTGTGAAGACACACCAACAGAAAATTATGCTCACAAAATTCGATATGATTGGAAAAAACAATATCACGATGCTGTAGAATCAGGGTGGGGTGCGAACAAAATGGATAGCCTTGAAAGAATTTTCAAAGCCAAAGGCTATGATAATACTAACCCTCAATTATATAAGCTGATTGTAAAATACCGCGATATATTAAATGAAAAAACAGTTTCAAAGGAAACAGCGCCAGCTTCAGAAACCGCTCAGGAAGCTTCCGAAACCGCAAAATCCATTTTTAAAAATAAATATTTTATACCGTTTCTAGCTGCCGGAACTCTTGCAGTTGCAGCAGGCGTTCATTATTACATAAAAAAACACAAACCAGAAATTCATGAGAATACCGACACCAGACCAAGTTTAGTAAAAACAGCTTAAAAAGTTTATTTGTGGTATTATTCAATTGCAGTTATATTTTGGGAGAAAAATAAATGAAAAAGTATTTGTTTTTGATAATGAGTCTGCTAATTTTCTGTAATATTGCGAAGGCTTATGAATGCGATCAGATGGTTTTAAATTCAATTAATGACAAACAAATAATTGATTACAATCCTTTAACTAAAAAATGGTCAAGAAATCTGGGCTTAAACGATTACGTCTTCACAAAACACATAACTATTGGCACCGGCGGATTTTCAGAGTATATATACAAAGACAAAACTTACGATACAAATTCAACATATGAATTTTTGTATTACACAAAATTATATGGATATAATGCCCATCAAATGAAATTTTTTGAGCTACTGTTTGACGGTAACGAATTCACCAGACGAGATTTAACAAAAGAAGAGGTTCAATATCTTTTCCCTGATGTTCAGATAATTATGGTGTCGGAATTCACAGATAATGAAATTTCAGTGGAACTTCCAATATTTCACAAAAAAGCTTATATGATTTTAAATGATACTGACCGAGACTTTTACAAATATCAATTTGAATATTATAAGGGTCAAAGTCTGTTTAATAACATTTTTGAAGTTAATATGCCACGCGTAATGGTTTATTCACACTTCAAAAGCCGCGACGAAATGTTTCCAATATTGAGGATAAACGTCAAACCTAAATTTCCTTTTGGAAATAAAGCAAAAACTGATAAAGAACAGAATTTATAATCTTTTTTCAATAATTCTTGCTGCATCAGCAATAAATTCTTCGCAAGGACGGGTTTTATAATATGTTTCAGTGCGCTTGGAAGGTACAGGATTGTCTTCACCTTCCGGCAGTCCTAGAAGTTCGCGGCATATGATTGTTCCATGTTTTTGTTTGAATTCATGCGCAAGTTCTTGTATAAGTGCGTAATGTTTTGCTTTTGCTTCATCGTCACAATTTGAAATATATCCATGCTTTAATCCGGCAATCATAAACATTGCACTAACAGCTCCGCAAACCTCCCGTAGTCTTCCCATCCCGCCGCCAAAGGAAGAAGTAAGCTTCAACGCTGTTTCAAAATCCATATTCAAATCCTTACAAAATGCACAAAAAGTCGATTGAGCACAATTGTAACCGGATTGAAATAATTCTCTTGCACTTTTTTCATGATTTTGCATATAATAATAATATAATAAAAATGAAAAAGAGTCCTTAATAGCTCCTTTGGAATTAAGAATAGCTGCAAGTTAAAAGTATTCAGTTTTAAGTATATTAAATCATTCTTTTGTAATTAAAACAATTAGCCGAAAGAATATTATTTTAAAGTTCTTTACCAAATAAAAATCTTGGTTTATAATTGATTTATGGAAAGAAATTTGGTAAAAATTCAAAACCTTTTAATTGATACATTTACTTTTGAAGAAGCTATTGAATACGCTCAAAAAGGGCAGGTTGTAACACTTAACCCTGAAATGATAGATGCAGCTTCTAAAAATACTGATTTAGCAAATATAATCAGAGAGGCAGAACTTGTTATTCCGGATGGAATAGGCGTTCAGCTCGGCTTAAAAATTCTTGGTCATGATGTAAAGCGTATTGCCGGAATTGAATTCGCCAGAAAAATTCTAGAAAAATATACACTGATTGGTAAATCCGTTGCGCTTGTAGGGGCAAAACCTGAGGTTATCGAAAAAACCGTTCAAAACTTAAAAAAAGAAATTCCCGGAATAAATATTGTATATTATCATGACGGATATTTTAATGACGACAATGAAATTTTAACATGCCTGCAAAACTCTAGTCCGGATGTAGTTCTTACAGCTCTCGGCTTTCCAAAGCAAGAAGTGTTCAATTACAAAGGGAAAAAACTTCTCTCCGAAACTCTTTTCATAGGTGTTGGCGGAAGTTTTGATGTATGGTCAGGAACTGTAGAAAGAGCGCCGGAAATTTACCAAAAATTATGCATTGAATGGCTTTACAGAACAATTAAGGATCCGAAACGCTTCAAACGCATTTTTCCGACGCTCCCAATGTTTGTCCTAAAGGTTTTAAAAGAAAAAGTTACAGGAGTATAAAACATGCTTAAAAAAAACGAAGTTGAAAATCTCAAAAATCTCTGCAAAGAAAACAGACAAAATATCCTTAAAATGGTTCATAACGCATCTTCAGGTCATATTGGCGGAGCGTTTTCGGCTGTTGAGATACTAACTGTTCTTTTTCACAAAAGCATGAAAAATGCAACTCAATGGCATAGAGACACGGATTTTGAAAAAAGAGACCGTTTTGTTCTTTCTAAAGGTCATGCCTCAGCCGCATATTACTCAATTATTTCACAATTGGGTTACATTGAAAAAGAAGAACTTTTAACTTTCCGAAAATTTGGAAGCCGCCTGCAAGGCCATCCAATGCCTGTATGTCCGGGCGTTGAAGTTGCAACAGGCTCATTAGGCCAAGGGCTTTCTATTGCCTGCGGAATTGCTATTGCGCTCAAACTCGATAAAAACCTCGCAAATGTTTTTGTTCTTATGGGTGACGGTGAACTTCAGGAAGGAAATGTTTGGGAAGGGTTCATGAATGCTGCACAGCATAATCTTGATAATCTGGTTGCAATAATTGACAGAAACAGGCTTCAAATTGACGGCTGCACGGAAAATATCAAATCTTTGGATCCGCTTGATGAAAAAATTAAGGCCTTTAACTGGAATGTAATCGAAATTGATGGTCACGATATAGAAGCCATTTATAAAGCACTTGAAACAGCTAAGAAAAATACACGCCCAACAGCAATCATCGCAAACACAATTAAGGGTAAAGGCGTAAGCTTTATGGAAAACAACGCCGGATGGCATGGCAAAGCTACAAACCAGGAAGAATTTGAAAAAGCAATGAAAGAACTTTCTTAAAAAGGATTTAAATGATTTACGACAAAATCGAAAATATTGATTTGTATAAGTTAGACAAAAATGCAGTTGAATTTATAAAGAATTTAACTCCTGATATAGAATGCAAAAAACATATTATAACCGAAAATGTCTACGCAAATATTGAGGAATACAAAACAAAAGAACAAGGATTTTTCGAAGCACACAAAGATTATATTGATATTCAAATACTTCTTTCCGGAGAAGAAATCATTGAATATACACCGCTTGACGGTCTTAAAATAAAAGAAGACTACAATCCTTTCCGTGATATTGCATTTTATTTTGATGGAACTAACCCTGTTCTACCAATAAAACTTATTCCCGGATTCTTCACTGTGTTATATCCTAACGATGCGCACAAACCGCAAATAATCAGCAGCTCATCGCAAATTGTTAAAAAAGTCATTGTAAAAATAAAAATAGGATAACGGAAAAGTCAAAATCATTGCGTAATTGTGAGCCGAACGTTAGAGAAGGCGCGGCAATCCAAAATGCATATTGTTTAAAAACTAACTTTTTAGTTACCATATTTTTATTTACATATTTTTTTGCTGAAAATCTTTAATCTGCTTCCTGGTCAAATGGTCAAGCCCTGGTTCTACATATTTTTTCATAATAACTTTTTCAACAAAAATATCAATCGGCTTTATGAAAAGTCCAAGCATGACAAATCCGCCAATAGTCTTTTTCATTTTTGTTTTAAATATATCTGCGGCTTCAACTTTGTTTAATATATCTTTTATTGCCAGGTCTTTTGCATTTGCCTTAAATTCAGAATCCTTCAAATACTTTGATTTTAAAGCTTTGAATTCATTATATAATTTATCAGTTAACTTTGCAGGCTTTTTCGTTTCATCTTTAACTAAATCTGCACGGATTTCGAACAAATCGTCGATTTTCTTTTCCATATATTTATGAATAATTTCACGCCTACCGGCACCTTCTTTTCCCATTTCTTCAGGGTGACGGCCTCCAAAGATTAAATTAAAGAATTTTTTAACAAAGTTTGTATTCTGATGCGTTCTTGTAGTTTGGTCAATAAAGTTGTCAAGAGAAACTCTAAATTCCTCTTTAAAAACATCTTTTTTATTGTCATACTTGGCAAGCTTTCTCCGCGACATAAAATCAGAGAGGAATTTCGTAGATTCTTCCTGCGTTTGAAGCGACAGCTTGGTATCAGATTTTCTTGCAAGAATAGATGCGCCTTTTTGCCCTGTGTGAACTGCTATTATTGGAAAGGCTACACTTGCAAGAGCTTGAAATATTGCTTGTTGAAAACCTCTTTTTGCATTAGGATCATATGTTTCTTTGTTATTTCTGTATTTGTCGTAAATATCAGCTCCAAAATACATCATTGCAGGATACCAGAGCATCGTCCCTAACTTTGGAGCAATATCCATAACGGCAGCACCAATATCATTTGTAAATGCAAGACCTCGAATTGGCCATTTCATCAACGGGTCATTATAAATCGGTTTCTCTTTTGACTTTTCAAAAGAAGGGTCTGCTCCTGTATTTGTTGTCTTTTTTTGCGTAAATGTTTGTGATGTTCTGTTTGTAGGGGTAAAATTTGGGGTTAAATTAATCAAGATGTTTTCTCCTCAAAAGCTGTATTCTATTGTCTGAATAATCATGCCTAATTTCGAAACTTATTATATATCAAAACTGCAACATAAAATAATTTGCGGGGCGTTTGGTAAATATTTATTAAGATTTTACAAACAATTAATTTCCACTACCACATTTTGTTTTACAATTCAAGAATGAAAGTTCCTAATATTACCCCAAAACTTCCGTCAAGAGAAACTTTACATTACAAATATTTAAACCCCGATTATTCTGTACAGGCTGTCTTAACCCTGGATAAAAAGACAAAAGAATTCATTAGTTATCAAAAATATACAAAAGAAAATCCATACCGTGGTGAATATGACACCTTTAATGATAAACCCATTAAAGCAAAACCGATTCGCCATAAACCCGGGGATGAATTTACAACCAAATACTTAAACAAGGACTTAAAAACAGTAGATATGGAAGTAAAATACCGCTGGATTGATGACAACGAATATGAAGTAGTTGAAGTTAAAAAATTCAGCCAAAACGAAACGAAATGACCAATTTAACTACGTTTAAATTTCCGGGTATTCCAAATCTTCGGGCATCTCCGGAATATTTTTAGTAACATTGGCGCCAAGCTTTTCAATTTTTTGAATTTGCGTGATTATATTGCCGTTTCCCTGAAGTTTTTTAAGCGAGGTATTGAGATTGTCGCGAATTTTTAAAAGCTCAGTCAAAAGAGCAGCGAATTTGTCATGAACACCGGCGCAAAGCCTTGCCATTTCAATAACGTTTTTATTTTGCTTGTCAAGCTGGTGAAATGCGTTAATAATCTTCAAAGCAGCAAGAAGCGTTGAAGGTGAAACCGGCATAACTTTGTTTTTCCAGGCAAAATCCCAGAGCGCGCAGTCATCACAAAACATCATTGAATAACAACCTTCTATCGGAATAAACATCAAAACATAATCCGGTGATTTACCTTCTGCCGAATAATCACGCTTTGCTAGCCCTGTGATATGAGCCTTTGTAGAGTCAATAAACTGTTTTAAATGAATTTCCTGTTCGGCTTTGTCTTCAGCATTAACATAACCGTACCAGGAGGCAAAAGAGGTTTTGCTGTCAATAAATATACATCTGTTTTCAGGAAGATTAACAACAGCATCAGGTCTGCCTTCTGCTGTGCCTTTTTGAATGTCGAATTCTTCTCCTTGCCTTAATCCGGACGCTTCAAGAACCTTTTCTAAAACAATTTCCCCCCAGCGTCCCGAGGTTTTGTTGTCGGATTTCATTACGTTCACAAGATTTGAAGTATCCTGAGAAATCCTGCTTCCGGCTTCAATAAATGTTTTGATATTCATATCAAAGCGGGTAAATTTTTCATTTTCTACTTTGAAATTTTCTTCTGTTCTCTTTTCAAAGTCCTCGATTTTTTCTTTAAAACGTTTGAAAAATTCGTCAAGTTTTTCTTTATTTTGCTCGCTCAAATTGGCCGAACTTTCCTGAACAACTTTATTTGCAGTGTTTTCAAAATAAAGCTTCATCTGCTCAAGCATTGCATCCTTTGCTCCTGCCTCATTTTTTCTGCTCATAAAAAACGGTACATAAACCGCAGCTCCTCCAAGAATAAACCCTATTATAAATATCAAAAATTCCATACTCTCTCCTTATCAACTAAACTAATTAAATATTACCACAATAAAATTAGACTAAAAAGATTAGCAATAAAAACTCATCCTAAAAAATCAACCATGCCTCAAAGCATGGTCTAGAGCATGGTTGAGGGATTTAATCAATCAATAGATTTAAATCAATAATTCATGCTTTACAACCACTTATATCAATCAGAGCATGGATGAATTTCCCCCTCTAAAAGTTGTAGTATGTATAGTGTAGAGGGAAGCAACTAATAAGTTTAAAAGGGGAAATAAGATGAGAGAGTTCAAAAGAAAAGCAAGAGTTTTATTAATCGACGATAATGCAGATCACTTAAGAGGTATTAAAGAGTTAATCAACCTTGAGACAAGTTATGATGTAGTAGGCACAACAACAAGCGCAAATATCGGCATCAATCTTGTAAAAAAATATCGTCCTGACCTTGTTTTAATGGACATCAATATGCCTGAAAAAGACGGCTTACAAGCTATTCAGGAAATTGAAAAACTTGAACTCGGAGTTAAAGTTATAGCCTTGAGCGGTTATGACGATGCTGACCTTATTTTCAGAGCGATGAAAATAGGCGCTAAGGGATATGTGTTAAAAACTATGGCATCAGCACAGCTGATTTTTGCAATTGACGAAGTTTTAAACGGCAAAGTTTATCTGCCTTCTGCTTTATCATCAAGATTCTTTGAATACTTCCAGCGCTCATTTAAAACTGAAACACAGACTGCAAACGAAGAAAATTTATTGAATTATTTAACTGCACGCGAAGAAGAAGTTCTGGATCTTCTTACACAGGGTAATAACTACAAGGGTATTGCAGGAAAATTATTTATTTCTGAAACTACAGTTAAGACACATGTAAACAACATTTTCCAAAAGTTACAGGTTAACGATAGAACTCAGGCTGTTCTTTATGCGCTGAATAACGGATTTGCAAACAAAGTCCGCGCAAAGATTTCAGCATAGGAGATTGGATAGTTATTAAAGGTTTAGCTTGTGTTATGAGCTAAACCTTTATTTTTTAAAAGGGGATATATGCAAACCGATACAGAGTTATTACAGCAGCAGGTCAGGTGTATTGCTCACGAAATCAGAAACCAGGTTTCTGTATGTGATGTATACTGCGAAATTATAAAAAAACATCTTGAAAAAGAAAATATCGAAAATGATTCTATAAATAAAGCACTCAACTGTATTCAAAAATCAGCAAAGATGATTAACAATTCTCTTATTGACCTTAAATCCGTTGACAATATTAAGCCGCAGGTATGTGATTTAAAACGGATTATAGAAGAATGCAGCAGCCTGGCAAAAGTGTACATTCTCGATAAAAAAATAAACATAATCTCAAATATAAAAGAAGATGCCTCTATATATGTTGATGAAAACAAGTTCATGGCTTGCATAATTAACCTTATGAAAAATGCTGTAGAAGCCATAGAAAATAAGGGGGAAATTATTATCTCCTCAGAAATTAAGGACGGAAACGTAATAATATCCGTTGCAAATGATGGTAAAGCTATTACTCCGGCAGCACAGCGCGACCTTTTCAGCGAAGGGTTTACAACCAAAAGAACAGGAAGCGGGCTTGGGCTTTTTATATGCAAAAATAATCTTAAACAGCAAGATGCTGATTTATACCTGGTACAATCAACAGCAAAGAAAACAGAGTTTCAGATTAAAGTGCCGGTTTTGAAATAAAAAAAACGGCTGTTATTGTAATAACAGCCGTTAGTGTCGAATTTATTTTTCAACAGGAGCAGGT
>URXT01000033.1 GCA_900551915.1 uncultured bacterium
AAGCTTCTTCACAGATGATGGGATAACAACTTCTCTCAAAGCCTTACAGCCACGGAAAGCCTCGCTTCCAACATAAGCGATCTTGCCTGATATTCTCACCGTCTTAACTACAGTATTCTGAGCAAACGCTCTCTTGCCTATCCTGCTAACGGAATCAGGAAGATAAACGCTCTCGAGCTTCTCACAAAGTGCAAATGCACACTCGCCTATCTTTCTTACAGATCCTGCGAACTCAACCTTTTTCAGAGCAGAGCAGCCGAAGAATGCGTAGTCGCCAACAACCTCGATCCCAAATGGTATAGAGATCGCTTCCAGACCTGAGCAGAATGTGAAAGCATTCTCTGCGATCTCGATCATTGTTGACGGTATCTCAAGCTCTCTCAGAGAAATGCAGTTCTGGAAAGCTCCGTTTCCTATGGAAACTATATTTTCATTAAGATAAATTTCTTTCATTGAAGAGCAGAAACCGAATGCAGACTCACCGATCTCTCTTACGCTCTCAGGCAGGTCAGCTCTCTCCAAACTGTCGCAATTGTAGAATGTGAAAGGCAGTATCATTTCAACACCATCAGGTATAGTCGCAAATCTCAGAGATTCACAACCGCAGAATGCCATCTCACCAATAAATCTTACGCTCTCAGGTATAGTCACATTCACCAGTGAACAGCATTTGTAAAATGCCTTTCTTCCGATGATAACAACGTCCTTTGAGATAACAGCACATTTAAGGTCGTAAAGATGTGCGAAAGCACCGCCTGCAACAGCTATGACCTTTTTGCCACGAAGCTCAAAAGGAAGCTCCAGCACTTCGATATGGCTGTCACCGCAGTATCCAGTGATAATACACATATCGTCAGCCGTAACATATTTAAAACAGCCCGAGATCTTCTCGCTGCTGATACTGCTGCTTGCAGTTACACCAACGCTCTCAAGTGCTTTTTTGAAACCATTGTCGCCCATAAAATTAATGCTTTTCATCAGCGTGACCTCCATTATACCCACTATAAATATATACCTCGTAACTGAACTTAAACGTTTTCTGTATTTTCTAATGAAATTATACTACAGTAAACTATGTTTGTCAATGGTATTCGCAATATTTTATTTATAAAAAATTAATTTTCAGAACTTTTTCACTGATTGTGAACGGCTTTTTTGTCACTTTTCACAATTAATTTACGCAAAATAATTTTAGTTTTCACACATCGTTCTCAATCTATGAGAACACTGTAATTTTATGGTAGCAAACGTTTTCGCAAATGACGCAAAAGACTAATACCAATTTATAGAATTCGCTTGATTAAATCGACCAAACCATAAGATGATGTATTTCTTATATTTGTAAGATTGTCATAAATTATGTTTATATAATATTAATAAAGAATGATATACCGTTCATGATAATGCAAGAAAGCACCAGTAACTGCATTAAAATAGGAGATTAACATACTAATAATAAGCAAAAATGTATAATACTATCATAAAGGTTTACAAAATAGAAACTTAATTATTACAGATTGTAATAATTAATGATGTATAATAATATAAATGAAATCGTATAAGTACACAAATACAAAAACCGGAAAGGACTGATCCGTTATCAACATAATAAGAAAAATAACAGCAGTGATAATTTCATCAGTTATAATGATAAGCTTTGTGGCATTTGCACCGCAGGAATCCGCTAAGACTTATGTGAATGTTATAACAGCTTCTGCCGCTGACTTGATGACAAAACCTGTTTTGATAAAAACGCAGATGAGTGTTGGGAGTGTGACAAAGGTCAGGCCGGAAGGGGTAATGCCCCTGATTGGTTAGGTTGTCTTAAATCCAGCTATGCTTTTATTGATACCTCAGGAATTGCCTGGCATCTGTATAGCAATATAGAATGGCCGATTCTCGTTGACGTTAACGGGTTTAAAAATCCCAACAAGTTAGGAAAAGACAGATTTGTTTTGATGTTCGGGTCTAATAATGATAGCACACCCTATTCTTCAAACGTAACACAAATTCTGCCTTGGGTGGATTTCCTTTACAAAGGCCGCTGGTGTCCGGAAGGCAATTGTCTTTATCAAACCTGGATTTTAAAGTGAATTCTTGTAAATCAATACATCGGAATTTGAGCTTTCAAGGACTTTCTTGCTTACAGACCCGAGAAGGAAATCCTGCATTTTTGTCTTGCCTTTGCTGCCCATAATTATCAGGTCGATTTGTCTTGATTTTGCAAAGTCAATAATCTTTTGTGCGGGATTTCCCGTTAAAACAATGGCGTCTTCAATTTCAAAACCTTTTGTTTTAAACCTTTCTTTTAAATTGTTCAGCGTGCTGTAAGAATATTTCTCCTGCTGTTCTTCTATCGCTAAAATCCAGTTTGAATCAAGCGTGCCATCCAAAAACAATGTGTCAGGATTTTCATTAACAGTGCACAAAAAGATTTCTTTGTTCTCAAGGTTTAATTCTTCAATTGCTTTTGTAATTGCGAAATTTGAGATTTCGGTTCCGTCAGTCGCAAACAAAACACGCATTTTCCCGTTTTCTTCTTTTGAAATATATGTTGAAATATTTTCGTTATATGCGATTTCGCGTGAAACCGAGCCAAGCCATTTTTGAATACCTTTTTTGCCGTGTGAACCTAGCAAAACTATGTCATAACATTCCTTTTGCGCTTGTTCAAGAATGCTCTCAACTGCACTTCCGCATTGTTTTATTTTTTCACCGAAAAGAAGTCCTGTTTTTTCAACTTCTTTTTTCGCATAGTCAAGAAGATTATCTGCAATGTTGGCGCAGCTTGTCGAAAATCCGTCAGACTCAATTACTACATCGTCCGGAAGAAAACTCCAGTCGATTACGCAAATCGTGTCAATAATTGTGTTCGCGGTCGCCCATTTTGCAAAATTATGCAATGCATTAAAACTGATTTTTGACCCGTCTGTACAAAATAAAACCTTCATAAATTTCTCCTTGTTTTCGTAATTTATTATTAATATAATTTATGTTAAGGAAAATTAAATTATCTGGTATTCTATAATTTTTTCTGTTATCATATCAGTAGTTAGGAATTATTCTCAGAATGTAGTGGTAATCATGCCGGCAGAACAAAAGGTTAACCTTAGGGATTATAAAAATTTAATTGAAACTATTGCAAAGGTTGAGTATCAAAAATTTTCGGTTTCACACTTGATAGAACTGCCGGAGTTAATTAATATAGGAAACCATACGCTTTACCTGCTTTTTAAAAACAATCCGCCGGAAGCTTATAACAATACCTACCTTTCAACTGCCATAAAATGGGCTATTCGTAATGAAGTCAGACGACGTTACAAATGGTATTCGCTTAAAAACAGAAAGCAGCAGGCCGTAGAAGTTGAGGAAGAACAGGAAGTTCGTGTAGAGGTCTATAAAACCATCCTTTCTATAGATGAAATGCAGGAGGCCGAGGTTCCGACTCAAATCAAAGCCGAAGACAAAACTCCTGAGGAATCTCTTGAATTTGCCGAGTTGAAAACCCATATTCTGGAGGCTATGAAGCATCTTCCCAAACGCGAAAGAGAATTAATTGAATATAAATTCTTTAAAGAAAAGAAGCTCCGCGAAATCTCGGAAGAATTCGATATTTCCCAGTCAAGAATTTCAAGAATTATTCAATCGGGACTTGACAAAATCAAAAAAGATTTAAAAAAACAGGGGATACTTTAAGCATAATGAAAACAATCTTTGAAAAAAACTGTGATATTGATGGAGTTACGTTTACTGACGAAAAAACGGAAGCGGAATTTCTTGACGAAAAATTCAAACGAAGCGGCAGTGTCGGCCTTCCTCGTTTAAGCGAGCTAGAGGTTTTGCGTCATTACAAAGAGCTTTCCGACCGCAATTTCTGTATTGAAAAAGGTTTTTATCCTCTCGGCTCGTGCACAATGAAGTATAACCCGAAGGTTAATGAACTTCTGGCTTCTCTTGACGGCTTTGCTAACCTTCACCCTGCTCAGACTGATGAAGACTGTCAGGGCGCGCTTGAATTAATGTATAGACTTCAGGAGGCATTGAAGAAGGTAACCGGAATGGAGGCTGTAACTTTGCAGCCGGCAGCCGGTGCGCACGGTGAACTAACCGGCATGATGGTTATAAAAAAATATTTTGAAACAAAAGGCGAAAACCGCAAAAAAGTTCTTGTTCCAGACTCGGCGCACGGTACAAACCCTGCCAGCGCAGCGCTTTGCGGATTTGAAATTGTTTCGGTTAAATCAAATAACAAAGGCCAGGTTGACATTGAGGATTTGAAAAGTCTTCTTAGCGCTGATGTCGCTGCGATTATGATGACAAATCCTAACACGCTGGGAATTTTTGAAGAAAATGTTCTTGAGATTTCAAAATTGATGCATGAAAACGGGTCGCTTCTGTATTATGACGGAGCAAATTTCAATGCGATTATGGGACATACAAATCCGAAGCTTATGGGCTTTGACGTTGTGCATTTGAACCTTCACAAAACCTTTGCCACCCCCCATGGCGGCGGCGGTCCGGGAGCAGGTCCTGTCGGAGTTGTTGACAGTTTAAAAGAGTTTTTGCCGGTTCCGGTTATTGATTTTGACGGTCAAAAATATTTCAGAAAATATGATTTGAAGCATTCAATCGGAAATGTCAGAGATTTTTACGGAAGTTTCGGTGTGCTTGTAAAAGCTTATGCCTATATTTTGATGATGGGCGAAAACCTAAAAGAAGCAAGCGAAAACGCTGTTTTGAATGCGAATTACCTGAAAGAGAAACTGAAAAAATATTATACTTTGCCGTATGACGTTCAATGCATGCATGAATTCGTACTTTCCGGCGAAGATTTAAAACATGAAAACGGAGTTTCTACACTAAACATAGCCAAAGCATTAATGGATGAAAATACTCATCCGCCGACTGTTTATTTTCCGCTGATTGTGCATGAAGCAATGATGATTGAGCCGACTGAAACCGAAACAAAAGAGCGCATGGATGAATTTGTTGAAGTTATGATAAAGATTTATAATGAGGCAAAATCAAATCCTGAAAATCTGACCTCTGCGCCGCACACAACACCGGTTAAACGTGTTGATGAAACTCTGGCTGCACGTCATCCGGATTTGAATTTCAAAGATTAAGCCGCCCGTGTCATTCCGGCCGGATTTCAGATTTAACCATTGAATGACGATATTGAAAGGTATAAAAATTGACAGAAAATAATAAGAAAAAAATAAAAGTATCATTTCCTCATATGGGAACAATTTCAATTGCATGGGCGGCTGCGCTCAGAAAAGTAGGCGTTGAACCCTATATCCCGCCGTACACAAGCAAGAGAACACTGTCTCTCGGTACAAAACATTCTCCGGAAGCTATTTGTCTTCCGTACAAATTGATTTTGGGAAACTTTATTGAAGCAATTGAAGGCGGAACAGATTATGTTGCAATGATTACCTCTCCGGGAATATGCAGGCTTGGCGAATACGGCGCTTGTATCAAAAATGCGCTCGCTGATTTAGGTTACAACGCAAACTACATTGAATTACAGCTTTATGACGGAATTAACGGGATGTACCGCTTCTTAAAAGAAATCAGCGGGAAAAATGACCCTGTTCTTTTTATGAGAGCTATTGTTCTGGCAATTAGAAAAGTATTTTTACTTGATGATTTGGAAACAAAATTGTCATATTTAAGAGCTCGTGAAATGAACTTTGGCGATGCAGAAAAGCATTATATCAAGGCTTTGAAAATAGTTGACGAAGCTATGAACACACGCCAGCTTAACAGAGCAAAAAAACTCGCCTTTGCCGAGATGGACAAGGTTCAGTACAACAAAGACAAGGAAGTTCTTTATGTTGATATAACAGGTGAAATTTATCTCGTCTGCGACAAATTCTCAAATCAGGATATCGTAAAAGAACTTGGCAAAATGGGTGTTCAAACAAGAAAAAGCTTAACCGTCAGCAGCTTTTTGAAGGACGCTATTATTCCTAAAATTTTCAGAAAAGGCGAAACTCATCTTCAACGCGCAAACAGGCTTGCAAAACCTTATCTGATGCGCGACATCGGCGGTGATGCACTTGAGTGTGTTTCTGATGTTGCTTATGCTAATGAACGCGGCATTGACGGTATCATTCACATAAGCCCGTTCACCTGTATGCCTGAAATCATGTCGCAAAATATTTTTCCGGCAATGCGTGAAAATTGCGACATCCCGATTTTGCCTTTGATTATGGACGAGCAAACCGGAAAAGCCGGTTATTTAACACGGTTGGAGGCTTTTGTTGATTTGATGAGAAGACGCAAAAGACGCCGTGCCATGGAGAATGCAAAATCTGTAGATTCTGAAAAACAGGAAGAAATTATTAAGTAACCAGTCGGTTTCGTAAATTTAAATATCAGAGGTTAATATATATATGTTTAAACTTTTTAAAGAGGCATTTAAAACTTCTAATGATTGTATAATTCTGGCATTTCCGCTTGTTTTATTCATGTGGATTTTGTCGTTTTACTTTGCATTTTCGAATTCTGTTGTAAATACGCCGGCAGAAATCATACTTGCATTTGTAACAGTGTTATTTATGGTTTGCGCATTTTTATCGGGCTGGTTTTATATGGTTCAGCAGGCGATAGAAGTTGCCGGGCAAGTCTATGTTCTTGACGAAGACAGAGCAAAAGCTACAATGAACCTTTTTAAAGTGATTCCCTTTGGTATCGGTAAATATTTTCTTTCTTTTATAGGAATGATTATAATATTTTTGATTGTGGTTTCTTTAACCGGAGCTGCGGTTTATTATACGGGAATAAATCTTATCGGAAACGTATTTACTCAAGAACAGATCACAGGTGCACTAAGTTCAACTCAGGATATGAAAGCCTTTATAGATTCGCTTTCACTCGATCAGCTTATAAAGCTTAATCTGTGGAATATGCTTATTATGGGGGCAACGACGCTTTTATCTTTTATTTTTATGCTTTGGGTGCCTGAAATTATTTACTGTACGATAAATCCGTTTATTGCACTTTTCAAAGCAATCAAAAAAGTCTTTGTAAAATTCCCTAAATCTGTTGTATTATTTATTTATCTTTCATTTTTGAATATTTTAATGTCATTTTTAAGTACCTTTGCAATACAACATCCGCTTTTGTATTTGCTGGTTATGGTTGTGTATTTTTACTTTGTTATTTATGTTGTGGTATTGGTGTTCAGTTATTACAAGCACGAATACTGCGGAGCGGGAGAGAATGAAGAAATCAAAGCCTAAAGTCATTGCGGTTGTTGGACCGACTGCGTCTGGAAAAACTTCTTATGCGGTGAGTTTGGCCCATAAATTCAATGGTGAAATTGTTTCAGCGGATTCAAGACTTGTTTACAAAGGTTTTGATATTGGAACAGCAAAACCTTCACTTGAAGAATGTGAAGGCGTTCCACATCATATGATTGACATTGTAGAGCCTGAAATTGATTATTCAGCCGGGCTTTTTGCAGAGGAGGCAAAAAAAGCTGTTGATGACATTCTTTCACGCGGCAAAACTCCTATTGTTGCAGGCGGAACAGGATTGTACTTCAGATTGCTGCTTGAAAATTATGATGTGCCGAAGGTGCCGCCGGATTATGAACTCCGTGAAAAATTGTCGGCTTACACATACGATGAGCTTCGAAAAATGCTTGAAAAATTTGACCCTCAACGTGCAGCTGAAATTGAACTTAATGATAAGAAAAAAGTTATCAGAGCAATTGAAATGGCGGAACATCTTGAAAAACCTTTGAGTGAATACAGAAAGGAGTTGGAGTTTGATGTTGAATGGATTGGTTTGAATTTTCCGAGAGAAGAGCTGTATGAACGTATAAATGTGCGTGTTGATATGATGGTAAAAGCAGGGCTTGTGGAGGAAACAGAAAATCTTTTGCAAAAACACGGCCGCATAAAAAATCTTACCTGCACAATCGGCTATCAGGAAATGATTGCATATTTGGACAATCAAATGACTTTAGATGAAGCAAAAGGTAAACTCAAACAGAACTCCCGAAATTATGCAAAACGCCAGCTGACCTGGTTTCGTAAAAATCCTTTAATAAAATGGAACTGTGAACCTGTCAGATTAAAAAAGTAATCTTTGCCAGAGTGCTTGTCATTGTTGCTGCATTGCTAATATGTTTTTATGGAAAAATATACGCCGGTAGTCTTTAATTTTATTTACAAACTAAAAAAACTAAATCCCGCTTTTTGCGGGATTTAGTTAAAGTATACAAGCTAAAACCATAAGCAGAAGCGTTCCGATTTGCATTGCAGTTGTCATATTTTGCGAAAATCTGTTGCTATCATATTTGCTGGCGGATTTGGATGCCTTATATGCGCTTGAAATCCTGTTAATTCTTGTTTCATTGTCGTCGTTTGAAAAGTTTGTTCCAAACATTGTATTTTCAAGTCTTGACAGTCTGTTTTCTGTGGTGTCATTCTTGAAAGTCTGTCTAAGCACGCCTTTTTCCACAGTTGTAAGATTGTACTGCTTAGGCACTGGAGCCTGATAAGAGCTGCCTTCATACGCGTCCGCCATTGCCTGTTGGCGGGCATTGAATCTGTCATAATCAAACATATCAGTCTGCTGATATTTATTCAAATGATAGTCAGCGCCAAGCGGCGGTACATAATCATCATAAAAGTCGTTTGAAGACTGTGCAATTTCATTGTCCATAAGCGATTGGGGTTTTAACTCGGCTTTAAGCCTGTCGGTTCGGGTTGAAAGGTCATCGTTATATTCTTTGCCGAAAGTTTGCATTTCTAATTTAGAAAGTCGTTTTTTTATGTCCTCGCCATGAAAGTTTTTATTAAAAACCATTTCTTCCAGTTCGTCGACTGCAGGATAATTTACATTGGAAGCAGCGACCGGCTCTCTTTCAACATAACTGTCTTCAGGGTCGGCAAAGGTATCTTCTACAGGTTCGATTTCCTGGCCGATTAAATCGGTTGCCATATCTTTTTTTAGCCTTGCAACGCGTTCGTTTGCGGATTTTGTCGAAACCGTTCCATAAACAGAGTTTTCAATTCTGTCAAGACGCGAATTTTCTGATTCTCCGCTGTATGTGAATCCGTAAAGCGAGTTTTCAAGCTTTTCGATTGTTGCAGTGTTAACACCAGCCAAAACCGGTGAAGGCAATGCAAATACTGATAAAATGCTTAGTGTTATAATTAATTTTTTCATATTACAACTCCTTAAAGACAGAATAAGCGTCGGTAAGCCGAAAAACCATTCAACGGAGCTGCAATTTTGAAAATCTCTTAAATTCTTATAAAATCCTAAGCAAAAAGTAGTATGATTTTATTTTCATACTACTTTTTGGTGATGTATAATAATTATTCATAAAATTTGTCTAATATACGAAAATTAATTTTGAAATGAACTTCTCACATTTCACTTATTTGCGAATCTTAACCCCGAAGGCGTTTGAGGTTTGCAAGTTCATCCTGATACGGTGAAAGTGCCGTAATTTTGTTGATAATTCCTGGCATAACTTCAAGAACTCTGTCGATTTCGCTTTCTTTCGTGTATTTTGAAAGCGAGAAACGAATGCTTCCATGGATTGCCGTAAACGGAACATTCATTGCGCGAAGAACATGGCTTGGTTCAAGTGACCCTGACGTGCAGGCGCTTCCTGAACTTGCGCAAATTCCCAAGTCGCTCATGTGAAGAAGAATTAATTCGCCTTCAATGTATTCAAAACCTATGTTAGTTGTGTTTGGAACTCTGTTTGCAACACCTGTGTTGAGCCTAGCATTGAAAATATTTTTTAAAATACCCGCTTCAAGCTTGTCGCGAAGACGTTTTACTTCATTTGCTTCATATTTTAATCCGTCAAGTGCAAGCTCTGCAGCTTTTGCAAGCCCTGCAATATATGGAACATTTTCTGTTCCGGCACGCTTGCCTCTTTCCTGGTGACCGCCTATGATTAGCGGGGTAATCAGAGTTTTTGAATTTACATAAAGTGCTCCGACGCCTTTTGGTGCATGAAATTTATGTCCTGAAATTCCAAGCAAATCAATCCCGGCAGCCTGAACATCAATCGGAATTTTTCCGGCAACCTGAACTGCGTCCACAAAGAATTTTGTTTCTTTGTTTTTTGATTTTATGATTTCGGAAATCTTTTCAATCGGGAAGATGACACCGGTTTCGTTGTTTGCATACATTATTGAAACAAGCGCAGTGTCGTAATTTATGGCTTCTTCAAGCTGTGCCAAATCAAGCTCGCCATTGGCGTTTACACCGATATAATCAACTTTGTAGCCTTGTTTTTCTAACGTTTGATAAAGATTTAAAACGCAAGGATGTTCAACTTTAGTTGTGATGATGTGGCGTTTGTTTTTGTTCATGTTTAAAACGCCTTGAATTGCTGTATTTGCGCTTTCGGAACCACAGGAGGTGAAAATAATTTCTTTTTCGTTTGCTGCATTTACAAAATCTTTTAAAACGCCTCTTGCATCACGAACCGCGTGGTTTGCGGTTTTTGCAAACTCATAAACGCTTGACGGGTTTGCGTATTCTTCTTTGAAAAACGGCATCATTGCCTCTAAAACTTCCGGTGCAACTTTTGTCGTTGCATTATTATCTAAGTATATTAAATTACTCATTATGCCACCTCTATTACATCAATATTTGCATCAACTGTTTCCCGGAGAGTGCTTTCAACAAAAGCTTTCAGTGTGAGATGAGAGTTCTTGCAGCCGGAGCACTTGCCACGAAGTTTTACCAGAACTTTGTTGCCGTCAATATCAACAAGCGTAATATCCCCGCCATCTTTTCGAAGTTCCGGTGAAATCTGGGTTTCAATTATGTTGTTTATTTTAAGAATTTTTTGAGCAGGTGAAAGCTGTGGTTTGTCGGCTTCTTCCTTTTTGTAATAAGTATCAATTATATCTTTAATTACGCCTTTGCATTTTCCGCAAGCTCCGCCGGCTTTTGTGTAATTTGTCACTTCTTCAACTGTCTTTAAACCATTTACCTTAATTGCCTCCCAGATTTGGTTTTCAGTCACTCCGAAACAGGTGCAAACGATTTTTTCTTTTGGCTTTTCTTCGCGCAAATCATCCAAATCAGTCATATTATCAAAGTTTTGAAGAGCATCTTCAAGAGCCTCATAACCCATAACGGAACAGTGCATTTTTTCCGGCGGAAGCCCGCCTAGCTGGTCTGCAATGTCTTTGTTTGTAATTTTTTTTACTTCATCAACAGTCTTGCCGATAATCATTTCTGTTAAAATGCTTGAACTTGCAACAGCAGAGCCGCAGCCAAAAGTTTGAAACTTTGCATCTGTTACAATACCGTTTTGTATTTTTAAATATATTTTTAGGGAATCACCGCACGCAAGAGAGCCGGCCTCGCCAATTGCATCTGCATTGTCGATTTTGCCGACATTTCTCGGGTTTCTGTAGTGATCCATAACTTTTTCAGAGTAATCCCACATAATTTTATCCTTATATTATCTAACCATAATAACATTTTAACCCAAAAAATTTCCAAAGATTAGATATTAATATAAACTTAATTATTCAATCAAAAGCTTTTTGTCATCAAGCTTTGCAAAGGCGCCGACGCGTGCGGTTGTTTTGTCTTTGCTGTGGGTGAATTTGAACCCCTGTGCAGAGGGGAGATTTAGTTCTTCTGAAATTTCATTAAATAAAATTTGCAGCCAATCAGGATTGTCAATTCCAGAAAATTCGCCAAAGCAGATGCCTTTGATATTTTTTCTGAACTTTTGAATATTTAAAAGCTGCCTGAACATTTTATCAATTTTGTAAACAGGTTCGTTCACATCTTCTGCGAAAAATATAAACGGTTCATCCGGTATAAAATCAAGACCGCAAAGAGAAACAATAGTCGAAAGGTTTCCGCCCCACAAAATTCCCGAGGCGTTTCCGTTTACGATTTCCTGTTCGCCGTAGAGTTCATAGCTTTTGCCGTCTGCGGCTTTGAAAAATTCCTGAATAGTGAATTCTGACGGGTTTTCAATTCCAAAGTCGCTCATAATCATCGGGCCTGAATATGAAATCAGTCCGGCGCGTTTATAAAACATTAAATTCAGAGCCGTTACATCCGAAAATCCGCAGAAGATTTTTGGATTTTTTTTAATAATTTCGTAATCTATTTTTTCAACAAGCCTTATTGCTCCATAACCGCCGCGAAGACAGATAATGGCGTCAATCTCTTTGTTTTCAAAAAACTCATGAAGGTTTTTAAGCCGCAAATCATCAGACCCTGCCAAATAACGGTCTTTTTCGTAAATATCATTGCTTACAACAACATTAAAACCTTCTGCTTCAAAAAATCTGACTGCTCTTTCTACAGAGATTTTATCTTCTTTTTCAATCCCCCCGCAAGCCGCGATTATTCCTATTGTATTCCCTCTTTTCAAGCCGGAAGGTTTAATAATGTTCATATTTTGTCCTTTTTGAATTTAACTCTGCTATAATATTATCATGAACGAAAAATATATCCCTTTATACAGAAAATATCGTCCGCAAAAGCTTGAAGAAGTTGTCGGACAGGAACATATTAAACAGGCGCTTTCAAATGCAATCGCGATGGATAAGATTTCGCATGCATATCTTTTTACTGGCCCGCGCGGAACCGGTAAAACTTCTACTGCAAGAATTTTTGCCAAATCCCTAAACTGCGTTAACGGCCCGACAATAAACCCTTGCGGCGAATGTGAAAACTGTCGTGATATTACAAATTCCGTGCCAATGGATGTTATTGAAATCGACGCTGCAAGCAACAGAAAAGTTGAGGATGCGCAAAATATCTTAGAAAAAGTCATGTATGCGCCGGTTAACAGCAGATTTAAGATTTATATCATAGACGAAGTTCACATGCTTTCAACAACGGCCTTTAATGCGCTTTTGAAAACTCTTGAAGAGCCGCCGAAAAATGTTATTTTCATTCTTGCAACAACCGAAGTTCACAAGGTTCTTGATACCATTAAAAGCCGCTGCCAGAGGTTTGATTTCCGAAGAATTACGACTTCTGATATTGTTAAACATTTGAGATATATTTCTGACAGTGAAAAAATTAATATCACGGACGACGCGCTTGCAACAATTGCGAAAAATTCGGCCGGCGGAATGCGTGACAGTATTGCGCTTCTTGACCAGTTGAGCGTCTTAGGGTCGCAAAATGCAATTACAACTGACGACATCAACGCGCTTCTTGGGCGAATTTCGTTTGATGTTTTGCGAGACTTGAGCGCAAATATTCTTTCTTCTAATCAAACCGGCGCAATTGAAATTCTTGAAAAAATCTACAATTCAGGCAACGAGCCTGTCCAGATTTTGCAAAACCTGCTTGATTATTTCAAAAACCTTTTGATTGTGAAAAACTGCAAACCTGAGATTGCAATTGAATTGACGCAGTTGAATGATTTGCAAATCAAGGATTTGGCGGGTCAGGCAAGCGGAATTGAAACGCACCAGATAATTTCATTAAGCGACAAATGCGCAAATTACATAAAAGAAATTAAAACAACAAATAATCCGCGTCTCTGGCTTGAGATTGCAATAATTGACCTTGCAAATCTTGCTGAAAACACAAAGTTAGAAGATTTGCAGGCGAGATTAAGTGCCCTGGAAGGCGGCGGCCGTTATGTTCCGTCTTCAGTCACACCTGCAGCTCATGCAGTTCCAAAAATCGTTCAACAGTCTGCAAAACCGGAACCTCCGCAGCCTGCAGTTGTTGCGCCTCCAAAGCCTGAGCCTCTTAAAACTCCGGAAGCGCCTGTGAAACCTGTCGAACCCAAAACAGTTTCACCGGAACCGCCCGCAGAGGAATTTGCACCAATGCCAAAAGCAAAAGTTTCAAACGGGGAGGATATTTTTTCTGTTTGGGAGTCGCTTTTGTCCAAGGTGAAAATGCCGGCGCATGCGCTTTTGAAACAGTGGGCAAAACCGGTTAAACTTTCGCCTGAGGAGGTTGTTATTACGGTTAAGAACGAAATTTATCTTAACCAATTTGTTTCAGGCAGCAAAAGAGCGGTTTTACAAAAAGCAGTTGATGAACTTTTCTCGCAAACTGATACAAATATAACCGTAAGGCTTCCAATGCCTGAGGATGAAGCACTTCAAAGGCAGGCTGCCGAAAAAAAGTCTGAGGCGGCTCCGGTAAAACCATCTCCGGCGCCGACCCCTAAGCCGGAACCTCAAAAAATGCCGGATTTAAAAGAAATTGAAGAAGACATTGAGGCCTCTGAAGAAAATTCCGACGGGTCAGGCGAAGATGTTTCCGGTGAAGAAGAAACCTCTTCTTCAAATGCAAAGCGCTTTGAACATATGCATTCTGACACGGTGAATATGGTTATGGACTTGTTTGATGGCAAACTAATTGAATAATTGTTTTTTTGTAAAGATTTCTTAGTAGAACGGCAAAATATTTTTCAGGGATTTTAAAATAATCGGATATTATCAGAAGGAGTAAATATGAAAATTGGAATGGTAAACAACAATCTAAACAGGATTAATTTTGCGGGCTGGCTTGAAGTTGAAGATTTTCAAAACAACCCCGTAATGTATAATTTTAAAAGCTTAAGAGACTCGGAAAAAATTGATATGATTTTCTGGATGTTAGATAAACAAAATAAAAAATTAGATAATTTGCACAAAGAGCATCAAGTGCTTTCGAAAAATCAGCAAAAAATGCAAAATTTTAATAAACAATCTTCGATTTTGTTAGCTCAAACTAGTTATGTTGGGGATTCTATTGTTGACAATTGTGAGCAAAACAAAATCGAGCTAATTGGTTAATTATCGATTATTTTTCCGGATAATACGTAACCAAAATATCAGGTTCAAAAGTTTGAATTTCATCAAATCTGAAGTTCAAACTTTCGCTTATTTGTGAGATTTTTTTGCCGTCAAAAGCTGATTTTGAACTGTTGTCACCCGTGATTTTAGGCGCAATAAAATGATAAATTTTGTCGGCGTACGTAAGAAATGTACCGTTCAAAATACCGCCGGCTTCAACTAAAACACTCATTATTTTTAGTTCGTAAAGCTTTTTTAAAATAAATTCAATGTCGAGGTTTCCGTTTTTAAGCGGCGTTTTGATAAAAGTTATTGAGTTTTTGTCATTCCGAGGGTTTGCGAAGAAGCTGTTCAAAATTTCGTTATTTTGACAATTTTCATCATAAAATACAAAGATATTTCCGGATTTATAAACTTTCGCATTCTCAAAATCGGTTTTCAATTCACGGTCAAGAATTATTTTTATATTATGCTCCATTGTCGGATTGTCTGCAATAACTGTTGCTGAACTTGTTAAAATCGCATCGTAACGCGCTCTGATTTTTTTTACTTCACTGCGTGCCGCATCGGAGGTTATCCATTTTGAACTTCCTGAACTTGTTGCAATTTTGCCGTCAAGTGTTGCGGCGGTTTTTAGAGCAACAAAGGTTCTTTTTTCGGTCATATTTGTGATGAAAATTTCATTAAGCTTTTTTGCTTCTTCCTCCAGAATGCCTTCAACAACTTCAATTCCTGCGGCTTTTAGTTTTGCAATGCCGTTTCCTGAAACAACCGGATTTACATCACGCATTGCAAGAACGACTTTTTTTATGCCGTATTCTATTATCAAATCCGCGCAGGGAGGAGTTTTCCCGAAATGTGAGCAGGGTTCTAGGTTTACAATCAAAGTTCCGCCTTTGCATTCTTCTGGTGAAATCTTTAAAAGCGCATCGCGTTCTGCGTGGTTTTCGCCGCACTTTGCATGAAAGCCTTTTGAAATAATTTCGCCGTTTTTATTTAAAACAATGCATCCGACAAGTGGATTTGGTGAAGTTTTGCCCTCAGCCTGCCGTGCAAGTTCAAAACACTCTTTCATATATGTTTCGTATTGTTTCATAATTGAATTTTATCAAAAAATTTGTTATAAATAAACTGTTAGATAAGAAGGAGTTAAATTTATGGATATCAGATATTTAGGTCACAGTGCATTCCAGTTTAAAGTCGGTGAAAGATGCATTCTTGTTGACCCGCTTGTTAACAGAAATGATAAATACAACTGGCATGAAGAAAATATTACGGATATTTTTGTAACGCACGGCCACGCAGACCACATTGGTGATTCTGTTGAAATTGCAAAAGAAAAAGGCGCAACTGTTTCTGCGGTTGTAGAACTGGCAAAATATTATTCAGACCAGGGAATTACAACAAACAGCGTAAATTTTGGAAGCTGGCTTAACTATCCATGGGGAAGAGCAATTTTTGTTCCGGCGTTTCATTCAAATTCAATGCCTGACGGTAGTTATGCAGGCGAAGCTGCCGGTATAATTTTTGATATCGAAGGCGTTAGAATTTATCACGCCGGCGATACTGCTTTGACAGGTGAAATGAAAACAATCAAAGAACTTTACCATCCGACAATCGCGCTTTTGCCGATTGGCGGCCATTACACAATGGATGTTGTTCATGCCTCTGTTGCAGCTGACTGGCTCGGCGTAAAGACTGTAATTCCGATGCATTACAATACCTTCCCGGAAATCAAAGCTGATTTGGAAGCGTTTTTAAAACTTGTAAATATGAACAATACAAACTGCATGATTTTAAATCCGGAAGAATTGCAGAAGTAATCAGAAAAACAATATTTTAACTTATGAGCGCTTTCTTGAAAACAAGAAAGCGCTTTTTTAAAAAACACTTTATCCATAATGTTTTCAAAAGGTCAATTGTGCTTATTTTTTTATCATGCTATTATTTGTGCAGAAAAGAGGCGCTATGGATATTTTATTTATTATCGACAGAATTGAATTAAAGTATTTTGAATTTAACAATCTGGTCACAAATTTTTGGCTTATCAGAGAATTAATGCGAGAAAACAACAATGTTTTCATTACGACAATCGACAAACTCGGAATTTCAGGCGAAAAAGCTTTTGCTCATTGTTTTCCGGTTTTCGAAAAACTCGGAAATATTCTCTACGACCGAACTGAAATAACCCGAAATATTGAAGATTTCAGGCTCTGTATGTTCAGAAACGACCCGCCTGTTGATTTAGATTATATAAACGCAACTTATATTTTCGATTTTGTTGACAGAAACAAAACTCTTGTTTTGAACGAACCGCGTGCAGTGAGAGACTTCAACGAAAAACTTCATACAATGCTTTTTCCGGATTTGATGCCTGAGCATATTGTAACTTCTTCAAAATCAGATATTTTGGAGTTTTTGAAGGCGCATGACGAAATTGTTTTGAAACCTTTAAACAGGTGTTTTGGCGCAGGTGTTATGACGCTTAAAAAGGGCGACAAAAACACTGCCGTAATTATAAATTCAATGACAAATAACGGTTCAACTCTGGTTATGGTGCAGAAATACCTTGAAAAAGCAAAATTCGGAGACAAACGCGTTCTGTTTCTGGGTGAGGAGGTTTTGCCGTATTGCGTTCAAAAGCTTCCGTCAAATGATGATTTTAAATTCAATGAACATTGCGACAGCAATATTGTAAAAGCTGTTTTAACGGAAAGCGAAAAAGAAAAATTCGAACCAGTAGCCAAAAAGCTTAATTCAATGGGAATTCCGCTTGTCGGGCTTGACGTAATAGATGAAAAAATTATTGAAATTAATGTTACAAGTCCATGTTATTTTATAAAAGAAATTAACTCTCATTTTGGTATTGAACTTGAGAAGAAGATTACAAAGTTCATCCTTTCGCAGGTAAAATCCGGCGCACTTGTTTCTTAGCGTTTCATAACGCCGCCGATATCAATGATTTTTACAATTGCTTTGCCGTTATTGTCAGTTCCGATAATTGCGTTGTCTTTGTGCAAATCTCCGTGATAAAGTCCGACTTTCTTGAGTTCTGACTGCAAGTAGCTCATTATAATATGGCATTTGTCGTATGGTGCAAATTCACCTTTCCAATCAGTTCTTCCCGGTCTAATTCCGCGCTCAATTAATTCGGTAATATCAAGACCAGTCTGTGACTTGAAATCTTTTGCAAAATCCTGAAGAGTTTTGTATGTTTTTTTGAATTGAACAATCGGGCTGCTGTATTTTGGAGGGGTTTCGTATTCTGTCGCCATATAATTCCCTTTTACATCGCCCCAGTAAATTTTTGATATATATTTGCAATTAAGTTCGTTTATATTGAGCCCGTGTGCTGTTTCGGAGTATGTGCCGTTGTAATTGGCTTCAATAATTTCTTTGTTGTATTTTTTGAATGTCTTTATAAAAAGTTTTTCCAGTGTCGGATTTTCGCTTTTTTCACGTAAAACATACCCTCTATTAATATAGGCGCCATGAACTTTTCTTCTTTTGAAATTTACGCTTCCGGTTTCAGATAAAATCCCGAAATGCCTCAATGCTTTTGTAAGAAAATGAGACGCTTCTTTTACACGTTTGTTTTCAAGCTGGACTTTGCGTATGGAATATTCTTTGCTTTGTTCCGGCGCGTTGTAGGGTTTTAAATGCTTTATTGCAGCTCTGAAAGCCAGCAATACTTTTTTAATTATCTGATTTTTTTCTTCCTCTGTTTTTGCATTAATCTTTGAAATCCAATTTTTAGGTAAATTACCTGCAACTCCGTCGGCGGCTTTGTCGTTTTCAAAGACTGCAGCAATTTCTTTTTGTGTGGAAACAAAAGTTTTTCTGAAAATATCCGTTGCGCCTGTGAATGTTGTTTTGTTAACAAAACAAGGAACAGATTTATAATCTGTTCCAAAAGATTGTTTCATTGTTAAGTTTGTAGTCCCAAGATTTATCACAATCAAATAAAACCATTCAAACCCAAAATTTGCCACTTTAATAGTGTAAATTTTACAATTATTAATATTTATTTAACACGCGAAAAAACTTCAACGTCCACATCATCAAAAGTGTTTGTGTTGAAATAAGCACAAGATGCAACCATCGCCGCATTGTCGGTACAATATTTCATAGGCGGTGCAAAAACACTGTAGCCGTCTTTTTCAAAGTCAAAAATCTTTTTGCGGATTTCTGAATTTGCGGCAACTCCGCCCGCAATGACAACCTGTTTATAACCACGTTCTTCAACTGCTTTTTTAAGCTTTCTGGATAAAGTTTTTGAAACTCTTTCCTGAAAACTTGCACAAACATCTTTTACGATATTTTCCGGAAGCTCATCGGTGTTATTTTCTGCTTTTAAGGTTTTTACAAGTCTTAACACTGCTGTTTTTAAGCCGCTGAAACTGAAATTATAACCGTCAACCCTGCCTTCGGGAAGCTGATAAGCCTTCGGGTTTCCTTCCTGAGCCAATTTGTCCAGCCTCGGGCCGCCCGGATAGGGAAGGCCGATTAATCTTGCAACTTTATCGTAAGCTTCACCAACTGCATCATCAATTGTTTCACCGAGAATAGTCTGCTTTGAATATGATTCGACATCAATAATCTGTGTGTGGCCGCCGCTCACTAAAAGCGCCATAAACGGAGGTTTTAACTCTGTATCAAGATAATTCCCGCAAAGATGCGCGTTTAGATGATTTACTCCGATAAAAGGCCTGTCATAAACAAGCGCCAAAGTTTTTGCCGCATTCAGCCCTACAAGAAGACACCCGACAAGCCCGGGGCCTACAGTTCCGGCAAATGCAGTTATATCTTCCGGTTCAATTCCTGCTTTTTCTTTTGCCTGACGGAAAGCCTCATCAATTACAATATTTATGCTTTCCATATGTTCTCTTGCCGCAATCTCCGGAATAACTCCGCCGTATTGCGCATGGGTTTTGATTTGTGAGGCAACCACGTTTGCAATAACTTCGCGTCCGTTTTTAACAATTGCGCAAGCTGTTTCATCGCAGCTTGATTCAATTGCCATAATATAATTATCAAACCCGCTTTCGGGCCCGATTTCGATTTCTTTATTTGAGAAAAGTGTCTTTTTTATATTTTTCATAGTATTATTATAATATAAAAAAGAAAGAAAGGAATATTGTGAGAAGTGAGAAGTGAAATGTGAAAAGTTCATATCAGAAAAGGCTCTATAAAAAAACTCAATAACCTAAGTTAATATAAAATATATATTTATACAATTTTACTATATTATATTAACTAAACGGACTTTTCACCTTTCACTTTTCACTTCTCACCCTAATTTAAAAATGCAGTTCTTAGACAAAACAAAAATCAAAATAATTTCAGGACGCGGCGGCAACGGAATGGTTGCATGGCGCCGTGAAAAATATGTTGACAAAGGCGGCCCC
>URXT01000034.1 GCA_900551915.1 uncultured bacterium
TAAACCTACTTCAAGTGGAATTAAAATCAATGGTAAAGATATTTTAGAAGAGACAAAACTTGTTACAGGCGATTGGGTTCAAATTAAAGATATAGGGTTTCAAATCGTTTAAAATAAATTGTTGGAAGCACCAAAGTACAGGAGGTTGTCGACCATTGCATTGTGGCAGTTGATAATCATTAACTGACCTTGTTTCAAATTTTCATTTTCGTTCATTTATTGTCTCCTTTTGTTTAATCAAGCAAATAATAAACCTTTTTAAAAAATCTTGCTCTTAAATTCATCGTTTCGCTATCTATGAGAGAGTTTTACCACAATTACCATGTCAATAAACCCTAAAATTAATGCTTTGATTAGGATTGACTGGATTTACGGCAAAAACCGTTATGTAATATTGAATATTGCCTGATTGCTGAAATCCTCTAAAATCAACAAATTTTTTCAGCAGTCCCTTTTTAGTCCCTTTTGGGCAAAATTTGCTCATTTTTTGAGCTTAGGGACAGGGCGTAAACGCAATAAGAAATAGCCCTGTCGGACTCTTTCTAAATGGAGGAGGAGGTGGAATTCGGTCTTGCTCGCTCGCGTTTAACGGCAATTCCGCGTTTTGTTTTCAGCGATTTTATCGCTTCAACAAAAGCGCTCCAGCCTCAGCTCGCTCGCGCAACCCACGGAAAAATGTATTCTAATCCTCACACACGCAAAATAAAAACGAGTAAGACTTTAGTCTACTCGTTTTTATAAGGAGGAGGTGGGATTCGAACCCACGGTACGCTCGTCACGTACGACGGTTTTCAAGACCGCTCCGATAAACCGCTCTGGCACTCCTCCAAATGTATTTATCAGATGTGATTTTATTGTATTATATCAAAAATTTTTGTCAATATGGTTTTTATTTAATAATTCATCAAGCTTACTAAAAAATCGCAATTGAACCTTTTTATAAAAAATAAGGAGGTTTTAAGATTTTCGTAAATTATTACCAGACATCGACTTTTTCCAGCGGCTCTTTCCTAATCCTGTAATTGCCTGCCTAATTCTTCCGCCAGCGACCTTCACCTAATTCAGCTCCAGTATGTAAGGGCACACTTCGTGTGCAAAAAAAAGCTATGTACTTGAGGTGCATAGCTGTTGATTAGGGATATGTGTATCTTAGTCTCTAAGGAGTATGGTTTTATATTAGCAAAGTACCCGGAAAATTAAATCATACATTTTTATGATGTTTCGAAATACGACTATGTAAAATAATGTAAATTTTTACTATTAAGGTAGCACAAAATGTTATTTTTAAGGTTTATAATCACAGTAAAAAAAGTTAAAACTACAGAGGTGCTATGCAAATATCATTAAACACTTATAAACCGTACACACAAAACTACAAGGCATTAAACCAAGCCAAACCCATGCAGAAACATAATGTCAATTTTACATCAGGATACGGCGCCGAAGAATTTAATGTTATAGATAACCCTGATTTAACACCGAGAAGCAACGGTGAAAGATGGCGCAATATTGCAAAAGCAATAAAAATGATGACCATTGACCATTATAAAGAAACACACGGAATTTTCCCGCAAAAGCCAAAACCGCTCTTTACAGAAGAGGAATTCAAAAAATACCGTGACTCCTTCTACGAAGGAACAGACGCGGAAGGTATGAATCCGGAAGATTTAGTTCCCGGCAACCCGTATGATAAATATGTAATAGACGATTATTCGCCGGCCAGCGATGTCGAAGACTAATTCAAACATTTTCATGCTATAATTCTGTTATTAACAGATTAACGAAGGGATAAAAATGTTTGACAGTTTAAGCGACAGACTACAAAGTATAATCAGCGGCACAAGAGACAAAGAACTAACGCAGGAAAATATGCACGAAGCCTTGCGGGAAATCCGTCGTGCGCTTCTTGAAGCAGATGTGAATTTGCGTGTTGTAAAATCTTTCATCTCAAATATACGCGACAAGGCTGAAGGCGAAAACATTGTCCAGGGCGTTGACCCGTCGCAGCAACTTGTGAAAATTGTTCATGATGAACTTGTCGAACTTTTGGGAAAAGAAAAGAAACCGCTTGAACTTCATAACAATCCTGCTTTGATTATGATGCTTGGCCTTCAAGGGTCAGGAAAAACCACATCAAGCGCAAAGCTTGCAGTTAAACTTAAAAAAGAAGGCAAAAAACCTCTTATTGCAGCCTGTGACGTTTACCGCCCCGCCGCAATAACCCAGCTTCAAACCCTCGGTAAAGAAACTGATACAGAAGTTTTCACAATTCCCGGCTCAAAAGATGTTCAGGAGATTGTTCAAAAAGCTATTGAACATGCGAAAAACAAGGGGTTTGATGTCTTAATTCTTGACACGGCCGGCCGTTTACAAATCGATACTGATATGATGGCGGAACTTCTTTTGATAGACAGAATTTTCCATCCTGATGAAAAACTTCTTGTAATCGACGCGATGACAGGTCAGGAAGCAGTTAATGTCGCCGAAAACTTCGACGCACAGCTGGAACTTACAGGCTTGGTGCTTACAAAACTCGATGGCGACAGCCGAGGCGGCTCTGCTTTGAGTGTAGCATACTGTACAGGCAAACCCATTAAATTAACCGGAACAGGAGAAAAACTTCATGCGTTAGAAGACTTTTATCCGGAACGCATGGCAACAAGAATTTTAGGAATGGGAGATATCGTCTCTCTTGTCGAACGCGCACAAGAAGTTTTTGACGAAAAGCAGGCAAAAGAACTTGAAGAAAAAATGGCAAAAGCCGAATTTTCATACAACGATTTTCTCGGGCTTCAAAAGCAGATGAAAATGTTCGGTTCAATGGGCAATCTTTTGGGAATGATACCGGGTTTAAAGATTAGCAAAGGCGACCGCGATATGATTTCACATGAAGGCGAAAAACAGTTTAAGCGGATGGAAGTATTCATTTCGTCAATGACTCCCGAAGAACGTAACAAGCCTGAGCTGATGAACACAAGCCGCAAAAAACGCATTGCAAAAGGCGCCGGAATGGATTTGGCCGAAGTTAACACATATATCAAGCAATTTGAACAAATGCGAATGATGATGAAGGGAATGCATGACATGAAAAGTATGTTTGGCAAAATGGGCGGCGGAATGCCTGCTATGGGCAAAGCCGGAAGCGGCGTTCCCGGATTGAATCCGAAAATGGGCAAGCATGCAATGAATAAAGCCCTCAAAATGATGCGACGGTTTAAGTAAATAAATTGAAAAATGTTAAAATGTAAAGAATAAATGCAAACGAAAAATTGGAAAGCTAATAAAAGAGTTAAAACCAAGCCGGAACATTAAATTAGCAAAGCTGTACTTGAAAGTGATCTTATAAAAGGCGGGTTAAGTGAAATAGTAAAATGTTTGCGGCAAATCAGATTTTCCAGCGTATTCGTTTATTAAATTTGTGATTAATATCCACCTTAAATCAAAGTGCTCTGATAATTGACTTGATGTTTTCGTCCGTAATCTTCAAAAGCGCAACCTGACGTGATGTATCGTCAAGCTCATTGTGGGCTTTCAAAACTTCAGCGGTTTTGACAATGATTGTCTGGTTGCTGCATTTCAGAAGTTCTCTTACTGCATACATATCGTGCGCAAAATCAAGTGCGGTGTAAACAAAAGGGCTATTTTCATTCAACTCCTGATTTACAAAGCAAAGAAGTTCTTTTTCATTGATGTGGCTTAAAAGCTTTTTAATGTCGAGAATTTCTTTTTTTGTTTCTTTGTCCTCATCGTAAAGATACTCATCATTTTCGGTAAGAGTTTCGAATTTTTCATGCGCATTCAAAAGCACAACTGCGGTTTTGCTGTCATCGGCGTGAACCATAAGCCTTTCAAAGATTTCGTATATCTCATAATCAAAAACAGACGAAAGCGGAATAATTTCCCCCAATCCGTTAATGATGTTGTTCAAAACCAGAAGTCCGTTTTCCAAATCGTTCTCTAAAATTGAGAAAATATCTTTGAGATACGGAATTTCAGCGGCGATATTTTCGGACATTGTGGAATTTCTCATTGTTTCGATAATAGGAGAAAGCGCACCTTGTCTGCCGTATGATGTGAGAAATTTAACAGCCTTTAACTTTTCAAATTCGTCTTCGGATTTAAGCTTTTCGAGCGCGTTCTGGTATGAAAATTCGTCTTTCATAGCGCCGAGCGCCGCTGCACAGTTTGAATTCAAAAACTCATCATCTGTTTGGGAATTTTTTCTCAAAAGTTCAATTGCCAGAGGGTCTTGAATGTATGTGAAGAATTTCGCACAGTAGGTTTTTTCGTCATTAGAACCGGCTTCAAAAATTTCGAGCATTCTGTCAGTCAAATCTTCGTCAGCATATTTTACGAGGGTAGAAATAATTACTTCCTCGTATGAGGGCGAATATATTTGCAGAAACGAAAGAATATTTTTGTAATTGGTTTCATTAATAGCGTTTGCAATCCTGTCGGAAACATTTTGCTTAACGAAATCAAAAAGGAAATCGTCTTTTGCAATGAGCGCCTTGAACATCTCAACGTCTGCCGTATTCACAAGATGACAGGCCGCGGCTTCAAAATCCTGTTTATTTTTGCCCGTAAGTTTTTTTATTAAATCTTCAACCATTTTCCCGCCTGCAAAAAGCTAGTCAAGATAGAACACGGTAATAACTTTGTGTCCTTCTTCAGCGTATTGAACCGCGTTGTGTAAAGTTTTACTTGTATGAGAAAGGAAACAGATTAACTGGTTGCAATCGTCGATAATTTCTCTGTTGCAGACGCGTGACGCATCGGCAAGCGTCATCATAGCGCGGTCAGCGTGTTCGATGATGTTTGGAACACCGATTAACTGGTCTTGAACATCGCTCGGCTGCTGGCCGATTGTTTGCGGAAGAATTACTTTTAATTTATCGGGATTAGCCTTCATTGCACCTCTGATAGCAGCGGCGTTTGTTCCTGAAGAACCGCCGGAAGTGATGATGGTGTTGCCCTGTCTTACAAGCGCTGTTGCAAGGGTTTCAATCATCTGTTGATGCGTAATCGGTAAGTTACGGCTTCCGATAATAGCAATTTTTTTGGCAGATTGTCTGATTGTTGCAAGTTCCTGAGCCAACTCGTCAACTGTATGCGGTGAATCCGCACTCACACTGTCCATATCATCCAACGGAACCATAATTGACGGCTGTTCATTATTTTTGTTGTCGTCAGAACCCATCACCATATTTTCTACGTCTGCCATTTTTCCTACTTTCTAAATAAATATACAATTGCAAATAATATTTTTTTCAAGTATGCTGATTATAACACAAAAATTTAATTTTGGGAATAGGGAGCATGGAAAATCTACTGGAAAATCTTAACAAAGAGCAGAAAGATGCTGTTCAAACAATCGCAGGACCCCTTTTAATACTGGCAGGGCGCCGGCAGCGGCAAAACTAAAGTCTTAACAACACGTATTGCGTACCTGGTTCAAAGCGGCGTGCGTCCGAAAGACATTCTGGCCGTAACCTTCACAAACAAAGCCGCAAAAGAAATGAAAGAACGTCTTGGCAAAATTCTCGGCGAAAACACTGTTAAATACATGTGGGTCGGAACTTTCCACGGAATTTGCGGAAGAATTCTTCGCGAAAATATCGACAACTACAATTTCCAGTCAGGCAAAAAACTCGATAAAAATTTCACAATCTATGACGAAACTGATTCAAATGCTGTAATCAAGCAGGCTGTGAAAAAACTTAATTTAGATGACAAAGTTTATGCGCCGAAGCTTGTTAAATCAATTATTTCCAACGCGAAGAACAAAATGCAGGACGCATATACTTACGCAACTTTTGCGCGCGACTTCAAATCCCAAAAAATCGCCGCAATCTATGAAGAATACGAAAACACCCTCAATAACAACAACGCAATTGACTTTGACGACATGTTGATGCTGACCGTGAAGCTTCTGGAACAAAACGCGCAGGTTCGTGAATATTATTACAACAGATTTAAGCATATTCTGGTCGACGAGTATCAGGATACAAACCTTGCGCAGTATCGTCTGGTCAAAATGCTTTACACAAACAACACGGATTTCAACGCGGCGCCGGCGGCCGACCCGTCAAGCGCAAGCGAGCAGGAAATCGCTTTTGCCAAACGTTCGCTTTGCGTTGTGGGCGATGTTGACCAGTCGATTTATAGCTGGCGCGGCGCTGATTACACTATTATTTTGAACTTCCAGAAAGACTTCAAAAATACAAAAGTTATCAAGCTTGAACAAAATTACCGCTCAACCGCAAATATTTTGAACGTGGCAAACGCGATTATCGAAAATAACACAGAGCGCGTTGACAAAGTTCTTTACTCAAACAAAGGCGAAGGCGAAAAAATAGATTACTTTGAGGCACAGGACGAGGCGGATGAGGCAAACTTTATCGTAAGCAAAATCAAACAGAATTCCGGCGGCGATTACAATCGTTACGCAATCCTTTACCGCACAAACTCGCAGTCACGTGCGCTTGAAGAAGCCTGCATGGCAGCAGCCGTGCCTTACAGAATTTACGGCGGCCTCAAATTCTACGACCGTAAAGAAATTAAGGACATAATCGCGTATTTGAGATTGATTTACAACACGGACGACAGCCAGAGTTTCCGCCGTATCGTGAATGTGCCCAAACGCGCAATCGGCGACACAACGGTTAAAAATCTTCAGGAATACGCTGACAAATTCGATATTTCACTTTTTGAAGCAGCGCAAAGAATTGATGAGAACAACGACATTCCGCCGCGTACACGTTCAAAAATTAAAGATTTTGCGGAATTGATTTTGAAATTCAAAGACGCTGTAAAAAACTACTCTTTGCAGGAATTCGTTACTCTCGTAATCGAAAAAACAGGGTATCTTGCAGAGTTGCAGGCGCAAAACACACCCGAAAGCGAAGCCGACATTGAAAACTTGCAGGAACTTGTTAACGTTGCCGGAGAATACGAGCCTGAGGACATGGATAACATTCTTGGCGAATTCTTACAGCAGGTTGCACTTGTTTCAGACACCGACAACCTTGACAATATCGCAAACAATGTTACTTTAATGACGCTTCACGCGGCAAAAGGTCTGGAATTTCCGGTGGTATTCCTTGCCGGCTGTGACGAGGGGATTTTTCCGCACCAGAGAACGCTCAATGTACCCTCTGAAATGGAAGAAGAACGCCGCTTGATGTATGTCGGTGTTACGCGCGCAGAAGAAAAGCTCTATCTGACTTCTGCAAAACGCCGCCAGATGTGGGGTGAATACAAATATTACAACCCGTCAAGATTTATAGAAGAAATTCCGCGCCAGCTTCTTGAAACAACTTCTTTTGAAGGTTCAACAAGCGGCTCTTCAACTTTCCAAAACGCAGTTTCAAAAGCGCGCACAGGTGAGTCTAAATACAACTATGCAGCCGCACAAGCTGACAGTTACGGCTATATCAAACCTTCATCAGGTTTTGGTAAAGGTTTTGTGGCACCGACCAAAGGCCTTGCCTCTGGCGGAAAATCAAATTCAGGAAGCAATTCACAACAGCACAAATCAAATTACGAATATTCACAGCCTCAGCGTACTCCGGCACGTACGATTTTAGTTAAAAATAAGACAAACAAAGCACGCGACGAAGAAAAAGTAAAAGAGTTTTTCAAAGACAACGCCATAAAGAGAATGCTTGAAGAACGCAACAAGCAGCGTGCCGAACAGGAGCAGAAAGAACAGGAAAAGACAGAACGCGAGCAAAGCGCACCGCTTGTCGAATATGTTTTCTCTGAAGGCGAACGGGTTTTCCACGACAAGCTGGGAATAGGCCACATAAAAGAGGTTACGCAAATCGGCGACAGCATGATGTACACAATAGACTTCGGCAAGCAAGGCATAAAAGCCATGGACGCTGCCTACGCCAAGCTCAAAAAATTCTAGCACACATAGTATGCTCTTGCATATTGGAGATGTTATACAGAATGCGCTTTTACAAAAATTATGTATATAAAGTTGTTTATTTATAAAAAATTGTCTTGATATATTAAATAATTAAAAAATTTAAATTTTGATGTTTTATCTGGACGCTTCAGGATTTATGAATTTCCACAATGGATTGACAAAAGCTTAAAATCGGTTAATAACGGAAATATAATTAATAAGCTATCTTGTTAATTTTCTTCACTTTTTATGCTAAAATTAAGAAAAGAGGGTTAAGTATGGAATTAACTGAAAAAACTTTAAGCAGTGAAATCGTTTTCGACGGCAAAATAATGACAGTTCGCAAAGATGAAATTGAACTACCAACAGGTCACAAATCAAGCCGTGAAGTTGTTGAGCATTCGGGCGGAGTCGTAATTCTGGCGATTTGCCAAAAAGATGAAGAAGGAAAAATCCTTATGGTAAAACAATTCAGATATCCTCTTTCAGAGCCGCTTTTGGAGCTTCCTGCCGGCAAACTTGAAAAAGGTGAAGACCCCCTTGAAGCTGCAAAACGTGAACTTCATGAAGAAACAGGCTATGAAGCCGCAAAGTGGGAATATTTAGGATATATTTTCACATCCCCAGGCTACAGCAATGAAAAGCTTTACCTTTACAAAGCAACTGACTTGAACTTTGTCGGCGAATGCCCGGATGAAGGCGAAATACTTGTTGATTATCAATTCAGCGCCTCAGAAGTAAAAAAAATGATTAATTCAGGCGAAATTAGCGACGCCAAAACAATTTGTGCAGTTATGAGAGGGCTTTGCTAATGATTAAAATGATTGCAACCGATATCGATGGAACAATTTTAAAATGGAGTTATGACTACAGCCAGTGCGTAAAACAATGCATAAAAAGACTTGAAAACGCCGGCATAAAAGTTGTTCTTGTAACCGGCAGAATGCATTGTGCAGCCCTCGGGATTGCTAAAGAACTCGGGGTTACTACTCCGATTGTTTCTTATCAGGGAGGAATGATTAAAGAATTCTATAAATGCAATGATGTACTTTGCAGAAACGACATGGACCCTCACAGAGCAATGGAAATCATAGAATGGGCTAGGGAAAATGATGTTCATATAAATCTTTACATGGATGATGTGTTATATGTTGAACATGATACTGAAGTTGTCAGAAAATACACTGATGCAAGGTTTATTGACTATCATGTCTGTTCTTTTGATAATTTGGAGATTAAAAATGTAAATAAAATACTTGCAATTGACTTTGACAACCCTGAGCGCGTGACGGGCTGGGTTAACCAGTTGAGCCAAAAGTATCACGATTTATATGTAATAAAATCAACACCTTATTTTTGTGAAATCGCCGGACGAGAAGCTACAAAAGGAAATGCTGTTAAATTTTTACAAGACAAATGGGGTATTAAAAAAGAGGAAATACTTGCAATCGGCGACCAAGACAATGATATAGAACTTCTAAAAGCAGGTGGAATTGCCGTTGCTATGGGAAATGCAACTGATGAATTGAAAGCTTATGCAGATTACATTACTGACACAGTCGAAAATGACGGGTGGGTTAAAGCTGTAGAAAAGTTCTGCTTTGAAGACGATAAAAGTTCCATTTTCTCAAACAAAAACGAATAATTATTTTTTTTTAAAGTCAAAAGGTCAAACTATTTTAAAAGATTAATTAAATCAGTATTTTTACCGTAAAAATCATCTACCCATTTTGCAAAACACTCATCAGCTACTGCTTTTTGTGAAGCAGCAAGCTGCTGCGGGGTGTATTTTGAAACACAAGCCCATGTTGCATTTTCGAGCTGTGTGCGGTTGAGCCGGCCTTTTAAAGACGCAACGTATTTTGAGGTCTTTGCCTGTGGAATACCGCGCTGCAAAAGAGTTTGCTCTAAAGAATAGAACATTCCGCCTTCAAACCCGTCATAAAAGGCTTTCTTCTCATACGCCGAGTACTCGACAGCTAATGCAGACCCGCTAAAAATAACCAACGCCACAAACGAAACTATAAACTTTTTCATAAAATCACCTGATATACTCTTAATTCAATACTTTTAATTATAACATATAGCTAAACAATCCGCAAGCCTGTTAAAAGCTTGCGGATTAAAATTAATAAGATAAAAATAACTTTATCCTTATATCTTATGCGTAATCAGTGCATAAATATCGTTGAAAATTACAAAAATCATAAGCGCAATAAGGAACATAAACCCGGCCGTGCCTATTTTTTCAATAGTTTCTTCATCAAGTGGTTTACCGCGGAGTTTTTCAATCAGAAGGAAAAGCACATGCCCGCCGTCAAGCGCCGGTATCGGAAGAAAGTTCACAATCGCCAAATCAAGTGAAATCAAAGCCGCAAGAAGAATTCCCGGGAAAATCCCCTCGTCTTTAATCTTGTCGCCGCCGATTTTCGTAATCAAAATAACGCCATGAAGGTCATTGAGCGGAACTTTGCCTGTAAATATCTGCTTCAAGCCGTAAAGAAGAAGATATGTGTTATCATAAAGATATTTGCTGCTGCCTTTGACAATTCCTTTGAAATCTTTTGTCGGAATTATTATCTCATCAGTGTTGTATTCAATACCGATAAGCCCGTCTTTGTTGGAATATAGAGGGTTTAATTTTATAATTTTACCATCACGTTCAACTGTAATATTGATTGGATGAACATTATCAGAAATCGCATAAGCAATATCATTTAGAGAAACATTTCCGTCTGAAATAAAATACTTTTTGCCTTCAATTTCATTACGAAGCTTTTGCTGCGCGTCGCTGAGATTAATCTGTTTGTCCTTAATCTTTTCAAGCCCCATTATCTGGTCTTTGCTAAGCGAAATTGCAGATTCCGTGCCAACCTGCGGAAGTTTAACCATAACGCCTTCAGGAATAATTTCGTCCTGTTTAAAAGCCGTGTTAAGCTGTTTTAGTTTTTCATAATTCTGCGCAATATAAGTTTCATCGGCTTTTCCGTCAAACTTTCTGCTTAATTTTGCATAAGCCACAAGTCCATACGGAGAAGTGATTTTTGAACCGTTGATTTCGATTATTTTGTCGCCCGGTTTTAGGCCTGAACTTGAGATATATTCATTTTTTTCAGTATCTAATTTTTTAACCGAAACGTCGTATTTGCCGCTGGGAAGCTGCCCCCACAAAGCTGCGGTTAAAAATACAAGCACAAATGCCAGCACCACATTTGCAAACACACCGGCTGAAACTACAACCAAACGCTGATAAATCGGTCTGTTCATAAATCTGTCAGGAGAGTCGGCAGGAAGTTCTTCATCCTTTTCATCATCCGGAAACGCAACGTAACCGCCCAAAAGAAAAGCGTGAACAAGAACTTTGACATCTCCAACCTGACCTTCCCAGAGAGTAGGCCCTATCGGAAGCCCGAAACCAAACTTTGCAACCTTCATTTTGAAAAATTTAGCCGCAAGAAAGTGTCCGGCCTCATGAACCAGAATAAGTACACTCAAAAGAAGTATCATTATAATTATCGACATATTTCCCCTCGTCAGTTCTCTCTCTTAACTTTTAAATTATAGCATGGAAATAGGTTAAGTGAAAAGTGAAAAGTGAGAAGACCATTTTCTTTATGCTGTTAATGTGAAAGTTTAATGATATTCATATATAAAAAACAAATCTTATCGTCCTTACGATTTCCTAAAAACCGTAACGGACTTTTCACCTTTCACTTCTCACTTTTCACTTTTTATAATATAATAGAGTTATGGACAAAATAAATTTAGATGAAATTAACCGGCTGGTTGTTGAAAAAAAATTCGAAGAAGCTAAAGCAGAGCTTCTTAAATATAACCTTGATGAAGAAAAAGAACTTGATGCACTGAAACTTTTGGGGCTTTGCAACGTGAACCTTGAAAATTACAAAGAAGGCAAAAGCAACTTTGAAACAGTTGTAAAATACGACCCTGAAGATGCCTCAAGCTGGTTTTACCTTGCAAACTGCTATGACAATCTTAATGACCTTCTTCATGCAAAATCCGCTTACCTCAAAGTGATTGAACTTAGAGAAAACTTCCTTGACGCATACAAAAATCTCTGCATTTTATATGTAAAAAGCGAAGAACAGCAAAATGCAATTGACCTTGCCAAAAAAGCACTGGAATTTGAAAAAGAAGACTACACGCTTTATTACATTATAGGAACCGCCTATATGTCTATGAAAAACTTTCAGGACAGCGTAAAATATCTTGAAAAAGCTATCGAACTAAATCCGGAGCATTCACAGCTTTATAACAACCTCGGAACCTCATATATCACAATCGGAAAACTTGACAAGGCTTACAAAAACTTCCTAAAAGCCAGTGAATTTGACCCGAACAATTCAATCACATATTTTAATATAGCCTCAATTCTTCAATTGAAAAATAAGCACAAAAAAGCTTGTGAATATTTTGAAAAAGCTTACGCAATCGACCCGGAAGACAGTTATCTTGTGGCACTTGCACTTTCTGAGACCAAATGCGGTAAATTAGACAGTGCAATAGCACATTACAAAACCCTTATCAGCCGTCATCCGGAAAAAGACATTTACCAGTACAATCTTGCCTGCTGCTACGAAATGAAGGAAGATTACAACTACGCAATCGGAATTTTAGCGCATCTTGTTATGCTTAACCCTAAATCCGTCTCAATGGCGCAAAAGCTTGCCGGTTTGTATCTCAAAACAGGAAAACCTGCAGCCGCAAAAGACATTTACGAAAAAATTCTTCTTCAAGGCAATGTGAATGAAGATTTGTATTACGATTTTGCTCACGTATGCCTTTTGATAAACGACACGGACAAAGCAGAAAAAATTCTTAAAAAAGTTATTGAATTAAACCCTGAACATGCACAATCACACAAGGATTTGGGTGTTATCTATTTAAGCAAAAGACTTTTTGATTATGCAAAAGACGAGTTTGAAACTGCTTACAAACTTGCGCCGGAGAACTTCTCAATAGCGTTTGAATATGCAAATTATCTTCATGCAACAACGGAATTTGAGAAAGCTGACAAAATGTATGCAAAAGCACTTGAGCTTGAGCCGGAAAACCGTGATGCTCTAGCATTTTCCGCACTTAACAAACTCCATACAAAAGATTTTGACAACGCTTTAGAACAAATCAACAAAGCAGTTGCGCATTCTGTTCACAACGGATTTTTGCTATACATAGCCGGAAAAGTCCGATTTGCAATGAAAGATTTTGAAGGCGCAAAAGACTTCCTGATAAAATCCTATGAGCTCGAACAGGTCGAAGATGTGGAAAACCTTCTTGGCTTCTGCTACTTTGAACTCGGCAACTTTGCACAGGCAAACGTGATTTTCGAAAACCTTCTCAAAACAAATCCCGGCAATATAAATCTTTTGCTGAACCGCGCAAAATGTCTTGAAAATATGGGTGATAACACGTCTGCACTTCAGGCTTTAGAAAAACTTGTGGAGATTTTCCCTGATTGCGAAGAAGCTCATGAAATGATAAGAAGACTTTCTTAACGCATTTTGATTTTGTTTTTCAGACTATTAACTTTTGTAACAATATTCCTTTCATGGTTTAAAGTTTAACGGCAGAAATACCGTTAACCATAACAAAGAAATGTTACTAAGCTTAACTGAAAGGAAATCGGGCAGCAAATGGGATTGGCAGCATCACAAGCAAGATTTTTAGCCATAACCGCAAGAAAGGCAAACTGTGAATTTCAATCTATGCAGATTGCACAGGAAAAGCTGTCGACTACCCGCGAGCTTGAAAGAGCAACCGAAGAATATCAAAGTTCCTTAAATAAAACAAAACTAGTCTGGGATCCGGACGGAAGCGGCGAAAACGCATTTGATTTAAGCTATGACTTAATGATGCGTCCTTCTGCTGTAAATAATTATACCCCATATCTTATGACAACAAGGGACGGAAGAATTGTTCTTGACAGTAAAATGGCTGCTGCGGCACGTCAAGCCGGTATTCCAGAAGGTGGTTGCGAACGAAGCGCAGAACTATATGAAAAATTTCTTAATCAAATGGTTAAAAATGGCGGCATGAGTGAAACTTCTGCTGCAGTATGTAAATCAATGGACTATGAGAAAGATTTCAAAAATGTTGGTTTAGGCGGTCCAATGCTTGACAAAACTCAAGCTTCTGAAATGGGTATCAATGACCTGATTGCCTATATTGACAATACTATTTCAAAATCCGGCACCGGTGCTGAAAAAGAATTAGCTGATGCTTTACAGTTTGAATTCGGTGTGGATGACAAAGGTAATTCAACTCTTGATTTACAAACTGTAATTAAAGATAAAGGTTATTCTAATTCGAACTATTTTCTTGTTAACGGCAATAAAACAACAGATACAAACTTTACTTTCTCAGACTTGTTAACAAGCGATATCACATTTGCAAGAACAGGCGATAAAAATTCTACAAAATGGTGGAAAAAAGTTCTTGCTGGTGTTATGTCAGCTTTCGCCGGCGGTTTTGGATTTATGACATACGGTGGTCTTAAAGGCCTTTTAGGCGTTGACAAGGGCGGATATCCGGAAGGTTATACCGAAGCAGATATTGCTTTATTTGAATTTTTAGACCAAATGTTTACTGCCTTCTATGAGCTTATTGATGTTGAAAGCGGAGGCGAAGCAGCTGAACAAGCATTCCAATACGCAATTCAGGAAACTCTTGCACTGCTAGCCGGATGTAAAGATTTAGGAAACCGAAATCATTCAACTGATGCATTTAATGATGCCGTAAATGAAGCAGATAATTACAACGGATGGGTCCAAAAAAATGCAAATAAAGATAAAAACTATGGCACACAAGCGATAAGCTTGTCAAACCTTACCGAATCCTTTATGACTTTATATGCACAAGGTATCAATGGATATGATGACACATATTATATTAATAAACCAAGTAAAAAATCTAATTACGTAACAGACGATCCTTATTACATGTGGACTGTAAAAAATCCTAATGCAAATACTGCAATGGACATGTATATTAACGAATTCTACAGCGCCTTGTTCAACAATATATGCCAGAGCGGATGGACAGAAGACCCACAGATTGATGACAATGAATACCTTGGAAATACTTTGAAAAATGCTAGATACTTTATTGCCTCATTAAGTACAGACAACTACTATTACCAAGACAAATATATGGATAATTCCTATGTTGTTGAAGTAACAGATGAAGATGCAATCACTCAGGCTGAACTTGCTTATACACAGAAAAAGAGTAAACTTAATTACAAAGAAGAAAGACTAGAACTTGACATGAAGCAGCTTGACCTTGAAATCTCATCACTAACAACCGAATATGATACCGTCAAAAACCTCATAAACAACAACGTGGAAAAAACCTTCACAATGTTCAATTCATAAAATAGTGTGGCTAAAAGTCAAAAGCATTACGTCATTGCGAGGACGAACGCCAATGAGGACGCGGCAATCCCAAATGCATATTGTTTAAAACTCGACTTTTAGTCATCACACTATTAAACCTCTTTATAAGTTTTGAAGTGTGTTTTGCAGACTTCAGAAAGCCTTTCGCGGCCATATTTAGAGATAAAGTCTTTTGCCGCATCTTTAACCTGTGCAGCACAGCCTTTCGGGAATTTCACACCGAATTCAGCCTCCATTGCGGCAATTTTATGTACAAAAGCCGCTCTCGCAAGGATTGAAGCCGCAGCAACAGCAATATCGCTTTCTGCCCTTACCATTTGTTCTAAACGTATTGACTGGCCTTTTTTCATCAACGCGGATTTAATCAGTCCTTCGTCGCCAAACTGGTCTGAAAGAGCATATTCACATTCTTTTTTTTCAAGAATATTTTCAATCGCACGCGCATGTCCCCAGGCAAGAAGTCTGTTAAGATTTTTAATGTTGGAATAAAGTTCGTTATATCTTTTGTTCGAAATTACAATAACCGTATGCTCCGCATTTGCCTTAATCTGCGGTTCAAGTTCAAGGATTTTCTTGTCAGAAATCTTTTTACTGTCTTTAATTCCGAGTTTCAGGAATAACTCAGACCCGCGCTCATCAACAAGCACACCTGCAACACAAAGCGGCCCGAAAAAATCTCCTTTTCCGGATTCATCAACTCCGATATGAGGTATAAAATCAAATTCATTCATTAGTGTAAACTCTCCGGAACTGCCATTGGTATAGGAACAGGAGCTTTCGGCACTGCCTGCTGCGCCGGCTGAGGTGCAGGCTGCGGCTGATTTTTGGGAGCTTCTGTTTGTGACTGTTTGAAGTTTTTAACAACATCAGAAGGAGTTACTGCCGGTTTAATATTCTCCTGCTGCGGCTGAGTTAGTTCTTCTGCTGGTTTTTGACTTTCAACATTTTCTTCCTCAGCTTTTGGTTCTTCACGTTTAACTTCTCCGCTGGGTTTATAAGGTTTAAGTTCAACTTCCGGATAATCGAAATCCGCGTTTTTGTACGGTTCAGTTGCAACCTTCATGATATCACGCCAAATTAGAGCCGGAACAGTTCCGCCCTGAACTGATTTGAAGTTGTCAGTGTTGTCATCGTTTCCAACCCATACGCCGGTAACAACATTTGGCGTATATCCGATAAAGCTTGCGTCTTTGTAGTCATCGGTTGTTCCGGTTTTGCCGGCTGCGGGTTTGCCTATATTTGCAGCTGCACCGGTTCCACTTTTGATTACGTTTTTAAGCATTGCAGTCATAACAGCAGCTGTATTATAACTTAACTGATGGGAAGCTTTTGCTTTCGGAGCACGGTACACAACTTTTCCGCGTGAAGTTTCAACGCTTTCGATTGCATAAGGCTGGACGACATAACCGCCATTTGCAAAAGCACCGTAAGCTCTTGTAATTTCATATAATTTAGTTCCGTTTGAACCGAGTGCGATTGTATAATCGTATTCAAGCGGAGTTGAAATTCCAAGAACTCTTGCAAGCTGGATTACAGAGCGGACTCCGACTTCTTTAATCATTCTTGCGGCACAAACATTTGAAGAAAGCATTAATGCTTTATAAACAGGAATTTTACCTCTGTATTTGTTGCCGTAATTTCTAGGCGACCAGTCGCCAAGTGTAACTGGTGAATCGTCAATCAAATCATTCGGGTTGATACCTTTTTCAATAGCCGCCGCGTAGACAAAAGGTTTAAATGCAGACCCGGGAGGTCTTACGGCCTGAACGCGGTCGAATTGACTTTTTGTATAATCTTTCCCGCCAGCATAGGCCAAAATTCTTCCGTCAATTGGGCTGAAAGAGAAAACCGCCGCCTGTTGATTATTACCTTTTAGGCCGTAAGCATTAAGGTTTTTGATAATTGCTTCGTTTGCTTTTTGCTGGGTTTTGAAATCAAGTGTTGTTACAACTTTATAACCGCCTTGTGAAATATCTGTGTCGTCAAATCCGAGTTTTTCAAGTTCAGCCATAACCAAATCACAGAAATAAGGCGCTTTATTTGTTGTGTAATAACGCGGCATTGTACTTAGTTTAACTTTTGCTTCTTTGGCTTTTTCGTACTGGTCTTTGTCAATATAACCCATTTTGTACATTCTTAAAAGCACCTGGTTACGTCGTTTTATAGCCAAATCAAGATTGTTGAACGGCGAGTAAACCGATGGCGCCTGCGGAAGACCTGCAATCAGAGCAAGTTCCGGCAAGGTAAGGTTTTTAAGTTTTTTGTTGAAATAAATTTCAGCCGCGCCCTCAACGCCGTACGCGCCGGAGCCAAGGTAAACGTTATTCATATACATTTCCAAAATCTGTTCTTTAGAAATAGTTTTTTCAATTCTTGCTGCGATAACAAGTTCTTTTAACTTTCTATCAAAGGTTTTTTCATTTGAAAGGAACAGAATTCTTGCAAGCTGCTGTGTAATTGTGCTTGCACCCTGAACAAACTTTCTTGCCAGAAGGTTTTGGACAGTTGAGCGCGCAAGCCCGTAAATATCATAACCGTGGTGTTTATAAAAATTCTTATCTTCAGTAGCAATTAGGGCGTTAATAAAATCCTGCGGAACTTCTTTAATATCAACACGCGAATATGTGTATGCAGTAAAGGTTTTGATAATTTCGCCGTCATGTGCGTGGAATTTAGTTACAATATTGGGTTTAAATCCGTCAAGATTATTGATTGGCGGAAGGGATGAAAGATAAAGGTTAAAAGACACTCCTGCTGCCAGAACAAACGCTATGCCTAGAATTAAAGTTATTCTGACACTTCTCAGAAATCCGTTTTCTTTTTTGATAATATTTCTTTTTGCTGCCGCCTTATCTGAATTTGAGCGTTTTATCCTTACCATTTGTATAAATTATCCCTTCTTATTAACTTATAGAATTTTAGTATAAAATTAATATATAAGCAAGTTTTGCAACAATTTAGGTTATAATACTGTTATGTTTGACTTTATATTTTCGATAATCAACGAAATCCGCTCATATTTTGTGCCTGAGAAAACCGTTTATGAAGTAACCGGCGAATGCAAAAAATGCGGCAAATGCTGTAATTACATGTACAGCGTTGACACTTACACTGAAAAAGAATTCAAAATTATGCAGTTTTTATTTCCGAAATACAGAAGGTTTTACATTAAGGGCAAGGATGAATTCGGAAACTTCATATTTGCCTGCAAACTTGTAACTCCGGAAGGCTTATGTTCGGATTACAAAAGGCGTCCTGCCATGTGCAGGAATTACCCGGCAAAAAGGATTTACTTTCCGGGAAAACTTCATGAAGGCTGCGGATACAAAGTCAATATCAAAAAATTTGAAGATTATTTATCTGACAGAATGCAAAAATAAGTTATAAAATTGCAAGTTTACAATTTGCCATAAAAAATTTTTTATATAAAAATATTTTTATGAAACAAATTCCTGAAAAAGCAAAAAACGAACTTGATAAACTTTTACAAGGCAACAAAAACTTTGTAAACGGCACTCCGACTGCGAAAAACATGTGTCTTGAAACCTTAAAAAAATACGCGTTTCATCAGGAACCTTATGCGGTTGTGTTGACCTGTTCGGATTCGCGTGTGGTGCCGGAAATAATTTTTGACTGCGGAATAGGAGAACTGTTTGTTGTACGCGTTGCAGGAATGACGACAGGGCCGAATGTTGTTGAAAGCGTTGAATATGCCGTCAAAAAACTTCAAGTTCCGCTTTTAATCCTTTTAGGCCATGATGACTGCGGCGTTATGAAATATGCAAAAGAACATTATCCGGAACCAATGAGGGAATTTTCATCAATTTTAAAATGTGTTTATCCGGTTTTGGACAAAAAGGAAGATATTTCCTGCCACAACTTTTTTGCGCAGGAGCATACGCGCTGGGTTGAAGATTATTTAATGAAGCACTCGGTCATAACAAACGAAGCTGTCAAAAACGGAGATTTATACATTGCAAAATGCCACTTTGACCATTCAACAGGCCTTGTGGAATTGATATAAGAGTATAAAAGCGAGCCGCATGCAGCGTACTTTCTTTAAAATTTTCATTATTTTGGAAGATTTTTGAAATAATCTTTATCAGTAAGCGCCCTGTAAGTACATGCTGCACCGTTATATTGTTCATTGGACAAAACTGAACAGTATTTTGTTTCATCTTGATAATCTGAGCCTTTCACACCCATAGGAATAAGCATTCCTTTTTTATCAATCTGAAACATAAACAAATCATGCCCAAAGCGGTTAGGATTTTTGTTTAAGCCGTTTACATCAACACTAATATACATTCTGTTAAGATGGACAGGATTTTCAACTAAAACAAGGCTTCCGTCGTTAAGCACGAACTGACCGTCATCAAAATACCCTGTGGATGTAATTAACTCACCCGAATATGTTCTGTAAACAGTGTTTGCCGAGCCAAACTTAAGGCATTTAGAATGGCCGGCCATACCTTCAGGATTTCTAAAATTACCGCAATCATCTATAACATTCAAATATTTCTTTAATATGTCGTTAAGAATTATTTCTTTTTCAGGCAGAACTCTTTCGCCAGTTTCGGCCTGATACATATTCAACGCCTGCCCCAAAACCGAATAACTCCGTTTTAAGCCGGCCTCAAGCTGTTTATTACGGCTGTTGTTAATTACTGCTGGCAGAGTCATACAGAAGCCGGGCAGCAACTGCTTCTTTAAACAAATGGAAACGGCTCTGGTTCAATAAAGAAAACGAATTCATCAGAAAGGAATAAAAAAATATGGGGCTGTGTCAAAACTAAGGCACATCCCCTTCTTTTTTTAATATAAAATAG
>URXT01000035.1 GCA_900551915.1 uncultured bacterium
TATTTTCTTTAATTTTTTTCTCTTTTTCGTAATATTTCGTTACATATCGGAATTGTAATATAAAAGAAAGCCCGATTTTACGGGCTTTCTAATTATCGATAAATATTTAAACTAAAGAATTTGTCGCAGTTTGCCTATTACAAAGTCAAGAGCACCCTTTTGGCTTTCGAAAACCTTGAAACAGTCATTCTGAGCGGATTTGTAGAATTCTTTGTCCGTTAAAAGTTTAAGCATGTGGCTTTCAAGTTCTTGAGGAGTTTTGACTAATTTTCCTGCATTTGTATGAGTTAAAATGCCGTAAATGTCTTTAAAATTGTGAATACACGGGCCTGTTATCACAGGCTTGTTGTAAACTGCTGCTTCAAGCGGGTTATGACCGCCGGTCTTGTTGAAGCTGCCGCCGATAAAGGCAAAATCGCAAATCGCATACATTTTGCCAAGTTCGCCCATTGTGTCAAGCAAAATTATGTCTTTTTCGGCAAAAGTGTCGCCTTTTGAGCGAAATCCGTAAGACAGCCCTGTTGATTTTACAAGTTCAACGATATCAGGAATTCTTTCAAGATGGCGCGAGGCAAGAAGAAGCTTTGCATTGCTGACTTTTTGTTTTACGTTTTTGAAAGCCTCCAGAACGATTTCATCCTCGCCTTTATGGGTGCTTCCTGCGATTATAAGCTTGTTTTCGCCTTTTCCGATGTCAATTGAAACGTCGAGCTTTTTAATATCAAACTTTAAATTGCCCATGAATTCTGTTGTTTGCGGATTTGCACCTATTGCAATAAGTTTGTCGCGGTCTTCAATGCTTTGTGTGAAAAGCCCTGTGTAATTGCTTAAAATATGCTTGAAGAAGAATTTCAGGCGTTTGTAAGCGTTAAAAGTGCTGTCGCTGATGCGTCCGTTAATCACAAACAGCGGAATATTTTTCTTTTTGCAGTAATATGCAAAATTCGGCCAGAGTTCGGTTTCTGCAATCAAAACCACGCTAGGGCGGACTTTATTTAAAAACGAATTAACTGCAAACGGAATGTCAAATGGAAAATACGTGATAAAATCAGCAATTTCTGCGTATTTTTTGTGCGCGATGTCCTGCCCTGTTTTTGTTCCGGTCGTAATCACAATTTTGTAGTCTGGAAAGGTTTCTTTAATCTTTTTCGTAAGATTTTCGAGCGCAATTATCTCGCCCACGGAAACCCCGTGCAGCATGATTACTTTTTCGCCCAAATCAGGTGATTTTAGAAATCCAAGCTTCTCGCGCCAGCCGTAAAGGTATTTTTTCTGAATTACTCTCACGATATAGTAAAACGGGAGAAGTGTTAAAAAGATTATTGTTGATAAAATTCCGTATATAAACATTTCGTTAACATTATACATGAAACTTGAAAATTATGTTAATATAATTTTGTAAAAATTTTAGGGGGTAAAATGAAAGACAAAACTTTGTTAATGATACCGGGACCAACACCTGTTCCGGAAAACGTTCTTCTTGAGATGGCAAAAGCACCTGTGCCGCACAGAAGTTCGGAATTCTCGGCAATCTTTGACGAAGTTAATGAAAATTTAAAATGGATTTTTCAAACAAAGAATGATGTTTTTATTTTTGCCTCAAGCGGAACAGGCGCAATGGAGGCTGCGCTTTCAAACCTTGTTAACGCGGGCGACAAAGTTCTTTCGCTTGTAATCGGAAACTTTGGCGAACGCTGGGCAAAAATTGCCGAATCTCACGGCGCGATTGCTGGAAGAATGGTCGTTCCATACGGCGAGGTTATAAATCCGGCGGATTTGAAAAAACGTCTGGATGAGGATGTAAATAAAGAAATTAAAATCGTAACACTTACGCAATCAGAAACTTCAACCGGCGCAGTTAATGATGTTAAGGCACTTTGCAAGATTATTAATGAGCATGGCGCACTTTCAGTTGTTGACGGGGTTACGAGCGTCGGCGCGATTGATATTAAGCCTGATGAGTGGAAAATTGATGTTCTTGTCTCCGGTTCGCAAAAAGGTTTCATGATACCGCCCGGGCTTGCATTTTTAACAGCAAGCGACAGGGCTTTTGAGGTTCATAAACAGTGCAAATATCCGGGATTTTATTTTAACTGGAGTTCTTACAAAAAATCGCTTTCGCAGCACACAACGCCGTACACGCCCGCAGTAAATCTTATAATTGCGCTTCATATTGCTTTGAAAATGTTGAGAGAAGAGGGTTTGGAAAATGTTCTTGCGCGCCACAAGTCAAATGCAATGCTTTTGAGAAATTCCTTGCGTGAAATGGGCTTGAAGCTTTTTGTGGAAGATGACAGCAAAGCAAGCTATGCGGTCACATCTGTTTATCCGCCGGAAGGCGTTTCTGTGCCTGATATCAGACGAATTTTGAAGGACGATTACGACATAATTGTCGCTAACGGCCAGAACGATTTGAAAGACAAGATTTTCCGCATTGGCACGCTCGGATTTGTTTCAGAACGCGATATTTTGATGGTTGTCGCTGCATTGAAGGCTGTTATTGAAAAGCTGAAAGTATAAATTTAATCTACAATAGTCCAGTCTTTGGGCAATTCTTCGTACACCATTTTGAGGAGTTTGTCCGGTGGAATGTAAAATGCTTCTGAAAGTTTGCAAAAAGTTGTGATTTGCGGGTCAAGTTTGCCTGTTTCAGCAAGAAGAAGAGTTGTTTTTGAGAGGTTTATTTCATAAGAAATAGAGCGGGCTGAACGTTTGCTTTCTTCCCGTAATTTTTTTATTACCCTGCCAAAAGCCTGTATAAATTCCTGCTTTTTGTCTTTTGTTTGCATATTTTCATGATATAGTTTATAATCAGTGTATGGACATAATTATGTCCATGCCAGTTAAAAATATAGGAGATTTCAATATGCATTATACAAAAGCTTTTACTATGGCAGAAGTTCTTATCACACTTGGTATTATTGGAATAATAGCAGCCATGACACTTCCTGCTATTATCCATAGACGTGAGACGAAAATATTAGAAACCCGCTTTAAAAAGTGTTACAGCAATGCTGCTCAGGCACTTTTGATGACAAAGTTTGCTCTTGGAGTGGATAACCTTCACCGTTCGTTTGCAACTTATAACGGCAAGGAGTATGTTAATTCTGACATGTTTATAAATGAGTTTTACAAGCAGCTAAATGTTGTTGAAACGCGAGATTATAAAAAAATACCTCTTAACTATAACAGAACAAAGGCTGTTCCTTATAATGAAACAACCGGCGGTTTTATGCATTCTATTACCTGTATGCCGACGAAAGTTCTTCCGGACGGTTCTTCTATATGTACACATATATGGTCAAGGACAATCTCTGTTACAGTTGATGTTAATGGACCGGTTAACGGGCCAAACGCATTCGGACATGATATCTTTATGTTTAGAGTTGATGCAAACCAAGACATGCTGACAGGACAAAAACCTGGAAGCGGGAATATAGATCCAGACAGCCAGTATGCCGAAACAGATAACCGCCCCTGCTCTATAAAAATATCAACTGCCGGAAATGGATTGGGTTGTTCGTATTATGCACTTAGAAATGCATGTCCGGACGGTGTTGGGAAAACTTACTGGGATTGCCTGCCGTAGTTTATAAATTTCTGTTGACATTATACTTTAAAATCTATAAAATATTGGTATGGCAATCGTTTACTTAAGTTTAGGGTCAAATAAAGGCGACAGAATCGGATACGTTCAGCAGGCGACAAGTCTTTTGGGAGCCTGCGAAAAAGTCAGCATAATCCGTACCTCCGCCTTTTACGAAACCGAACCCTGGAACATGAACTCAGAAACCTGGTTTGTGAATGCTGTTGTAGAAATTAAAACCCAGCTTTCGCCGCGTGAACTTCTTAATGAATGCAAACGAATTGAAATCCAGCTCGGCAGGAAACCGGTCAAACCCGGTAATTATGAAGACAGAACGATTGATATTGATATTTTGTTCTACGGAAACGAAATAATTCATGATGAAGATTTGACAATTCCGCACAAATACGTGCATTTGCGTGCATTTACGCTAGTGCCGCTTCTGGAATTAATTCCTGATTATATCCACCCTGTTTTGCACAAATCCATTATGGATTTGCACAGCGATTTGGAAAATCCCGAAATGGTATTTTTATATGGCACCCGCGTTGAAATCTAAAATCGCAATAATCGGAGGCGGGCCGGCAGGATGTATTTGTGCTTACTTCTTGAAACAAAAGGGGATTTTGCCTGTTATTTTTGAGAAAAATTCACCTTTGAAATCTCTTTTGCCGACAGGCGGCGGCCGCTGCAATCTTGCGCATGCCGAGTTTGATATGCGCGGACTTGCTGCAAACTATCCGCGCGGTGAAAAGTTTTTGTACTCTGTTTTTTCAAAGTTCGGAACCTCCGAAACTCTTGAATTTTTTGAAAAAATCGGTGTCAAAACTTATGTTCAGGAGGATTTACGGATTTTTCCTGAGTCAAACAGTTCGGCTGAGGTTCGGCGCGCAATGCTTGATGCAATCAGCGGTGTACGGATTAATAATGAGTGCGTAAGCGCAATAAAAATCTGTAACGGCGGATTTGAGGTCAAAACTGACCAAGGTGCGTATTTTTTCGAAAAAGTCATTGTTGCAATCGGCGGGCATTCTGCGTTTGAAATTCTAAAAGGTCTCGGACACACGATTTTGCCGCCGGTTCCTGCGCTTACAGGTTTGAAAACTTTTGAAAACTTCTCTGAACTTGCGGGAGTTTCTGTTAAAAATGTTTCGGCCATATTTGGCAAAAATTCCTTGCGCGGAGATTTGCTTTTTACGCATGAAGGGGTTTCGGGGCCTTTGATTTACACTATTTCATCAATAATGGCACGTGAAAAATTCCCCTACAAGATTATTCTTGATTGTGCGGGCGAAATCGATTTGCAAACGGTTTTGAATGAAAATCCGCACAAAAGTATAAAAAATATTTTATCGGATTTCGTGCCGAAGGCTTTGGCGGCTTATATTTTGGTGAAATTGGGACTTGATGAAGCTTTGAAGGGCTCAAAAATCAACGGCAAAGTAAGAGATGAGATTTTGAAGAGCTTAAACTCATTTGAAATTGAGGCAATTATGACTTCAAAAGGCGGTGAAGTTGTGACTTGCGGCGGGGTTTCGCTCGATGAAGTCAATTCAAAAACAATGCAGTCAAAGCTCGTTAAAAATTTGTTTTTCTGTGGAGAAGTTCTTGATATTGACGGTTTTTGCGGAGGGTTTAATCTTCAAAACTGCTGGTCAACTGGATTTCTTGCAGCTCATGGTGTTTTGGAAAGTTGAAATTGAAGCCGGCACATAGTTGATTGTTTGGTGATATAATTATGGCTTTTATAAATTGCCGCAAACACCCGCAGAACACGCTTTGTTCGCTAATAATTCGTATGGCTCAACCCGAAGCGGGCTAACTCGCTTAACGCTCAAACAAAGCCCGCTTTGTTAAAGTTTCGCCAACGATTATTGCTCACTCCGCTATGGTTCTGCGGATGTTTGCGGCAATTGCGTAAATGTTATTAATGTTTTGCAATGTTGGAATGGTTTAGCAGACTTGCGGGTTTGCGAGTTTATTTATTATGCGACAAGTTTTCCGTTTTTGATGTCTTGAGCAAGCTGTTTTTCAATTTGTTCTTTTACTTTAAACTGTCTGTTATCTTTGTCTGCAAATCTCAATGCAACCATTATTACCGGTGCAACAATTCCGAGTGCTCCAATGCAGGCGCCGATGTTCTTTCTGATGGAACCTCTTTTGAGTTTTCTCAAATCTTTTAAGAAGGCTTCTAAGATTTCCTCCTCTTTCATTTCCGGTTTGTTGTTGTGCATTTTTTCTGTAAATCTTGCAAACTGGTCGTAAACTTTTCCAAGTTTTTCATTGACTCCTCTAACTTCTGATAAATCAATGTATTTTCTTGTGTCAACTGCACTGTTCAAGTCTTTTTTGTCAATTACGCTGATAATATCAGACATTTTGGACATTTTAACAATAATATTGTCTTTGTTGAGTTTGTTGCTTATGAAAGCGTAAAGGTCTGCGTCTTTCTTGAGTTGTGAAAATGCCTGAAGTGTTGTTTTTAAATCCTTGTTTTTCAAAGCGGCTTTAAGCTCTTCGCTTTCAATTACCCTTGCGTCAAGCTGGATGTTTCTGTCATGGTTTTTCTCTGCTGAATTTTCAAAGTGCTTCTGGATTTTTTCGCCTAAGAAATACATAAATGCCCAGAAACTTCCTTCTTTTACAATGTAGCCGACTGTATCCTGCGGAGTTCTGGATTCGAAAATTCTTTCAGCTGTGATTGAACCGTCTACAAGCATCAGGTTTTTGCTAGGACTGAACATGAAGTCCTGAATACCTGTAAAGGAAGTGTTTTCGCCTGATTTTTTGTTATTTTTGGTATTGTCTTTGTGAACAGCCTGGAAAGCAGTTGGAACTTTTTCAAGTTTTGTTGAGATTTCCGTTTTTTGCTTTTGGGCTTCGTCTGACGTTTTGTTCTGCTGAAGCTCGTTCGCGTGCTTTTTCAGGTAATCTTCCTTAATATGTTCCTCGATATGTTTATGTCTGAACTTTGTTAAACCATAATATGAAAGGATTGTGAGTAAAGTTGAAGCAACGAATTTACCAAATGTCAGATCTTTAAACTTTTTAGCGGAATTTCCTGCTTTTTCCAAAGCCTCTTGGATTTCTTTTGTCGGAGCATTTTCTTTTACTTTTTTGAAGACTTCGGGGTCTTTTAGAACTCTCACGTCGATTTTCGGGTCAAATCCCATTGGCTTGAAAAGTGTCCAGTCAAGAAGTTTTTTGTAAACCGGAATTCCAAAAAGCCAGATTGCCTGAGTTCCGAATTCATCTATAAATCTGTCTCTTCCTTCAGCTTCATCACCTGTAATATACGATGCGGCTGTAAGTCCTGTGCTGTTTGCGATGTCTTTTATTGCCAGCGGCACAAGTGAATTGCTGTTTCCTAATGTTGAGTATATTTTGCTTGCTGAAATTGCGGGTATCATGTATTGTTTGTCCTTTACGATTCAGGGCAAATAACGTTTCGGTTATCTGCTCCGCTGTCTACTACAAACCCCAAATTAAGTTCATTAATCTCACGATTGGGGAATTCGCTTTTGTAATGACAGTTCTTCGTCGTAATTTTAATGTCATAATTGTCCTTTCACATTTTATTTCAAGTACCGTAAAAATTTTTATTGCTTAATTTTCCTGATTTTTTAACTTTTTTTAACAAAAAACGAGACCCTGATTTTGTACAAGGTCTTGTTTTGAAATCTTTTATTTCCGCGTAAAAATTTGCGTTTTATTTTCTCAACAAAACCTCACATTCAAATATTCTACGTCGGATTAATCTTTTCATCATAATTTTATTTTACATAAAGATTTTTTTTTGTAAAGTCTAATGTACAGGGTTTTATCTACAAGTTTACACTAAACAGGTATCAAATCGTCACTGCGAGCTTAAGTGAAGCAGTCCAAAAAATATAGATTGCCGCGCAAATCTACGATTTTCTCGCAATGACGGGGCGAGTTTTGTAAACTTGTAGATAAAACCCAATATACAAATATTAATTTTATGATAAAATTTTTTTATGAATAAAGTAGAAGTCAGTGTAATTGTTCCGGTTTATAATGTTGGAAAGTTTTTGGCGAAATGCCTGGAAAGCCTTGTCGGACAAACTTTTAAAAATATTGAGATTATATGTATAAATGACGGCTCAACTGACAATTCTCTGGAAATTCTGAATTCGTTTGCAGGTAAAGATGAAAGAATAATCCTTGTAAACCAGCCTAATCAAGGCGTCAGCAAAGTAAGAAACTGCGGTCTGGAAATGGCAAGGGGAAAGTTTCTTCTTTTTATTGACGGCGATGATTATATTGCGTCTGATTTTGTGGAAAAACTTTATGCTAAAGCTTGCAAAACCGGTGCGGAGATTACAGCCGGAAATATTGTATACGACGAAGAAGGCAATTTAATCAGAAACAATTTCATTTCCAAGCAGACTTTTAAAATTAATAAAGAAATACTTGTTTCAATAAATGAAAAGGCTTCATTTGCAAAATCAGTCATTATATGCGGCAAGCTTTTTGCAGCGGATTTTGTCCGCAAAAATAATCTTAAATTTATGGAAGGCTGCAGATTTGAAGACAACGAGTTTTCTTTTTTATCTACGGTATTAGCAGACAAAGTAGCACTGGAGAAAGATGCCGAATATTATTATGTAATGCATTCGGCCTCCTTGATGGCAAATGTTTTTAATACGGAAACCGTTTTTGATTTTATCAAAGTTTTTAAAGAAATTTCTGTAAAAATGAAAGATTTGACTGCTGAAAATCGTATTAACCCTCAATATTTGTCTGTTTTTAATGCGCATATGACAAACGCGTTTTATAATACTTTCAAATCTGCTTCCGAAACTTACAAATCAGAATTCCGGAAACAGGCTGTGGAGCTTCTGAAAAATATTGACACGCACAACAAATATTTTGACGCAAAAACCCTCAAAAGGTATAACAAACTTTTGGGAATTTCTGAACCTTTCTGGAAGAAATTTGCGATTTTTAAATAAATGTGATTTCGTAATATCCGTTGTTGAAAAGGAATTTCAGTTTGATTTTTTCACCGTTATAGTGAGCCGGCGGAGTTTTGTAATAAGGCAGACGCATTAACATAAGATAAACTTCGTCGTTTACGGATTTATTTTGCGATTTGTAGATAAAATTTCTATTGATAAGCTTTCCGCTGTTGTCAAGCGAGAATTCAATCGCACAGTCGCCGGAGCCTTGAACTGCTGCAACGTTTAGTTTTGCAAGAAGCGCGCTCCTGATTGCGCCTTTGTAGTTCAAAAATTCGGAAGGGTTCATTTTGGGCGGTTCTTCTTTTTTGACCGGCTGTTGAACAGTTTGTTGGGTGGAGGTTGTATTTTGTACAGTATTTAAGACTGATTGCGGAAGTTTTGGTTTTGATTGGGTAGCTGGCTGCGCCGGAGGGGCTTTTTTAACCGGTTTGGAAGCCGTTGATGTTGTTTTTGAAGCTGGTTTTGGCTGAGTTTTTGCGGCTGCCGCGGGCTTTTGAGTTGTTGAAGTTGTTTGAGTTTTAGGTTTAGGTGTTTCTGGCGTTTGCACGGGTTTTGGCGAAGGCTCCGGCTTTGGAGCAGTTTCAGCAGTTTGCGTTTGAGGTTTAGCATTCTGCCATAGGCTTTCGATGTCAGGAATTGTTTTTGCAACTTCTTCTTTTTGCTTTTGTACTGTTTTTGCAGGTTTTTCTGTTTTTATAATCCATGGTATTACCGCCAAAATCAGGCAAAGACAGAAAAATCCGATTGAAAATACTTTTACCATGTCAAACTTTTTAAAATCGAAATTCTTGTGAGGCAATGGTTGCTGCTCTTTCTGAAATGTTGAGTCTTTGACCGGCGGCGCGGTAAATTCCTCGAACTCATCATTCCCGCAGGTGCAATATTCGGGTTTTTCTTTAAATTCTTCTTTACATTCTGTGCATCTGTACATTTTTTACCTTAAAGTTTTTACTTTCTCAATATCTGAAAAATCGTTTGGTGTGCTGAATCTGTCCTGGGTTGAAATTACAAATCCGCCCGTTACATTAGTTATAACACGTTTTGTGCGCGAAGGAAAGTTTAAAATCGGCTGGCCTTGATAACTCAAAATCAGAGGTTTTAAGTAGTTTACAGCGATTGAACTGTAAGTATCCGGAACAGCCCAGGTTCTCAGGTTTGAGATACGGCCTTTTTTGTCGACCGTGAAGGAGAATTTAAAAGCAGTTCCCAGCGGTGCTGCAATTTGTGTGTCCCGCATAATCTGGTTTTGAAGATTGCTTCGCCAAATATTCCAAACAATTATTTCCTCCTGCTCCGTCAGTGGACGTGTTTCTTCTGCCGTGTTTTCAAGAATTTGCCTGGGAGTTTGCGTCGGCTCAATTTTCGGGAGCGTAACCTTTTGAGGCTCTTGCGCTGCTGTAGAAGCCTTTGGTTCAGTTTTTTGTGTTTGATTGTTCAAAATATCCTTCACCGACTGCGGAATTTTTGCAGTCGTGATGTTTTCGGTGGTTTGAACAGGTTTTGAGGCAGTTGTTGTAACTGTTTTTGTTGTATTTTGCGGGGGGATAGTTTTTACTGTTCGGGTCGAAGTTTTTATTTTTTCGGACTGCTTTTGAACTTCAATTGTTTTGGATTTGATGTTATTTTTGTTTTCAAGAACTTTTTCAGTCTGCTGAGGTTTTGGCGATGTTGTATTTAAGACTTTTTCAATGGTTTTAACCTGATTTAAGTCTGTATTTACTATTTTGGTTGTGTTTTCAGGAGCCTGGTGCGTAGCGTTCGGATTTTGCGCAAGTTCGGTATTTGTTATTTGAAATTCGTTTGCAGCAAATCTTACCGGCTTATTTATACCGGGTTTTAAGACGCCGACTGCAATTGTCAGCGCTGTTAAAAATATTAAAACTGCTGTTAAATATATTTTTATCATTTTCTATCCAGTTTTGAGATTAAGCCGTCACAAACAAACAACTCGTATTTTGTCCGGCTTAGAAGGTAGGTTTCTGCAATCAAAAGCGCTGTCGGCACAGTTGCCGCAACAATGCTTAAAAGTATTCCGTTTAAGTCCGCACCGATTTCTGTCAAAAAGAACGAGGTGTTCATGCTGAATTCGATAAATATGATTGAAAGCCCTATTACAAAAAGCCTTACACGGTCTCTTTCCAAAGTCCTTACATTTTCAAGTCCAAAGATTTCAACACCGTGCGTAAGGTAATTTCTGAAACCGTCAAGCTTGATAATGTCAGAGCCGCTGACTTTTCTCATGTTTAAAAATGCATTTGATATTGCGAAAAATGCAAACACAATCATCATTGAGGCCAGAATTAAAAACACCAGTGAAAATCTTAGACCTGAAATTCTAACCCATCCCGCAGCTTCGGGGAAGCACATCGCAAGAGTGTTTGAAACACCGTATGCTAAAAACGGCGCGGTCAAAATTCCTGCAAAAGTTTCAGCCAAACCTTTTATTTGCAGTGTTAAAATTTTGTCTTTTATATAGTTCAATTTTACAGAACTTAAACTGTTTATAAATAAATCAATCCAATTTTGGTATTGATTTAGAACGATTTCAAAATCCTCGCGGTATTCGTATCGGTTTAATTCCAGAGAAAGCTTGTGTCCGCTGTATTTGAAATATCCGCAGGCAAATGCTATTACCACGTTCAAAAGTACTAAAAACAGAGCGGTAAAAGTCCCGTAAAATACGCGTCCGTTCGGGTTCATATAATAAATCATATTTATGGCATAAAATACACACATAAAAATTGTTGGAAGAATTATCAAAAAGTTTTGTGCAAATTTTGCGCCTGCCGGCGGTTTTTGCAAATCTCTGTTTTGAAGAAATAAGAAAACACCCTGTTTCAGTGAAAGCGAAACCGCATAAGTTAAAACCGAAAACAATCCGAGAATTTTAATGTTTGTCGGCATGTTTATAAATGCAATTGTGTCGGAAATCGGAAGCCCCATCAAATAGTTGCATATTCCAAACGTCATAACAATTGTGCTGAAAATAAGTGCGATATTTAAGATTATTGCGGCTTTGAAGTTTAAAGAAATCCTCTTTTTAATGTCTGTTATTGCAAAAGCTATCTGTTTTGTTATGGCAATTCTGCTTTTTTCAATTGCAGATTTTTTGCTTTCCAGTTTAAGCTTAACATCAGAGCTTATCTCATGTTCGTAAGTGTCGGAAACTTCTTTTACTGCCGTTTTTTGTTCAGAAAGTGTGTCCGGCAGGTTCTCTGCTATTTTTATTCCGATAAACTCCCCGCTTTCGGCGAGTTTAAGTTTGCAGAATTTTTCGACTGAAATTTTTCCTTTAAAAGGTTCACCTCGAAAAAGGATTTTCGGATTTTCAAAATTATTTATAACCGTGCATTTTTTCGAATTTTCGTCATACTGAACAGTTAAAATAAACTCAAATCCGGCATTAATCTGATAGTCGCAGTCTGAATTTGACCCGATTATTATAAAATCTTTTTCTTTGAAAACTGTTTCTTTATTAAGTGATGAAATTATAACAGTCATTTTTGTCCTTTCGGTTACTGCTGCCTGTAAAGCTGGACGGTTAATGGTTCAGTCAGCATAATTTGAAGCTGAGAGCCTTCAATTACTCTTATTTCTTCGCCTTTTGATGAAATGGTTGAAATCGCACCGGCGCCTACTCCGATTGAAGTTCCATATATTATTGCGCTTGTCGGGTCTGCTCCGAAAAGCATTGAAATAGCAGAAAGCAGAAGACCGGTTGCCGCACCGCCTGCAATTCGTTTTGTTACGTTTAGTGCTCGGGAAGAATTACCGACAATATAAACTTTATTAGTTTTCAAAGGAATTATGTTTCCGTCAGGTGTCATAATCTCGTTAAACAGAAGCCCGATTTGTCCGTTTGCCATTGCATAAGAAGCCGCTTTTGTATCAACTGCTCTGCCGTTTAAAATACTTCCAGCGGGTGCAATAAGCTGGCCGTTATAAATCCAGTCAGCATCAAGTTCAGCGCTAACTCGGTCATTATTTACAATGCTGTCAGAGCTTATGTCAGAAAGAAGCGCTGCTGTAAAAGTTGCACCGTCTTGAATGTATATGACGCTTCCGGTAAGAACGCTTCCTTGACCTTGATAGTTCTGAGAATTATAACTGCTTTGTACCGTGCCTGAATTTGGATTAAAAGCTTCTCCCTGCCAGGAGGATTCAATTTTTGGAAGTTTTACAATGGCTTTTTCCTGTGTTTGAAGTTCAATCGGAGGCTCGGTTTTAGGTTCAACAACGATATTTTGCGCGGAGTTGCTGCCGTTAAACCTTGTCTGTGCTTCATCGCTAAAGTCATATTCTATTGCAGATGCATTGATAATTTCATTTTGAGGAGGTAACATTTGAGAATTTTCTGCAGTTGTGCGCATTTTTATATTTACATTGCTGTGCGCAAGGTTTGTGTAGGCCTCGCCGTAAAAGTAACTCTTCAGGCTTGAATTTCGGACTTTTTTGCTTTTGAAGTCATTATTTTTCAAAGTTTCAATAAGCTCTTTGCGCAGGCTTTCATCCTCGTTATTTGACATGTAGTAGAAATAACAGTTTTCGTTTTTATCTGCCAGAATTACAACGTAATAATATTTTTTGTTTTTATCTTCAAGAATATATGAATTTTGTCCTTTTAATGCGGATGGAAAATTCCTTTTTAAATATGGTGTTAAAACTTTTTCAACCTCAGCCGCCTTGGCATTTTTGACAGTATAAAGCCTTGATACATCAGCTGCAAAACCCGAAGTTCCTGTCAAAATAAAAGCGCATATTAAACTAAATAATTTTTTTACCATATTCCTACACAAATATTATAGTTGTTCAGAATTCCTTTTGCAATAAAACTTATACTTACTTAACGATTTTGTAAATTTTTAGTTCAATTTTAACTTTATTATATATAAGGGAAAAATTTGTAATCAGGGAAAATAATGAAAAAATTATTATTAATTATTGTATTTTTAAGCCTGCTTTGGGCTTCCTCTCCGGTATTTGCGGGGGAATTTAGAATTTATACAGCAAATGGTTCTCAACAATTGCAGAGATTAACAGCCCCGCCGCGCGCGATGAGAATCCATGGAGAAGCCATTGAACTTCTCGTTGATTATTCAGGCAGTATGAGCGGCTGGATTAATCTGGCAAAAGAAGCAATAGGAATTATTCTGCCGCGTCTTCCGTATAATTCTTCTGTTGCCTTAAGAGTATTTGGCGAAAGACCGGGAACGCATCCGGAAATTACCGAGGTTTGCAAAGCTTCAAGAGTTGTCACTTCTTTTGGAAAACAGAATGAAAGAGCTGTTGTTAAAGGTCTGGCTGAGGCTAAGATAGGAGGCGGAACTCCGATTGAATTTGCATTGAGAGAAACTGTAGAAAAAGATTTAAAAAATTTAAGAGTTTATGATAAGAACAGAACCTTCAAGGCTAAGAAAATTATTCTCGTAACTGATGGCGGCGAAGGCTGCGGCGGAGACCCCTGTGCTTATATAAGAGAAGTTATGCGAACAAGAAAAGATATCTCAATTGATGTAATTCAACTTGGAAATGATAACCGGCTTGCCTGTCTTGCTGATGAAACTGGCGGAACTTTCCATAAAGTAAACCGAAGCAGCCAGGATTTTGAACTCGCACTGGAGAAAGCATTTAATGTCCCGCAAGGAACAGTAGCAACCCGTAAATATATGGAAAAATCCACTTACAAGCCGGCTCCAAAGAAACTTTCTGACCGCAAACAGCTTGCAACAAAGTACAAATATGTAAAATATTAATCAGTCCTAATTGTATTTTACCTTCCTATGATTTATAATTATATAAAAATAAATTAAGCGGAGGTATTTTGGAAAAACGTGTTTTATTCTCTGTAATTTTTGGAGCGGTCTTTTTTCTAAGTTTTGTCAGTTCTGCATTTGCAGCTAATAGCAGATACAATGTTTATACTCCCTCAACTTATAAGCAGATTAATATTGTTCAAAGCCCGAAAAATTCAAGAATAAACGGCTATGCTGTGGAACTTCTTGTTGATTATTCAGGCAGCATGGGCGGCTGGATTCAGCTAGCAAAAGAAACCCTTGAATTTATTTTGCCAAAAATTCCTAAAACGACGTCGGTTGCACTTCGGGTTTTAGGTGAAAATAACGGACAGAGAGGTTTCGCCTTTGTTGATTTGTGCAGATCTACAAGACTTGTTACATTTTTCAAGCATGAAAATCAAACAAATATAGTAAAAGGATTACAAGAAGCCCAGCTTGGCGGAATGACCCCGTTAGAGTTTGCATTGCGCGAAACTATTGAAAAAGATTTACGTAGTGTCAAAGTCTTTAATAATGATAAATCAGGTGCTAAGGATAAGAAGATAATTCTTGTCACTGATGGAAATGATACTTGTGGCGGCGATCCTTGCAAATATATAAGAGAAGTTATGCGTGTGCGAAAAGATTTTCAAATTGATGTCGTTCAATTAGGAAATTCAACAGAGCTAATGTGCTTAAGCGCAGAAACTGGTGGAAGTTTTTATAAGGTTGACGGCAGCCGCGACAAATTTGTAAGAGCTTTTGAAAATACATTCGGCGTGCCTGTAGGAACAGTTGAACAGGGAATTAAGGAGAAAACTGGTACTGTCCAGCCCGCAAAGCCTATACCGCAAACTCCTGCACGCGGCTATAAGTTTATAAATTTCTAATCTGAATTTACGAAACTTTCACAGCCATTTTCACAAATAATAGCTGTTAGCGGTGAATCTTTAAATTTCCCGCAGCCTGTATCAATACAAATTTTGTCCTCTTGAACCTGCGGGGTCTTAAATTCAGTGTGGCCAAAAATTATTTTTTGAGGAAGTGAATGTTTTTGAGAATAAAATTCTTTTCTAATATAAACCATATCTTCTTCACGCTGGTTTTCTAATGAAATTCCTGGTTTGAGTCCGGCATGGATGAAAAGATATTTGTCAGTTAAATAGTAATATTTAAGACTTTTGAAAAATTGGCCATGGGTTTTTAGAATATTTTCAAAGCTTCCGTAACTTTTTGCGGTTTCGACGCCTCCGTAATTCCAGAAAAGATAGTTGTAATATTCATCGGATTGTGCATGCAAAAGTGCATATTCATGAGAGCCAATCAAGTAAACGCAGCTGCAAATTTCCTGCATGCTGATAATTTTATCAACAACTTCTTTCGATTTGTTGCCGCGGTCTATGTAATCCCCCATAAAAATAATAGTATCTTCTTTTTTGGGGTCGATTTTATTTAAAACAGAACAGAGTTTTTCATACTCTCCATGTATATCTGATATTCCGATTAGTCTTGTCATAATAATAAGCTATTATAAAATGAGACTGATTTCAATATTATAAAATTAAGCATTAAAAAAGCGGCTAAGTTGCCGCATCTTTTTTAAATTTACCCCCAAGCGAATTCGAATCGCTGTCTACACCGTGAAAGGGTGTTGTCCTAGGCCTCTAGACGATGGGGGCTTGTGTTTCTTTCACGTTTTTTATTCTAAGATAAACAAAATTTATTGTCAATAGTTTTGTTTTAAATTTATAAAAATATTTTTTAGTACGCCCGGGTGTATTTTTATTAATAAGGTTGAAAGTTTTTTGTTTTTTATGTAAAATATACATATCAACCAAGAGAGAGATAGGAGAGAAAATGTTTGAACGTTTTACCGAGAAAGCTATAAAAGTAATTATGCTTGCGCAGGAAGAGGCGCGAAGACTTGGACATAACTTTGTTGGCACAGAGCAGGTTCTGCTCGGGCTTATTGGCGAAGGCACAGGCGTCGCTGCCAAAACCCTTAAATCAATGGGGGTTACTTTGAAGGACGCACGCGCTGAAGTCGAAAAAATTATCGGCCGCGGCTCAGGTTTTGTAGCCGTTGAAATTCCGTTTACGCCGCGTGCAAAAAGAGTTCTGGAGCTGTCATGGGATGAAGCAAGACAGCTTGGTCATAACTATATTGGTACAGAACATCTTCTTCTCGGCTTAATTCGTGAAGGCGAAGGGGTTGCTGCCCGTGTTCTTGAAAATCTCGGTGTTGATTTAAATAAAATCAGAAGCAATGTTATTAAAATGCTCGGAGAAACTAAACCCCAATCTGTTTCTTCCGGCGGCTCAAGCTCCTCATCTTCCTCCTCCGGCGGAAAAACAAAAACTCCTAGTTTGGACGAATTCGGCCGCGATTTAACTCTTGCTGCTCAAGAATTGCGTCTTGACCCTGTTGTCGGACGTGAAAAAGAAATTGAACGCGTTATCCAAATTCTTGCACGCCGCACCAAAAACAACCCTGTTTTAATCGGAGAGCCCGGTGTTGGTAAAACAGCAGTTGCAGAAGGTTTGGCAATCAGAATTGTTAATGCGGAAGTTCCGGATATTTTGGATGGCAAAAAAGTTATTCAGCTTGATATGGGACTTTTGGTTGCCGGCACAAAATACCGCGGCGAATTTGAAGAACGTCTTAAAAAGATTATGGACGAAATTCGTCAGGCTGGAAATATTATTCTTGTAATTGATGAAATGCATACGCTTATCGGTGCGGGTGCTGCTGAAGGTGCAATTGATGCCGCAAACATCTTGAAACCGGCTCTTTCAAGAGGCGAAATTCAGGTAATCGGAGCAACTACGCTTGATGAATACCGCAAATACGTTGAAAAAGATTCGGCGCTTGAAAGACGTTTTCAATCAGTAATTATTGAAGAACCTACAATTGATGAATCAATTGAAATTATCAGAGGGCTTAAACCAAAATACGAGGATCACCATAAGCTTATTATTTCTGACGAAGCAATTGACGCTGCTGTCAGATTATCCAGCAAATATATAACAGACAGGTTTTTGCCGGATAAGGCAATCGATGTGCTTGATGAAGCCAGCTCAAAAGTTCGTCTGAAAGTGTCAACACTTTCTCCGGAAGGCAAAGAACTTGAAAAAGAACTTCGCAACCTCATAAAAGAAAAAGAAGATGCGATTCGCAATCAGGAATTCGAAAAAGCTTCTCAATTGAGAGATGAAGAGGCGGATATGAAAGACAGGATTCGCGAAATGGCGCAAAAATACAGAGAAGAACACGAAGCAAACAAACCAACTGTTACCGCTGAAAATGTTGCAGAAGTTGTTGCAACAATGACGGGTGTTCCGGTTACAAAATTAACCGAAGGCGAAAGTGAAAGACTTCTTAAGCTTGAAGATACCCTTCATGCACGTGTAATCGGACAGCATGATGCTGTTGTTGCGATTTCAAAAGCAATCAGACGCGCGCGTGTTGGTTTGAAATCACCAAACAGACCAATAGGAAGCTTTATCTTCTGTGGTCCGACAGGTGTTGGTAAAACCGAACTTGCAAAAGCTCTTGCCGAAGCTGTTTTTGGCTCTGAAGACAACATGATAAGAGTTGATATGTCGGAATTCATGGAAAAACATTCAACCGCAAAACTTATCGGTTCTCCTCCGGGATATGTCGGATATGATGACGGCGGTCATTTGACAGAATTAATCCGTAAGAAACCGTATTCGGTTGTTTTGTTTGATGAAATTGAAAAAGCTCATCCGGATGTATTTAACATCATGCTTCAAATCCTTGATGACGGTCGCTTGACGGATGCCAAAGGAAGACATATTAATTTCAAAAATACAATCATTATCATGACATCAAACGTCGGAGCAAGTATGATTACAACAACATCAAGACTCGGCTTCTCAACTTCTGATGATGAATCAAAAGACAAATACGAAAAGCTTAAAGAAACTGTAACTGAAGAAATGAAAAAAGCTTTCCGTCCTGAATTTTTAAATCGTATTGATGAAACAATCGTATTTGCTCATCTTACCAAGGAAGAAATTCGTGAAATTGTCGATTTGATGCTGAAAGATTTGTTCAAACGGCTTTCAGAACGCAACTTGTCAGTGGAAGTTACAGACGAAGTTAAAGATCATTTGGCAAAAGACGGTTATTCGGAAGCTTACGGTGCAAGGCCTTTGAGAAGGTTAATTCAGCGCAAAATTGAAGATATGCTGGCTGAAGAAATCCTCTCCGGTAAATATCTTGCAGGTGACACAATAAAACTTGTGATGAATGAAGACAAGATTGTTTGTGAAAAAGCCTCCAAGAAAAAGTCCAAGGCTAAAGAAGAAGCTGAACAAGTTATACAGTGATAAAAAGATAGACCATTTATATGGTCTATTTTTTTTAATATTGTTTATTATATTTTTATGCCTCGATATTTGTATAATGCATTGAAAGAAAATAAAAAAGATGTTGTAGAGGGTGAAATTGAAGCAGTTACACCGCGTGAGGCCCGTGAAAAAATTCGTGAATTAGGCTATATGCCATTAAAAATATTTGACCCTGCCCTTGTTGTTAATGAAATGTCAGACTTTTCAGATAATCAGGGCGGAATAACTTTTCTTAGTTTAAACGACAAAATCATGTTTGTTTCAGAAGTTCAAGTCATGCTTTCATCTGGAATAAGTATTGTAGATGCTCTTAACACTATTTACGTGAATTCTCCCAGAATGAAAGTGAAAAAAATAGCAAAAGAGCTGCAAGTTGCAATTTTAGGTGGTAAAACTTTTGCAGAAGCTGTAAATTATTTATATCATGATGCCTTTGGAGATACATTTATTGACCTTTGTGTGACGGGTGAAAATTCTGGTGAACTTGATAAAACTTTAGACAGAATGCTTGTTATGTTGAGACAGCAGGATGAGATTAAAGGAAATATTATTCAGGCATTGATTTATCCGTGTATTGTAATTTTAATTATGTGCGGACTTTTGATACTTTTTTCAAAATTTGTATTTCCAACATTTGCTTCTGCGATTATGATGAGCGGAGCCGGTGTTGATATTCCTGTATTTGCGGCAACTGTTATGGGAACTCTTCAATTTATAGGAGATTACTGGTGGTTATGTATTTTGTCAATATTTGCCTTCTTCGGTGCTGTAAATTTTCTGGCCACATATGATAAAACAAGGGCTTTTTTTGATAAGTTGTTTTTGCAGATACCAATTATAAAGGATTTTGTTAATTATATTAATTTGGCAAATTATATGTGTATTTTAAATATTTCATATGCAACTGGTGTGCCTTTCATGAAATCACTTGAGCTTGCAAGGCGCACAATCGGTAATACTGAAATAAAACAAAAAGCGGATTATGCAAATCGTCTTGTAGAAAAGGGGGCAACTTTATCAGACGCATTTCATAAAGCATCCTTGCTTCCGGGAGCGCTTGTCACAATGATTGCTGCCGGAGAAAAAGCCGGAAATCTTTCGAAAATGCTTCAGGATTGTGTAGATGTTATTGATAAGAAAATTGACATGGTGCTTAAAGCTTTGACTAAAGCTTTTGAACCGACATTAATAGTTGTTTTGGGAGCCATTGTTTTTGTTATCGCAATTGCATTTTTCCAATTATATATGGGGTTAATCCAATCGCTTGTGTAATTTATCTTGATATAAATTTCAAAATATGTTACCATTATTATGAGCTACAGAAAGGAGCTAAGAGTATGAAAAAGCAGACTATGATTGAATTTCCAGGGGGGGG
>URXT01000036.1 GCA_900551915.1 uncultured bacterium
CCCCCCCCGAAAATTCAATCATAGTCTGCTTTTTCATGCTTTCAGCTCCTTATAGTATTAAGTATTCAACTCTTTTATTATAGTATTGTTTTGGCTTTTTGGCAAGAAAAAAAGAAGCTGCAATAATCAAAGAACAAATCTTCTGTATAAAGAAGAATTTTTGTCATATAATAATTTTATGAAAAATTTACAAAAATTCCTATTAATAACATCAGCCTTGCTTTTGTCAGCGCCTGCTCAGGCAGCGTCTTTCACACCGATAATCCCGCCCGCCACAATGCAGATTGCACGCGAAGCACAGGCAAGAACCGTATATGAAAAACCCTCCTCCGAAGTTGTCCGTGTCGGAATTGCAACAACAGGTTTCGGAACCTATGATTACAAAGAAATTTCGATTTATGGAACCGGCGAAATCCAAATTTATAACGACAATAATTTAATCGCAAAATTTCCGGCAAATAATGACATAAAAATAACCTATTCAAACGGAATGTACTCAATTTATGACAATGACGGAAGCCTTTTGGATGAAGTTTCAGGGCCTGTAACTTTCACATGCGAGGACGGACTTTTGGGCGTCACGGGGTTAAAAAGGGCAGGCAAAAACGCGCTTTATCACGGTGCCTTTCAACTTGCGGCAAAAAACAACAATGTTTTCAATCTTGTCAATGTGATTGAGGTAGAAGATTATCTTAAAGGCGTTGTCCCAAACGAAATGCCTGTCAGATTTGGTTTGGAAGCCTTAAAAGCGCAAAGCGTTGCGGCTAGAAATTACGTTCTTTCACCGCGCACAAAATCCTCAGCAAATTATGATGTTGTTGATTCTGTTGCAAGCCAGGTTTACTACGGCGCAAACACGGAAACATCTGTTTCTGATGAGGCCGTCCTTGAAACGACCGGAATTGTTGCGCTCTATGGCTGGGATTTAATTTTGGCACAGTATTCTTCAACAGCAGGTGGTTATACGGAGGATTACGCTTACGCCTTCTCAAACCCGACAACAAAAGCCTTCCCGTCAGAAGGCAAGCCTTATCTGGTTGCAAAGCCCGATATATTAAGCCAGCGCCCTTTGAACACAGAAGAAGCCGCCGCTGAATTTTACAAATCAAAGCCGGATTCTTACGATATTCGCTCGCCGTATTTCAGATGGGAACGCGAATGGACAGCAGAAGAATTTCAAAAAGCCCTTGAAGGCACGCTTGCCGCTCAATCAGCAACCGGTTTTGTAACTCCGGCTTTTCAAAAAGGCCAGACTTTAGGAGAAATAGTCTCAATTGATGTTAAAAAGCGCGGCGAGTCCGGAAAAATTGTCGAACTCGAGATTACGACTTCAACCGGAACTTACAAGGTATACAAAGAACTTGTAATCCGCCGATTGATTACAAAAGACGGAAAAGCTTTGCCAAGCGCCAATGTTGTTTTTGAAACCCAATATGACGACGATGGAAAACTTGTTTCAATTAAAGCTTTCGGTGGCGGCTACGGGCACGGAGTCGGCATGAGCCAGTACGGCGCAGGATTCATGGGAAGTGAGTTAAAACTTCCGTATGAAAAGATTCTTCAGCACTATTACAACGGAATTACTCTCGGCACAAAGCCTGTGATAATCTCTGCCGATGAAAGCCAGCAGGAAGCAGTTCAGCATTTTTACAGCTCTGACAAAAAGGCCGAAATCGTCGTTGATAACAAATTTCAGGTGTCAAAACTCATTGCCGAAATTAACGGTAAAGAATACGAATTTGAACTTTGCAAAAGCTTTTTGCCAGTTAACAGAATTTGCCGCATTGATATTTCCAAACATTTAAAAAAAGGCTTAAACACGGTGATTTTCAAATATCCGCTTGAGGAAGGCAGCAAAAAAGCACTCCGGCTGTTCGTTGAAGTTGAAAAAAGCGACGGTTCGGGAGATATTTGGTGATGAAGGTATGGATATTGTGAAAAGTGAGAAGTGAAACGTGAAAAGTCCTTTACATAAAGTGAATTAGGTGTTAACTCTATAAATTCTTTCAAAAAAATATTTATAGAATATTAATGTAACGGTCTTTTCACTTCTCACAAAAAGCTCTAACAACTTAGAAAAAGGGATTATGGAAAAGCAAATTGAAGTAAATGATAATAAAACCACCAGCGTTTTAAAAGCGGCATGGCTGATTGCGGTCGTGACAATTGTGAGTAAATTAATAGGATTTGTGCGGGACGTGATTATTGCGAATTACTATGGCGCGTCGCTCGTTTCTGACGCGTATTATTACGCATATCAAATTCCGTCGCTCTCTTTAATCCTGCTTGGCGGAGTCGGCGGTCCTTTTCACAGCGCAACAGTCGCAATCTTTTCAAAATTAATCCCGAATTTGAAAGACAAGCCGTCTGATGCGGTAAACAAACTTTATTCAACATTTACGACCGCAACGATTTTGTTTTTTCTTGTGCTTTCGATTTTGCTGTTTATTTTCCCGCGCGAAATCATGGGGTTAATCATAAACGGCGGTTCTGCTGAAATGATTACGCTTGCGGCCGAACATTTGAAGATTATGACGCCGCTTCTTGTAATCGGCGGAATTGTCGGAATTTATTACGGGCTTTTGATTATTTATAAACAATTTATGCTGCCGAATTTGTCGCCGATAATCATGAGCGCGGCAATAATCGGAATTTCGGTTGCCGCAGCGCCTAATGACCAAAAAGGTTACGCGCTTGCCTGGGCAACAACAATCGGTGCGGTTTTACAGCTTGTAATTCAGTATCCCAACATTAGAAAACTGGGGTTTAAATTTCGTCCGAACTTTGAATTTACAAATAACCCGCATTTTAAAGAAATATGTGAATTGCTTTTTCCGGCGGTATTAAGTTCGACTGTAGGCCAAATCCATATTTATGTTGATATGTTTTTCACTTCCTCAATCTCAGAAGGAGCTTGGACGGCAATCGGATACGCAAACAGGGTTTTCCAGTTTCCGGTCGGAATTCTGGTGACGGCATTTCTGGTTCCGCTTTTCCCGATTTTTGCAAGACTTGTCGCGGACAAGGATTATGACGGAATTAGAAAATATTTTAACAAAGGTGTCGGCGTGCTGTTTTTCGCTGCAATTCCGATTATTATAGGGATTTTGGCCGTCGGGCTTGACAGCGTAAGACTTGTTTTTGAGCGCGGTGCATTTGACAGTGAAGCAACATTTATGGTAACAGAAGCATTGTGGTTTTTATCTGTTTCAATTCTGCCTTATGTTTTCAGGGATTCAATTACAAGGGTTTATTACTCGTTTAATGACAGTGCAACCCCGTTTTTCGTAGCGTTTTCGTCGATTGTTTTGAAGTTTTTGTTAAACATCCTTCTAATCACAAAACTTGGAATGGGAATTGGAGGGATTACGCTTTCAACTTCGCTCGTAACCCTTTTTAACGCCTGCGTTCTCGGAATTTTAATGAAGAAAAAAATGGAAATGGATTACAAATCGCTTTTTGTAAATCTTTTAAAAATGGTTTGTGCTGGCGCCGTAACCTTTGCAGTCTGCATGCTTTGCGCGTTTGCTTACGACAGATATATTCAGCTTCCGGCGGCTGCATTTGAACTGGTGAAAATCGGCCTAATATTTGTAATTTGCATGTCGGTATACGTTCCACTTAATTTATTGATGAAAATGGATTACGCATCAGAACTTGCAGAAAGGGTTTTGGCAAGGCTGAAAAGATAATAAGAACATTGAAAATTTAATACAGGGTAAAAGAACCTTTCTTTCAAAAGAAACATCAGCACAACAATCTAATACGTCAGTTCAGGCTGATAGTTCTGATAGAAAGGGGGATTGATATTATGGACAAATTCAATTTGAGTTTATTCTTAATTCTTTTGATTTTATACGTAATAAAAATGATACCCACCTAAGAAGATGAGTATCACGTCAGTTCTTTAAAAGGTTCCGGTAGCTGGTAACTACCACCCTGTATTTTTATTATAACGTATTTTACGAAAATTTCAAGTGGTATAATGAGGAATAAAAAATGCTGGAAAATAAAGAAGAAATAAGAAAAATTTTAGAAAACGGCGGTGTTATCGCTTACGTAACAGATACGGTCTGGGGGCTTGGCTGCCTTCCAAATAACGAAAAAGCTGTTAAAAAGATATACGAAATCAAAAAACGCGAGGCGCAAAAACCTTTAATTTTGATGTCCAATGAGGCTTATCATTTGCTGGAATACATTCGCCAGCCGCTTTCAAAAACAGCCTCAAAACTTATCAAAAAATATTTCCCCGGAGCGCTCACTCTTGTTGTTGAGAAAAGCGAACTAACGCCTGATTATGTAACATCAGGGATGAAAACTGTTGGAATTCGAGTTCCTGACAACGAAGTTTTCAAAGAAATCTGCGAAATCGCACCTGGGCATGTTCTTGCGACAACCAGCGCAAATCTTTCGCATCAGCCGAGCGCGAAAACTTACGAGCAGGCGATTGAAAACATGAAAGATTTGGCGGATTTGATAATTCCCGATTACGGGTATTTTGCCAAGGGTTTGGAATCGACAGTCGCCGGTGTTTTTGATGACGAAATCAAAATTTTCCGCCAGGGTGCTACGGTGCTACGCACGTAGATATGTCTGACGATGTTAGTTGGCAGTAACGATTTCCGTCAGAGGTTACGCACGTCGATATATTTGGCTAAACTTAAACCTTCACAAGGTCAGCTTCAATCAGTTTGAAAAAATAATCTTCCATCTTGTCGCGTCTGGAAATGTTTACGCGATACGGAATTTTGCTTTCGTTAAATTCGCTTTCAATCTTTTCAATATCTGATTGCAGAACTTCGCCAACTGACATAAGCAGAATGTCAAGGTCGGAAGCTCTTGTAAAATCTCCTTTTACACGCGAACCATAATAGTAAAAATCGTAAGGAAATTTACTCAAAATCTCCTTTATAATTTTTTCTTCATTTTCGGTTATGCCCTTAATCATTTGTCAAAACTTTCTCAAAACTTTTAATCAAAAAATCAACATCCGCTGTGAATTTTGGAATTATATCAATTATCGGGTATGTAAGTTCAATGTTGTATTCGTGTGATGTGATGTTTCTTTTTTCGCGATAATCCACCCAGTTTTCAAAGCTTTCAATCAGACCGAGCGCAAACATTTCTCTAAAAATATTGTTTATAGTCAAATCTTTTTCTGTTTTGTCATATTCTTTTTTCAAGAATTTATTCATTATTTTTTTCGCGGTTTCGTATGTGTATTCAAACCTTTGCACACAAGAATCTTTTATATAATTCTTAATTTTTTCATCTTCTTGAGCGTTCAAATCTTCATAACACTCTTTCAATGTTGAAAGACTTTTTTTCAAAATATTCAAATTCAACTCGGACTTTTTCATTACAAAACCTCTTTTCTAATTTATTATAACATGAAATTTTTACAAGTATAATTCTTGACTATACCTTTTCAGCACGTACAATAGTCTTGTATATAACCGAAGGGAGTATAGAAAATGTTGGATCGTATACAAGTTACAAAAGAAGTAGAAGAAATGTGCTGCGTAAAACGCGGCGTTAAAGGTGAACCGGCTCCTATCCCTCAGGAAGGCGAATGGACTAAGGTTAAAAAAATCGAAGAAATTTCAGGCTTAACTCATGGCTGTGGATGCTGTGCACCTCAGCAAGGTACCTGCAAATTAACTCTTAATGTGAAAAATGGTATTATTCAGGAAGCTCTTGTTGAAACAATCGGCTGCTCAGGTATGACTCACTCTGCTGCTATGGCAGGCGAAATTCTTCCGGGCAAAACAATCCTTGAAGCTTTAAATACAGACCTTGTTTGTGACGCTATCAACGTTGCAATGAGAGAATTGTTCTTACAAATCGTTTACGGAAGAACTCAGTCAGCTTTCTCTGAAAACGGACTTCCGGTTGGTGCAGGTCTTGAAGATTTAGGTAAAGGGCTTTGCTCAATGACAGGTACAATCCACTCAACCAAACAAAAAGGCGTAAGATATCTTTCTTTAACAGAAGGTTACATCTTGAAACTCGGTTTGGATAAAAATGACGAAGTTATCGGATATCAATTCGTTAACCTCGGAAAATTCATGGAAGCTGTTAAAAAAGGCGTTGACGCTAAAGAAGCTCTTGAAAAATTTACAGGAACTTACGGCAGATTTGCTGACGCGGTTAAATATATTGACCCGAGACAGGAATAGCTATCATCCCTCGCCCCTTGAGGGAGAGGGTGGAATTTCTTAATGAACGAATGTGAATTTAGAAATTCGGGTGAGGGGTTACTCTCAGCAGTTAAAAATAAAATTAAGAGGAAAATAAAATGACAGTAAAATTTGAAGGACAAGATAGACGTGAAGCTACTTTGAAAAAAGTTTTACCTGAGTACGGTTTCAAATCTTTAGAAGAAGCTCGCGAATTATGCTTATCAAAAGGAATTGATGTTGATGCGATTGTTAAAGGTATTCAGCCTATCGCATTTGAAAACGCAGTATGGGCATACACTTTAGGTTGTGCAATTGCACTTAAAAAAGAAGTTAAATCAGCTGCCGAAGCAGCAGAAGCTATTGGTTTAGGCTTGCAGGCATTTGCAATCCCGGGTTCTGTCGGTGACAGAAGACAAGTTGGTATCGGGCACGGTAATTTAGCAGCAATGTTACTCAGAGAAGAAACAAAATGTTTCTGTTTCCTTGCCGGCCACGAATCTTTTGCGGCTGCTGAAGGTGCTATCGGTATTGCAAGAAACGCCAACAAAGTAAGAAAAGAACCTTTAAGAGTTATCTTGAACGGTCTTGGAAAAGATGCGGCTTACATTATCGCAAGAATTAACGGTTTCACTGCTGTTGAAACAAAATATGATTACAAAACAGGCGAACTTAAAGTTGTTAAAGAAATTCCGTTCTCAGAAGGCGAAAGAGCAAAAGTTAAATGCTACGGCGCTGACGATGTTTCAGAAGGTGTTGCTATTATGATAAAAGAAGGCGTTGACGTTTCAATCACAGGTAACTCAACCAACCCGACAAGATTCCAACACCCTGTTGCAGGAACTTACAAAAAATGGTGCTGGGAAAACGGCAGAAAATACTTCTCAGTAGCATCAGGCGGCGGTACAGGAAGAACTCTTCACCCTGATAACGTTGCTGCAGGTCCTGCTTCTTACGGTATGACAGACACTATGGGAAGAATGCATGGCGACGCTCAATTTGCAGGTTCATCATCTGTTCCGGCTCACGTTGAAATGATGGGCGTAATCGGCATGGGCAACAACCCGATGGTTGGTGCAACCGTTGCTGTTGCAGTTGCTGTTGCAGGCGCTTTGAGCAAATAAACATCAAAAATATTTAATAAAAAAGGCGGAGCAATCCGTCTTTTTTTATGAATTTTTGTAATAAAATTTAAAACTGCTAACAAAAAAGATTATTTTCGTGTTTATATAATAACTATTCAAAAACAAAAAGGAGTTACTATGAAAATATCCGCAATCCAGACGAACTATTTAAACAGAATGTCTTTCAAAAATAACGAAACAAAGCCGGAAATCTCAAATCCATCCGAAAAACAAAATGAAGGTATGAGCAAAGACACAAAAATAGCACTCGGAGTCGGCTCAGGCGTTGTTGCTCTGGCAGCTTTGGCGTACGCAGGATATCACGGACATCTGGGTTCCGGAATTCAAAAACTTTTGGGCGGTGCTAAAGATGCGGCAAAAAATTTAAGCAAAGACTCTGATATAAACATTAAAAAACCGAAAACTTCGGAGGTTTCTATACCCGGTAAAGGTTCAGAGACTCCTGAAATCAAGCCGGAAATTAATACTGAAGCACCGGAAATCAAACCCGCTGTCGAAATTACGCAAAAATCCACCGGGGAAATTTCCGAAATAAAAACTCCTACAAAAACTGACCCGGAAACTACGGAGGTGTCGGCACCAAATAAAGGTTCAGAAACTCCCGATATCAAACCCGAAGTTAATACTGAAACTCAGGTTACTGCAGAACCTCATAAATTTTTGAGTGCAGAAGAAGCTAAAAATTTATCATATTCAGAACAGACAACCCGTGTTATGGCAGATATTGAAGCCATTGAAAAGGAATCACCTTCTCTGGAAGATGCATTCACAAACATAGATAAATATATGAATGAACTTGGAGAAGCTAGCGTGATTTCTGACAAAAATATTGATCTTATAGAAGCAGTTGCAGAAAAAATGATTTCAAAATATAGCGAAGTTATATCCAAACAAAAGAGCGGCATCGCTATGCCATACATAAAATCCACATTAGCTCAAATCAAATTAGCTAAACAACAATACCCTTCTGCCGAAAAACTTGCGCTGGAGATAATTAACGACAAAGGTGCAAGCATGAAACAGGTCAAAATAGATGCGTTCGGAACCCTTTTTGAAGCCTCAGAAGCTTTAGGGAAAAAAGCAAGCGCCGAAGAAATTTTCGACAAAGAAGTTCAACAAGTCTTAAACGAATTAAATTTGTTGAGAGCACAAAACAAAAAAGTTGAAGAAGTGCCGGTGTGGGGTTATCTTCAAAATATTTATGAAAAGCTCGCACAAGTTTACGGAGAAAACAACCCGACAATTAAAGCAGTTGCCCAGGCAATTAATTAAAACTCAATATGGTACAATATAGAAAAAGACGGCTGCGGTCGTCTTTTTCGTCATTTAGCTTCGGCAACAACTTGCAAAAATTCTGTTTCAAAAATTTCATGTTTGTCATAAAATAGTTTTATAAGTTTAAAGGGGAGAAAGAAATGGCTAAAAACAGAATTGGAATAGATGTTGGCGGAACAAATGTTAAAATTGCACTTGTTGACGATAAAGGAAACATTATTTATTCAAACTCTGTTCCGACACGTGCGGAAATGGGTTATGAATACACCGTAAACAATATTAAACAAGCGATTCATGACCTGATGAAAGAAACCAAACTATCAACAAAAGATATTGAAGGTATCGGTTTTGGCTTCCCCGGACAGGTTGACTACAAGGCCGGAGTTGTAAGAAATGTTACAAACATTCCGGGCTGGGTCGAAGTTCCGCTTGCAAAACTTATTGAAGATGAATTTAAAATTCCAACCCGTGTGGATAATGATGTAAGATGCGCTGCTCTTGGTGAATTGAACTATGGTGCGGGCAAAGGCTGCGAAAACTTAATTTGTATTACGGTTGGAACAGGTATCGGTTCAGGCTTAATCGTGAACGGAAAACTTGTCCGCGGAGCCTCAAATGCAGCTGGCGAAATCGGTCATATAAAACTTCAAATGCATGACGGCCCGATATGCGGCTGCGGTGATACAGGATGTTTGGAAGCTTTTGCATCAGGTCCTTCAATTGTTGCTATGGCAGAAGATTATATCCGCGGAGGAAAGTCAACAAAATTCCGTGAAATGGCAAATGGAGGCCAAATCACACCATATATAGTATGCGAAGCCGCAAAAGCTGGCGATCCGGTTGCTCAAAGAATTTTCACAATCATGGGTGAATATATCGGCGTAGGTTTGGCAAGCGTAGTTAACCTTTTAAATCCGGAAAAAATCATAATTGGCGGCGGTGTTGCAGATGCCGGCGAAATTCTTCTTGAGCCATTAACCGAAACCCTTAAAAAACGCGCAATGAAAATTGCAGGTTCTGCAGTTGAAGTTGTTCCGGCGCAATTGGGCAACACAGCAGGCGTCATCGGCGCAAGCCTTCTGATTGCAAGCTAGTACATACAAAAGGCCGCAAAAGCGGCCTTTTGTAAATAACAAAATTTATTTCAAAAGCCAGGATTCATAATAGCAGGGCGGATGTTTACAAAATGAGGTTTGCTCTAATATGTCTTCTTGATAAAAAGGTATGATTTTTTTATAGTTCATATAATTATCCGCTCTCTTATTATTTAAATCTGCAAAAGTAAACATCCAGCGGTCTTTGCCAAAACGATTAGGCTGGCTAAAACCGTTTGTATCCACAATAAAAAGATTTTCTTGATATGAGAAGAGACACCAATTTCTTCCAGATGCATCTACAAAACATGAAGTATTTCCTGACTTTGGAGAACCATTATCTAAATCTATACCATCGGAAGGATTTCCGGAAGTGCAACTCCCACCGCAAACAGTATCACCCTTTTTCCAGCATTTTGAAATGTCCTCCGGGTACGGGCAATCTGATATTACTTTGAATTTTGATTTCATAAGCTCATACTCTATTGTAGTTGCAGGAGTATCACCTTTGGCTGTTCTTACAAATTGCTGGTTAACAATTCCTTCTTGCAGAACCTGTGACAAATCTGAATATGCTTTTTTGTATGCTGTTTTGAATTGCTTGTCTTTCCAGTGTCCAACAAGAGATGGTAATGTCATTGCCGTAACTATTCCTATAATACCAAGTGTGATAAGCACTTCGGCAAGGGTAAAACCATATTTCTGGCAAGAGTGCATGTGCAAAATAGAGGTTCTTTCTGAGTTTTCAAGATGAAGAATGTTGGAAACTCTTACAGGAGCCGGATTACAGGATGCCCCCCCCCCCCTGGAATTCAAGTATAGTCTTTATTTTCATGTATTTAGCTCCTTATATTAAAACTTAATATCAATACTATTCAAAATTTATTATAATATATTTTCTACAGGAATGCAAATCTTAACGCAAAAATATTTTTGCAATCTCAATATCTATTTGAGTTGTAATTTTAATATTTTTGTAACTTCCATCCAAAATATAGACTTTTTCACCCAAAACTTCAAGCATTCCGGCATCATCTGTGAAGTTTCTTTCCATAAGTTTTTCATGCGCTTTTCTTATCAAATCGTATTCAAAAGCCTGAGGCGTCTGGGTGTTGTAAAGTTTGGCACGGTCAATTGTCCGGACAATTTTTCCGTTTTCAACCTCTTTAATTGTGTCGATTGTTTTTGTTGCAACCGTCAGCGCACGCATATCTTTAACCATTTCAATGCAATTGTTCACCATATCTACAGAAACCATCGGCCGCGCGCCGTCATGAATTATCACGTAATCACAATCGCATGCCAGAAGCCCTTTGTAAACGGATTTTTGGCGTGTTTCGCCGCCTTCGGTAATTCGGACTTTTATATAATCCTTAAAAATCTCCCTCAGCTCTTCCATTATCGAAATATGCGAACAAATAATTATTTCGTCAACTCTTGAGGCTTGAAAAGCATCAATAGTATATCTAATAACCTCTTTATCGTTAATTTTTTCAAGAAGCTTGTTTTTATTTCCAAATCTTGAAGAAGTTCCGCCTGCCGTGATTATTGCACTGAATTTCATATAAATCCCTTTAAACTATCTCTATTTTAATTTTAGCATAAAAAAGTCGTAATTTAATTTAACATGACACTTGATTTATTAGATTTTTAATATATTATAATATTACACAACTAGCTAGAAAAGGAAAATATTATGTCTAAAAAATGTGATGTATGCGGAAAAGAACCGATTAAAGCAGCGAAATTAACCTTCTCTCATAAACAAATCGTGCACCGTCAAATGCCGAACTTGCAGTCAGTAAAAGTTTGTGTTAACGGACAAACAAAAAGAATTAAAGTTTGCACATCTTGCTTGAGAGCCGGCAAAGTTCAAAAAGCTGTTTAAGGTTTTAAAATCCAAATTTTTAAAAATGAAAAGAGCCTGAATTGGCTCTTTTTATTTTTAGTTTTTATATTCGGAATTTATTCCAATTCGTACGGGTTAACAAATTTTTTACCGCTTGGCTGCTGAACCTCCGGCTCAAGCTGCAAATCATTTATATCTAATCTGTCAAACCCGCCTTCTGAAAGCATTTTAACAAGCTTGATAATCGACAAATCCATATTCAAAATTACCCCGACTTCCTCGGCCTCCTGAAATCCGGGAACCGGATACGGCGAAGATTTTTTTACCGCGGCAATAACTCTCGCATCATAGTCGTCATTTCCTGAGGATTGTGTTATTTCATAACTCTTCAGATTTCCAGAATGGTCAACCTTAAAAACAACCACTGTTGCTAAATTCTCATTGGTCTGAGGCATAGAAAAATTGGAGATAATTTTCTTTCCGACTTTCAGGGAATATTCTTGAATTTCAGGCGAAGAAAAAGGATTAACCAGAATTTGAGAATCTGAAAGCTCGAAGGCATTTGTACTTAAGCCAAGTGTGAAAAGTATTCCGAATAAAACAATAATTTTTTTTATCATAAATTTCTTTCTATTTTTTGTTTACATCGAGAACGTAATAATCAAAAGTCATTAATATATTAATTTCTTTCAAATCTTTTGCAGCCGTGTCAGGAAAATGCTCAAAAGGTTCGGTATTTTTTACGGCCTCTAGTGCACTGTTATCATTTTCTTTATTCCCGGAACTTTGTTTAATTTCACATAATGTAAGTTTTCCTTCACGATTAATTTTGAATTGAACTTTAGCCACACCGCCGCTGTTTGTAACCGGAAGTTTCCAGTTTTTGCGGATTTTGCCCTCGATAGTAACTATATATTCACCCATCCCGGGATATTTTTCGCTGTATTTTTTTATGAGTTCTTTGTTTGAAGAAATTGTTGTCTGCTGGCGAAGTTCTCTTTCTGCATTAAGCTTCTGAACCATTTTGTCATCTTGCACAAAATTGTTAATATTGTTGAAAAAAGAATCTTCACCTAATTCTTTCATGAAAGCAAAAGAATTTTTCCAATCGTTATCTGATTTATATTTCTCGGAATTATAATCTTTTAGCTTTACAATACCAATTTTTTCGTCTGCCAAACTGTATTTTATATAAGCAACTTTTTCTATGCCCCTGTCATTTTTGTATCTGATAACATAGAATAAATTATTGTCATCTTTAGAAATTGAATCATGGTCAAGGTAAATGTATTTTGTCGAATTTGTAATATTGAGCCGAATCCAGTCTGCCGCAAAAACGGCTGAATTCAAAGACAATAAAACAGTGCTTAAAATAGCGATTTTTTTAATCATAAACATCCTCATCAATTTCAAAAAAGGAAATCACCAATCTCGGGTGATTTCCTAAAATAAAGTTATTTTACGTATTTTTTAAATAATTTTTGTTTAAAAGTAACGGGAATATTAACAGTTCCAACATAACCTGCATTATCAGGAAATTCTGCAAAAGGTGCTGAAAGATTAACCGCTGCAATAGCAGAACGTTTAGCTCTTTCATCACCCTTAGATTTCATAAGTCTGTATCCATTATAACTGCCATCTGAATTTATACTAATTATAAGATTGATTTCAGAGTTAGCAGTATAAACAGAGGTTTTCCAGTTTGACAGAATTACAGATTTAATATTTTCAACATACGCACTGTATTCTTCATCGCTAAGTCCTAGTTGAGAATCGTCTACAGTATAATCATTAATATCATTTATATTTGTAAGATGCAAATCAGCTGAAAAATTCCCAGCAGCCTTTTCGCTGTAAGCCGCAAGAGCAAAGTTATGTGCAGAACGAAGCAAAGGAATGTCTGCGATATTTTTCATAAACGCAATTGCATGCTTACTGTAAAAACCAGGCTTATACTCTTCCGGATTGTAATCTTCAGTACTCACAATTCCAGCTCTATCAGTTAAGTAATTAGATTTTGCATAGATAAACTTTGGTGCATCATCACCCTTTTTGTAAAGCAATGCATAAGTACAAGTATCAACAGAGGAGTATTTAATTGAATCACTGTCAATAAATAACTGTATATTATCACTGCCGCTGTCTATTGCAACCCAGTTTGCCGCATTTGCCGACAAGGCGCTGAACAAACAAATTGCTAAAATTAATAGTTTCTTTTTCATCTCTCGCCCTCATATCTAAATCTGATAACCATTATAATAGTAAATCCGTAAAATTTGCAAGTTTTTAATGAATTGTTTAAACTTTTCGGAAATTATATTAAGTGATGTTACAACATTGTGAAATAATTTGTTTTTTTTTTCAAAATAAAATAAAATATTATTGGGAAATTTGAGGGACAATATTATATGTTAAAAGAAGAGGTTAGAGAAAAAACTTTATCACCGCAGCAAGTCAGAGCTATACTTAAAGCTGACAACAAGGAGATTGTCGAACTTTGCAAAAGGGCTTCAATTCTTCCTAAGAAAAATAACAAAGGACAAACATATTTTTCATACGATGAAGTGCGTAATTTGAGAAGACTTCAGGCGCAAAAAGGTGTTACAAAACCGGTTGCGGTTTCAGCCGTATCTGCGCCGCAAAAACAGGATTCTGTTGTAAGAAATCTTCTTGTTTCACTCAAAGAAATGGAAAATAAACTCAGCGACAGAATTGCTAAAGTTATAGACGAAAAGCTTGAAGGCATGGATGAAGTTGTAGTTGAACTTATCCGCTGCAAAACTGATAATGAAACTCTAAGACAAAAAATTATTGACTTAAATAAAGAAATTTATCAGCTTAAAAATGATGTAAACAGCTTTAAGCATATCGGGCTAGGCATGTACCGAAAAAAAGAACGCAGTATTTGGGATTAGTAAGTTTTCCCGGCGGCTTTTAAACATCATTCGCAGGCAAAGTCAGAAAATAAAATTTTCCTGACAAAATTAAAATGTAAAAATACAATCAAGGAATAAAAAATGGCAACGAAAGAAAAAGAAACAGAAGCAGCATCAAATATTGATGAAAGAAGTAAGGCGCTGAAACTTGCAATAGAAAAAATTGAAAAAGATTTTGGTAAAGGTTCAATAATGAAACTTGGAGACAAGGCAACAGTGAATGTTGACGCAATCCCGACAGGTTCCTTAGCGCTGGATGTTGCTCTTGGCATAGGCGGTGTTCCACGCGGACGTATAATAGAGATTTACGGTCCTGAAAGCTCCGGTAAAACAACACTTGCACAGCATATTGTTGCCGAATGTCAAAAACGCGGCGGTATTGCAGCTTTCGTTGATGCAGAACACGCGCTTGACCCTGAATATGCAAGAAACCTGGGCGTTAAAGTAGATGATTTATTAATTTCCCAGCCGGATACAGGAGAACAGGCGCTTGATATCACAGAAGAACTTGTACGTTCAGGTGCAGTTGATGTTGTTGTTGTCGACTCTGTTGCAGCACTTGTACCGAAAGCTGAAATTGAAGGTTCAATGGAAGACCAGCAAATGGGCTTGCAGGCTCGTTTGATGAGCAAAGCTTTAAGAAAATTAACCGGTATTATCGGAAAAACAAACACGACTGTTATTTTCATCAACCAGCTTCGTATGAAAATCGGCGTTATGTACGGAAATCCGGAAACTACAACCGGTGGTAATGCGCTTAAATACTACGCTTCAGTTCGTATGGAAATCAAACGCACAGAAGGTGTTAAAGGCGAAGACGGAGATGTTGGAAACCATGTCAGAGTAAGAGTTTTGAAAAATAAAGTTGCTCCGCCTTTCAGAACAGCAGAATTCGATATTATTTTCGGAAAAGGTATCTGCAAAGTAGGAAATATTTTAGACGTTGCGGTTAATCTTGATATCGTTAAAAAAGCCGGTTCATGGTTCAGCTTTAATGAAGAAAAGCTCGGCCAGGGACGCGACAAAGCAAGAGACTTCTTAACCGAAAATCCTGACATTCTCGCTCAGGTTGAAACTCTGGTTAGAGAAAAACTTGCGCACACGTAGTGTGCTCCTACACATTGGAGCTGAATTAGGGTGGACGTAGTCCACTCTTACGTATTGGAACTGGATTAGGTTTAAAGCGCTTTTATTGGAATTAGAGCAGGCAGGTGCAGAATTAGGAAACAGTCGCTAGGAAAGGCGTAATGTCTTCTCACGATTTGCGTGGCATATCCTCGCCTGTATCAGGAGAGGGTGGAATACGCTCCCAGATATATTGGGTGGACGTAGTCCACTCTTACGTATTGGAGCTGAATTAGGTTAAAAGCACTTTTATTGGAATTAGGCTGGCCATGTGCAGAATTAGGACAAAGGCGCTGGGAACGGTCAATGTCTTCTGACGAAAACGGACAAACTATAATTATTTTAGCAAATGCAATGTATTAACAGTAGTTGTTGACAGTAATATAATACAAATGTTATAATTGTAGTATAAAATTAAATAAAATAAAAAAAGAGTAAGGTAAGAGATTTTAAATTAATTTAAAATTCTCTCTTACTCTTTTTTTATACTAGCCAAAACGAAAGGAGAAAGAAAATGGCAAATTTAAAAGAATTTTTTAACAAAATTTCAAACAACAATAGAATTTACACACGAGAAGATATTGGTAATATGTCTTCTGATGAATTTAGAACAAATGAAAAGGCAATTGATTACCAGCTGGCAAATCTGGGAATTCCTGCAAAATCAGATTTGGCGTTGTCAGATGATGTTGTTTATGTACATTCATACACACGTGATGATGGTACTAAAGTAAAAGCACATTACAGGTCAAAAGCAGGACATATTACGGGAGCAGCAAGTAATATTGAAAATAAAATGACTGCTGGAGAAAAAATGTTAGATATTTTAGGTCAAATTGTAAGTAGTAACAAACAAATTTTAAACAAAAATATTGGCATTTTTCCTATTGCCGGTGCAAATTTACAAAATGCAAGACAGGACTTTAAATATGCAAAAAAAAATGACAATGCACATATAATAAATTCACGGACAGAAATAAACAATAAAGGTTTAAATGATTTAATGGACAAAGTTGGTATTCCACAAAATTCACGAGGTGTGGTTTATGATATAAATTCACAACAATCTAAAAAATTATTTAATTCTCCTGAAATCCAGAATTACATATCTAAAAATTATTCAAAATTAGTAAACAATAAACAAAATCCGACTGCTGATATTGAGTTTAGATGGAAGAACTTTTTAGATGATAATTATTATGGTCTTCAACATTGTAAACTATACAATCCTCACATATCATCTGACGGACATTTTAATGCTATAGTAGTTGATTATTTTGATTTTCAACATCGAAAACCTAGAAATTGGAAAGATATAATACCCGTCAAGATTAATAACTGGGGCTATTCAATGCAAGAAAAAGGGTTATTGGAAAACCAATTTAACATATATCAAATTCGGGAAAAATTGTGGTAAAATAACAATATGAATAAGGATGTAAAAGGACTAATCAAGTATTTATTATTTATATTTTTCGTAGGGTTATTGCCTGTGGGAATGTTTTACTCAGCATTCGCCGCACTGTTTAATTGTCGTGAAGATGGCAATGCGTTTCTAATATGTTTATTCTTACTTTTAACATTAGTCCTTTTTATTCTTTATATAATATTACCTGTTGTTTTCACTTACAAAGCAATGAAAAACCACTGGAGCAAATATTTAGACAAATTCTTTTATCATAAATTGTGGCCTACAATTGTATTTATATTATTTATATTTTTGCATTCAACTGAACATATTTTCCATTATAGTGATAGTTCAGAACACCTATTATTAGGAATAATTTACGCATTATTTTTAATCATAGAGATTTTTATTGCTCCGTTATATTATTTACCATACATAATACTTTTTATAATGAAAAAGTGTAAATTGTTATGAACAGAAGATTGGGAAAAATTGTGGTAAAATAAAAATATGAATAAGGATATAAAAGGACTAATCAAGTATTTATTATTTATATTTTTCGTATGGCTATTGCCTGTGGGAATGTTTTATTGTGGATTGCTAAGTTTAAGTGAACATTGTAGCGTTTATATAGTAATATTAGCTTTATTATTAGGATTAGTCCTTTTTATTCTTTACATAATATTGCCTGTTGTTTTTACTTACAAAGCGATGAAATATCACTGGAGCAAATATTTGGACAAATTCTTTTACAACAAATATGCGCCAACTATATTATTTGTAGTGCTTTTATTATGCGCTCTGTCACAGTTAATTAAATTTACATTTTTTTCAGAAGGCATACAACTGTTTGTTCTGCCGTATTACACCCTAATCTTTTTAACAATTTTACTCACAAGATTAATAATTTGGTGTAAAAGTAAATATAAAGATATGAAAAATAAACAGGTTTAAAACACACTTATTTTATGTACAAACGCCTGGTATTTTATTTATTTTAATGTATAATTCTGATATGAAAACATTAGCAAGATTTGTACAGGAAAGAAGAGAGCAGGTCGGTTTGTCAGTCACAGGACTGGCAAAGAAAACCAATCTTGCTCCGGAAATTATTGAAGAAATTGAAAGCGGCAAAGAATTATTTTTGCCGGTTACAATAAGACAAAATCTGGCAAAAGGTTTGAAATGCCTTCCGGAAGACATCAAAAAATATGAAAAAGATTTTAGTACAGACTTTATATCTTATGAGGTTATTGAAAGTTTAAAGGATTTAATTCTCAACGGAGCAGGCGGCTTGAAGTGTCCAAAATGCGGCGCAAATCTTATCACAAAAGTTGAGCGGATGTACGATTTAGAAGACAACCTTGTTCTTCATCCAAAAGCTCACTGTGAAAAATGCGTATTTCAAATACATTAATAATTAGCTGTATTACTCCGAAAGACAACTACTCCACTCAAAATGACAGCAAACTACTTTAAAAGTACCTCATCCAGCCAAAATCCGCCTTTTTCTTTTAAGGCACATGTGCCATGTGAAACTACTACATTTTTAAATTGATTTTCACGATAAAACGAAAGATAAAACATATCATAACCGAACTTATTCGGTCCTTTATTTCCATTAACGTCTACAGCGAAGAAGGGTTGGTGTGTATTGACATCATCTATATCATTAAGAAATAAAAATGAACCGTCTTTTAAAACATAAAAGTGACCACCAGAAAGGCTATAAGAACAAGAGGTGTTTCTTATTTCTTCACCGCCTGCTGCTAAAACCTCGACTTTTGTCTTGTATTTAGGATGGCAATCATAATTATCACTATCACATTTTTGAAGTACCTGCATTTTGGATAAAAAAGCCTCCAGAAATTCCGGACATTGTGTCAATTCAGAACTCCATATTCTGCTATAGCAATCGTAAGGCATTCCGTTTTCAACCTGAACAAGTTCGACTATGTTTTGAATATTTGAATAAGCTTTTTTAAACTGCTGAACTAGAATATATCTTTCAGCTTTTCCTATCAACACAGGCAATGTCATTGCCGCGACAATTCCGATAATTCCGAGGGTGATGAGGACTTCGGCAAGGGTGAAGGCATGGGTTGGAAGTGAAAAGTGAGAAGTGAAACGTGAAAAGACCGTTTCGTTATTTAGTGAACGGTGAACAGTGAGCGGTGAGCAGTTCTTTACGTTTTTATTACACCGTTTTGCTTTAGACGTATTTCGTTCCGTCATTGCGAGCGTATGCGTACCCACAGGGCATCCTGCCTCGTAAGGCTCGTTTACTCGCCAACGAGGCAAGCAAGCAATCCAGCTTATTATTCTTGCCTTCGTGCAAGAGTTCTTGGGAGATTTGTTTTCGAAACGATAGCGAGCTGGCGAGCTGTTTAAAGA
>URXT01000037.1 GCA_900551915.1 uncultured bacterium
GCTCGCAAACTTGAAATATAATATCCGCTAATCCCGGTTAATTAGCTATAAAATATCAACCGGATCAACATCCACAATCATTTTTATGTCGTTCGGAAGCTTGATTTTCGATAAAAACGACGTAACAAACCCGTGTCCGCGTTCATTGAGCTTGTTTTTTATCAAAATTTGAAAACGGTAGTTTTCTTGCAATCTTTCTATCACGCATGGCACAGAACCCAGCACGGCAAGCGGTTCTGCGATGTTCAGCTTATCGACAACCTCGCGCAGCCTCATCGCAATCTCCATTGCGCTTTTTTCTGCGCGGAACTGATTTTTTGAAGAAATAACTATGCGGATAATCCTGCTGAAAGGCGGATAATCAAAGTTTTCGCGCGCTTCGATTTCGGATTTGTAAAAACTCAAATAATCCTGTTCTTTTGCGTTTTCAAGAGCGAAAAAATCGGGGTTGTAGGTTTGAAAATAAACCGTTCCGGGGTTGTTTCCGCGCCCTGCGCGCCCTGCAACCTGCGTCAAAAGCTGAAATCCTCTTTCAGACGCCCTAAAATCCGGAAGGTTGAAACTTGCGTCTGCCGAGATTACGCCGACAAGCGTGACGTTCGGGTTGTCCAGGCCTTTTGCAATCATCTGCGTGCCGACGAGAATGTCAATATCGCCGTTTTGAAACCTTTCCAAAAGCCTTATGTGTTCGCCTTTTCTGACCAAAATGTCGCTGTCAATGCGTTCAATATTGTTTTCAGGGAAAAGGTCTTTTATGTATTGTTCGATTTTTTGTGTTCCGGTTCCGCTGTTTCGGAGCGCGTCAGAGCCGCATTCGGGGCAGAAATCAGGGAAATATTCCGTGTGGTTGCAGTAATGACATTTAAGCATCTGGTCTTTGCTGTGCCAAATCATCGGGATTGCGCAGTTCGGGCATTCAATCACGTGCCCGCAGGCTTTGCACTGCGTGAATGTCGAAAATCCGCGGCGGTTTATCAATAAGATTACCTGCTGTTTTTTTTCTAATGTTTCTTTAATCGCGTTTTGCAAAGGTATTGAAATTACGTTTTTGTAAGCCGCTCGTCCGTATTCCTGCATGTTTATAACTGTTACGGGCGGCACTTTCGCGTCATTAAAGCGTTTTTTCAGTTCAAAAAGGTTGTTTGTATTCACTGCGCGGTAGTAAGACGAAATATCAGGCGTTGCAGAGCCTAAAAGCAGCGGGCAGTTGTGAAATTCTGATAACTTTTGCGCCACAACTTTTGCGTCATATCTTGGCGCGGGCGAGGTTTGTTTGTAAGCGCTTTCATGCTCCTCGTCGATGATTATCAAGCCGATATTTTTGAGAGGTGCAAAAACCGCGGAACGGGCGCCGGCAAGGATTTTGATTTCGTTTTTGTAAAGCTTTTGCCAAACATCATAGCGTTCGCCGTCAGAAATACTGCTGTGCCAGATTGCGACATCTTCGGTTCCGAATTTTTTTGCGAGACGCTTGGTTAATTGAGACGCGAGCGCGATTTCGGGTGCAAGAAAAAGCACATTTTTGCCTGCGTCAATGCAGTCTTTTATGAGTTTGAAGTAAACTTCGGTTTTTCCGGAGGCTGTTACTCCATGAAGCAGAATTGTTGGAGGTGTTGACCCCTCACCCCAGCCATCTCCCGCAGGGGGAGAGGGAGCATGCGAAGAGTTTTTATCAGGGATATCTTTGTTTTTGGGGGTTTCTAAAATTGTTTCGTAGATTTTATTTAGTACCGATTCTATATTTTCAATTACATCATTATTCCAAAAACGTAAAACTGTAAAATCGTTATCTTCAAGGTATTTCTGACGATTTTTGTCTTTTTGGATGTTTTTTTGTTCGTTATGTTGTCCGCCGTCAAGCTCTATTATCAGTTTTCTTTCATAACAGACAAAATCGGCAATATAATTATCAATCGCTTCCTGACGTCTGAATTTATAGCCGCCTAATTGTTTGTTGCGCAAATAGTACCATAAAATATTTTCGACATCAGTCATGTTTTTTCGTAATTCTTTTGAATATTCAAGACTTTTTTCAGTATAAAAATGCCGGGCTTTGAATTCGCTTCTTTCAGGTGCTACGCACGTAGATATCTCTGACGAATTTTCGTCAAACTCTCCCTCTCCCCTTGCGGGAGAGGGCTGGGGTGAGGGGTTAATTTTTGCTTTAATTCCTTCATAAACGGCCTTCTGGTCGCCGGAAAGTTCAAATAACGGTTCTTTTTCACTAATTTTCAGAATGTCGAGCGGGTTGCGGTAAATGTTTTCTTCCGTAAGTTTTAAACAGCCGAGCGCCTCAAGCTTTTTGACGGTTGTGCGTGTCGTTTTTGCCATTTTTTCAAACATTATTAAAGGCATTTTGCCGGAGGTTTTCAAAAGTTCCAAAACTTCCACCTGACGTTTTGTTGCGCCCTCAAAACTTGCAAATTCAACCGCAAGTTCGGTTTTTGAAGCTTTTTCAATCAACTTCATGGGAATTGCCGCGTTCAAAACAGTTACCAAATCACAGCAGTAATAATTTGCAACCCATTCGAGAAGTTTCAGATAATCAATTGAAAAAAGCGGGGTTTCGTCAAGAATTCTGCTGATTTTTTTTACTTTAAAATCCCCGGGTAAATAATTAGAAAAACCCACGCAGAAGGCATTAATAAGCCCCTGGCGTCCGAAAGGCACTAAAATCGCCTGACCTATTTGGAGTTTGGCTTTCATTTCATCAGGAATCAGATAACTGAAAGTTTTTACGCCAAGGCCTGTGATATTTACAAGTGCAAGCGCATATTTCGGCGAATTGTGAAAGTTTGAGGGTGAAGAGTCTTCTTCAAAAAGCTTTAAATTTTGCGGGTTTTCTTCCTTCATAAATCTCTTCACACCTCACTTTTCACAATGAATTTTTTATTCTGCCATAAATTCTTTTCTTGCTTCCTGAATAGCTTCTTCAAGCAAATCGAGCTGGTCGGGAGCAAAAGTTACGCCTTTTTTAGTCGGAAGCCAGGTTGCGCCTTCGTCAGTTGTGTAGAATATTCTCATATTCAGGTAGCTTCTTCCTTTATATTCGCTTACAGAAATCTGTAGTTGTTCAGTGTCGCTTCTTTCGATAGTTGCCAAAATTTTTGCATCTGCCATCTTTTTCTCTCCTTATTAACTGTTACTTGAATATAGTAACATAAAAACGATTATTAATTAAATTCTTTCAAGAGTGCCAATTGGCGGTCGACTTTCAAATTATATTTACTTATTATTAATTACATTCAATTTACTAAATTAAACTTAAACGCATGAACAAAAATGACGATATAAGAAAGCTAGGTGTAAAAATTGCATACTTACTTAAAATCCAAGGGTTTTCCCAACAGAAATTGGCAGAGAAAACAGGAATGAGCGAAATTTATCTTGGGGCAATAGAGCGTGGAAACGCTAATCCTACTCTTTGGAAATTAAAATTGATTTCAGAAGCCTTGGAGGTCGAAATAGATGAGCTTTTTGATTTTTCATTATAAGAATCGGGTGACTAAAAAGTCTGGTTTTAACCCAATATGCGTTCTGGATTGCCACGTCCTCACTGACGTTCGTCCTCGCAATGACACAATGATTTATACTCTTTAGTCACCCGCTTCTTACGTTTTTCAATTTTATGACAGGCATTAAATTACAAATTCGCGCCACAGCATTTTTTGAATTTCTTGCCGCTTCCGCAAGGGCAAGGGTCGTTTCTGCCGATTTTTGAAATGTCAATGTTTGTTGTATCAAGTTTCGGTTTTTCTTCGGTTTCTTCAATTATGCCCAGGGTTTGTGAAAACGCTTTTGATTTGTATAAAACGGTTGTTGATGAAAATATTTTTTCATCTAAATATCTGCTTTTGTATTTCTGCAAGATGTCTTCAAGTTTGTAGCTGTTTTTCAAAATTTTATTTAAAACTTCCATAAAATTTTCGTGCTTTGAGGCAACTTTTTTTATCATATTTGCTGAAATTTTGTCGTTCAAAAGGAAGTAGTCAACACATTTGTCGTAGTTGCCGACTTCCGTAACGTCTTCCGTCTCAAAAATTCTGTTGAAGGTTCCGTAAAAAGGAACAGCATACATGCCAAGTTCTTTATCAAAAATTATGCCGACATCGTAGGTTTCTTCGTGTGACGAAAAACCGCCCAGAGAATTCTCAAGAAAGTTATTGTAGCTGTTGTTGAATTCTTTAACATTAAAGAAGTTATAGACTTCCGGAAGCTGGATTTTGTCTTGAAAATCAGTCTTTTCGCCTGTTTCTGAATAATCATTAAAAAGCCCGATTAAATCATCTGCGAATTTGTTTGTTGTTATAACTTCATCGGTTCCGAAAAATTCGACAAATTTATCGTAAATGTTTGAAACTTCTTCCTCGATTTCTTTTTGTTTTTCCGGATTGTCAAGATAAACCAATTCAGGGTTTTGAACGATTTTAGCGACTGCATATCTGTAAGCTTCGTCTTTTCTTGAAGCTGAAAGAACGCCGGAGATTTCCAAAAGGTAGGATTTGTCATTGTGATAGAAAATTCTTGCAACAACGAACTGGCCTGAACCTATTCCGCGGAAGGAGGTCATTTTTACAAGCGAAAGTGCTTCATAAGTTTTTTCATTCACAATATTGTAAAGGCTGAATCCGTTTTTCAAAACTTTTTTAACTTCAAAAACAGAAGCAATGGACTTTTTCAATTCTTCAATTATCTGTTTGCCAGTTTCTGACAGGCTGCTTTTGCGTTCCTGATATATGTCAAACACAGATTTTCTTTCAGTGCCGAGGTTTCTTTCAAAGATATAATTGAAGCATGCCGCCTGAAATTGTACAGAGGTAGTATTAGAATTCAAACCGATTGTTTTAATGTACTCTGCAAAGTCCGGCTGAACTATTTCGTCTTGTCTTATAAAAAGTGCTAAATCTTTTATTATATCATTAATTTCTTTCAAGTCTTCTAAAATAACCATCTAATCTCCCTCGTCTGTAAACATAACTGTGTTTTGAATTAGAATAATTTAAACAAATGTAAAATTCAATACCTATAATAGGATAATTTTATTTCCAAAGATAAAATGTATGCTATAATAGGAGTATGAAAAAACTATTTTTATTAGCGGGAATTTTGTTATTAACAGCTGGAAGTGTATTTGCCTATTCAATGCCTCGCTGGGGAATGACTTCAGTTGATGTTTATATTGAAGAAAATGAGTTTAGCAATGCTGTTCAGAGAGCTTTTGAAGCCTGGTCGCAGGCAAGTAACGGAAAGCTGAGGTTTAGATTTTATACAACCAGATTTGCATCTAATAACGCACCGATAAAAGTTTCATTTGTAAATGAACAGGCTCCTTACTATATTACCAGATCGAAACGGCATGAAACTACAGGCTACTTTACAAACATGGAAGACGGTTTCATTAATGCTGCGCGTGTCCAGATTTACACGAAAACAAGAGAAAAAAGACCTGTTACAAGCGATGACGTATATAAGACAATGCTTAACGAAGTTGGGTATATTTTGGGACTTGAAAAATTGTTTGGGCAATGTGATCCGCCTTCTGTAATGTGCATGGATCAAGTTGGGCTACATAATAGTTTGACGGAAAGAGATAGAGAATTGCTTATTGAAAAATATGAACGCTCAAGCAACGATATTAAAGAAATGAAGTCAAAACAAAATAAAAACAGATAATTTGACATTACAAATTTTGGTGGTAATATCAAAATTGCAGTATAAATAACTTTCTTTGCCGCTAAAACTTAGTTTTGGTAATGAAAAGTAATATCAGGATGTAGCACTCTGCCGAAAAAACAATTAAGTATTGTTTTGAGAGGTTGGTAGCGCACCAGATAACAACAATTTTGAAAACTGAATAATTCCTATATAAAATATCGTCGGGATGTAGCACTCTGCCGAGAAAAACAATTAAGTATTGTTTTTCGAGAGGAATGGTAGCGTAGCTGCCAAGCATGACGTGTCCCGATAAGAAAATATCGGGACGTGGCGCAGCTTGGTAGCGTGCTACCTTGGGGTGGTAGAGGTCGCAGGTTCAAATCCTGTCGTTCCGATTTTTTAGTGCTGTTTTTATTAAATTCGTTAACTATAATTCTTCAACAATCCGGCCGTCTTCGATTTTGTATATCTTAACCCCTTTTAAAAACTCGTTTTCAAAAAGCAGAGTGTCGACAGATGTTATTACAACCTGCGTCGCTTTTGTGATGGATTTTAGAAGATAATTTTGCCGGAGGTCATCAAGTTCTGCCAAAACATCATCAAGAAGCAATACCGGTTCATCACCTGTTTTTTCGGTTATTATATCAAGTTCAGAAAGCTTAAGCGCAAGAACAACCGTCCTCTGCTGGCCTTGTGAAGCAAATTTTGTTGCCTCATTTTCGTTTATGTAAAATAAAATATCATCCCTGTGAGGCCCCACGCAGGATTGGGCGCGTCGCAATTCTTCTGTTTTGCGTTCCTCCAGCGCCCCCCTGAACTTTTCTGCTATTTCTTCAAGCTCGGTTTCGCCATCTAAAAACGAACAGTCGTATACGAGTTTTAACTCTTCTGTTTCGCTTATAATACGGTGCTTTTCGCGCGCTATCTTTTCTATTTCTGCCAAAAACTTTATTCGCAAGTAAATTATATTGCTTCCGGTAATTGTCAATTGTTCGTTCAAGACCTCAAGCAAAGTTTCATCAAGCGGAGCACCTTTTATCAATTCTTTTAAGAAATTATTCTTTTGAATACGGATTTTGTCATATTTTGAAAGCCTTTCGTCATACGCCGGATAAACCTGAGAAATCGCCCTGTCAAGCCAATCTCTTCTGTCTGACGGGTTGCCGCGCAAAAGCAGTAAATCATTTGTTGAAAAAAGAACGGTTTTTAAAACCTGTTTGAAATTTTTTGGAGTTGTTTTGACTCCGTTAACTTTTAAAATGCGGTTTTTTTCTTTTGAATATGAGTAATCAAGTGTAACGGAAGTGTTTGCTTTAACAAGTTCAGCCTCAATTTCGGCAGTTTCTGCATTAAAATTGATTATTTCAATATTGTTAGAGGTACGCGGGGATTTTAAAGCCGAGAGAAAGTAAATGCTTTCTAAAATATTGGTTTTTCCCTGAGCGTTCTTTCCGATTATTAAAATTTTTCCGGAATTAAGATTAAGGCTTAAATCCCTGCAATTCCGGTAATTCGTCAGTTTTAACTCCAAAAGTCTCATAACGAAATTATACATTAAACAAACGAGTTTTTGAAATTATCTATTGTTAAAATCTAATAAGTAATGTAGAATTATTATTGTAGATAATAGAGGTACAGTATGCTGCCAATCGTGTCAGAAGAAACAGCTGCAAAAGTTTTTTCAGAAATTTTTAAAGATATGCCTGAATGGCGTAAAAAAATGATTCACTATATAAAAGAGGAAAATCCCGAAATTAATACGGCAATTATAGAAGCTGCAAACAATACGGATTTAGATCCTAAGGCTGTAGCGCTTGGTGCATATATGACATACACATTATTAGAGCTTGCTATGAAAGAGGATGAAGCTCTTATAACATTCAATGAATAACTTAATGATAATAAAGGCAGGTAAAGAATATGGTAATCGAAGAATTATTAGAAAAGCTTGTTAAAGATGGCGGAAGTGACTTGCATATTTCAAGTAATCTACCTCCGGCAATAAGAGTTGACGGTAAACTTACACGTGTGGACATGGAGCCGTTAACACCGGAAGAAGTTGAAAACTTACTTTTCCCGATGCTTTCAAATGAACAAAGACGTACTTTGGAACAGAACTGGGAGCTTGACTTTTCATACGGTATTGAAGGCTTAAGCCGTTTCAGGGTTAACTTCTATAAAGACAAAGGTAATTATGCGGCAGCTTTCCGTACGATTACGGATAAAGTTCCGTCCTTTGACCAGCTTGGTCTTCCCGATATCGTAAGAATTACCGCAGAAAAACCGCGCGGACTGATTCTTGTAACAGGCCCGACAGGTTCAGGTAAATCAACAACGTTAGCGGCTATGATTGACTACATTAACGATACCAAAGCTGAACATATTCTTACAATTGAAGACCCGATAGAATTTGTGCATACGTCAAAGAAAAGTATTGTTCACCAGCGTGAATTAGGTATGGATACAAGAAGTTTCGCAAATGCTCTTAAATCAGCACTCCGTGAAGACCCTGATATCATCCTCGTAGGTGAGATGCGTGACCATGAAACCATTTCGCTGGCATTAACAGCCGCAGAAACAGGTCACTTGGTCTTTGGAACACTTCACACCTCATCAGCTTCACAGACAATCGACCGTATTATCGACGTATTCCCGGAAGGCCAGCAGCAACAGATTCGTGTTCAGCTTGCCAACTCGCTTGTTGCAGTATTTGCGCAAACTCTTATTCCAAAGGTTCTTCCAAACGGACAGAAAAAAGGCCGTGTAATGGCTCAGGAAATCATGATTGTAACACCTGCAATTGCGAACCTCGTCAGAGAAAGTAAAGCGGCTCAGATTTATTCAACAATCCAGATGAACACCGGTGTCGGCATGCAGACTCTTGAAATGGCGCTTGCAAAACATTACAAAGCTGGTGTTATTACACTTGAAGATGCTTTATCAAAAACATCTCGTCCGGATGAATTCAAGCGTATGATTGATATGCAATCGCAAATGTCAGCTTCTTAAAATTTATCATATAAATTATAAAAGGCCGCAATTTTTTAAATTGCGGCCTTTTTGTCTTAAAGATTTTGTTTGTGCTAAAATTTAAATATAGTGTTATGGAACTGAAAAAGGAAATTAAATTATGACACAACAAATAACAAATGAGCCGAATTCGGCGAGAGAACAAATCAGACAAACACGTATTCAAAAACTTGCGGACTTGGCTGATAAAGGTGTAAATCCGTATCCGTATTCATTTGACAAAAATACTGATGCTGCCGATTTGCAGGAGAAATACAAAGACCTTGAACCGGGAGTTGAAACAGAAGATGAATATTCCGTTGCCGGTCGTGTAATGGCAATCCGTAATACAGGAATGTTTATTGACCTAATGGATTCAACAGGAAAAATCCAGATTTTCTCTCACAAAGAAAATCTTCCCGAAGAACAGATGAAAATTTTGAAACTTGTGGACATCGGTGACATTGTAGGATTTACCGGAACAATAAGAAGAACTCCGCGCGGAGAATTGTCAATCAAAACAACAGCGTTGAAAATGCTTTCAAAATCTCTTCTTCCGCTTCCGGAAAAACACCACGGTTTGACTGATACTGAAACCCGTTATCGTCAGCGTTATGTTGATTTGATTGTGAACGAAGATGTAAGAAAAACTTTCAAAGCCAGAAGTATGATTATTCAAAAAATCCGTGAATATCTTGCAAAAGAAGGTTTTATGGAAGTCGAAACCCCGACTTTGCAAACAATGGCATCAGGAGCAAACGCAAGACCTTTTACAACGCATCACAATGCACTTGAAATGGATTTGACATTGAGAATTGCCTTGGAGTTGTATTTAAAAAGACTTATTGTCGGCGGTGTTTCGGAAAGAGTTTTTGAAATTGGAAAATGTTTCAGAAATGAAGGTATTGACACACGCCACAACCCTGAATTTACAATGATTGAACTTTATCAGGCCTATGCTGACTATAACGACATGATGAATTTGACTGAAAACATGGTCGCTTATGTTGCACAGGAAGTTCTTGGCACTATGAAGATTAAATACGGCGAACATGAGATTGATTTGACACCTCCTTGGGATAGAAAGACAATGCTCGGCTCTATTAAAGAAGCTACAGGCATTGATTTTCTGGAAATTTACAGTCCTCAGCAGGCAATTGAAACCGCCAGAAAGCTTAATGTTCATGTTGAAGATACAATGAACTGGGGTCAGGTTGTGGAAGCTGTTTTTGAAGAAAAAATCGAACCTGGCTTAATCCAGCCTTGCCACATCATTGATTATCCGCGTGAAATTTCTCCGCTGGCAAAAGTTCACCGTGACAACGAACGTTTGACAGAGCGTTTTGAAACCCGCGTAAACGGATGGGAAATCGCAAATGCCTTCTCGGAACTTACAGACCCGATTGACCAGAGAATGAGATTTGAAGCTCAGGCTCAAGCTAAGGCAAACGGTGATGAAGAAGCAATGGATATTGACGAAGACTTTATCTGTGCGCTTGAATACGGAATGCCTCCGACAGGCGGCATGGGAATGGGCATTGACCGTTTGGTAATGCTTTTGACAGATTCACCTTCAATCAGAGATGTAATCGCATTTCCTACCTTGAAGAAAAGAAGCTAGAATTCGATTTAGTAAAAAACGAGGGTGACTAGAAAGTCTAAATTATTGTGTCATTGCGAGGACGAACGTCAGTGAGGACGTGGCAATCCAGAACGCATATTGGGTTAAAACCAGACTTTTTAGTCACCCTCGTTTTTTAGTGCCTTTTTATGCCAAACGGATTTTTATAATTTATTTGCGAGCATTTCTTCTACAGTCTTGCCGCAAAGTCCTACAATGTTCTCAAAACTCCCCTCATAACCCTTGATGTAGCCTGACGGCATCTCCTGAATTCCATAAGAACCTGCTTTATCATAGGGTTTGAAATTTTTCAGATAGAATTCTATCTGTTCGCCGGTGAGTTTTTCAAATTCTACTGTGCTTGTGACGGAGCGGACAGTTTCATTTCTTGTTTCACTGTTAATGAGTGCAATTCCTGTGACTACAATGTGCTTGCGTCCGGAAAGGCTTCTCAGCATGTTAAATGCGTCATCGTAATCAGCCGGTTTTCCTAAGATTTTTCCGTCCAAAACAACAACAGTATCAGCACCGAGTATTAAACAAGGCGCTTCTACCAGCGGAAGCACGCCGCGAGCTTTGTTCAGCGCAAGGCTCTCAACAAAAGCATAAGAAAAAGCCGTCACTGAATGATCTTCCTGATACGGTGACGGTAATGTTTGAAACTCTATATTATGTTGTCTTAAAATATCCGCTCTTCTTGGTGAAGAAGATGCTAGGATTATTTTCCCCATTGTTTATACCTCTTTTTCTTTATTTTACCTGAAAAAAGAGGTATAGCAAACTTTTAATACTGCGCGGCAGGGGATTTTTGATATTTTGCCGTGCGTGCATTGATTGCATAGCATGCAATATTCAACTTTTGTTTCAAAAGCATCATATTTCGTGACATGCTTGCGTAATCATTCATTGCACTCATCATTTTATGAGGGTCAACCATTGATTCCATGTTGTCATGGTTATCTACTTTTTCTTCTGCGTATTTTTTGACTAACAGCTGGTCAATATAGTCTTCAGCACCTATTGCCATACGTGTCCTCCCTATGAAATTTTCCTATTAATATTGTGTGTGAGATTTCCGCGGGATATCTTCCTTAAAATATCCCATATATTCCTTATATATCTATTAAGTATTTCATTCCCTTAAAATTGCCTAAATTTGATGTTTTGTTAAGACATGTAAAGTTTGGTTTGGTTAATTGAGGATTAAAAAAGTTAAAATCTTATTTTTATTAAGTCTGAAAGTACGTGCCGGCAGGGATTTGAAGACTTTTTGTTTTTCAAATATCTCATTAACTCTTTATTTTTTCACGCTATACCGCTATAATAAATCTATGAAAGAGATTGTCGTTGTTGCACCGGTCAAAAAGCCGGAGGATATAGATTTATTCAGCCAAAAAACTCACTGTAGAGATTATTATGTCTATTACAAAAAGTTTCTCAATAACAATTTTGAATATGTGAACGAATTTGTCGAGGCTGCTAAAAGAAACAACTGTCATATTTTTATAAACTTTAAGCATGACATTACAGAAGAAAATCTTCCGGAAATAAAGAAAATGCTTAAATTTTTAAAAACCGCCGGCATAGACGGAATTTTTATAAACAGTTTTGCGATACTGGAAGCCATAAAAGTCTTTAAACTTCCATTTAAAGTCATTGTGGACTCTTATTTTGATATTCACAACCTCTCCGGAATTGATTTTGTAAACAGCTTCCACAAAGTTGATGAAATAATCATAACCGAAGAAATATATCTTAAAAATATCGTAAAAATTAAAAAATATACAAAACTTCCGCTTGCCATAGACGCCGACAATCTTCCCTGGTGCGCGGAAGACATTGAAAACTCCGGCGCGGTTGACAAAGTTGTAATTAAAGGAAAGTTTGCCAATTCGGAAGAAATTCTTGAGGGAATTGAACTTGTTGAAAATATTCTTGCCAAGCCCAAAATCTTTAAAAATCACAAACTTCCCTTCAAGCATGTTAGAAAAAGTATTTATCAGACAAATCATTTTTCAGGCGACATGGTCAGCGCTGAAGGTAAGAATTTTAAATTCAGCCGCAATATACAAACTTTTGAATGGGAAATTAAGCGCGCCAGAGTTGTCAAAGAGGTTAATTTTGAGAGAAGCGAGGATTTCAAAATTAATTTGCGGCTTTCAGAGCTGGCTCAGCTTAAGGAGCTTGAAAAGTACATCAAAAAAATCGGGACAAATCCTGTTTCTTCAATAGAATACGGTGAAATACTTTCGACCTGCGACCTTTCAACAAGCAGTTTTAACGAAATTATTATGAAGGTTAAAAAGTTTTGCAAAAAGCATGACATTAAATTTCAGCTTTCAACCCCCAGAATTCTTATTGAACGTGACTTTGACAGGGTTTATGAATACGTAAAACAGCTTTTGCTAGACTCACCCGCGCCGGACAGCCTCATAATAAACAATATCGGGTATTTTTGGGCTGTGATTAATGACAGTGATATTAACCACATTCCGATTGAAATCGGTCAGGGAATTAACCTTTTAAACAGCCTTTCAATAAAGTGTCTTAACAACCTTGCGCCAATAAATGCAGTGGATTTCACTTCATTCAATGATATGGAAAGTGCTTTGAGAACTATAAAAAAAGTTAAAAACGAAATTCCAAATCTTAAATACACAATTGCCGGTAATATAAGAGTTCCAACACAAGGCCTGTGCCCGCTGAATAATGACAGTGCTATAATTTCACGTTTATCCTGCAAAGCGCCGTGCCATAAGGGCGGCTTTGCGCTGAAAGACCCTTCCCTAAAGAAGATTTATCCTTTTACATGCGACGGTTTTTGCAGAATGCACATGTTTGAAGATAAAATACTTGAAGACTTTGACAAAATCGAAATCCTTCACAAAGCCGGCGTAAACGAGTTCGTGTTTGATTTCAGCGCGCTTCATGCCAAATATATTCCGATATTGTTTAATAACTTTTTCACATCGAAGAATAATAAATAATCTGTTGCGTAGTTTTAACAAAAAAAAGGGAGCGAAAGCTCCCGTTGGAATTAAGAATAGCTGGAAGTATGAAAAAGATTTAATTATATTTAAATCGAAGAGGTATTTTTGTTCAATTAGCCACTTATGCTATTTCAACAGTGTAATTTAGCGGCATGCTTTAACCCACAAAACCAAAAAATATTCAAAAAAGTGTAAGAAAAACACTTAAATAATAAGTGTAAAAATACCACTTTATGTCCAAACCTACGTAATATCGGGCTTTTTGGCTGCTTAATAAAACTTCACAGGTGGGGTTGACAAATCAAATATTATAGTTTATAGTGAAATTGTAAGGATGAAGTGTTAAATAAACACTTAATAAAGAAACCTCACGAGAGGAGGATAAAATGATTAGAGTAAACCCAGTACAATTTAATACTAACAGCAGAAAGTACATCTCATTCGGTGAAGGCAATATGAATAATATTACTCCGAGTGTTGCAATCCTTGCTTTACAAAACCCAAATGCTAAAATTAATTTTGAAAATGACCTCAACCGTTCTAAAAAAGCTGATATGGTTCAAAACCCCAATTTCGTTACAGCTTTTGTTAATAAAATCGGAAGAGCTGTCAGCGAATTTAAAAGATCAAATAATAATAATATGCAAAATATCAACCCCGATATTTATAACCACATAAGCTATACTGCATAAGCAGAGCTAAAAACCAGACAAGAATTATAATTACACATTTACCCATCTTACTAAATTATTTTTACCCCATTAACTAATCTTTTTTTTTCATGACTTGATTTATTCTGACTTTAAACAAAGAAAGGATAATCAAGTTATGGATGAAAAAGTTAAAGAACTGCGTTATAATACCCAAAAAGCGCAGCATTATTTTGAGAAAATTCTGGCATTTACAACTGGTCCTGTTGAGTTAAAGACTTTGCTTGACGAAGGAAATGTGAATGTTATTGATGTCAGAAATCCAGAAGACTATGAAATAAGTCATATCCCGGGAGCAATTTCAATTCCTAAAGACGAAATTTCCAATAATCTGGAAAAGCTTTCAAAAGATAAAGTGAACGTAGTATACTGCTACAATCAGCAGTGTCATTTAGGTGCGCGTGCTGCATTAATTCTGGCTGATTATGACTATCCGGTTATGCTTTTGGAAGGCGGGTTCAAAACCTGGACTGAAGACTTCAGATTTGCAACTGTACAATAGATTTTGATGTTGAGCCTGCCGGCAATTCCGGCAGGCTCATTTGTTTCTTATAATTGTATATTCTTTAAATGTTCTATTTTAACTTCCGGCTTTAAAGTTATTCCCACAACATCAATCCTATAGTTTTTAACTTTATTTTCGCTCAGATAATATTGAACTCCTTTAACAATATTTGCAAATTTTGTTTTGGTAATCGCCTCAAGCGGGCTTCCAAAATCTGATGTCCGGCGGGTTTTAACCTCAACAAACACAACCGTATCTTTATGTTGTGCGATAATATCAATTTCGCAAAATCTTGAGTAATGCTTGTTTCTTTCCAGAATTTTGAAACCTTGTTTTTCAAGAAACCTGCAGGCTAAATCTTCGCCGCAGTCTCCGAATTTGCGGGTATTCATCACTACTTAACTCCGTTTCTTGCAAATTTTGTGACATCAGAAAGTGCGTCAAAGTCTTTAAAAGTACAGTTTTTGTTATGTCTGAGCGGGCAGATGTCAATTCCGCCGCGGCGTGTATAAAGCGCGCAGACAAATAATTCATCTTTAGGCTCCAGTAAATCATATAACCTTTTATAAATCATTTCACAGCATTCTTCATGAAAATGATATTCCGAGCGGAAAGATATTAAATATTTTAAAAGGCTGTCTTCCAAAATATGTTTTTTTGATTTGTAATATATGAAAACATCGCCAAAGTCAGGTTGATGCGTAACGCGGCAATTGGAGCGCAGAGAATCAAATGTCAGATAATGCGTTTGAAGATTGGACAAATCTTCTGTCTGCAATAGTTCCGGAGCTTCTTTAAAGTTTTTGGCTTTTAAGTTTTTTTCATCAATATACTGCATTATATTTTTGAAATTGCTGAAAATCTCTGCACGTTCAATGCTGTTTTCAAGAAATTTTATAGAAACCTGAGTTTTTAACTTTTCGCTTAAATCTTTTTTTATTTTGTCCGCGCAGATTTCAAGGCATTCAGTCGTTGTACTGCCAAATTTTGTCATGTTAAAAGAATTCAAATATAATTTTAAAGATTTAGATTCAACCAAAAATTCTGACCTGCAATCATATTTTATTTTTAACAATCTTGTGACAGGAATTCCGTTCTCTGTCATTGCAGAAAATTCATATGCATGCCAAACATCAAAACCTTCAAAAGGTAGATTTTCGTTTTGAAGATTGTATTGCTTCCGGTTTTCAATCCTTGGAATTGCGACGAGAAGCGACGGGTCATAAATTTCGCTTCCGCTTATCTTTTTCCCTAAATGAGTCGATGCAATTATATCAGTATTATTTATGTTATGAGTTTCCATAATCTCAAAGTAGCAAAAATTTTTTGTATTGTAAATGATACTAAAAAAATCCCGCCTTCACGACGGGAGTTTTTTTAATATACTTTAATCTGAAAATAGAATTTCATATTTTGTCCAAATAATGGTTTTTCGCGTTTTTGTAATATCAGGTCGGATTTTACATTAAAGTCATTATGAAAATAATCATGAATTTCCTGCATTATTTGTTTTTCGAATTTATTATAAGACTTTTTAGTAATTGTCATTACAAAGCTGTTTTGTGGCGATTTTTTGTTTAAGTCCAAATAAATGTTGAAAGGATATACAGCGTTTATCTGCTGCTGTAAAATTTCAAGTGCTTTTGGTAATTCTATTATTTTTTCATCCATGTTTTTTCCTTCTTTTTATATAATAAACTAATGTATATTTCTAAGTTATGTTATATCTTCATAGTTTGCCGGGTTGTTTAACAAATCATAATTGATTTCGTTTTCATTATCTGCTATTGCGGCTGCAACCACCACATCTGATGTAACGTTTACAAGTGTGCGCATCATATCCGTAATTCTCTCAATTGTAAACAAGAATGCAAATCCAGTTACGAGCTGTTCCGGACTTAATCCCATACCGTTAAGTATTAACGCGATTGTAATCAATCCGGCTCCTGGAATTCCTGCACAAGTTGAAGAGGCAATTATTGCAAGAACCGCAATTTGAATTATTAAGAACAAATCAAGCGGCACCCCGTAAGCCTGCGCTAAGAATATTACTGCAACAACCTGTAATAATGCTGTTCCATCCATATTTAAAGTTGCACCCAGCGGAAGAACAAAACTAGAAATCTTATGTGAAATTCCTCGTTTCTCACAACATGCAATTGTTAAAGGTAAAGTTGCGGAAGAACTTGCCGTTCCAAAAGCAACCATCATTGCCTCGGTTACAGCAGAATAAAGCATTACAACCGAAACTTTAGAAACCTTTTTCAAAAAAACAGGGTAAACTATGAAAAGTTGAATTAAAAATCCTATTAAAAGTACAAGTAAATATTTTGAAATGCTTGAAAAGATTTCAATACCAAAGCTGGACACCGCACTTGCAGTAAGAGCAAAAACACCCGGAGCTGCCATGAACATAATCCAATCAGTTATCTTCATTGTTGCTGCAAAAACTGATTCAAAAAAGGAAACAATAGGTCTATTTACATCACCGACTTTAGATAGCGCAATTGCAAAAATTACGCAGAATACAATAATAGGAACCATATCTCCGACTGCAACCGAGTGAAAAGGATTATTGGGTATGAACCCTAAGAAAATATTTAAAATATTTCCCTGTTGCTGCTGCATTGTTGCTGCAACTGTTGCCTGAACCTCACTTGCAGCGTTTTGAGCAATATAGTTAGCAGCCCCGATTCCAGGCTTTAATATTAACGCTAGCGCTGCTCCTATGGCTACAGCAATGGTAGTTATAATTCCATAGTAAAGAACCATTTTTGAACCAAATTTTCCAAGTTGTTTGTTGTCCCCAACGCTTGTAATTCCGATTATTATTGCAGAGACCACAAGCGGTATTACAACCATCTGTATTAATCTTATAAATACTTGGCCTATAAAAGTTAAAATATTTGAGGCCAAAATGTTTGGATGGCTGTGAAGCAGAATTCCAACAATAATACCGCCGAGAATTCCAAGAAATATATGACCGTTTCGTTTAATTCCAAGTCCCAGCGCAATTAGTATTTGCATATGCAATTTCATAATTAATTACCCTCATTAATTTGTATTGTACCTGTCAATTATACAATTATTTATTACAATTTTCAAATGTTTAAGAAAAAAATCGTAAAATTGAGGGAGAATAAGCTGAAAGTTGTATAAATTGTATGCTCTTAAATTTTAAACATGTGCATTTTGCAAAAACCGTCGCATGTAAAAGGATAAATCTTCTTTAGGGAAGGGTCTTTCAG
>URXT01000038.1 GCA_900551915.1 uncultured bacterium
CCCCCCCCCCCGGAAATTCAATCATAGTCTGCTTTTTAACCATTTTTAGCTCCTTTTAAAAATAATTTATTTAACTTTTTTATTATAATGTCCTTTAAAATTTTTTGCAACAATAAAAAATGTGCCAAAAGATAAATCTTTTGGCACATTTAAAATAACTTTGTTCAAATCTTATGAAAAATATCTTTTCAAAAGACCATCAAAGCCTTTTCCGTGACGGGCTTCGTCTTTAGCCATTTCGTGAACTGTGTCATGAATTGCGTCATAACCCAATTCTTTTGCGCGTCTTGCAATAGCCAATTTGCCGTCGCAAGCGCCGTGTTCAGCTTCTGCACGAAGTTCAAGGTTTTTCTTAGTTGAATCAGTGACAACTTCACCTAAAAGCTCTGCAAATTTAGCGGCATGTTCAGCTTCTTCAAAAGCATATCTTTTGTAAGCTTCTGCAACTTCCGGATAACCTTCTCTTTCAGCAACTCTTGACATTGCAAGGTACATGCCGACTTCTGTGCATTCGCCTGAGAAGTGTGCTCTCAAACCTTCCATAATTTCTTTATCTTCAACTACGCCGTCACCAACTTTGTGTTCACAAGCGTAAACTTTTTCGCCGCCGCCGATTTCTTTGAAAGTTGTTGCGCCGCAAAGAGGGCATCTTTCAGGAGCTTTATCAGCTTCAGTTGACCAGCCGCATACTGTACATACAAATTTTGCCATTTTTTACCACCTTTCTTAATCTCGTGAAATTTTTTTAAATCTCTTTTACATAAATTACTATACAATACAAAATAAATTTTGTAAAGTAGGAATTATTATCATTTTTAAAAAATAAAGGAATTTTTCTTTTCTTTACATTATTTAACTTATTTACTTATTGCAATATTGTTGTATTATCATATATGTAGTAGTAAATATTTAATAAAAATTCTTTCTTTTCGGAGGAAAAGTGACAGATAAGTATTTTATAAAAGGCGGGACCCCACTAAGAGGTGAAGTAACAATAGGCGGAGCTAAAAATTCGGTTTTAAAGCTTATGGCCGCCGCTTTGCTTGCTAAAGGCGAAACAAAAATTTATAACGTTCCTGATTTGACAGACGTTGAAATTATGTTGAATGTTATTGCACAATTAGGCGCGAAAACTTCTTATGATAAGTCTGAAAAATCACTTACAATTGACGCTTCAAGTATCACAAGCATTACTGCAAAATACGAATTAGTAAGCAAAATGCGTGCGTCATTTATTGTTTTGGGCGCATTGGTTTCTCGATGCAAGGAAGCCATTGTTGCACTTCCAGGCGGATGTGCAATCGGCGAACGCCGTGTAGACTTCCACATTCGCGGCTTAGAAGCGCTCGGAGCTAAAATAAAAATCGAAAACGGCTATGTTCATGCAAAAGCTTCACGCTTAACCGGAACTGATATTTATCTTGATATTCCCTCCGTTGGTGCTACTGAAAACCTTATGCTGGCAGGAGTTCTGGCAGAAGGCGCTACAAGAATTCAAAATGCTGCACAGGAACCTGAAATTGTTGATTTAGCAAACTTCCTTAACGCAATGGGCGCAGATGTCAACGGTGCAGGAACCTCCGAAATAGTAATTAACGGAGTAAGACAGGAGCAGCTTCACCCGATTGAATACACAACAATTCCTGACAGAATTGAAGCCGGAACTTTTATGACTGCAATTATTGCAACACGCGGCAAAGCAATTATCCGAGAAGTTTTTCCGGCGCATTTAACCTTCTTTACAGACAAACTTTTGAAAATGGGCGCAAATATCAAGCTTATAGAGCCGAATTCACTTGAGGTAAGCTGTAAAAACAGATTAAATTCAATAAACTTTATAACACAGCCATATCCGGGATTTCCGACAGATTTGCAGTCAATGGCAATGACGCTTCTGACAACTGCAAATGGAGTCGGAATAATTACCGAAAGTCTTTATGAAAACCGCTTCATGCAGGTGCCCGAACTCCGCCGCATGGGCGCCGACATTCATCAGGACAGAAACCATGCAATCATCAAAGGTGTTAAAAAACTTACCGGCGCAACTCTTGCTGCAAGCGATTTGAGAGCCGGAGCGTCCCTCGTTGTTGCAGCTTTGATGGCTGAAGGAAATTCTACAATCGAAAAATTACATCATATAGATAGAGGATACGAAAATTTCGAAACTAAGCTAAGATTGTTAGGAGGCAAGATAGAAAGAAAAGACGACGCATTGCCTAACCTAACGGAGGATATACATAATGAGTCCTACTTATAAACGCTGGTACGATCACGATCCGCTATTATTAGAAGTAATTGAGCTTTTAAAGAATTATCAAAACGAATTGAGAGCTCAGGCTGAAATATTCCTGGAAAAAATCGAACAAAAAGTTTCAAAAGAAACTATCGAAAAGTTTTACCAGATGGTTAAACCTGTTAATGCAAACAACCGCTGGTATGACAAGGATCCTGTAATATCGAAAACAGTTGAAATCTTGAGAATAGTTCCTCCGGAAGCACAAAAAATTTGTGCAGAGAACTTTATAAGAACACTAAAAGAAATGGGTATTGAATACGAAAGCCCCAACAAAGAAAACTAATTCCAAAAATTTGAAATATAAAGCTTTAAACAAAACCGAAAACTCAGTTTTCGGTTTTTGTGTTTTGTCGGCATAAGTTAAAGCTTAAAAGCCCTATAAAAAAATAGCCCTGACCAATAACAACTTCTCTAATATATTTTTATGTAAACTTTTATTAATATCGTAGCAAAATAATTTATTTAGATGAGTTAATATAGCATTAAATCATCTATACTCAAGAAAACACGTAGAATAAAATCACACAAAAGTGTGTCGAGGGTAGAAAATATGGTCGATAACAGGTCAGCAGGATTTTTCGGGATTGGCGGCTCTTTTAATTTCAAGAGCGGCGACATCTCCGGCACTGCCGCAAGAACCCAGGATGACAAAATGGGTCAGGGCGGAGAATATTTTGCGCAGCAGAAGAGGGAAGAAGAAGAGCAGGAACGCGAGTCTGAAAAATACATGGACAGAAGCGCTGTTTTGCGTGCAACTTTAAACTCGCTTGCAATGATGAATGTTGCCAACGTTATCAACTCAAAGAAAAAACAGCTTATTCTTGATGAAAAGAATAAGAACAATCAACAAAACCAACAAAAAAAAGATGAACGCGAGGACGATACTGAGAAATCGTCAAATGAGTAAAAATACTCTTATATATTATCCAAAAATGCTTTGCGGTTCTTCGGATTTTTTACCTTTCTTGGCTTCTTTCATCAAAAGTTCACCGTGATAGAAAGGATTTGAACCATTTTTGTCTTTGCTTGTACTGTTGCTTATAATGCTGTTGAAAAGCGGTGAGGCTTCTGTTTTCGGCTGTTCTGAAACATCATTTACAGCAATTATCATTTTGCCTTCGACGTTTTTAGAAACATTTTGAGCAGCTTGAGAGTTAAGGAATTGAATAGCTTTTTGCGCTGTTTCGCTGAGCTGAATATTCAACCCGCTGTTATTAAGGGCGATTTGGTTGGCAGTTTTTGCATCAACTTTTCCGCTGTACAAATCAAAGCCAATGTCAGTTGCTCTTAATACATTTCCGAATGTATTGTTTACATTATATTGGCTGTTTTTAGCTTCTGCTCTTTTGAGGATTTCTGCTGAAACCTCTTTGAGAACAGAAGTATCAATGCCAAGTTTATAATTTGTATTGTAAACATTAAGAGCCATTATTTCGTATCCCTTTTTAATTTCCTTAAGTTATAAATCGGCATAACGGGCTTTAAACTTTAGAGTTTTTTGAGAAATGCTTAACATATCGTTACAAATATACAAATTCATGTCAATTTTCAGGGAATAATATTTTTAATATATATAGGATATATAACTAGAGAGTAAATTTATGAGTTTAGGAAAAGCAAACTTCATTTTAAGTAATTTCAATGCCTGGATGGGCAGTGCAGCCAACGCGCTTGAAGAAAAAAATAACGGCGCAGATTGGGGCACTTCTATCATGAATTTCGGGCGGCATGCAATGACCGGCACAGTTCGTAATATTGCAGCAAAGGATATTTACGAACGCACAGGCGGTGACAGATTTGGCGGAAGCTATTTGGGATATATTGCAAATGCTGCGGCAGGGTATGGTACGGATGAAGCAGACAGGAAAGGCATGCAAAATCTTTTCGGCGCTTCGCTTTTGACATCAATGAACCCGTTTGGCGGCTGCTTTGGTGTCGGCCCCTTCGGCGGAGGGGTATTCGGCGGATATTACGGCGGATTTGTCGGAATGCCAATGATGGGGCCTCCTATGCCTCCTCCAATGCCAATGGGAATGCCAATGTCAACTTCGTATACAGAAATCAATATTTCAGGCGGATGTCACCATCGTCATTGGCACTGTTAGTCAGTTAGTAATTTCCAATCTTTTGAAACTTTGTCAAGCACCTCTTTGGTGCTTGCTTTGTTTAGCAGGATTTCCTGAACCGCGGAATTTATAAGATTGTTAATATCTTTCTGGTTTCTAGCCGATTGAAGAGCCGGCTCAATATGGTTAAGCTGTTTTGCGCTGATAACGCGGGCTTTTGCCATCAAATCCTTTTCTTCATATTTTGTGTAGAAATCATCCTGTAAAGCTTTTTGATTTGTTGCAATTACATTTGTAAGTTTTGCAAGCTCAAGCTGGTTTTTCTCATTTGTGAGGAAAACTGCGAATTTCAAAGCTTCATCTTTATTTTTTGCGCGTAACGGAATAACAAAATTCATTAATGAAAAATCATTCTGTCCGATTTCGCCGGTCAATTGCGGCGCAACGTCTGTGTTTTCGTAAGTTTTCGGGGCATTTTCTTTAATCATGTTGAGAAAATTCGCGCCTGCCTGAAAGAGCAAAATATTTTCAGACATGTATTTTTCCAAAGCCTCACGGTGGGTTTGTGTAATGCTTTCTTTAGGAATAAGGTTTTTCTGATAAAGATCTTTAAAAAGTTCGAAAACCTCTGCGGACTTTTCTGAATTTATGTTTTCGTAAGAATTTACGCCGTATTTGTTCAGAATTTTAAGCATGGTGTCGTTTTCTGTTATGTTTGGAAGAAAAATATACGCATTTGTTTTTTTTCTGACAACGGGCGCTGAAATCGCTAATTCTTCGTAAGTTTTCGGGATTTGAATTCCTGATTTTACAGCCAGAGCCTTGTTGAAAATCGTAACGGCCGAGGTTGCGTACCACGGAATAGAATAAAGTTTTCCGTTGTATTTCAACGAGTTTATGATTTCGCTGTTGAAATCTTTTACAGCGTCTGCGGGAATTTCATAGAGCGTTCCTTTTTGCGCAAGGGTTGCAGAAAAGTCAGGATTTAGATTAATCAAATCCGGCGGGTTGTCGCTTAAAACTGAGGCAAGCGTGCGCTTCTCGCCTTCCGAGAACGGAACATCAATCCATTTGATTTTAATGTCAGGATTTTGCACCTCAAATTCAGAGATAACGCCGTTTATGTAATCTGAAAAATCATTCATCTGGAGCGTCCAGAAAATTACCTCACGCTGCGATTTTGCCGGTTTATGAGATGGTAAAGTGAATAATACTGCAAAAATTATTAAAATAATAAGAATAACTTTTTTAAGAAAACGACTTTTCACATTTCACCTTTCACTTTTCACCAACAATTAACCATGCTACAATTATACTATGAATAATCTTTTTACGGAACTTGAAAATCAGAATAAACAAATTCCGCTGGCAGAAACTTTGCGGCCAAAAACTCTTGAGGAATTTCTCGGACAAAGCAATGTCGTGTCGCCAAACAGTCCTATTTTGAATTTACTTAAAACAAACAGACTTTTTTCAATAATTCTGTGGGGCACGCCGGGCTGCGGCAAAACAACGCTTGCAAGGCTTATTGCAACAAAAACAAATGCGAATTTTATTGAGATTTCAGCCGTAACTTCGGGCGTTAAAGATATTAAAGAAGCTGTTGAGAGCGCCAAAAATGCTTTGAGAAGCGGAGTTAAGACGATTTTATTTATCGACGAAATCCACAGATATTCAAAAACCCAGCAGGACGCACTTCTTCCGCATCTTGAAAACGGAACATTGTTTTTAATAGGTTCAACAACCGAAAATCCGTCGTTCCAGGTAGTTCCGGCACTTTTGTCAAGATTGCAGGTTATAAGACTCAACTCCATCGACGATGAGAGCATGAAAACTATTATTAAAAAAGGTTTTGCATATCTTGCGAAGAATTACACCGCAATGGATTGCGAAAGCGGGGTTCTGGATTTTATTGTGAACCTTGCACGCGGCGACGCCCGTTATGCGCTGAATGTTGTTGAAAATGCGTATTTTGCAAGTGATTTGAAGGACAATCGCCGAAATTTAACGGTTTCAATTATTGAAGAAATCTGCCAGAAACGCAACACAAGATATTCACAACAGGAACATTATGACTGCGCCTCTGCGTTTCAAAAAAGTTTGCGCGGAAGCGATCCTGATGCGGCGATTTACTATCTGGCAAAAATGATTGCGGCAGGCGAAGACCCGAGGTTTATTGCAAGGCGTCTGATTGTTTGCGCCGCAGAAGATGTCGGGCTTGCAGACCCGAATGCAATGAATATTGCGGTGAATGCTTACAAAGCCGTTGAACTTTTAGGGCTTCCGGAAGGGCGGATTCCGCTTGCACTTGCTGTTATTTACGTTGCAAAAGCACCAAAAAACAATAAAGCAATTTGCGCAATTGACGCTGCATTGGCTGATATTGAGCATGGAAAAGATTTTCCGCCTCCTATGCATTTAAGGGATGCACATTACAAAGACGCGAAGAATTACGGCTTTGGAATAGGTTATGTTTACAGCCATGATGCGCCTGATGTTTACCAGCAGTTTCTGCCGGACGAAATTAAGGATAGAAAATATTTATAATAAAACCGCGGATTAAAAATCCGCGGTTTTATTATTTAGAGCTTTATTATTCAGCCATTGGAATTGTCAGCTGCTGGCCGATTGAAAGTTTGTTTGGATTAGCCATATTGTTAGCCTGCATAACAGCTGTTGCTTTTGCAGGGCTGTAGCCGCCGTAAAATCTGATTAAAATACTTTCAAGCGTGTCGCCATTTTGAACTGTGTAAACTTCATTTTTGGTTTCTGCAGTAACTGCAGCTGTGCCTTCAGTTGTTGCAGGAATAAGATTAAGTTTTTCTTTTTGAGCTTTTGCTCTCTGCGGGTTGAAGATTTGATTTTCGTCATTAGCAGAAACTCCGTGATTGGAAAGATTTACCAAACCTACAAGCATAAGCATTACAAGCGCACCGGCAACAAAACCTGTTGCAAGATATACACTCGGTGATTTTTCGTTTTTCTGGCTCAATTTAAAGTTCTGCCATAAAACATCTAATTCTTTTTCTTTGTTGGGTCTTACATAAACATTCGGCGTGTTGTCATAACTATCCTGTCTGTACTTAGAAAGCGCTTCCAATACTGCCATTTTTTCCTTAGATAAGTTTGATCTTCTGATAGTTGAACTCTTCATTTTTAACCCTCACTACCCTAATTTATAAATTGTTCTTGACAGTATCCTATCATGTATATTTTTAATTAGCAAGTTAAATGTTAAGTTTGTTCATATTTTTGACAAAATGTTGCAGGTGAAGCCGCAATCGGTTATAATTATATGTATGAAAATTCTTGGAATTGACCCCGGCATGGCTATTGTCGGTTATAGTTTAATAGATTTTGACGGAAATAACTTAAGCCTTATAACATCAGGGTCAATTCAGACACAAAAAGGTGTACGCGAATCTTCAAGACTTTTAGAGATTTACAATGACATCACCATAATTGTGGAAAAATATAAACCTGATGTTTGTGCAATTGAAAAGCTCTTTTTCTTTAGAAACCATACAACTGTAATGCCGGTTGCACATGCAAGAGGTGTTATTTTAACTGTCCTTGAAAAATATAATACAGAGATTTTTGAATATACCCCTATGGAGGTAAAACAGGTTTTGACAGGATACGGACGTGCAGATAAAAAAGAAGTTGAACAAATGGTAAAGCTCGCACTTGATTGTGAAGATTTACCTAAGCTTGATGATACGGTTGACAGCATAGCAATCGCAATTTGTCATACACGTTCTTGTATAAATCAAGCTGTAATGGTATAATTAATATATATTGATGATTTTGGAATATGAGGATGGATTATGTACAGAAAAATTATGTCTTATCTGGAGACGTGGCAAGAGAGTACGCATCGAAAACCTCTTATATTACAAGGTGCAAGACAGGTTGGGAAAACATATTCTGTTCTTGAATTTGGGCGTACACACTATGACAATGTAGTTCACATGTTGTCGCCGACCATCATGCACAACAAAATCAACCTCCGGCAGAACAGCCGGAAAATATTAGCAATGACAACTTGGAACAAGAACAGATTGACGATACACCACAGCAATTTGAAGAAACACCACCACCGCCGCAAAGAGAAGAACTTCTTCCGCAAACAGACACAGAAGAACCGCTTGTTATTGACACATCAATAATTGAACCGCAGATTTTGGAAAGACTTCAATCTAAGCCGCGTATTGAAAAAAATTATCTCGACAAACTTACAGGGATGAAAAGGCTTGTTCTATGGAATCCTTCAACTTTTCCATTAAAAGTTTATATCTCTGATGAGGCTAATCTTCCCGCAGGGTTTGCTGACGGTATCAAAACAGCATTTAATAACTGGCAGAATTCATCAAAAAGATTTGTTTCCTTTGACTTTGTATCTAATGAGGATGGCGCTGATATCATAGTTAAAGTTCCTGATGCTGCTGCAAATTGCGCTGAAGAAGACGGTATTACCAGAGAATTAGTTATCGCAAATAATACGCTGCAGCGTGCATATTTGACAGTTCCAAAAACTGATTGTGAAGGCAAACAAAGAAATGTCGCACGGTTATACTCGACAGTTCAACACCATGTTGGACACCTTTTAGGCATCGATGGACACAGTTCCCGTGTTGCAGATGTTATGTATTCAGAAACTTCCTACGAAAATATTAACATTACAGACATTGATACAAATACCCTTAAATATTTATATACATTTAAACCAAACGTTACAAACAAAGCCTTCACTACTACTGAATTGAAGAAAAAATTAAGATTTGCAGATATCAAAGGTGCAAGCAGCGAAGAAATCGAAAATTATTTAACAGAAAACCTTTTATCCGACAAAGTTGAGGCAACTCCGCTTGACAGAGCGATTGAAACAGGTTTGAGATATTTAGACCAGTCAAATTACAGAATGGCAACTACTTATTTCAAAAACGCACTTGAAAAGGCTGACGACAGATTTGACAAAGCCTATATCTACCGCGCACTGGCAATCACATCTCTAAGAAGCGAGGAAGATATCAACGAAGCTTTTGGATACGCAAATGAAGCTTACAGCCGTGCAAATAACCCTGCGAATGACTACCTTGTAGCATATATTCAGTATAAAATGAATGATGAATCGGCCTGCTTGGAACGCCTTGAAAGAATTATGCATGATTACCCGAAATTAAAATCTGCATATTCTCTGGCAGCACAAATATACAATAATAAAGGTGATACAAATAAATTAAAAGAAATTTCTCAAAGAGCAAAAGATAATTTCTTTGAAAATCCACCTGTAGTGTATAATGTAGAATAAAATTCAAATAAAAAAGACAGCAGAGAGCTTTATGAACAAATCAGTTTTAAAAATTATAACATTATTAAGCATATTTTTGGGAATAGTCAGCGGTCTGCTGACTATTATCCCGTATGCAGGAGAAATTGTTTTTTGGCTTTTGCTTGTACTGGCGGCGCCGGCTGTAATTCTATTTTTAACAAACCAGAAGGTTCTTGAAATCGAAACCGTGAGGCAAAGCGTCGTTATAGGAGGCTTAATCGGATTTGTGTCATTTTTGGCATTTTCGGCAGTTTACTTTCCGGCAGTAATCCTGCTTGCCAGAATTTTTAACTATTCCTCCAACTACGGCGTTTCTATGTTTGTAAGCCATGCCTCCTTCGGGCTTCTTGTTATGCTCGCTGTTTTTATGGGAGTTCTGGCGGCAACAATAAATGCTTTCAGCGGCTTTGTAACTTATTATTTGATAGAATTTAATAAATCCTTAAAAACCCCAAAAAATTTTGAAGATACACAGTTTAATATAAGAAAGTAGAGAGATATGACAGAATTTCATTCCAAAATAAAAACAATCGAGTGGACGGGAAACTATTCAAAAATGGTTGACCAAACGCTTTTGCCTTACGAATTCAAATATATAAATATCGAAAGCGGACAGCAGATGTTTGATGCAATAAAAACAATGATTGTACGCGGCGCGCCGGCAATCGGCGTTGCGGGAGCGCATGGCGTTGTGCTTTACGCTCAGGAACTCGCTTCACAAAACCTTAGCCGCGGTGAATTTGTTCAAAAACTTCTTGAAAAAGCGGATTACATGGCAACCGCGCGCCCGACAGCAGTAAATTTGATGTGGGCGGTTGAAAAGCAAAAAGAAGTTATTAAAAATTCAAAATCTGACATCGCGGGCATTGTTGAAGAATTGAAGCAAAACGGCATTAAACTTGAAGACGAAGATATTGCGATAAACAAAAAAATCGGCGATTACGGCGCGGAAGTTGTCCCGAAAGGCGCGACTATTTTAACCCACTGCAATGCCGGCGGACTTGCAACAGTCGGCTACGGAACAGCTTTAGGCGTTGTGAGAAGCGCGTTTGCAAAAGACAATACAATTCAGGTTTTTGCAGACGAAACGCGTCCGCGCCAGCAGGGTGCAAGAATTACGACATTTGAACTTACCATGGATGGAATACCGACAACGCTGATTACGGATGGCATGTGCTCGTATTTTATGAAAAAAGGCATGATTGATATGGTTTGCGTGGGCGCTGACAGAATTGCCGCAAACGGTGATGCTGCGAACAAAATCGGGACTTACACAGTTGCAATCGCTGCCAAATATCATAACATTCCATTTTATGTAGCGGCTCCGCTTTCGACAATTGACCCGTCAATTGCTTCCGGCGAAGAAATAAAGATTGAAGAGCGTTCGCGAGAAGAAGTTACGCATATCAACGGCAAGATTATCTGCGCGCCGGAGGTGAATGTTATAAATCCCGGTTTTGACGTAACGCCGGCAGAACTGATTACAGGAATTATCACCGAAGCCGGAATTTTGCGCCCTGACTACAAAAAGTCGATTGCAGAAGCATTTAAAAAATAATTTATAAATTATTCAACTTCTGTTTAAAACTTTCCAGCGAAATTTTGTATTCGGTTTCGCCTAAAGGTAATGAACGGACTTTCTCAGGAGAAAAGCGGTTTAATATTCTGTTAATCTGCTTATTTTTGGCATTGGTTGTCCAGGTTAATTCTTTAATATTGTTAACTTCCGCATTTTGACAAATACTTTCGGCAATTCCTTTTAATATCGCAATTCCGGATTTAGTTTTCATATATTCAGGTGCAAGAGTTATAAAACCGATATGAGCAGACTGTTTTTCAGTATTTACACATATGGAATAGCCGCCTGCAACTTTATTTTTATGTTTTACAACTTCGGTTATGTTGTTAGGAAGCTTAGTAGTACTGTAAAAAGGCAGCAAGGAAAGATATTTGTCTATTTTTTCGAGCCATGCAGGAGTTTTCTTGTCCGGCTCAAGATTGTGTTTGATTGCCTTGAAAAACACGGTCAAAAGTTCTTTAATTTCTTCTTTGTTTTTTACCGGCCGTATGACAGTCATTGCGCCGCTGAAAGATACAGAATCCCTCATTGGATTTCTGTTAAAACTATTCGGCTTTTTAGATTAAGGTTTTGGGGTTTATTTATAGAAAAATCAGGGTTAATAGTCAACATTTATGTTTTGCCTCCGAAATTAATAAAAGGCAAACATAAAATTTTTTGCTGGTTAATCAATTCCGAATTTATTTCTCGGGTTTGTATTTTTTAATTTTCAATTCGTTGTTTTCGACAACGAGTTCAACCTCGTCGAGAACGGGATTGATATTTAACAATTCCAAAATCGGTTTGGGGATAATAATTCCCCAGCTTGTGCCGTGTTGTCTAAGTTTTTTATGCATAATTACCTCAATGTCAATATTATATACCATAACATTGACATTTTATGCTTATTGTGATAATAATAAATAAGCAATATATAAGCATTGAGGTTATATGGAACTTTCTGACAGAGACGAATCATTACTTGCAAACGATATCTACGCAGTCGCAAAATTCTTACAGGCATACTGCGAAAAGTATGCTGACGATATTTATGAAATCTGCATTATGACAATTTTTATTGACTTGCTTTCATCACTCTCAAAAGAACTGCTCAGCAGGTATTAATTAAATCAGTTCGCCCTGCAAATACCAGGTTTTTGTGCCCGTAATCTTTACAGTTAAAAATTCGCCGGTTCTGTCAGTTTCGCAAGGGATGTGAACGATTTTGTTGTTGCGCGTTCTGCCCGTAATCACGTTTTTGCCCTTGTGGTTTTCAAAGTTTTCAATCAAAACCTCCATTGTGCGGCCGACGTATTTTTTGTTTGATTTCAGACAGTTTTCGCGTACTTTTTCGTTCAATCGCGCAAGACGCTCTGTTTTGACATCTTCGTCAATAAATTTGTCAACCCATTTTGCCGCAACGGTTTTCTCGCGCGGAGAATAAGCCGCGGTGTTTGAATAATCAAGTTCAAACTCGTCAATTGCCGTCAAAGTTTCTTCAAACTGCTCTTCTGTTTCGCCCGGAAATCCCGCAATAAAATCGCTCGTAATCGTCACATCGGGAACTTTTGCGCGAACTTTTTCAACGATTTTTGCATAAGTTTCGCGGTCGTAACGGCGGTTCATTTTTTTCAAAACCTCGCTTGAGCCGCTTTGCATCGGAATGTGAAAATATTCGCAGACTTTATCGAGTTCAACAACCGTGTCAATAAGTTCGTCAGTGATGTCGGTCGGATATGAAGTCACAAAACGAATTCTGAAATTGCCGTCGAGTGCGTTCAAATCTCTCAAAAGCTGTGCAAGGCGGTAATTTTTAAGTTCGCCTTCTTTTTGCGCAAAATCCTTGCCGTAACTGTCAACATTTTGTCCGAGAAGCGTAATTTCTTTAAACCCGTTTGCAAGCGCATCTTTTACCTCTTTAATAATGATTTCGGGCGTTCTTGAACGCTCACGGCCGCGCGTGTAAGGAACAATGCAGTATGTGCAGAAATTGTTACAGCCTTCGGTTATCGGAATCCATGCGTTAACACTTTTTACGCGGTTGATTTCAAATTCTTTTGCTTTATCGTCTTCGGTTGCATTGGTTTCGGTGCATTCCAGAACTCTTTCGCCAGCGTTAATTTTTTTGATAATTTCGGGAAGCGAATAGATTTTATGGGTTCCCAGAACAAAGTCAACATAAGGCGCGCGGCGGAAAACTTCTTTCATTTTCTGCTGCGCAACGCATCCACAAAAACCGATTTTTAAATCCGGTTTTGAAGTTTTTTTCCACTGCCCCCAGACCCCGATAAGGCTGAAAGCTTTATCCTCGCTCAACTGGCGGATTGAACATGTGTTAACCATCACTAAATCCGCTTCTTTTGCGTCTTCTGTTTTTTCGTAACCAAAATGCGCCAGCATTCCGAACATTCTTTCGCTGTCGGATTTGTTCATCTGGCATCCCATTGTTTCTATATAAACTTTTTTCATATCTTCGCTTGAATATTTTCCCATCACGGTTTTATTGTAGCATGAACAAAGTGAAGGGTGAGAAGTTCGCTACGGATTGGGGGGGTGAAAAGTGAGAAGTGAAAGGTGAAAAGACCGTTACGGTTCTTGATAATGCACTAATGCGCCGGAAAATTAAGTTATTTAAAATGGATATTCGTAAAATTCTATGATTATAGCATTAACGAAATGAACTTTTCACCTTTCACCCTACCCCCCATCTCACCCCAACTTTAACGACCATATCCTTATTATCCTAACGCAAACTCCTTCAAAAAAAGACCTCCTATTTTGGTTATCAGAGGTCAAGGTTGGTTATTTTGGTTATGTTATAGTATGTTAATTATCCTGGGGTATTTATGGGGTATGTCTATTTAATTCGCGTGAAGATTTTTTTTTGCCAGAAACCTTCCAAAAACTTTACAAAAGTTTATAATTCCGATTCTTCAAATCTGCTATCATGTAAATATGTTTTTGAAATTAAAAAAGTGGTTTTTATCAAAAATTCTCAGGCGGCATTACTACCGCACGGGCAAATGCAATGCTTGCGGAAAATGCTGCACACAGATTTATGTAAAACATTTTAAACACGTAATTCAGGAAGAAAAAGAATTCAAAAAACTTCAATTACTGCACAGATTTTATGCCGGCTTGAAAATTATAGGCAAAGATGACATTGGACTGATTTTTGAATGCACAAATCTTGACCCTGAAACACACAAATGCAAAATTCACAAAAACCGTCCCGGGATTTGCCGGCGCTATCCGCAAGAGGAACTTTTCTCAATGGGCGGCGCGCTCTCAGATGACTGCGGTTACAAAATGGAGCCGATAATTTCTTTCTCCGAAGTTCTTGAAAAAGAAAAGAAGAAATCTCATAGAATTTTCAGAGGAATTTGAAGCCGGCTATTTGAAAATCTTCATCGCACGCGGCAAGATACCTAAGCAATACGAAATCGCAATTCCGTAGTTTGTTATCGGAATATTTTTTTCATTTGCAATCAAAATTCTTGACAAGATTTCACGGCGGTTTGTCATGCATGCGCCGCAGTGAATTACAAGCGAATATCCGGAAATGTCCGGAAAATCATGTCCTGCAAAATTTTCAATGATTAGATTTTTGCCTGTTTTTTTGCGTAAAAGATTTGGAATTTTAACACGCCCGATATCATCTTCAATCGCGTGGTGCGTGCAGCTTTCAAGAATTAAAACTTTGTCGCCGTCTTTGAGATTTTGAATAGCCTCCGCGCCTTTTGCAAAAGCTTTCAAATCACCTTTCAAACGCGCAAAAAGTATTGAAAAAGAAGTCAACGGAATGCTCTCTGGAACTATTTCAGAAACCTGCTTAAACGCCTGACTGTCTGTAATTACAAGTGCCGGCAGGTTTTTGAGGTTGTCAATGGCTTGCGCAAGTTCGCTTGTCTTTACAACATAAGTCAGGCAGTTACTGTCGAGTAAATCTCTAAGCGTTTGAACCTGCGGGAGAATAATTCTTCCCTTCGGCGCCTCTTTATCAATCGGGATTACAAGAATTACAGTGCTTTTGGAAGGAATTAAATCCCCTGCAATTTTGGGCGGATTTACAAAGTCTTCCGGAAGAAGTTTAACCAGCGCGTCTTTAAACTTAAAAACAAGTTTTTCATCAGTTTTTACAGAGGTTATTAAAAATGAAGCCAAACCCTTTTCTAACAAGGCCTCCTTCTTATTAAAGGCTTCTATAGCTTTATTTTGTAATTCTTCATTATCGCATTTGTTCACCAAAATCAGATATGGTATTTTAAGTTCGTCAAACTTTTTGATTAAATCTTTTTCATACCCGTCAATTCCTGTATAATCACAAACAATCACGGCAATATCAGTACGGTTTATTACAGACATTGTTTTCTCAAGTCTTTTCCCGCCAAGTTCGGTTTTATCGTCAATTCCGGCTGTGTCAAGAAAGGTAACCGCCCCGATTGGCAAAAGTTCCATAGACTTTTCGACAACATCGGTTGTTGTTCCCGGAGTTTCGGAAACAATTGAAACCTCCTGCGACGTAATTCTATTCAGCAGCGAAGATTTGCCGGCATTTGTTTTGCCGAAAATCCCTATATGCAGACGCATTGATTTTAAAGTTTTCATCACAACAACCCTCCGTTATCATACAAAAAAAGGCCGCCGTCAGACAGCCTTTTTCTGAATTTTAAAAGTCTAAAACTTAACCTCTGATACCGAGTTTTTTAATAAGTTCTCTGTATTCATCAAGGTTTTGGTCTTTCAAGTAAGAAAGTAATCTCTTTCTTTTACCTACCATCATCAAAAGGCCTCTTTTTGTTGCGAAGTCTTTTTTATTAGATTTAAGGTGTTCTGTAAGTTCAGAGATTTTTTTGCTCATCATGGCAATTTGAACGGCTGCTGAACCTGTATCTTTTTCGTTTGCGCCAAATTCTTTGATGATTTCCTGCTTGTTTTTCAAATTGATTGACATAATTAGTTTTTCCTTTTCTTGTTGAGTGATTATTGGCGTAAGCACTCTACATAAGGAATTTTAATATATCAAAGAAAAATTGCAACATGTAAATCGCAGTTATATTAATAAAAATTAAGTTATATCTTCAAATACAGATTGAGCCAAGCCCATTCTCTGCATACTCACGGCGTTACGTCTTCCGTCAAGATAAATGCTTGCCATACTTTCGGCGTTATTTGTACTTCTGATTAAATCTACAGTGTATCCTGACTCTCGTGCCGCACTGCTTTTTTGAGTAGAGGTAATCTTGCTTTCATCACCATTTGCCTGTTTTGCATAATTCTGGAGTAGTTCATTATATTTAACAAGATTTTTTTGCTGTTTGTTTTTTAATTGAATAAAAAGATTATTTGACTGATTATAAAGGTTTGTATATTTTTCATACATAGCCTTGCCCTTATTGTACAAGTCATGAATGCTTGTACTGCTCAATTGCTGCAAATAATAAGTTTCATTATTTTTAAACGTTTCATAAGAAATACCTTGTTCACGAAGTTTTTCAAAACGTGAATCATTTGTATACGTCGCTCTGTCAATTGAAGGATTGGGCATGATTCTTTCCTTTTCTCTTAATATCTTATATATATAAAGTATTTATGCCCGAAATAATTGCCTTTTTTGTGAAGAAATGTAAAAAGTGAAGGGTGAGTGGTGAAGAGTTAGTTATAGATGGGGGGTAGGGTGAAAAGTGAGAAGTGAAAGGTGAAAAGACCGTTACGGTTCTTGATAATGCGCTAATGCGCCGGAAAATTAAGTTATTTAAAATGGATATTCGTAAAATTCTATGAT
>URXT01000039.1 GCA_900551915.1 uncultured bacterium
GTGTGGAGTTAATCAAGGTCGGCATGGTCATTGCAGCAACAACCCCGATAATACCTAAAGTAATTAACACTTCTGCAAGAGTAAACGCGCCTTTTACGCCGTTACCAATAGTTTTCTTTAACATCTAAAATACCTCCGTTTATTGTACAATTCCATTCAATGTATAGGAATTATTTATAATTATATCTGATAAATAGAATTTTGTCAATATGTCGGATAGAAATAAACTAAAATTCTATTTATTGAATAGTTTAATTACCCCCTTGGAATTGTAATTATATAAATATCGGGAGCATAAATATGTCTTTAAAAATCCAACTTGGACAAAAAATCCAAATGCTGCGCAAAAAACGCAGACTTACTCAAGAGCAGTTTGCCGAGTTAATCGGCATTGACCCTAAAAATGTCAGTAAAATTGAAAACGGCAACAATTATCCGTCTGCTGAAACCCTCACTTCTATTGCCAAAGCTCTTGAAGTTGATATATATGAACTTTTTGTTTTTAAGGAGGAAATTTCTTATGAAGATATGCGCGAACAAATTATAAAAGCACTCGACTCTGACAAGGCCGTTATGTATTTGTATCAGGCTGTTAAGCTAATGTAAGTTAATATTTTGGCTATATTTTGTTTAGAATTTCCGGGATTATCTTGTAAGCGTCGCCAACTATTCCCAAATCTGCAACTTCAAATATCGGCGCATTTTCATCCACGTTTATCGCAATAATTTTTTCACTGTCTTTCATGCCGACAATGTGCTGTATTGCACCTGAAATTCCGCATGCAATATAAAGTTTCGGCCGAACTGTTTTTCCGGTTTGCCCGATTTGAATTTCTTTCTGTACAAGTCCGCTTTCTACAACGGCACGGCTTGCTCCGACTGTACCATTAAGCTTTCTTGCTAATTCTTTTAACAGTGCAAAGCCTTCGGGCGTGCCAATTCCGCGTCCGCCTGCAACGATTACTTCTGCGCTGTCAAGTTCATTCAATTCTGATTGAAGGGTTTTGATAAAGTCCAGCAATTCTACTTTTTGTGTTATGTTTGAAATATCAGCCGTTTTGTAAATAAACTCTGTATTTCGCGGCGCATTTTCGCTCATTGGTTTGAAAACCTTCGGGCGGACGGTTGCCATTTGCGGGAATTTTTTGCACAAAATTGTTGCCATCAATTGTCCGCCAAAAGTCGGACGGGTTGCCGCAAGCTGTCCCTTTTCGTTTATGTCCAAATCCGTGCAGTCGGCGGTTAAGCCTGTGTGAAGCGCTGACGAAATTCTCGGCGCCAAATCTCTTCCTTGCGCGGTTGCGCCAATCAGCATTATTTCCGGTTTAATTTCATTTGCCAAATCGATTGCTGTTTTGGCGTAAAGTTCGGTGTCGTAATTTTTGTATTTTTCGTTTTCAAAAACATAAACTTTATCAATGCCGCTGTTTACAAAACCGTCTTTATAAAGCGCCATATCGCAGGGTTCGGTAATCAAAAGTGCTGAAATTTCGCAATTGCCAAGTTTTTTCGACAGTTCAAGCGCTTTTGCGGCAAGTTCGAAAAATACAGTGTGAATATATTTATCACGCGTAACTTCTGCGTATAAAAGAATTCCTTTATTTTCACTCATTTGCACCTGCCTTGAATTCGAGTATTTTTTCGCAAATTGTGCCGGCTGTGTCGTCCGTGAAGATTATTTTTTCACACTTGTGTTCGACAATTGGACGAAAAGCCTTGCTTACGTATGTTGGAGAACCTTTTAAACCAACGTCTTCTGGATTTAATCCGATATCGGCAAGCGAATATTTGCGGATTTCTGTCCGCATTGCTTTTTTTACTCCGTTAATTCTTGCGCGCGCCGGCTCTTTATTATTTTGCAAAACGCACAAAAGCACAGGTAATTTTGCCTTTAAGGTTTCAATGCCATCGTCTGCCTGACGGGTTACGACAATGTAATCCTCGCCGCATTCAAGTACTTCTTTTACAAAGGTAATTTGCGGAAGGTTAAGGTGGTTTGCGATGCTCGGGCCTGTTTGTGCAGTGTCGCCGTCGATTGCAAACTGGCCGCAAATGATAATATTAAAATCCGGAACGGCTGTTTTAATGGCGTTCGCAAGAGTTTTGCCTGTTGCATAGGTGTCTGCGCCGGCAAATTTTTTGTCTGTAATCAGCGCACCATTATCAACCCCGACTGCAATTGCTTTTTTAAGCATGTCTTCAGCTTGCAGAGGCCCCATTGTCAAGGCTGTAATCTCGACATCTTTGCAGGTGTTTTTGATTTGTAATGCGGCTTCAAGCGCATAAACGTCGTAAGGGTTTATAATGCTTTCAACCCCTTCGCGCTGGATAGTATTATGTTCCGTCCACTTTATGTCTGATGTGTCCGGAACCTGTTTTATGCAAAGTGCTATTTTCATAATTTATTACTGTTTGTGTTTCTGTGCGGCTTGTCTGGAGTTCGCTGAAAGAAGCGCATTGTAAGCCATTATATACATAGAACATTTTTTTACGCTCGGAATGTACCAGCTGCAGCGTTCTTGCGTGCAGACCATGTCAATTCCGGTTCCTATGCTTAATACCGGACAAAAAGGAATATCTTTTTTCTGAGCCATTCGTTTCTCCTGTTTATTTTACTGCTGAGTTGAAGCTTGTTTCAGAAGATTGCAGTTTTGGTCGCGTGTTCTCTCCTGATCTTTGTAAATACGTGTTCTGTTGATAACTTCATCAAAATCAATTTTGTGGGCATCAAAATCCGGGCCGTCAACGCAGGCAAACTTAACTTCCCCGCCAACGGTAACTCTGCAAGCTCCGCACATACCTGTTCCGTCAACCATAATCGGGTTCATGCTGGCTTCTGTGTATATTCCTTTGTCACGGGTCAAATCTGCCACTGCACGCATCATTGGCATTGGCCCTACAGCGATAGCATAATCCACTTTTTCACGGTTCATGATTTTTTCCAATACCTGGGTGACGAAGCCTTTTTCACCCATTGAACCGTCGTCGGTTGTTATGAATAGTTCTGTGCAAGCGTCTTTCATCTTGTCTGCCCAGAAAATTAATTCTTTTGTTCTGGCGCCCATTATCATGTAAACTTTGTTTCCTGCTTCTTTGAACGCTTTTGCAATTAAATAACAGGGTGCTGCTCCGTAGCCGCCTGCAAGACAAACCACTGTTCCATATTTTTTTATGTCTGTCGGCTTGCCAAGAGGGCCTACAATGTCATGAATTTCTTCACCAACGTTAAGTTCTGCAAGTTTTTTGGTTGAGTAGCCGACCGCCATGAAAACAAGAGTTAATTCGCCTTTCTCTTTGTTTACATCGGCAATTGTAAGCGGAACTCTTTCACCGTTTTCGTCTGCTCTAAAAATTATAAACTGTCCGGCTTGCGCATTTCTTACAACGTACGGCGCCTCGACTGTTATTTCATATTGGTTCGGGCAAATTTCTTTCTTTGCCAGAATTTTGTAACCCATTTTTCTCTCCTGTTATTCTTTAACAACATTGTACTACAAAAAATCCACAAGAAATAATTCTTTATTATTTTTAATATAATTAAACTGTTTTGTATGTATATTCAGGGTGCTGCTTGAGTTTTTCTTCAATTTCGTCGAAGGTCAAAAGCCCCTGTGTTGCTCCGAATTCGGAAACTGCTCCGGCGGAATTGACAGAAGCGTACATTAATGAACGTCCTATATCAAGCCTGTTTCTCTCCAGTGCGGCGCAGAAGGTCGAAGCAAAAGCATCACCGGCACCGAGAGTTGACACAACCGGACCGTCAAAAACAGGGCAAAGATAGAATTGGTTTCCATCGTACGCATAGGCTCCATGTTTTCCGTCTGTAATTACGATTACCTGATAATCTCTGATTTTTAATTTTTTCAGCATTTCTTTAACATCAGGATGAAGCGGCTCTTCTGAATATTTAGTCTCGCGTGTGTCAGGGCGTTCCTGAATTTGGGTTGCTAAAGAGGCTTCTTCTTTGTTCATAACAACGATATTTGCGTTTGCAAGGATTTTCTTAAGGTAATTAAACCCTTTTTTGATGCTTGATGAACCGGCATTAAAGCATACAAACACATTGTTATCGTGCGCAAAAGTTGCAATATCGTCAAGAACTTTGGTGCTATCACCATTCATAGGCGCAATGTAAAGCAGTTTTGCGTTTTTGATTGCATCAAAGTTAATATCAGATTTCTTAATTCTTGCATTTGCGCCGCGGTGCGCAAGAACTGTTCTATCACCTTGAAAACTTACCAGAATTATAGAAAAACCTGTGCTTTCTTTCGGGTCTTGAATTATGTTTGATAAATCAATATCTTTGTTTTTAAAAGCTTCTAAAACTCCATCCGAATATATATCGTCCCCGATTTTGAAAATCGCACTTGTTTTATAGCCCAGATTTGCAAAGTTTACGGCAGTGTTAACTCCGCCCCCGCCGACTTGAGAGGTGAAATCCTCAATTTCAACTTTGGCTCCGTAGGGGTAACTCATAAATTCTGATTTTTTATTTTTTGTATAAACTGAAACAATGTTCGCATCGTCGCTTTCAACAAAAACATCCATTGTTGCGCTTCCGATTGTAATTACGTCACACATCTTAATATCCTCCAATTATTTTCATTCTAGCATAAAAACTGTAAATAAATATTAATATTTGTTTTGCAAAACAGGCAATTTTTCTAACCAAAATTTGTTAATAAATTTACGAGGAAAAATATAGGGGAATTTTATTATGTCTGATTTAGCAGTAAAAGAAAACACAACTATTGTTATTGAGAAAGACAAAGGACTTACACATGCTCTGAGAGATTTGGTTAAAAAAAATCCTAACTCAATACTTTCGGACGGGAAAATTACAGCAAAGGAATGGAACGCTGTTTTGGATAAACTTATTGATATTAACAACGCAAGAAAAGCAAATAACCAGAAACCGATATTCACCGGTGGTACTGACAAATCTCGTGCGGGCTGGCATTCAAGCTTTGTTGTTCATCCAAATCAAAAGATTGAATTTACTCCAGAAGAAATGAGTGCACTGTATTCTGCAATGGGTGTGACTTTAAAAAGTATAGAAAATTCTGAAAATGCGACTGAACAAAAAGTAGAAAGTAACCCTGACTCCACAGTAGTTACTCAGTCGGAAAAACAAGATACAATTCCGTCACTAAAGACGGATCCTGTACCGGAAAAATCAAAATTGGATACTTCCAAAGTTGTTTCAGCTACACAAAAGGATAGTGTTGCGTTACCTGCGGCTGAGCACGAAAAAACAGTCATCAGCGCTGATGACTCAACTGACGTAAAAGAAGCGCCAGTTGATACTTCCTCTAAGAAATCAAGATACGAACTTAGCTGGGGAGAAATCGGAAAAATCTCACTCAAAAGCGCTAAGAATTTTGTAAAAGGAATGTTCTGTGATGAAAACGGTTTTAGCCTTAAACGCACGGCTACAACGGTTGGTGTTGTAGCAGGGCTTGCTCTTGCAGCTCCTGTTGCGGCTGCTGCCGGTGCAAGCGCAGCGGTCGTCGGCGGAGTTGCACTGACTGCAAAAGTGGCAGGTCTTGGACTTGCTGGCGTTATGGTTTACAATGGCAGTAAAAACGCTATCGAAGGCGGTAAAAAATACTATAATTCTACAACCGAAGAAGAAGCCAAAGCTAATATGGAACAGGCCATGGATGGTGCCGTAGAAGCAGCCGCCGCACTTCCGGCTTTCTTTGCAATCAAAGGCGGTGCAAATAAAGGTAACAAGATTGCGAAAAACAAAGCCGAATCAAAACCAGCACCCGAAGTCAAACCTGAACCGCAGGCTGAAGCTAAGCCAACGCCTGAGGTAAAACCGGCATCAGAACAAATGCGTTCTGAATATGAATTTGATTTTAGCGTTCCGGAAAAGAAACCGGCGGTTGAAATTAAACCCGAACCTGAAATTAAGCCGGTACAGGAACCAAAAGTTCCACAAAATTCTCAGCCTGCTGAAACTCCGAAATCAGAACCAAATGTCTCAAACCCCGCACCTAAAGTAGAGCCAAAACCTGCTGAGGAAGTAAAACCTGCAGAAGCGCCGAAGCCTGATACTAAGCCGAACGAAGCAAAACCTGCTGAACCAGTAGATTATTCTACAAGGATTGAAATTGTAAGAACTAAGAACGGGTTCAAAATTGAACGCCACAGAAATGCTGATGGTATGATTTCAAGAGATGTTGTTTTTGACAAAAATGGAAAATATTCTTACACAAAAGAAATTCAATACGCAGCAGATGGAACAGAAGCCGGTTACACTTTCGACTGGGCAACCGGCACCAAAGACGTATTCAAAACAGGGGCTAACCAAGGTGTAAGAACAAACGCTGACGGCACACAATGGATTATCAAAAAAGAAGGCACAAAAATTGTTGAAGTTGAACAAATCAAGCCGAACGCTGAAACTTCGGCGCCTGAAGCAAAGCCGGCTGCCGAAGCTACCACAAAAATCCAGTCAAAAACTCCGGAGGATGCGAAATCTGCTGAAGTTCAAACCTCTGATAAATTTCCTAACTTTAAAGAACTAGAAACTTACAGTGAAAGTGATTTAAATGTTTCAGTTACCTCTGCCGGACATGGGCAAACTCCCGGTAACACAAGACAAGTTCCTGACTTGAGAAATTACTTAGCGAAAGACGGTACTTGGCACGACTCTGCAATCGTGTATTTGCCTAATGAAAATGCTACTGCAATCGTTATGAAAATTTCTGGACGCAGGGGCGACAACTGGACTCTTATGGTTAATGGAAAAGTACCGCAAGCTAAAGCTGAAGCGTTTATTAAATATTGTTCTGATAACAATGTGACAAGGATTGATAGAACACTTTTTGCAGATTTCTTCAATGGGAAACTTAATTAAGAATTTTTTTCGTAATAAATAAAAAGGATTGGAAATTTTCCAATCCTTTTTAATATAACCGGTTAAAGGTTTTAGCCGCTATTGATTTAAAAGCTGAGCTTTTTCTTCTTCTGTTACGCCTTTGATTGTTAAGTTAACTCTGCCTTTTTCATCAATTTTTACGATTTTAACAATGACTTCATCGCCAATGTGAAGATGAGGTTCAATTGTCTCAATTCTTTCCTGGCAAACCTGCGAAATGTGAACCATTCCGTCTTTGCCTGCACAAAGTTCGACAAACGCTCCAATCGGAATAATTCTTACAACTTTACCTTTCATTATCATGCCGACTTCTGGCTTAAAGGTCAGTTCTTTAATCATTCTTTTAGCGATTTCAGCGCCTTCCTGGTCATTTGACGTAATTGTTACAACGCCGCTGTCCTGAATGTCGATTTCAGCGCCTGATGCGTCAATAATTGCACGGATTTGTTTTCCGCCGGGTCCGATAACTGTTCCGATGTCTTCAGTCGGAATTGTCATTGTTGTAATGCTCGGTGCAAACGGTGAAAGCGGTCCGGGTTCGGTAATTGCTTCTCTCATTTTGCTTAAAATATGAAGTCTGCCTTCTTTTGCCTGAGCCAAAGCGCGGCGCAAGGTTTCATTTGCAATTCCTTTTGCCTTCATATCCATTTGAAGAGCTGTAATTCCGGTGTCATTTCCTGTAACTTTGAAATCCATATCGCCGAGGAAGTCTTCAATACCCTGAATGTCGGTTAAAACAACAGGTTCTTTGCCTTCTTCGGTAATCATACCCATTGCAACGCCGCCAATCATGCATTTTACCGGAACGCCGGCATTCATCAAAGCCATTGATGAACCGCAGGTTGAAGCCATTGAAGTAGAGCCGTTTGATTCTAACACGTCAGAAGTTACGCGGATTGTGTAGCCGAATTCTTCTTGGGATGGAAGCGCCGGAACATTAGCGCGTTCTGCAAGTGCGCCGTGGCCGACTTCACGTCTACCAGGGCCTCTGAGCGGTTTAACTTCGCCGACTGAAAATCCCGGGAATATGTATTTGTGCATGTAAGTTTTTTCAGTTTCAGGGTCAACGCCGTCAAGCTCCTGCTTCATGCCGGGGCCTGCAAGGGTTGCAACTGAAAGTACCTGAGTTTGCCCTCTTGTGAATACGGCTGAGCCGTGTGCGCGCGGAATTACGCCGACTTCGCACCAGATAGGTCTTACATCGTGCGGTTTTCTTCCGTCTGCGCGGACGCCTTCATCCAAAATCATTGTACGCATAATTTTCTTTTCTGCATTTTTGAATTCTTCTGCAACAAAGTCAATTCCTGTTTCTTCAATGATTTGTTTGATATAGTGGTCTTCCGGCAAAGCTTCGATTTTTTCTTTAACAAGTTTTTTAGCTTCTTCAAGTTTTTCTTGTCTGTAGGTTCTGTCGAAGTTGTGGTAAGCATCGAAAATCATTGCTCCAGCAGTTTCATTGATGATGTTTTTCAATTCTGTTGTGTCGTAAGGATTTACGAACTCTTGTTTTTCAACTCCGCAAAGTTTTGCAAATTCAACTTGAGCTTCGCATTGTTTTCTGATTTCGCCTTGAGCGAATTCAACAGCATTCATAATATCGTCTTCTGTTACGAATTTGCAGCCTGCTTCAACCATAATTACGCTGTCGTGAGTACCTGCAACAACGATGTCTAAATCTGATTTGTCAGCCTGTTGGTGAGTCGGGTTAGCAATCATATTGCCGTTTTCATCTCTTGAAACTCTTACTGCACCAATCGGGCCTTCAAACGGTGCGCCTGAAAGCATTAATGCGCAGGAAGCGCCGAGCATAGCCAATGTGTCAGGCTGGTTTTGCTGGTCGTAGCTGAATAATTGTGCAACGATTTGAATATCGTTTCTGTAACCTTTCGGGAACAGAGGTCTTATGGGTCTGTCAATCAAACGTGAAACAAGGATTGCTTTATCGCTGGCCTTGCCTTCCGAACGGTTGTAACCGCCGGGGATACGTCCGATTGAGGACATTCTTTCTTCATAATCAATTAATAACGGGAAAAAGTCGATACCAACGCGCGGTTCTTTAGATACAACGCAATGAACAAACAGCATTGTGTCGCCGCATCTTACTGTAACTGAACCGTTGGTGGATTGTGCATACTTCCCGGTTTCAACTGTAACGGTTTTTCCTCCGATTTCCAGTTCGAATTTTTTTGTTTCCGGTATCATAATTACCTTGTCTTTCTCGCACTTCTTGTGCGTTTTAGTTATACACTTATTTGTTCGTTTTTATGATAACCCAAACATAAAAAAATTACCATACGGGTTAGGTCGGGTTTATATAGCAAATTCCGCTAAATGCGTAATCCTCGTCACTGTAAGCGCACGTGAAGCGGTCAAGAAAATGTACTACCACGGGTAGTCGTCTTTTATTTCCCATCCGTCTGTCATAATTAACCCTGCGCAATAAAATCCGTTTTGCTTTCTGTTGCACCCTCTTTCCTGTCCTCCTGTAAGGAACCAGTCTCTGCTATAAGCTTGTTGTGCTCCTTGCATTGCAGATGTATAACCGACTCCTGCCGGTACAAATCCGAAATCAGGTTGTATTGAAAACGCAAAAACATCACGACCATATTGATTTGGTTTTTTGAAACCGTTAATATCCACAATTATATTAATTGCCGATATAGTATTATTATTTATATCTTTTGCCTCAAAATAGTCAGTTGCTAAAATCATAGTTCCATCAGCTAATACCAGTTTTGGATTATTATTTTTTACTTCCCCATAACTATCGCAGTTTTTACCGTTTACGCATTTGTAATGTATATCAGCTGGAAAATCTTCTGGCATGTAGGTTTTTATTATTTTTAAGTAAGGGGTTAAATATGTATTGGCGAAAATTTCTGTGTTTTTATTTCCTCCTATTTTAAAATTCCAATATTTAACTTCACCGTTTTGCAGTTCAGATGTGGCTATTGCTTGCTGCATAATTGAATAGAATTTTTTTAACTGTATTGCGGTTTGTTTTTTCTGATAGTTGCCTATGAGTGAAGGCAATGTCATAGCTGCGACTATTCCAATAATCCCCAGTGTGATAAGGACTTCTGCCATTGTAAATGCCCTGAGTTTAATCATGTTCAACACCTTAAAACTATAAAATGTACCACTTTTGACTTAAATATGAGTCATTGTAGTAAAACTATATCATATAATCCATATATGAGTCAAGGTGCAGAGGTTATTTTTTATGAAGGCGCGTGAAAAGCATTATTGCAAATTTGTCGGAGCTGCAATACGCGCTTTAAGAGAAGCCAGAAGTAAAAGTGTCAGACTTTTTGCTTATGAAAATGATATTCCTCAGGCAACTTTATCACGAATTGAGCGCGGTGATAATGAGGCGCAGCTTGTTACTCTAAAAAAAATCGCGGAAGGTTTCGACTGGTCACTTTCAGAATTATTTCGACATATTGAAGAACAAATTCCCAATGATTTTAAAATTTTTGATGATGAGCATTATTAATTAGATTTATTTTTCTCGTAAATTCCTTTCAGAGCCTTAATATCGTCTTTTGTAATATTAAGTCCTTTACTGGTTGTCGGATTCATAATTGCATAAGGAATGTTTGTATGCGGCAGGCCGATTGCATGCCCTATTTCATGCCGCATTATCTTTAGAAGGTCAATGTTCGGAAGTTTTGTTGTTCTTAAATCCGAATATTTTGCAATTTCGATTTTCGCATGTATGAAATTCTTTTGGCCGTCTGTGTAGGGATATGTTAGTCCAACTGCGTGTTCGGCTTTATCTGAAACCTTATCTACAAATTTTACAACAATCTGAGCCTCTTCTTCATTGTCAGTGTAAGTAAATCTAACCAGCTTATTGCTTGAGGATTCCCAGTCGCCGAAACTTCTTTTCATAAGATATGCATTCCTGTTTTCTTCTATGTAAACTGATATCGGCATTGATTGCCATACGCCGATAATTTCTTCAGCCCTGGCAATTCCGGTTGTCAAAAAAATTACAGTTAAAAGTGATAATAGCTTTTTCATTTTCTCCTCGGTTATTTGTATAATCTGTAAACTTCTTTTATTGAATCATTTGTGATTGTATATCCTGATTTTACTGTTGGCTGCATAACACTGTTGGGCGTGTTTGTATGGCCTGTAATTCCGATTGCATGGCCTATTTCATGCTCCATAAGCAGTAACAGCACGTCTTTTGGCGCCTGATTTCCGTCTTTTGTTAGAAGCCCCATTTCTATATGGGCTTTTGTAAAGTAAGTGCCTCTATAGGAATACGAAGTCAGTGATTTGACTTTATTCGGCGCGTAACTTATTGTGATTTTTGCGTCAGGGCAGGAATTGGCTGTTAAAAAATTAAAAGTTACTTTATCTTTTGTTACTTTCTGCCATTCCTGAAATGCCTGTTTCATAAGCTCGCTGTTTGGATTTGGCGGAAGGCATACCAAAATAGGATTGCTCTGCCATCTTAAATCAAGTGCAAAAGCGCTTGATTGCATTAATCCTGCTATTGCAAAGGACATAAATATTCCTAAGATTTTTCTTACCATTTTAACTCTCACTTTCACACTGTTAAATTAAAAATTTCCTGAGTTTGGTGCGATTTTAACGAGTTTAGAAATGCATGTCAAAACTTGGCGGCATACCGTTAATTTTTTCATCCTCCATACGCATCGCAGAACCAATAGTAAAACTTTCCGCAAAAGCTTTGTTTATTTGATAATTTATATCACCGTTAAATACAGGTTCACCTTCCTCCAGAAATTTGAATAACGGCTCAACCGGCGCTTTTGCGATGTTGCTCAGTGTAGTGCCAGCCTGCTGTAACGTTTTTTCACCGATTTCCGGAACTTTTACATTCATGCCAAAGGGTTTGTATGGCCTGTTAAATGAAAATTGAGTGTCATTCATTTTTAATATCCTGAATTTAATACTTACTTACATTCAGGATATCGGCATGTTTTTGGTTAGAATTCAGTATTTTTTGTAAAAATGTTACGTTTGTTAATAATAATTTTTTTTAGGCTTAGACTTTAGTTTTGGTGATTCAAATTGTCGGCCGCTTTCATTGAAAAATACTTTTAGCATTCTTTGGGCTGTCTCTTTTGGGATATTTCCTTTGAAAACTTCTTCGAAAATTTCATTAAAGTAGCGCTGCTGGTTTTCTTTTGGAAACGCATTTATAAAATCTTTCATATAACTGTCAGAACGGTTGTTGTTGTCACGTTCACAGGAAAGAGCGTAGTTCCATAATTCATTTGCTCCGTTTTGGGATTTTGGATGCATGTGCTCAATTGTTACAATGGAAGGGCGCAAAAGGTCGTATCCGATAGCGTCTGAGGCTGCAAGTTCATGTTTTGTGATAAAAGCATTTACGCTTGTTCTTGAATCTGGCAGTCTTTTTACAATCGAGCTGATTTTTTCTCTTAGTGCGTCATCCGGCATGCCTTCAAGTGCTTCATTCAAATCGTAGCGGAAAGCTTTGTTACTGAATTTTATTTTTACCGGTTTTTTCTCAATTGTAGCGATTCCGATGTCGCAAAAATTAATAATATCCTTACGATTGAGAATTTCAGCATATTTTCTGATTTGGCCTATGAGAAATAACTGTAAGTCGGATTTTGTAAGCTCGTTTTTGTTCGCGTCACGAATTTCTGTGAGTCTCAAAATTTTATCAATAAATTTTTCTGTTAATGGTTCTTTTGGGTTTTTGAAGATAGGATGTGTTAACGGCTCTGTTAGTTTTATAATTCTTGATGCCATGTATTCATCTTTAACGGTGTCACTTATTCTGTAGATTTTGTATGCAAATTCCTTGCCGCTGAATTCTTCCGGGATGTATTCTTTTTCTTCAAGTCTGTTTCTGGTTATTTTAAGAAGTTTTTGATATTTTGTTTTCCAGCCGTGCGGCATTTGGTTTGCAAGGCCGGAAAGCTCTTTAAAGATAGGTTTTTGCTCTTTTAAAAGCTCTTCATTTGCTTTTGGATATAATTTTTTAATAGCTTCGGAAAGTCTTATATTCGGATAGTCAAAAGCCATAAGGGTAATTTTTTTCAGAGCTTCTTTTTCGCTCGGGTGAAGGTATTCTATGTAGTTGAACATTTCTTGTGCAAAGTTTTTAATCGGGCCTGAGAATACCCCGTTAGCTTTTAATCTGGCCGCGATTTTGTTGCTTAAAAGCGGTCTTCCGCAATATATACAGTGTATTTTGCGTTGATTTACGAGGCTTCTGAAATCGCCTGCGCTTCTTATTGCAGTGAAAGAGATGTCAGGAGCGGATTTAACAAATTTGTCATTTTGCGCAATCAATAATTGATTGCGAGAATAATCAGTATGATTATTCTCGATATTCCTTCTTTGAGGTTGTATTGAATATAAATTTATTCCTAAAATCCGCATGTTATATTAAATACATGACAATAAAAATTTTGCTGTTTTGTTGAGAAATGTAAACAATATATTTAGCCCATCGGAGGCGGCTGAATATATAAAGGTTTTAGTTTACGCCAGTCGCAATCAGAGGTTTCGGCTTTTTTTAGGATTAATTCACAAAGGGTTTCACCGAGCGGCAGATTTAGTGTCTGGTAAACCGTTCCGCCCAAAACCGGCTCAAGTTTTGCATCTGTTAAAACTTCGTAATTTCCGCTTTGCGCAAGTTCTTTTACTTTGTCAATTTCAACCGCGCCTTTGATTTCGTTCTCCATATATAAATAAGCCTTGTTTTTGCGAGCGTCAAGTGCTGTTAAAACAGGTTTTGACGGGTTTTGCCGGTTTTTGAAGGCCTCTGTCAGAATTTCGAGGCTCGAAACGCCTGCTGCTCTTATGTTAAGCTGTTGAGCCATAACTCGCGCAGCCGTTGTGCAGGCGCGAATGCCGGTAAAGCTTCCCGGTCCGATGTTTATTCCGATTAAAGATAAATCCGCGGGTTTTATATTGTTTTTGTTTAAAATATTTGAAATTGTTGAGATTAAAAACGCGCTGTGATATTTTGAATCGTGATTTTCTATTACTTCGGAGGCCAGAATCTCATTATTTAAAGCGAGAGTCAAATACATTTTTTCAAGACAGGTATCAAAGCAGAGTGTATAATTTTTATTCATTTTTCAATCCCTCCGTAATTTTGATATTATCTTCTCCAAAAGCTTCAAAAGAATATTTTCTGGAATCGTCTTCTTCGTAAGTAACATTGATTTTTATATGGTTAAACGGGATTTCGTCCTGCGAAAACTCCGCCCATTCAACAAAGGTAAGCTGTTTTCCTTCCGAATATTCACGAAGTTCATCAAGAATTGTGCTGACGCCTTCATTTTCAAGTCTGTACAAATCAAAATGGTAAATAGGAATTCTTGCAGTATGATATTCGTTTAAGATTACAAAACTAGGACTTGTAACCTTTTCTTTTACATCAAGCGCTTCTGCCGCAAGTTTTACGAAAGCCGTTTTTCCTGCGCCTATTTCGCCGTAAAGGCTTACAAAACATCCGCCTTCGGCAAGTTTTGCAAAACGGTAAGCAAGTTCTTTTGTTTCTTCTAAATTCTTACAAACTTTTTCATAAATATTTTTGTTATTCATAATTCACTACAATCTTGTTTCTTCCTGTTTCTTTTGCTTCATAAAGGGCTTTGTCTGCTTTTTTTAAGAGCTCTTCGGCCTTATCCTGGTTTTTGAATTCGTAAATTCCTACACTAATTGTAACATTAATAATTTTATGCGGGAATTCCTGATTAACTTTTGATAAGTCGATTTTTTTGTTTTCGACTGCTTTGCGCAAACGTTCTGCAACCATAACAGCTTCTTCAGTCTTTGTAAAAGGTAAAAGAAGAGCAAATTCTTCCCCGCCGTAACGACCTGCAATATCATATTCACGAAGCTGCGAGCGCATTGTTTTTGAAACTGTTTTTAAAACCAAATCCCCTGCCGCATGTCCGTAAATATCGTTTACCCGTTTGAAAAAGTCGATATCGGTCATTATTGCGCAAAGCGGTGTTTTCTGACGTTTGGCCTTTGCAGTTTCCTGTTTAATCCGCTCTTCCAGCTGGCGTCTGTTGTAAAATCCTGTTAAAGCGTCAAGTGTTGCGTGTTTTAATATTTCTGCATAAACGTTTGCTCGGTTAATCGTTATTGCAGACTGTTTTGAAAGCTGTTCAAGGTAATTTATGTCATATTCGCTTAATTCGCCTCCCATGCTTTTTGCCGCCATGCAGCCCAAAACCCTGTGTTCGCAAACAAGCGGGAAAATTCCTGTTTTGCCGTTATTTGTCAGAAAATATTCCTGATTTTCATGAAGTTTGTTAACTGCATTTAATATATTTTTATCCTTGCAGTTTGAAGGCCATAAAAGCTTAAATTTCGAATCTGATTTTATAAAAATATAAATAAGATGATTTGACATAAATTTGTCAATCATTTCGCCAATAAGAGGGATAATGTAGCTTAGTTCATACTGTGTTTCAATAATTTTTGCGATATTGCGCATCAACTCGTGAAAATCAATATTTTTCTGCATTGTTTCGGCAAGAAGAAGGTTTTGAATTTTCAGCGAAATAATATAAGACGCCGTTCTTAAAAATTCAACTAATTTTTCCCTGTTTCCGTTTTCAAAAACTAATATTCCGATACTTGAACTGCGTTTTGGCAGTGCATAAAATGTTTTTTCTTTTTCAAAAATATGTTTTTTGGCAGAGTTCAATCCGAAAAAAATCTCTTCAAGTTTTAAACTTTCCTCCCCGCAATCCTCCTCTGTTATCCAGTCTTTTGAAAAATCTTTTAGAAGATTAAGCTTTTCATCAAAAACATAAACCTCAAGGCATGTGATTTTGAAATTTTTTATAAAAAACTCCTTCAATGCGCTTACAAGGCTTGCTGCATTGTAAGCTTCATCAAGAGATTTTGACAATTTTTCCAGTAACTCCTGCATCAGCCCTCAAGTTTTTGAAGAATTTCGTCAGAGATGTCAAAATTTGCATAAACATTTTGAACATCATCATGTTCTTCAAGTTTGTCCAAAAGTTTTAAAATTTGTGAAGCGGTATTTTCATCTGTGATTTCGATGGTGTTCTGCGGAATTCTTGTAAACTCGGCTGTTACACTTTTGAAACCGGCTTTTTCAAGGCCTTCGACTACATTCTGGAAGTTTTCAACTGTTGTTATAACCTTGTATTCTTCGTCTTCTTCAGTAATGTCAAGTGCGTCAAGGCTTATTGCAGTTTCAAAAAGTTTTTCAAAATCAACTGATTCGTCAAATCTGATAACTCCGCGTTGGTCAAACATCCAGCCGACACATCCGGTTGCGCCGAGGCTTCCGTTAAATTTTGTGAAGAAACTTCTTATATCTCCTGCTGTTCTGTTTCTATTGTCCGTCATTGCTTCAATTACAACAGCCACTCCGCCAGGAGCATAGCCTTCGTAAATAAGTTCTTCATAATTGTCTGCGGCTCCTGAGCCGGCACCTTTCTCAATTGCTCTTTTAATGTTGTCATTCGGAAGTCCGGCAGCCTTTGCTTTTTCAATTGCTGTTCTTAATCTGAAGTTTCCAGCCGGATCAGGCCCGCCAAGTCTTGCCGATACAATCAGCTCTCTTGAATATTTTTGAAATACTACAGCTCTTTGACTGTCGACTTTTGCTTTTTTATGTTTAATTGTTGACCACTTTGAGTGTCCTGACATATTTTCCTCCAAATCTGAATAACTCTATACAACAATCATACCAAAAATATTAATAAAATACAAACCACTCTTGAAATCTCCCTGCATAAATGTTATAATAAAAGAGTAATATATTGAGCAAAAGGAACAATAATCATCATGATTCACCCGTCCAAAAAGGCAACTGCAGGAAAGGGCGGACTTCAGATACTCCTGATGTCCGATTGTGATGTGCAGATTTAACGGCCGACAAATTCTTTGCCGGCCTTTTCTGCGTTCCTGAAAAATTGAATAAGTATGTTAAAAATATTAGGAGCAAAAAGTATGAAAGAATTCTTACGAGCTAAAAAGAAAAGCTCTCCAAACTTAACTTGCCACAAGTTACATTTGTGTTGCAAAAAATGTGTAAACTCGTTACTTAATTTTTATGGAAAGATTTCAGCGCTAACGATCGGGGAATTTGTAATCGGCTTAGCGATAATCGGTGTTCTGG
>URXT01000040.1 GCA_900551915.1 uncultured bacterium
CTTTTTTCTTTGCTCTTTTTTATTATAAATCATTTTTTATACACGCGCAAGGGGGGATGGAATAAAATAATTTATGCTTTAAGTCTAATGCGGTTTTTGTTGCAGCAAGCCCTGCTTGTGAACTTTCTTTAAGCATTGGTGACATTAGTTGTCCGGTTTGCTCAAGCGCGTCGATAACTTCATCAAGCGGAATTTTCGATTTTACACCTGCAAGAGCAAGCTCAGAAGCGGTTACCGCATGAATTGCCAAAAATGGATTTCTTTTTACGCAAGGAATTTCCACAAGTCCGCAAACAGGGTCACATGTTAATCCGAGCAGATTCTTCATAGCAAGAGCGACTGCATTCAAAATCTGGTTAACACTTCCGCCACGTATCTGAGTCAAGGCTGCGGCACTCATGGCGGAAGCAACTCCGCATTCTGCCTGGCAGCCTGCTACAGCTCCGGCAAGAGCAACTTTTGTTGAAATAATTCTTCCAACAATACCAGCCGTAATAAGGGCGTTTATCTGATCTTCTTCAGAAGTATTTAAATCTTCGCTAACTCCGACAAGAACTGAAGGCACAATTGCACATGAACCTGCCGTTGGACAGGCTGCAATTTTACCCATTCGCAAATTTTCTTCAATAGTTGCCAAGGCGTATGTGGTTATCTTTTCAAAAGTTTGTCCAAAAAGTGCCCGCTCATCTGAAAATCTTTTTTGCAAGCGGTCACAGTCGTCTCCGCACATTCCGCTTATTGACATTTCTTTGCTTTTCAGGCCTGTTTGTATGGCTTCTTTCATAGCATCAAGAGACTTTTTCACAACCGAACGAATAGAGTCAACATTGGTTTCAGCAAGTTCAGCTTCGTACTCCTGCGTAATCTCAAAAATCTTTTTCCCGCTGATTTCGCATTCTTTTTCCAAATCTTTAAATGTATTAATAATTTTTGTCATATTAACTTTCCAACTTTTTTATATATCTAATCATGTAGACATCCTCAATTAAATTCAAGAAATCTACAACTTTCTGGTTAATTTCGCCATCAAGGCAAATTGTCATTGACGCTTCCTGACCTTTTGCTGAGCGGTCGCAGTGAAAAGAGGCAATGTTAACGTGTATTGAGTTCGTTACTCTGCTAATCATATTTGGCACATCTTTATAAACTAAAAGCAGAGTGTTATATTTTCCTGTCAAACTTACAGAAAACCCGTCTATGTTTGTAATTTCAACTTCACCTGCACCTACAGAATTTCCTGAAATTACCATATTGCGGCGTCCTTCAAATATTATATCAACGGCATTTGGGTGACGGTTAAAATCTTCGTAAAATTGAAACTCATATTGAAATTCTTTAGATATTTCCGAATCAAAAATATCTTTAATTTGAACATCGTCAACCGAAAGTCCCAAAACTCCCGCCAACAAACCTTTATCAGTACCATGGCCTTTTCCTGTTTGGGCGTAAGAATTATAAAGTTTAAAAACAACTTTATCTGGAATCTCATTATAGATATTTTTTGCTAAAAGCCCCAAACGTACAGCTCCGGCAGTATGTGAACTTGAAGGCCCAACCATTACAGGTGAAATTATATCAATTATAGAAGTTTGTTTCATTTTTTCTCCTCATTATAGGAGTATATAACAAAAATAATCTTATTAATATATGTAAACTTTTATTTAAAATTTGACAAATCTGGTAATTTTTATGTTTTTATATATATACAAAGTGGTAGTATGTGTATTATTTTCAATTTTAAAGTGTATAAGGAGTCTTAATGTTTAGCCCTGAATTTATGCGTTTTTTAATTAATTATCAGAAATCTGATTTTACCCCCGAACAAACAAAAAAAGAAATTCCCCTTAAAATAAATAAAAGAGGAAAATTAGCCTGGGTAAATATTCTTGTGTCAAAATAGGGGTTTTACACCGTACCCCCAAGTTTTAACCCGATATTCAAAATAAGCCTTGAATACATTGTTTCAATATCGCAGAAAGTCGTCTTGATAAGCTGATTCATTTCTTCAAACTCTTCTGCCGGCAAAACGCAATTCTCCATTCTTTTACTTACATTTATTATTGCCGTTCCAGGAAAGATTCGTGCAATGCAAATAGTCCATATTTTCATTTTGTAAAACCCATCCAGCACAGCCAAACCCATATGCGTTTTTGTCAAGGCAGCCCGTATCAAAACGGTAATTTTTTGTGTTGAACCTAGTATTTTCATCCTCATTTTGCTCATAGACATTATCAAAAATTTGCGCTCCCACTGGAACAATACCATATTTTGTTATATTAAAAATAAAAATATCATCACCATAACGATTTGGGTTTTTCGCACCATTTATATCAATCATATATTCACCACACACATTTGAAAGATGTTTACCAGGTCCATATGAAGCTTTGCAATCAGGACTTTGAACCCATGTTCCAATAATCATTCCATCAGCTAAAACTGCAGCATAACGTGTATTATTGCTCGGATTAAAGATATTATTATTTATCCGGTTTCCGTTTCGATAAGCAATTTTAGCTGCAGGATGGCATTTATCTCCGTTTTTACAGAATTTTATAAACTTCATTTGTGATTTTAAATTAGACAAAAGCAGTTCTGAATCATTTAATGAAAATCCCCAAACATCAGGTTCCCCATGTTCCAAAACTGCAAATTCGTAAGCTTGTGAGATGACTGAATAAAACTTTTTCAATGCAACAACTCTTGCCTTTTCCTGTTGTTTTTGAATAAGAGACGGAAGAGTCATTGAAGCGACAATTCCGATAACACCAAGTGTAATCAGAACTTCTGCGAGTGTAAATGCTGTTTGACAAATTTTTTGTGACCTGTCAGTGTCTGCTTTGTTTTTGCACTTGTATAAAATATGATTTTTTACAAAATTTTTCATATTGTCCTCCTAATTAATTATCTGATTATTGAGCATGTCAATAAAATATTTTAAATACATTATAGTACACTTTTGTCTATTTTTCAATATATTAGACAAAAATGTACTTTTTGACCGGACAGAAATGCTCTAAAATATATAAAACAAACAAAAATGGTGACTAAATTGTTAAATAATCTTGACAGGCAGAATGTAGGAAATGAAATAAAAAAAGCACGAAAGTCCAAAAATCTTTCGCAATTTCAGCTTGCAGAACTTACCGGGATTGATGAAAAACAAATTTACCGTATTGAAAGCGGTTTTACAAGTCCCAAGCTTGAAAACTTTGTTAAGATTGCCTCTGTTCTTGACTTAAATATAAAATTTTTCAATACAATAGACATTGAAGAAAGACCATATGTGAAAGATATTATCAATTTGTTAAATGAGTCAACTGAAGATAAGCTAAAGGTTTATTACAATGTGCTAAAAAGCCTAAACGAAGTTCTGTAAACGGAGAACCCGCAAAACCCTAATCCTTAATCTAGCCTCCATAATCCAAACCAAAGCGCCCTCTGTATGACAGCTCCAATATGTAAGAACGGACTACATAAAAACTTTCATATCTTCATAGATATCGTCAAAAGACATCTATCCTTCCCAGCGCTAACACTAATAAGCAACAACTCTTACCTAATCCTCACGCCAGCGGCATCACCTAATTAAGTTCCAATGTGTTAGAGTGGACTATGTCCACCCCTCACCCGTCAGTGTAAGTTTCGCTCAACAACACTGACGCCCTCTCCCAGGGGGCGAGGAGTTGCCACTATAATCGTCAGAAAGCCTTACTCGTTCCCAGCGCCTCTGTCATAATACTGCACCTGCCAGTCCTAATCCTTACAAAAGCGCTTCCCATCTAATTCAGTTCCAATACGTAAGAGCGGACTACGTCCGCCAAAAAAAGAGCCCTTTTTAGGGGGCTCTTGGAATAAACGTTGATTCATTCCTCAAATAGTGTGAAGTGTAGTGTGTGCTTAAAATCTGTTTGATTCCTCAATTTTAAGCGTTCCTCGTGTTCATATATATAAAGTATTTTTTATATATAAAATTGCTATAAAAAAGCTATTATTTTTATATTTCTTTACATTTCTTAATAATATAAATTATTAAAAGGTTGTATTTTAGGGGAATATTAAATATAGTAGAAAATATAATTATTTTGGGAGAGGAGAAATATGAAAATACTTATTTCAAACGATGATGGAATAGCCGCAAACGGCATCCGCGTGCTGACTAAAGAACTTGCACAGGAACATGATGTATATGTAATAGCACCGGACAGAGAGCGAAGTGCAGCGGGGCATTCACTCACTTTGCATACCCCGCTGAGAGTTGAGGAACTTGAAGCAATAAGCGGCGCAAGAAAAACCTGGGTAACAACAGGAACTCCGGGGGATTGTGTTAAAATCGGGATTAATGCAATTTTAACCGAGGAAGAGCAGCCTGATATTGTAATTTCCGGAATTAACCACGGTCCTAATTTAGGTTCAGACATTTTGTATTCAGGAACTGTAAGCTGTGCAATGGAGGGCGCGATGATGGGAATTCCAAGCATTGCCGTCTCACTGGCAAGTATGCATTCTGATTATGAAGATTTCGACTTCACTGCAAAATTTGTCCGGGGAATGTTAAAACGTTTAAAAGACTTCAATTTCCCTCAAAAAACTCTTTTAAATGTAAATGTACCTTTGCTTGACGCTGACGACATTGCAGGAATTGCTATTACGGAATTAGGCTCAAGAATGTTCACTAATACATATGAAAAACGAGTTGACCCCAGAGGAAAAGTTTACTACTGGATGGCTGGCGAGCTTACCAACGAGTCTGCGGATTCTCATTCGGATATTGCAGCAATCCGGCAAAACAAAATATCAATAACTCCCGTAACTTACGAAATGACAAAAGAGGAGGTTATGACCGATTTGGAAAAAACGCTCTGCAACCATGATGCGTGCGATTGGATGTAAATAGTTCTTAATAAAATAAACAAGGCTTCATCCCTCAGTTGTGGTGAAGCCTTGTTTTCATAAATAACTCCTTTTATTTTTAATAAATTTATGATAATATAGGCTTGAAAGCCTGTAAAGAAGACCTTTTTCTGTTACTTAGTTTCAGAATTACAACCCAAAAGTTAAATATTGAAAGAGGACAAAGTTATGATGAAAAAAGTTAAAATAACTGTTTTAAAAAAAGGTTTTGATGATGAACTCGCAAAAGAATACGGCATTGAAGGCTTGAAAAGCTGCCCTTTTCACACTGCCGGACAGGTATTTTATGCAGACTGGGCAAAACCCGAAGGCTTTTGTGATGAAGCTTGGAAAGCAATTTATCAATATGTATTTGCGCTTGCCCATGGCGCTGATAAAAACTTATTTTATTACAACGACTGGATAAAAACGCCCGGAGTTGCAATTGTATGCTGCAATGACGGATTAAGACCAGTAACATTTAAGCTTGAAGCGACAGATGAAGTTTCAAAAAATTAGTAAAAAAGGAAAGCGTGATGAAAAAACAAGTCAGATGTTCTTGGGCTGGGGATACACAGATTTACATTGACTATCATGACAATGAGTGGGGAAGACCAGTGCATGATGACATAAAGCTTTTTGAAATGTTAATTTTAGAAGGTGCGCAGGCAGGGCTTTCCTGGATAACCATTTTGAAAAAGCGGGAAGCTTACCGCAAGGCTTTTGACGGGTTTGACCCTAAAAAAGTGGCGCTTTATGGTGATGCAAAGATAGAAGAACTTATGAACAACAAAGGTATTATAAGAAACCGGTTAAAAATAAATGCCACTATAACAAACGCCAAATTATTTTTAGAAGTTGCAGAAAAATACGGAAGTTTTGATAAATTTATATGGAGTTATGTAGATAACACGCCGATTATCGGGCATTGGGAAAGTGTCAAAGACATCCCTGTCACAACGCCGCTTTCCGATAAAATCAGCAAAGACTTAAAGAAAATGGGATTTAAATTTGTCGGTTCAACCATAATTTATTCGTTTATGCAGGCAATTGGAATGGTTAATGACCATATTACGGAGTGCTGCATTTACAAGGAAATGAAAAAAGTTTCCGTATAATATATATTTTAAATCGCCAATATATTTTTTGCCATTTACTTTCACAAAATTATTTTTTATTAAGGAAGTAGCAACATTTTCGATGTGCATATTTTATATAACACAACGAAAAAGAATACCTTTATGGTGAAACTTTTAACCGTGGCATATATTAAAAAATATTATGATACAGGTCTTTTGGGTATACTTACCAAAAAGACGTAAATAAAAAAGTGGACTGAAGCCACTTTTTTATGGTGTCGACGGCGGGACTTGAACCCGCACGGGTTGCCCCACACGCCCCTCAAACGTGCACGTATACCGATTCCGTCACGTCGACATATCAATTAATATTTAATTTTTACTATTTTGAACTCATTGCTGTGACGGAAACGCGTTGCGTGTTCCTCGACGGCTAGAGCGAAAACGATATTTAATCGTTTTCTTTTATTGCTGTGTTGAGGTGTTTCCTGCCACTACAACATATTCATTATAAAATTTTCAACGAACTTTCTTCGCATGACTTAATGTAACATAAACATTTTTATTTTAAAAGCATAAATTTTTGTTTTGCTACAAATTGTTTCATTTTTAATGTCCAGTAACCGTCTTTTATTGTCGGATTAAAGTACTTCCACCAGCCGTTTCGGCTATTTTGGAGATGCGTTAAAAGCTCCATATATTCCACATAATATTCCTGCTTTAAATCCTCCTGGAATTTTCCAAGCCACGAGGTTGCTTTTCCAAAATATCTTCCAAGCGCAAGTTCTGCGTAATCATCTTCCAGGCCAAGCTTCTTCAAAAGCTCCTCAACTGCACGCGTCACAAATATAGGTGAAAAATTCTTTTTCTTTTTTACTGTCATTGCGCTTCCAACACGGTTTTTACGATAACAATACGGAAATTCTTCAATCACTTCAATTCTTTTTGCTAAAATCATTGAATGGAAAAATGGAAGCTGGTCCTGACCTACCTTTATATGCTGGAATTTGATATTGTTTTCAAGAAGAAATTCATGGCGGTAAAGTTTTGTCCAGGCGGTTGAAGGAAACTTAAAAACGTCTTTTTTGATGTCTTTTGCACTAAAAACCTTGTTAAAATATTTTTTATCAAGATTTCTAAGGCTGTAACCGCCCTTGCTTTTGGCGATTTTGCCGTCTTTTTCGTAGCAGGAAAGTCCGCCAAAGATTAAAATATCCAAATTGTCCGCAACTGCCTTATTATAAAGTTTTTCAAGAACACCGGCATTGTCAAGCCAATCGTCAGAATCAACAAAATAAACATATTCGCCTTTTGCAATTGCAAGTGCAGTATTGCGGGCAATGCCGGAACCTTCGTTTGCTTTGTCAATGATGACAATCCGATTGTCGCGAGCCTTAAACTCCTGCAAAACCTTAAGCGAGTCATCTGTTGAGCCATCATTCACACAAATAATTTCAATATCATTAAGAGATTGCGCAAGAACACTCTCAATGCATTGCGGCAAATATTTTTCAACGTTATAAACCGGCATAATTACGGAAACTTTTGTCATACAAACTCCTGCTGTTTTCAAAATGGCTTTTACATAGCAAGAATTATAACACAATTATGAATTCGGGTAAAAAATAATTTTATAATTAAGAGCCTGCATAATTATTTCAATTTCATGTGAATTTAAAGTATTGTTACGAAGTTTTTGCGACAAGTTTTGCACAGTATAATGTTTATTTTTCTTCTTTGAAATAACTTGTGCCAACTGGGTTAAAGTCATGTCTTTATCAATCATTATTTTCTTAATATCATTGCAGATTCCCATAAATTAAGCATAACTTAGTTTAAAAAATATTGACAATTTTAAATTATTAATTTAAAATTAAATTAATAATTTAAAAGAAGGATCTATGGAAATATCAAAAAAAATTATGGCATTCACAATGGCCGAAACTTTAATAACACTCGGAATAATAGGAATTATTGCAGCTATGACCTTACCATCGCTTGTTGCCAAATATCAGAGTAAGGTTCTTTCAACACAATTAAAAAAACTATATTCAGTAACGTATCAAGCAATGTTGAGAGCGGTCCCTGACGGTGATTTTAGATATCTTTCATTAATCAAAGACGGCGGTGGCACAGAAAGTGCTAAGTTCTTTTATGACAATTATCTTAAACCTCAATTTAAAGTTCAAAGCTTCTGTGAAGAAAAAGCCGGCTGCTGGCCGCAAACATATACAAAAAAGAAAACAAAATACGGTAATCTGAAAGGTATCGGCTCAGGAGTTATTAGTTTCACAACAATAGATGGATATGCATTTACAATAGATACATGGTCGTTTAATCATGCAGGCAACGTCTCTGAAACCTTTGGCGTTGACGTAACAAATAATGCAGCAATAGTTGTTATTGCAGTTGACGTAAACGGCTTCAAAAACCCTAATACTTTAGGAAAAGATGTATATATTTATGTAATGACCGAAAGAGGCCTGCTTCCGGCAGGCAATGACCGTTCAGATGATGAAGTCGATGAAGAATGTAAAACAACAGGGCTATATTGTTTTGCAAAAATAATGAGAGATAATTGGAATATAGACCCCTAAAGACATTCGCTGATTATCTGCCGATTTCTGTTGCACGCGACGCCATGGATTTAGTTATATTTACAAGCGCAAGGTTGGCTTCGTAAGCTCTTTGCGCCATGATGGCATCCGCCATTTCAACCATCGGGTTAACGTTTGAAGCTCTGATATAACCGTTTTCATCAGCATCCGGATGTCCGGGTTTATAAATCTTTTCACCCAGGGTCGGGTCTTCAATACATCCGTTAAAAACAACTCCACCTTGTAAAAGCGGCAAAGTTCCAACGCCGAAAACATCTTCTTTCATCTCGTTAAGAACCCCGTGGAAGGAGATTTCTTCAGTTGCATTCAAAATAGGAATACGTCTTACATAATTCGGGGTATCAACGTTTGCCATGTTTCTTGAATGCACGTCAAGCCGCAATCCGTGTGAGCGGAGTGCTCTTTGACCTATATCCATTGAACCCATAAGACTCATAATTTATGCTCCTGTTCTTTTTTACGCTGCGGGAAACCCGCCGCAATATTATTTACCTACATTTATCACAGTTTTCATTTCAGTGATGATATTTGACATGCGTCTGGTTGCCATAGTATAAAGAAGTGCGTTCTGTTGCAGTTCCATCAATTCTTTATCCGGCCTGATTTCTTCATAAGTTCTTTGCGAAATTACCGCTGAAGCCCCCAGTCTTTCTGATAACTTCGTTTCAAGAGGACTGTTCATCGAGCCTAAGTATTCGGAGAAATCAACATCACGCCTTACGTAACCGGGCGTATCCATGTTTGCAAGGTTGGAACCTAATGCGACCTGCCTTTGTGTAATCAGATCCATCATAAGTCCGACTTTTCCCATATGATCTAGAGGTGTAAACATTTTTGTCCTTTCATTTTTTAGATTTCCGGCTCCGGTTGAAATTAGCCGGAGCAGGGATTAAAAACCTTATTCACGAATATTAATCGATTTGTTATACATATCGTCAACGACCTTCATCAGTCTTGTACTTGCAAGCATTGAAGCATTAAGTCTCAGCATGACGTTAACGTTATCGTAAATATTGACGTTGGAATTTTCAATATTATTTTGTGCAATATATTCGTGATTTTTTATTAAGCGCGGTTCGCCGGAGTCTTCGGTTGCCACAAGTTTATTCAAACCGCCTTGCTCAAGCCCTTCAGGATTGTCAAACTGAACAACCGGAATATTTCCGATTTTTTTGCCCGGAGAATCTACTGCGTCATGTGCAATTACATCACCGTTTGGTTTAATTATAAATTTGTAGCAGTTTGTCGGGATTTTTATACCTTCGCCGACAATCCAGTCATCGTTTGTAACGAGGTAGCCGTCTTTGCCTTGCTTAAAAGCTCCGTCGCGGGTATATTGAACTTCACCCTGCGGTGAAACAACGGGTATAAAGCCCGGTCCTGTCAGAGCAACATCATAAGGATTGCTTGTTATCTGAATTGAGCCGTTCTTATGGTCTGTTCGAATTGCACCGGTCAAATAACCGTCTTCACCAAGCATTTGTTCAAACCGAACAGACTTATAGCCGTGGGTATTGAAGTTTGCAAGGTCGTTTGCAACATAACCCAGTCTGTCCCACTGGTTTGTAACATTATTAACGCTTTTTCTGATAATTGCCTGCAAGTTTTGCATAGTTTTAAATCCTTATGTTATGAAGTGCTGCCAAGTTGTGAAATGACTTTTTGCAAATTCTGGTTTTGTATCATAAAGAGCTGTCTGTTAGCTTCAAAGTTTCTGATAACCGGCATCATTCCGATAAACTCGTTTTGAAGAGAAACATTTGAATACTCGTTATAACCCTGTTTAACCTGCGGGTCCATAACAAGAATGCCGTTTGCGTCAACAACGCCGATACAGCCTGCAATTTCCATTTCTGCGGTTTCTTTATTCAGAACCTTCACAAGCCCGCTGTCGTCAACTTTGATATCTTCAATTTTCTCGGGAATAAGCGGAAGTTTTATGGGCATGCCGGAATTTGAAAGAACACGCCGGTCATCAAGCGTCAGAAGATTTCCGTCTTTATCAATTTTGAAACGTCCGTCACGCGTAAGCTTTATACCATCATCACCTTCTGTTTGGAAATATCCTTCTTTTGCAATCGCAAAGTCCAGAGGATTTGAAGACATGGAAATTCTACCGACTTTTGTATCTGTGGTTTTTGATATTCCGTTAGTACCTAAAAACTCCGTGAAAGATGAAACAATGGCTTCCTGACGTTGATATCCGATTTTATCAAAGCCATTAACGTTTTCATTTGCAATGGACATCAACTCGGTCTGAACCTGCATCGCTCTGATTGACAGGTCAATTCCGCGTTCCATATAACGAATTCCGCCATTGATTCTCATAACTTTTCCTCTTTTCGCTTTTTTATGATTATACGGCTCTATTTACAGTTTGACGTAGTTTCATAAAAAAAAATCATCTGTTTGGATGGGTTTTTTAGAGTTTTTAATGTTTTTTTGTGAAAAGTCAATGTTAGAGTGAAAAGTGAAAAGTGAAGTTGAAAAGTCAATTTCATTTTTAAAACATTATTCTTTCTTATTACGTAATTATTCTCAGCGGCGTTCTACTTTTCGGGAATGCCTGAGCAGGTGCAGACCGTTATAATAAAATAAAAAATAAGGAGTTAAATATGTTACTGTTTTTACGTTGGATAGGTTTTGCGCTCATCATAATGTTTATTGCATGGGTTGTGCCGGGAATTAATGTTGCCGGATTTTTAAATGCTTTAATTGTTGCAATAGTTATGGCTTTTATAAATGTATTTATCAAACCTGCTCTTATATTGGTAACTTTGCCTATAAATATCGTAACACTCGGGCTTTTTACACTCGTTATTAATGCACTGCTGTTTATGTTTGCAGGTTTCATTGCACCGGGCTTTGAAGTCGACGGATTTTTCAGCGCATTTATAGGAGCGTTATTGCTTTCAATTTTGAGCGTAGGGCTTAACAGCATAGGACCGGACAATTAAAAATATTAGGGAGCCGAACGGCTCCTTTTTTACGTAATATTACTTAAAAAAATCTTGAAGTTTCAGTATATCAGAGAATATAATAATTAGGCAGGAGAAAAAATAATCATTAAAAAGATTATTACCATAGCTGGTGGCAGAAAGGATTAAAATGGTATTAGAATTAGCTTCCGAACAGCTTGAAAGAACAATCAACCCGACTCATGATATAAAACTTTTTGCAGGACGTTCAAATACTAAATTAGCACAGGAAATTGCTGATTATCTTGGAACTTCAATCGGGCCGATGATTGTTAAGAACTTTGCTGACGGTGAAATATACGTTCAAGTAAAAGAAAGTGTTAGGGGCGACGATGTTTTTATCATTCAGCCGCTTTGCAATCCGGTTAATGAAAATCTTATGGAATTATTGATTATAATTGACGCGTTCAAACGTGCAAGTGCTAAATCTATTACAGCAGTAATTCCTTATTATGGTTACGCAAGACAGGACAGAAAAACCTCGGGACGTGAAGCTATCACTGCAAAATTAGTTGCTGATTTGCTTACAACAGCAGGCGCAAACAGAGTTCTTGCAATGGATTTACATACCGGCCAAATCCAAGGCTTCTTTAACATTCTTGTTGACCACATTTTTGCAACTCCGATTTTAGTAAACTATATTAAAAGTTTAAACATGAATCCTGATGATATGGTTGCTGTCAGTCCTGATACCGGCGGAGTTCAACGAACAAGACATTTTGCAAAATCAATCGGCTGCCCGCTTGCAATAATCGATAAACGCCGCGACAAACACAATGAAGCCATTGCTTCACATGTAATCGGTGATGTCAAAGACAAAATCTGCATTATGTTCGACGATATTATTGACACGGCAGGAACAATTTGCGAAGCATCAAAACTTCTTAAAAGAGAAGGTGCAAAAGATGTTTACGTATGCGCCGCGCACCCGGTTTTCTCCGGCCCGGCCATCGAAAGGCTTGCTAACGCTCCAATCAAAGAATGCATTGTAACAAATACAATCCCGCTTGATATGGACAAAATGCCTCCAAATATCAAACAGCTTTCAGTTGCTCCTCTTTTGGGTCAGGCAATTTCAAGAATCCATGACGGTGAAAGTGTAAGTTCGCTTTTTGGTTTTGAAAAAGATATTCAAGTAAGTTAGAATTAAATAAATGGAAGATGAAAAAGTATGCCGCTTATAAAGCGGCATTTTTTTAATTTTTCTCAACTTATTTACTTATTTATTAAAGCTTACTTCTTTTGACGGAGACATTTTATCTGCAAGCAGCCCTAGCACTCCTAACGCCGCAAGAGCAAGGCCTATAAAGGAAACAACTTTTAAAGTCGAAATACTTTTTATATTTTTTTCTTTAACTTGTGCCCATTGTTTTTGAAAGAATAGTTCATCTGCATTCTTATAAAAAATCTTTTCTATTAATTCATCAGCTTTATCATTAAAGTTTTGTTTAATAACTGTCTTCAAATCTCCGACAGTTTTTTCATAAGCTTGAACAGGTGAATAATTTTCTCTTAAAGCTTCACCAAAACAACCTAAAGGTGCGTCTGTTCCAAAAAGGATACGATCTGTTGCATTACGTTTTTGAAGTTCTTTTATAAGCGTTACAACGCTGGGTTGTTCACTGCTGCTTAAACCGTTTGCCCCCCAATCAACCCATGACAAATCAACATAAAGCTTTGCATCATTGTTGTCTATTGATTTTAACAGAACTTCAATGGCGTTTTGGTGCGATTTTGCATTTCCTGCTCCCATATGAGCCATTACAACCGGAACCTCCGGATAAACTTTAGCAGCTTTGTAAATTGCCTCAGGTGAAGATATATTGTCTGCCACATTGCCGGTTTCATCTATGGAAACATCTGAATGAAAAACACAGGGAAGGTTATATTTTTTTGCTACATACATATAAGCCCTATAAACATCACTGTCGGCTGGTGTTTTAAAGTTTCTCGGATGAAATTTAAGTCCAACAAATTTACCGGGATTTTCACTGATGAGCATATTAATATTTGTTGCATTGCCGTTTGTTTTAGATGGCTGACAGGCAGCAAGCGCAAAAAACCTGGGGTTTTTCTCGCAGAAATCCAGCATTTCTTTATTTCCTGTAATTTCGCCTTTAAGCACCTCTTCTAGAAAACAATCCAGATTTGATATTATAGCTTTTTCAACCGAATCCTTCTGCTGCACTCCCTGAACGGAAACCTCAAGCGGAGATTTTACAAATTTATCCATAAAGTCATTGTCAAAATTTATTAGTTCTTTTGAGCCTTGTGTTCTTTTCCAATGACCTGAATGCATATGCGAATCTATTATCGCACCGCAAAATGCTGCTCCCTTCACACCATTAATCCTCATACAAATATATCTCCTATATTAACATCATTATCAGCTCTGCGCTTGATAACATATTCTCCCAATCTTGAGTAGCCGACTTCATATGCGGCTCTTTCACAAATCTTTGCGTTATCTTCTTCACCGCGTTTACGCGCCACTTGTGCCAACCTGTGGAATAATCTTTTAATTTCATTTATATATTTATCTTTATCAGACTCAGAAAAGCTTAATCTGTAATTTTTACATACATTGTTCAAGTAAAAATTATAAAGTCCGTTAGCTTCATCATAATTACCAAGCTCAAACTTGAGATCTGCCAAATCTTTATATGCATTCATATGCATTGAATTATTTGGGTTAAAACCATCCATATCAATGTATTCTACTGCCTTTGAAAGGTGTTTTACTGCATCATTAAGATTTCCGATATTTCTTTGGTCTGAAGCATTCGAAAGTAAATTTAATATGGCGCTATTTAAATCCAAATTGTTGTATGCTTTTAAGTTATCTTTTATACGACGTTTATCAATATCCCGCTTAATTGCAGATAGTATTGAATAAGAGCTTCCCCACATTGCCTTAACACTTGGTCTGCCGCTGTTTTCACAATCACCTTTTGGATAAATTATTTTGTAATCTCCGTTACGCCTGAAAAAATTTTGTAATTTATAATCTACAAAATCGCCCTTTGCAAATATTTTCTTTTCTCGCAATTCATTTTCATCGAACAGCTTCCAGACAGGATAAAGTTTTCCTGAAAAAGACTCATCAATTCTATTTTCATGCATTGCCTGTTTAAACCTGTAAGTTTCAGCATCATCCGCAACTGCTTCGTCTACACTTAATCCAACGAATTTTGCAATATCTTTGACTTCATCATTATACGGAAATTCCTCTACAGGATACTCGTTTGTTACGGTGTCATTAAAGCTGTAGCCTTTAATTTGACCGTTTTCTCTTATTGGATAAAGGTTAAATACACCTCTTGCACCGTCGTTTACTGTTGTATCATAGGAAGAGTATATGTGGTCAGAATATCCATCCATTTTTTTCAAATTTACAACGTCTGCCTTTGAAAGCGCCAGAAGATTAAAATCGTACCAGCCCTGATCTTTTATGTAATTCAGCATATTGTGAACTTTGTTATCTTCGTCATAACCGGTTGCCAGATAGTTGGTCAGTTCAGGTTTTTCACCCCTTTCACCTGCAAGCCAGTTAAGAGTTTCCTCCTGCGGGTATCCGGCAGGAACGTACACCTTTTTACATTTTAACTTGTTGATTTCTTGTATAATTCCGTATGCATATTCTAGACCTAGGTTTTCAGGATCCATATATTCGATATATTTACGGTATTTATCCGGCTCGGAATAAAGGCGTTCCAAAAAGGTAAGAAGTTTTTCTTTTGAAGACTGTGTAGTATGCGGTTTTAGATGAATATAATTACCCATTACCCTCTTGTACTGCTCGGCGAGGTTTTCGAGCGAAACAGGAATTATAATCGGAACTGCAACGTATGAATTTTCATCAGTAAGACCGTAATCATTTAGTCTGCGCAATTGTGTTTCTATATTTTTCAAAGGTTTATTCAAGTTATATTCATTATTAGGAGCATCTTCAGCTCTACGCATATGAAGTTCAATATCTTTGCTTGCTGCAGTAGCAAAATGCTGCATATCTGTTGCCTGGTTTCCTCCATCTACGATATAAACAGGATATCCCATAAAGTTAATCCTTTTATGGGCTGCAAAAGGCTGTGAAGATTTGACAAAAACATCATTTGCAGTTTTATTAAAAAAAGGATATTGTACATATTTTTTTTTATTATTATTAATATTGATACTCATAACATTTTGTGTTATTTTATTTATTAGGGTCAATAAGCAGAA
>URXT01000041.1 GCA_900551915.1 uncultured bacterium
CTTTTTGAAGGAGTATATCGTAGAAAAATCAGCACATCAACAGAGCGTATTACTGAAAGTTGGGCGTTTATTCCCCCGCAAAACTTCGGTTAAAATCCCAAATAGAAATCCCTTGTCGATTCCACTCATTATATGGCTCTCCCATTAATGAAAATGCCTCATCGGTTATTTTCTTTCTATAATTGGATACATTTTCAGTAAAATGCAGGTATCCCTTTTCATCAACATGTGAATCACATATAAATGTATCGGAAATTATCCCAATAATATCACGAAGAACAGCATATATTACAATCTCTTTCCTCTCCGTTCTGTACTCATAAATTGTCACTCCTCTTTCCAATACATAAATCTTTGCCTGTTTCTGCATTACATCTACGTTTAACATCATGTCATACCTATTGGAACCATTAAATATTTTCTCAATATACCTTCTGTTTTCTATAGAATAACAACTCCATTTTTGCAACAATTTATCAGCTTCAATCATACACTCTTTAGCATTCATTCCTTTTATACCTCAAATCTAAAAATTCAAATTCATCTCTCAATTTTTTAATCACTATTCCTGTTACATTTACAATTTAACTTTCTATATATGTATAACAATTCTATAGGCAAAATCCGAAACCCAATGGGGAAGGATTGCACCATATAAGCTATCAGATTTGATTCTAATATAAGCCAAGATAAGATGTGTTATAAACAAATCTGCTATATATCTTACATTTGATATGATCTCCCAAAATGACATGTCATAAGCAACCATTCTGAACGGAAAATGCATCAATACAAACAGTACTCCTGTTACAAGCACGTCCAACAAGATATGTTTTAAAAGAGAATGCAATCTAGTCTGAAGATAGCATAGGAGTTTTTTAATACTCTAGGTAACGCTCCGGCTTTGCCTCGGCCCCCATTTCAAATGGGGGATTAACAAAACTTTTCATTTACGGTTCATCCGGGAGCTGTACTACCTCTTGTTCCTTCGCCTCTGTTTGCTCCATAATTACAGAAATCATCAAAAATGACTTATTCTTCATATCTTTTTTCTCCTGTCATTCTACATTATTATTCGTTCCATGATGATATATTGATTTTCTTCAACTGTTACAAAACCATTTTTATATTCTACGGTAATGTCACCTCCCATTCTTTCAGTCTCTACTCTCATGAAAACACTCCTAAAACATCTGTATAATTCTTGCAATCTCCATAACTACAATCTTTAGCATCACTCCACCGGACATCACATAAAACCATATCTCACGCATATGCTGTGACTTTGCAATTGGTGTTGCTATTGCTGCAATAATTATGATTGCAGCTCCGACACATCCAACGATGTTTGGAACGCTCACAAGTGAAAATATTCCAGGATTACAGCTTCCATCTATCGTATACTGAATTGTTTTATCCAGTCCGTCTCTTGCAGCTGCAAAGCAGCATATAACAAGACTATATGCCAAAATAAACAGGCTCCTTCTGCCCCAGAAATTAATGTTGTTTCTGCTACTGATTGAATATCCAACAAACCCGACCAGCGATACAATCATAAGCGTAGTAACTGTTGTTACCATATTTCCAAAATAAAGCTTCATCTGTTCAAACATTGAATCAGAATTATTTTTCATCAATTCAAGCATTGCATCAGTGTTTTTTCTCTCGTTTTTACGGCTCAAGTGCTGTGGAATATATACCGCAATCCCGCCTAACACAAATCCAGCTATGAATAAAATAACTTCCATTAAAAAATCTCCCTCTTATAAAGGAATTATACCACAATCAGATTACATCAAAAATATTATAGAAAAATTTACCCTGCAAAAAATCAACCATGCCGCAAACCATGATGCAGCCATGGATTGAGAGCTTTTCTCAATCGAAAGGTTTAGAACATTTTCTCAAACTCCCATGCCTTCAATATCAATCGGGGCATGGATGAATTTGGCCGGTTAAAAGTAGTAGTATGAATAGTGTAGAGAACGCAATTAAAAAATTTATAAGGGGAAAGATGATGAGAGAGTTTAAAAGAAAATCAAGAATTTTATTAGTTGACGACAACGCCGAGCATTTGAGAGGCGTAAAAGAGCTGATTAATCTTGAAACAAGCTATGATGTTGTTGGAGTTACCACCAGCGCAAACATTGCGATTAACTTAATCAAAAAATATCATCCCGACATTGTGTTGATGGATATTAATATGCCGGAAAAAGACGGCTTGCAGGCTATCCAGGAAATAGAAAGACTTGAGCTTGATACAAAAGTAATTGCATTAAGCGGTTACGACGATTCAGACTTAATCTTCCGTGCTATGAAACTCGGTGCAAAAGGTTATGTATTAAAGACTATGGCTTCTGCACAATTAATTTATGCTATCGATGAAGTTGCAGCAGGAAAAGTTTATTTGCCGTCAGCACTTTCTTCAAGATTTTTCGAATACTTTCAGCGTTCTTTCAAAAACGAAACAGCGGCTGTTCAGGAAGAAAACCTTCTCACTTATCTTACCTCCCGCGAAGAAGAAGTTTTGGATTTACTTACACAGGGTAATAACTACAAGGGTATTGCGGCAAAGCTTTTTATCTCCGAAACTACAGTTAAGACACACGTAAACAATATTTTCCAAAAATTGCAGGTAAACGACAGAACGCAGGCAGTACTTTATGCATTGAACAACGGTTTTGCAAACAGAAGAAGACGCGTAAAGGCTGCGGTTTAAGAAAAAATGCAGTAAGTTTGTAAAAAGGTTTGACTTTTATTTAAGGTCAGACCTTTTTTGAAAGATACGGCAATCCAAAAACGGGGATAAAAGCTAAATGCAAGACGACTACATTAAAAATCAGGCAAGATGCATTGCTCATGAAATACGCAATCAGGTTTCAATAAGCGATGTCTATTGTGAAATCATAAGAAAACATCTGCAAAAAAATAATATAGAAATACCATCTGTGGAGAATGCTCTCAACTGTATTCAAAAGTCTTCGAAAATCATAAATAATTCTCTTTTAGATTTGAAATCATTAAGCACATATGACTTTAAAATACTTGACTTAAACAGCCTGCTTTTACAGGCAATTGAGATGGCAAATGTCTACATTCATGACAAATGCATTGAAATAACATTGCATACGGATGAAAACTGTCTGGTTGAGGTGGATGAAAACAAATTTCTTGCCTGCGTAATAAATCTTTTAAAAAATGCAATTGAAGCAATTGAAATTTCAGGCTGGATTAAAGTCCAAACAGAAGCTCATCAGGATTTTGTACTTGTAAAAATCTCAAACAACGGTGCAAAAATTCCCGAAGAATTCGTAAAAAACATTTTTGATGAAGGCCGCACAACAAAAACTTACGGAAGCGGACTCGGTCTTTTCATTTGCAAAAACAATTTTAAGTCAATGGACGCTGAGCTGAAACTCGTTAAATCAAATGAAGAAGTTACAGAATTTGAAATAAAATTGCCCGTTAAAAATTCTTAATAATATATTAATAAAATCCGCAAATATTTTTGCTTCTTGTTTTTTATATTAATATAGGGAAAATTACGGGAAAATATGGATTTTTTTAATTCACTTACACAAGTCGTAAAAAACAACAAAAATTTCAAAAAATGGGAAGAACAACAGTCAGACACTCAGGCTCAGCGTGAAGAACTTTACAAACGCAGAAAATATTCCGAAGCCGAAATTGAGCATGCACGCCAATTAGGCGACCGAATTATTGACGTTGTTGACATTATGGACAACCACTCGGAAAATGTCGCTGAAAACGTCGAAACAGCCGTTGAACCTATTGTTGGACTTGCTCCGTTAATCCCGACTATTCCAGCAGCGGTTTATTACTTCAAAAAAGTTCTTAAACCGGCAGGAGAGGCTATTGCTAAGATCGAGGAAAAAACACTAGGCGAAAACGAAAAAGCAAGAGCCTTAGCGGAAGAAATTACCAATGAAATCCACAAGACAAGACCACACAAAATCGGTTTTTACTACTGGGATTTTACATCAAAACGGGCAATTGATAAAATTCCGAATGCTAACTTAAAAGCTAAAGCTATGGAGCTTCATAAGGAATATACAAAACAGGCAAAACCTTATTTAAAAAAAATGAAGGGCGGAGCTTTTGGCGTTGTGGCGCTGTCAATTGCGTCATTTATAGGCGCAAACATTTATGCTGCAAAACTTCAGGTTGACAGTTCAAAAATCGCGCGCTATCAGGCTCGAAAACTTCTGGAAGACCCGAAGGCTTTTGTAAATTACACACCGGAACAGATTGAGGCTGCTAAAAAATATATTGAAGACCATCCCGAACTTAAAAAAGAAAACAAAAAAGAAAAACTTAAAAGCGGAATGGTAAAAAGTATTATAAATATTCTGAAAGACCGCAAAGCATACTTGAATGCCAAAAAGAATGACACTGATGAATCTAAAAAAGTTGCAAGAACTCTGAGCCCTGAAGAATTGATTCAGGCGAAAAAAGATAAAGAAGTCATCCAGCGTTCTGTCAGAATTATAAATAACGAAGCTGAAAAGTATTCTGAAAACATGGAGGTTGCAGCAGGAATTATTTTAGGCTCAACTCCGATTGTCGGCGGTGCAATAGGCTGGTTAACCGGTATCCTGATGAACAAAACTGGTTTGACCGATAAAATAGTTTCCAATATAGTAAACAAAACAGGAACCGAGGAAGCTAAAGCCGCTTATCAAAGATTTAAAGAACTAAAAGCAGGCGCTCCCGGCTATTCAGCACGCTGGACAAAGTTTGTAAAAAAACTTATGGACGAAAAAGAGCCATTAAAAGCTGCGGCGCAAGAGACCGAAAAACTTGGAAAAGCTCAGAAAAAAGCAGTCACCTCCCAAATCTTAAACAGAGTTAAAAAATCTTTTGCAGCCGGAATGTCGCACAAATGGTTTAATGCAAAAATTATCGGATTAATTGGCGCACTTGTTTCATCAATTCCGGCGTCCTTAATCGCACTAAAACTTCAAAAATCTTCCGCCCGCGCAGGCCGCTATACTGCAAAACGCGAACTTGAACAAGACCCGCGTAACTTTATCGGCTACACCGAAGAAGATTTTGAAGAAGTGAAGGACGTTAAAGGCAAAAAACAAACTTTCGGAGAAAAAGTCAAAGAATATGCATTGTTTATTCCGACAGTTTTGAAACAATATTACGCCTACGACAAATATAAAAGAACTGAATTTAAAGAACATCAGCTTTTGATGGACGAACTGAAGAAATCGGAAGTTTCAGAAGAGCAGCTTCGCGATGCCAAGAACTTGCAGAGAAAATTGTTTAATACATTTGAAAAAGTTGACGACAATTCTCAAACATATTCGGAATCAATGGAAGCCGCAATCGAAATTTTACAGCCGTTTGCACTCAGCGCCGGCGTTCTTACAATGATGTCACCGCTGATTTATGTGGGTATTCAGGCAGCGCGGGGAAAAATTACCGCTGCAGAACTTTTGAATAAGTTTGTGGACAAACTCAGCAAGGCAAGTAATTTCTTAAAGGGCAAAAAGTTCAAAAAGTATCTAAATGACGTTGCTGAAAAAATACCGCATAAAGTCGGCAATGTTGAACTTCAACATAAACCGCTTGCGTCAATGCTTGCGCATATTGATTTCAAAAACGATACAATCGGCGAAGTCGGTGCAAAAATTTTCAAAAATATTCAATCCACCTCCGGTTCTTTCCGCTTGATGAACAATTCTGAACAGGTTCGGCTTCTTGATAGTATAGAAAAATCAATTAAAAACACAACAGAATATTTTGATTACCAAAATCCTGAAATTACTAAATTTTTGAATATTCTAAAGCATCTGAAAAGCGATAAATGTAATCCGCGCCTGCGTGCAGACATGTTAGATATCTTAATTAACAACACTGATGTCATAAAACGCATGCCGGAAGCAAACTTCAAAGCCGCAATGATGAAATATGCAGATTTGATTTGCGAAGCTGCCGGTGAAGATAAGATTAGAAATTTTGCAAAACATTTGCCGGATTTAGCTGAAAATATTGGTGAACAATTCCCCGGAATTGAAGATTTCATCTATAAATTTGCAAACCGATACTCTACCGGCGCTCAAGATATGACGATTTTCGATTTACAAGCGTTCAAAAAAGCTTTTGTTGATTTAATCGACAAAAAAACTTGTGCAAAAGCGTCAGAAGACTTCAACAACATATTAGCGAAAATCTTTTCAAAAGAAGCTTTCCCGTACAAATTCCCTGATATTCCGGTTAGGATTGATGAAATAATTAAACACGTAGATAATATAGGACGACTTGAACCGAAATTTGACCCGACTCGTGCAATTTCAGGCAAAGCAGGCGCCCAAACAGCTGAAGCCGCCGAAGGTTCATTAAAATCAATTATAAACAAGTATTCAGACCCTGCTGAATATGTGAAAACTCTTAAATCAAAAGTTGAAAAAATGACCGACGATGAATTCTATGCAATGGTTGATAAAGCAGGTTTTTCAAGTATGGACAAGAAGGCAATGCTTGAAATTCTTCCAAAAGTTGAAAAAATTATCAATAATATTCCAAAAGACGAACTCAAGCGTATTGGCGCGGCTTTGGCAAAAGAATTCAAAGAACATCCGGATGAATTTATGAAAGCCTTAAAATCCGGACAATTAGCTGCAGCATTTTTGACAGATTCGCTGGTTAAAACAGCAGCAGCAGTCGGAATAAGCTGGACTGCATTGAATATTGCGCTAATTTGGATTATTCAAACCTGGCTTGCTGATATTCAGTTGAAAGCCGGACGCTTAGGCGTTATGAAGGCAATCGAATCTCTTGAAGATCCGGCTTATTACGCTGATATTGAACCTTTAAAGGCCGGGTCTCCCGATAAAACTCCGGACGCTTCAACCCGGTCAGCAGCATCTGTTGAAAACGGGAATTTATTGAAAAAATTTCAAAGATAACAAAAGGCTCTTTTAAAAAAGAGCCTTTTTATTAAATTATGACGATTCAAAGAGTAAATCTGATTACTTATCTGCAGGTTGAGGCTGCGGAGGTGTCATCGGGCAAGGGCATTTGCATTCTTTTTTGCATTTCTTTTTAGCCTTTTCAAAATTTTTTCTTCCTTCTTCCTTCATCTTTTTTAGTTCTTTTTTCTGTTTATCAGTAAGAATTGCTTCGAATTCTTTCATATTTTTAATACGAAGTTCATGAGCTTGTTTTCTCAAATCTTTTATCTTAGCGTTTATCTCCGCGATTTTTTCCTGCTGCATTGCCTCAGCCATGCGGGATTTAAGAACTGCTTCTTTTTCAAGTCTTAACTCCCTCATTTTTTCCATGATTGGCTTCATCTCTTCATGTCCCTTCATGCGGAGCTGTTTTGCAAGTTCTTTTTGTTCATCTGTCAATTTAAGCCTTTTTTCGAAATCAGCTTTAGCTTTCGGACATGGCGGCGGAGGCGGGGCATCAAACTCTGGTCTGCCTGGTTTTACATCAGGTCTTTCAGGCAAAGCTGTTTGAGCCTGTTCAGTAACTTTTTTAGCCGGAACTGTGGCTGTGTCAGCCGCGATTGCGCCTGTCAGAGTGAATGCAAACAATGCTGCTAAAATTAAACTTTTTTTAATCATGCTGTTTCCTTTCTTTTTTACATTAAATCGTATAACTTGTCTGCCAATTCTTTTTTTGCATTGTAAAGCCTTGATTTTACAGTACCCAAAGGACATTTTAATTTCTTTGAGCAGTCTTCATAACTCAAGCCTTCCACTTCACAAAGCAATATTACTTCTTTGAATTTTGGTTTCAATTGTTCAATAGCTTTTATAATTTGTTTTTGCCTTTCTGTTTGTATAAGTTTCTTTTCCGGTGTAGACTTTTTTTCTTGTATCAGAACAAGAACTTTATCGTCTGAAGTTGTTATGTCCTGTTTTTTTCTGTAAGAAGATTTCAGGTAATCTTTTGATACATTTTTTGCAATTGTCTTTATCCACGCCGAAAAAGAACCTTGTTCCTTGTATTTTTCGGCATTTTTCCAGACTTTTATATAGACTTCCTGTTCCAAATCTTCGTTGTCTGCCTCTTTGGTAATAAGTCTTATTATATTTTTAACATTTTGTTTGTTATTTTTAATTATTTCGTTAAGATTCATTATTCCACCAGTAAAAAGCCGTAGGAATCAACAGGAAATCCTAAATCTTCCGCACTAAGCGTTTCACCGTACTGAATATAATCCATTAAATCCTGGTTTGTACCTACTACACCTATTGAAGCTCCGCCGATTACAAGAGCAAAAAGTATGCATGCAACTTTCAGGTTGTTAAACGCCGTTTTCTTTTTCTTGTAAAAAGGTTTAACTTCTTTAATTAATTCCGAAACCTTCTCCATCTTTTCCTGCTCTTTGCGGCAGTCCGCACAGACTTTTAAATGTTCGTATAAGGTATTTTCGTCTGCGAAAGTGAATAATGCTTCGTATTTATTACATTTTTCTTTCATTGTTGTAACCTCTATACCATTATAACGAATTTGAATTTAAAAAGTTCATTTTTTTCTATAAAGGTTGCAAATATTAATATTTGTAATAATATTTTTGATGGTAGCAAAAATTTTTCTTTACCATTTTTATACACTTGCGGAATTATGAACTCAAACATAGCAAATAAATTTAAAAATATCTGTGACCATCTCGGCAAAAATAACAAGCCGACTTATGTTGTTATGGCAATTGCGGCAGTAAAAGGTATTTGCCGTCCGACCTTCACGATGATGGACAAAAAAGAAGACCCAAAAACAAAAAAATATACAGCAATTCGTGAAGGTTTAACAGAACTGATTGCAATACCTGTTTATTGGGGTTTGGGAGAACTTTCCGCAAAGGTTGCAACAAAACATCTTCCAAAAGAACTTCAGAAAAAGGGGGCAAAAAATGCTATGTTTCTCGGGGTTTGCACAGCAGCACTTTTAATAATCCCCGGTCTTTGTTCTGCCGTAATAAAACCGATTATGAGCACTTTTTACCACGACGGAGCACCTGCTAAAAAACCAAACAAAACACTCGATGTAGAATCAAAAGCACCTCAGCTTCCAGCAGCAAAGGTGTCTGCTCCTGGTATTCCAACAGTTAACCGCCCGAATTTTTATAACTTTTCAAACAGGGCTGAATATGGTATGAAAGTAGGCGGCGTATGATTAACGGAATAGGAAAAATTTTAACAAGCAATTCTCTAAACAACATTACATCAAGCACAAACTCACAGGTAATGCTTGAAACAACTCTTAAAGCCATTGGTCGTCCCGGTTTTATCCTCATTGATAATGAGATTAATGAAGATACCAAAAGATATGCTGCGGCAAAAGAATTTTTATATCAAGCTACCTGCCTTTTAGTTTACGCCGCACTCGTTGTACCTGTATTTAAGCGCGGCGCCTTCAAGCTTGCACAAAAAGTTTTTGACAAGTCTGAAATAGGCAGCTTCAAATCTCTAAAACAATATGCTCATTATTTGAAACTTTGTGATACAACCCCGACTAACCGTATTCAAACTCTTGGCAAGGAAATTAAAGGAACATCTATTGTAGACGCTGACGGCAAAGTAAGAAGACAATTGGTCAAAGATGAATATGATGCAGTCATGCTCAAAGAACTTCAAAAAACAGACGAAAATGACCCGCCAAATACATTCCACAAATTAAAAGGCGCCATAGAATTCGGCAATATTGTAGGCTCAGTGTTTGGACTTGCAATTTTTGCACCGCAGATTTCTCATGCATTTATTCACCCGGCACTTAAGTTTTTGGGACTAGAAAAAGAAGCCGAAAAATCAGAAAAAAATAAAAACATTGACAAAACAGTTTAGATATTAATATTTTTAAAATATTCAATCGAACGATTTGAGAGAAGTTCAGCCTTAAGTTTTTTATTCTTACGCTCTTTTTTAGGAAGTTCAATTGCATCGAGAATTCCCCAATTTGAATTTATAGGCTGGAATTTTTCATGCGCCGGATCTGTAATATAATGCGTCAAAGCCCCAAGCATCGTAGATTTAGGCAATTCCAATAAAGCTTCACCTTTTAAATATCTGCTCATATTAATCCCGGCCAAAAGTCCGGAAGCAATGGATTCCGTGTAGCCTTCCGTCCCTGTAAGCTGGCCTGCAAAGAATAAATTCCGGCGCGCACGGGTTTGAAGCGTTGGACTAAGAACTTTAGGAGAATTAATAAAGGTATTTCTGTGCATAACGCCGTAGCGGACAATATTTACCTCTTCAAGCCCCGGAATTGAATGGAGAAGCTCCTTTTGACTGCCCCACTTCAAATTGGTTTGAAAACCTACAAGGTTAAACAACGTTTTTGCGGAATTATCCTGTCTGAGCTGTACAACTGCATAGTTCTCCGTGTTTGTACGGGGGTCAACAAGCCCTATTGGTTTCATAGGCCCGAACCTCAAAGTATCTACACCTCGTGAAGCCAGAACTTCAACCGGTAAACAGCTTTCGAAAAACTTAGCATTTTTTTCGAAATCCTTTAATTCAATTCGCGGAGCATTTATCAGAATTTCGTAAAATGTTTCATACTGTTCTTTGTTCATCGGACAGTTAATATATTCAGCTTCCCCTTTGTTATAACGGTTTTGCCAGAAGGCAATATCAAAATTTATACTGTCAGCTTCAACAATCGGCGCTATCGCGTCAAAAAAGTATAAATGTTCATTATTTGTAAATTTCTTTATTTCATCGGCCAAAACAGCACTCGTCAAAGGACCGGAAGCCAAAATTGCAGGAGTTTCAGGAATGTCAGAAACCTCTTCTCTTATTAGTTCAATGTTTGGATTTTCTTGAATTTTTTGGGTGACTTTTTTAGAAAAACCTTCTCTGTCAATTGCAAGCGCGTTTCCGGCAGGAACGCGGCATTCGTAAGCGATTTTGATTAATTCTCCGCCTAAAAGTTCCATTTCTTTTTTCAAAAGACCGCTCGCATTTGTAATATCAAATGAACCAAGGCTATTTGAGCATACAAACTCCGCGCAATCCTCTGACACGTGCGCACCTGTTGTTTTTTGAGGGCGCATTTCAAATAATTTTACTTTAATCCCGCGTTTTGCAAGCTGCAGAGCCGCTTCCGAGCCGGCTAATCCGGCACCTATAACTATTGCTTCCATTCCTGAATACTAAAATGAACAATGTGTTCTGTCAATTAAAGTTGCGAGATTAGGAGAAATTTTATGCACTGATAACTGATTTTATTAACAAATTGTAAAGAAATATGAATAAAATTGTTATAAATGTAGTAAATTACTTGAAAAAAAACAGCAGATTAAGTATAATAATTACACTTAATCTTTTAAAATTACATTTACGTCAAAAACTTTTCTATGTTAATTTTTCTTACAAATGGTGATGAAAAGGGCAATAAATGTAAGTTAAAGGTTTTTAAAATAGTATGTGTGTAGCAGTGAACAGAAATTAAAGTAGGGATATGTCAATTCAACCATTAAATTCTTTACCGGATAAGAAAAACAACCGTATTGTGATTAAACAAAACCAAAAACAGCCTTCCTTCAAAGGTATTCCTGAGGCTATTGTCGGAACAATGGACTTTATTGAAAAAGGCGGTTATGCCGCATCATTTATCATTCAAGACGGCCTTGGTTTTATTGCACCCCGTGTTGGAAAAGGTGTTTTGCGCGGCAGCAAAAAGACTGACGAAAACGGAAACCCGGTTTTAGATGAAAACGGCAAACAGGTTCGCGAATACAACTGGGCTTATGCTCGTAAAGAAGGTATTCGTGAAGTAATCACAGGTCCGAGTGCATTTTTAATTCCGCTTGGCATGCTTGCTGTTATTAACAAATACTTTGGCAGAGGCAACAATGTTAAATTAAACTATCTTGATGCGTTGCAAAAACCATTCACAGAATTCGCACAGAATAATATTAATGTTATTAAAAACGGAAATCCTGAAGAAATAAAAAATGTAAAATCAGCGTTTTATGAAGCCGGTTTTAAAGATGTTATTAAAAGAAGTATCAACGATAACCTTCCAGAAGGTGAAAAATTAAACGATACTGAAATCAGCAATCTTGCAAAAAATTACGCCCAAAAACAAATTCAAATAGAAGACATAAATGGAAATAAATCATTAAACAAAAAAGAAAAAGCCGGTGAAATTGCTAAAATCGGTACTGTTGAAGATGATTACATGCTTCTTAGAAAAAGCAGAGTCGGCGGAGCAGTTGATGAATTATCCGTTAATTTCACATCTTCAAACGGCAAGGTCAAAGGCGGCTCTATCGGCGAATTTGTTGGCGCTATGAGCGATTATTTTGATGACGCAGTAAAAAATACTAAAAAAGCGTTATCAGATAATATATCTGCTGATGGTGTAGAAAACATTGTTAAAAATTTCACAAACAAAAGAATGGGGTCAAGAGTTTTGACTAATATGGGCATATTTGCAGTTGTTGCTGCATTTTACACCCAAATCCCGAAACTTTACAACTGGGGTACAAACGGCCAGAACCCTGCATTAAAAGGTACTGCCGCAGAAAAAGCTATAAACAACAATCCTGAAACAGCCCAAAAAGTTGATGATGGCAAGACTTCTAAAACAGAAACAGCAGAAAACAAAGTTGACGGTAAAGAAGTTCCATTTACCGGAATGGCTTCCTTCCTGGAAAAAACCGGGGAAAAAGTTTTCAATGGTAAACATGCAAAAGCTGTTTCTGACATTTTCGAACTAAACGGTCCGATTATCAGTGGAAAAGCAATGCCGGTATTATTGTACGGCTTTTGTATTCCGCCGAGATTGGAGCATGCCTCAGACAAATATGAATATGGTGAAGTTATAGTTCGTGACTTTACCGCTTTTACAGCCCTGTTGTTCGGAGCAAAAGCACTTGCCAGACTGTTCTCGGATGGATTCACAAAACTAAGCGGACTTGCCTTGAACAGAAAAGATATGGAAGGCCGAAATATATGGCAGAAAACAATGGATTACCTGAATCCGGCAGATACTCGCCACAGCGTCCTTTCAAGCAAGCAGCTTGATTCTAAATACACTCATATTGATAAATTCAAAGACGGCGTTAACGGATTTGTTGAATTCATAGAAAAAAGCGGCGGCAACATTAAGAAAACCTTGACGCATGATAAGAAAATCAAAGCTGCCGCAGATGCTATTGTTCAAAAATTTGCAAATACAACCTTCGATAAAGCCACAGCTGCTGACATCAAAACAGCTTTAAACAAAGCAAAAACTGAAGACGGCGATTTAATCAAGAACTTCTACAAACTGTTCGATTCAAACAACGGTATATTGAAACAGGCAAAAACTTACAACAGTACCTTCGGCTTCTTATCAACAATACTGTTTGTACCGGGTCTGATTATATGGCTTACACATGTATGCGAAAAAATGACAGAACGCCGCACTAAAGCCGACTTTGGCGACACTAAAGCTCAAAAAACAGTACAGCAGCCGCAACAGGCTGATACGAAACAACCTGCAGAATTAAATCGTTTGCGTACAGATAACCTTTCAATGGCAGGTTTCCTGAAAAAATAACACTTCTTATAATACTATGTTACACACAAAAAGCTCCTCAATTGAGGAGCTTTTTAATTTAAATTATCATTATGTTTAAGCGCTTATTCTTCTTCAGCTGCTTCTGAAGCTTCAATAAGCCTGTTAATATCATCTACCATATCATCCGGATCAAAACCATGAACCTTCGCACCGGCTTCAAGGTTTTCAAAATGAGCTGCAGCACATCCGATACAGCCTAAACCATATTTTTGGAATACTACAACACTTTCCGGACATGTTTGAACAATCTCCATAATGTTCATATCTTTTGTGATTTTTCTAGCCATAAATACCTCCTTGACTTTCTACGCGAAATCCTTAATAGAATTATACAACAAAAAATAAGCAGGTGGTAAGTATGGAATTTCTGAAAAGTTTATTCAAGAATGAAGAGAAAGTTGTCGGCCTGTGCGCCTTCAACAAAAAAAACAAAATCCAATATTCTTTTACTCCGCAGTTTAATCCCCAAAAATTAATTTACAGCACAAATACAAAGGATAATTTCTTTTTGCTATAAATTAAGCAAGAACATCTAAGTATTCAGCCTTGATATCGGCTCCGCAAAGTTCTTCGCGTGAAAATTGGCTTTTTGTTGCCGGATGCAAAAGAGTTCCTGCTGAAGCGTATAAACCTTTAAGGTTTTCTCCTATAGGTGAAGTTCCTCTAAACTTAGGCTCAGCAGCTTTCAAACGATCAACACGAACCTGGTTAGTGATTGCTGAAGGCGTAGTATTGTTATCGCCGTTATACATTTCAACTTTGCCAATTGGTGCTGTTGTTCGGTTGTTATTGACATATAAACCCATAAAAGTACCTCAAATTTTCCCTTATATTTATATTAAAACATTATTTAAGGGAAAATTGACTAATTTTTGACTTTTATTAAGTAATATTAAGCTAACATGTCAAATTTGTTCGCAGTTGTCTCGCTGCCTGCAACTTTCGGATGATTAAGATTGAAAGTGTCGTTAGTCTGAGTTGAAAACAATCCGCTTTGAAAAATATTATTTTTCGCAGGCTCCTGTTTCCTTGCCTCAAAGAAATTGACAGGGTCAACTTTAAATACATAATTTGGCTGTATTTTGTCTATGTTCATATTGGCTCTCCAAATAAATAAACGAAATTATACCAGGGGAAATTTCAATTTTTGCAAAATAATTTACATTCTTTACAAAAAATATTGATGGAGAGTTATTTTAGAATACTTTGCGTGTATATTTGAAATTATTGATCGCTTTCGTGATGTTCATTGTCTTTCATTAATTTTTCAAAATCTGATGGCTTAAGACTCTGGACAAAATTTTTGAATTCCTGAGCTTCTGCCTCATCCTTGGCACTGTCGGTTGAAACTGAGCCATTTGAGATAACATTTGCAGTTACAAAAATAGGTGCATCAATTCTTATAGCAATAGCAATTGCATCAGACGGGCGGCTGTCGATTTGTAAAACGTTACCATCATTGTCTTTTAAGAAAAGAGTTGCATAATAAGTTTCTTTTTCAACATCATTGATTTCGATTTTTTCCAATTCATAACCGGTTTTTTCAATAAGATTTACAATCAAATCGTGTGTCATCGGGCGAGAAACTGTAAGATTTTCAATTTTTCTGATAATTGCACTGGCTT
>URXT01000042.1 GCA_900551915.1 uncultured bacterium
GAAAATTCAATCATAGTCTGCTTTTTCATACCTTTAGCTCCTTATATAAATTAATTTTTTAACTCTTTTATTATAGATTTTTTTTAAAACTTTTGCAATAGTTTCAACTCAGCAAAAAAGAAAAATGCAAAGGAGGATTTCTCTGCATATATAAAAAGCTCCATTTCAGGAGCTTTTTTGTAATTATTAACTTTCAAAACTTACGCTAAACATTCATGACACGTAAAATATCTGTCATGTTTGAAGTTGTCTTTTTGACATCGGCATTTGAATATCTAATCGCATTGTCAGGGTCTTTCAAACCGTTTCCTGTCAAAATGCAGACGATTTTCGAGCCTTCTTTGATTTGGTCTTTAACTTTAATCAAGCCTGCAACAGATGCGGCACTTGCGGGTTCTGCCAGAACGCCTTCGCAAGAAGCAATAAGTTTGTAAGCTTTAACGATTTCATCATCGGTTACAAAATTAATCATGCCGTTGCTTTCATCGCGTGCGGCTTCTGCCTGCTTCCAGCTTGCAGGGTTGCCGATACGGATTGCGGTTGCAAGAGTTTCTGGTTTGAAAATTCTTTCACCTTTAACAATTGCGGCAGCGCCTTCGGCTTCAAATCCCATCATCTTCGGCAATGCAGAAATCTTTCCTGACGCATGCCATTCTTTGTAGCCTTTCCAGTAAGCAGTGATGTTTCCTGCGTTTCCAACCGGAATAAAGTGATAATCCGGAGCTTGCCCGAGCGCATTTATAATCTCAAATGCACCGGTTTTCTGACCCTCAATTCTGTAAGGATTTACGGAATTGACAAGCGTAATCGGATATTCATCTGCAATTTTACGGACTAATTCAAGCGCTTCATCAAAATTTCCCTGAATTGCGATGATTTCGGCGCCGTACATCATTGCCTGCGAAAGTTTTCCGAGCGCAATGTATCCGTCGGGAATTAAAACAAAAGTTCTCATGCCTGCTTTCGCACCGTAAGCAGCAGCAGATGCTGACGTATTTCCGGTTGATGCGCAAATTATTGCACCGGAGCCGGCTTCTTTTGCTTTTGAAACCGCCATTGTCATTCCGCGGTCTTTAAAGCTTCCTGTCGGGTTGCAGCCTTCAAATTTCAAATAAATTTCAGCGTCAACGCCAATTTTTTTAGCTAAATTTTCGGCTTTGATTAATGGCGTGTTGCCTTCATTAAGCGTTACGACCGGAGTTTTGTCAGTTACCGGCAAATATTCTCTGAATGTATTGATTAATCCTTGGTAGTACATATTTTCCTCACTTTTATTAAAATTTTATATTTATATCAACTACTTCGCTTTCAAGTGCAGAATTTAATCGATTAAACGCATCGTTTGCACGCGCTTGATTTGATGTATCCATAAGCATTATGGTATTCCCATTCTTATAAGCAGCATGGAGATAATATCTATCTGATTTAAAAGAAGACCTTCCGCTGCCATGACGTACTCTGGATTTAGAAATTTCAAATTTTTCTATTTCAGAAAACTTTATTTTTTTATTTGAAATTACAATGCCCAAAAAATTCTTTGATACAACCTCACATTTTTTTGTATTGCAAACAAATTCCTGCTGTGACGGCTCCATTAAATAAAATATGAACAATCCAACAATACAAATACCTATAAGAAAATTTCTAAATCCAGGATATTGATTCCAATCTATATTGTCATACATATATGCTTCTTTCTTAATTACACCTGAACTCTTATCAAGCTGTTGACTTTGTTGATGAATTCATCTTTTTCAAAGGCTTCAGCGGCTTTTCTCATGTTCTTTTCGAGCGCAAGTTCAGTAATTACGGTAATATTTGCAGTGTTATCTTCATCAACTCCGCGCTGAACAATGCTTTGCAAACTTATGCCATTTTCTGCACAAATTTTTCCAATTGTTCCGATTACTCCCTTGTTGTTTTTTGCATTAATCGAAAGATAATATTTATTCATTGTGTCATTGATATCAATACATTTAGCAGTTTCATTGTGACAGCAGCGCATCATCGGCAAAAGATAATCTGTTTTGCCAAGTTCAGCCGAAATCGCCAAAATATCTCCGACAACAGAACTTGCAGTCGGGAATTCCCCGGCACCCGGTCCTGAAAGCGTAATATCACCAATCGGAAAACCTGAAAGACTCACTGCATTTGTCACATAATCGATATGCGCTAAAGTCGATTTGCTTGAAATCAGCATTGGGTGAACTCTAACATCAGCGCGGCCGTTTTCGTCAAGTTTAGCGGAGGCAATGAGTTTTATTTTGTAGCCCAAATCGTTTGCGGCAAGCATATCCTGAGCGCGAATTTTTGTAATCCCTTCGCGGTAAACATTTTCAAGTTTGATACGCTGTTTGAACGCGATTGTTGCAAGGGTTGTGATTTTGTATGCCGCATCAAAGCCTTCAACATCTCCTGTCGGGTCGGTTTCGGCATATCCAAGCTCCTGCGCTTCTTTCAAAACATCAGCATAAGATGCGCCTTGAACATCCATTTTTGTTAGAATATAATTGGTAGTTCCATTTAAAATCGCTTCGATTTTGTTAATCTTATTCCCTGCCAGAATTGTTTTAATAGGCATTATCAAAGGAATACCGCCTGCAATAGCAGCTTCATAAAGAATAACTTTGTTATGTTCTTCGGCAAAGTTAAAAAGTTCTTCACCATGTTTTGCAAGAAGTTCTTTGTTTGCGGTTACTATATGTTTGCCGTTTTCGATTGCTTTTTTTATAAGACTAAATGCCGGCTCAACTCCACCAATAAGTTCACAGAGAATATCAATTTCAGGGTCATTGACAACTTCAAGGCAGTCTGTTGTTAGAATTGAATTGTCCAAATTCTCAATATTGCGAGGTTTGTTAATATTTTTTACCGCAATTTTTGTTACTTCAATGTTTTCAAAAGCTTTCAAGGTTTTAAATACACCTGACCCAACGGTTCCAAGACCGATTAATCCGATTTTAATTTTCTTATTTTCCATAAAGAAATTTTAACACAAAAACAAAAAATCCGCTTTTTGTTAAAGCGGATTTTGCATGTATTAAAAATAAATTCTCTCATTAAGCTTTCGGTTGTTCACCGGCATCAGGTGTATTTTTAGGTTTTAAGTCAGAAGCATCATCAGCGGCTTTTTCAGCTTTCCCAAACCATTTTCCGAGTGTACTGTCATAAGCTTTTTTAGCAGAATTACCGATTGCAAAGAAGAAGTTTTTCGCGTTGTCAGCAAAACCTGCCGGCTCGTCAATTTTAGTCCAGTTTGAACCTTTACGGCCAACTGCAATACCAAGACCAATCCATGCCAAAGCCAAAGCAGCTAAAGTTCCGCCAATAACCTTGCCTGTATTACTTTTTTCTTTCGACGCTTTTGTTGACAAATCTGCACGATCAGCTTCCGGAGCCAGCGGAGCGGCCTGAGCAGAATTTGAATATTTTCCGGGCTGATTAATCAAAGCATTCAAATCTTTGTTGTCTGTTTCGCCGCGAAAACTTACACTGGAAATTGCACTTATCATGAGAAAACCTCCTTATAAAATTACACACATTTATTCACACTAAAATAAAAACCTGAACATTTATAATTTTGTCTCAAACAGGTTCATTTTACAATATTTGTTACAAAAGTTTACATGAAAATTGGAATATTTTCAATTCCCGTGTCATCTTATTAAGTATAGAGGAGAATTTGAAAATGACCGGACAGGGAACTTTAATTTACATTGACGAAAACGACAAAAAAAATGCAGGCATCAGTGCCAATAATTTTGCAAAAGAAGATACAAGAAACAGAGCTTATTACAACGATTTAGGCGCACGGCTCGTGCAAAAATTTCTTGCAAGTGAAAATATAGATGTTTCTGATATTTACAATATACACAAAATACACAAAATAGTTGAAGAACTTGATATTTCTGATATTATGCTCAAAAATATCCATTTGGATGTTCGTGTTGTTTTCAATGAAAACTTTATATTTATTCCCAAAAGTCATTTTATATACGATATTCTTCCTGACATCTATCTTGTACTTTTGATGTCTAACGACAAAAAATCCATGAGATTTTTGGGATTTTTCGAACCGAAATTAATCAACAAAAATAACCAAAATGAAGAATATTATTTTATTGAAAAAGAAAAACTTACTCCTGTTGAAAATTTAAAAAAATTTATTTCAAATTTTGAAGGAAATACTGCACAAAATCTTTCAGACTCAGAACTTGAGGAAGCTGATTTCCGCATATTGTCATTAATCGACCATGACATTGACGAAAATGGCAAAAAACAACTTTTAAAATCACTTGTTAAATCTGCTAAATTAAGAGACAGATTTATCGAATTTGAAAACTTTGAACTTCTTTCCTACAGAGCTCAAAACTCAAAAGAGGTTACAAAGCCTTCTGATATTGACATTTCATATGAGAAAGCTGCTGAAGCCACAGCAAAAGCTTTGGATAAATTCAATGAAAAAACGGTTGATAAGCAAGAAGCTGAGATAATGAACAGCTTTAACGAGTTGGACAGAAATATACCCGACCTTACTCCAGAAATCATAGAAGATGAAGAAAATATTATTGCAGAAGCTTCATCATTGACAGAAGCCGCCGAGACATTTGCTGAAGAACCTGAAGTAGAACAAATGACAGGAATGCCTGACTTTTCGGATTTGGAAGATTTGACTATCGGAGATATGTCAGAACTTAACGACAAATTGCAAGGCAGCAAAGCAATTTCTGACAAAACCGAATCATACATACCTGAACAAAATATTTCCGCACAGGAAACCGCCGATGGATTAGAATTAAGTGACCTGGAAGATTTCTCAATAGAAGCAGAAAAAAATACATCTTCAGAAAACAATCTTGAAGAGGTTTTAACACCCGTTGATTTTGATGAATTTGAACACGTGCATAACAACTCTGCACATGAGGAATATCAAACAGAAACAATCGACCTGGAAGATATTGAAATCCCATCTACTGATACAGTGGAAACTAACGTTTTAAAAGAAGAAATCCCCCCGGAAACTATTGATTTGGAAGAAATAGAACTGGTTGATACAGAACCACACCACATAGAAGATAAAGTAGATGAAGCTTTAAGTTTTGAAGACCTGGGCTTAAACGCACATGAAGAAAAAACTGAAAACCCTCAGTTGGAAGAAGTTTCACCAGAGACAATGGATTTTGAAGAAATTAAAGTTTCAGACAACCTTGAAGAACTCAATTTTGACGAACCCTCTTTCGAACTTGAAAACATTGATAATATAAATCTTGAAGAACCTTCAAAAGAACACGAATCTGTTAAAGCAACAATTGAATCTGAAAAATTAATGCCTGAAGAATTACAGATATCAGAACCCGAACCTGAAATGGTTTTTGACGGAAATTTGACTGAGGATTTAAATCTGGAAGAAGAACTTTCTTTAGAAGAACCCGCAGTAGATAGCTTGCATATGGAAGAGTCAGTTGAAACTGAACCTTTACAAAAACATCCCGAAGAAACCCAAAATCCGGAACCTCAAACCGATGAACTTTCAAATTTTGAGGCCTTGATACCTGAAACAAACAGCACCTTGCCTGAAAGTTTTGACGAAAAATCATTGAGCGCAGAGGATAAGGAATTAGACCAGCTTCTTAACATGGAAGATTTTGGAATTAGTGAGGAAAAATCATACGAAACTCCTAATAACATAATAGAAAAAGCTGATAATATTGACAGCATTACCGGAAGTCTTGAAGAACTAGAAAATACTGACAATGATAAGCCGGAAATCCTATCTTCTACAGCTTCGCCGGACGAAATTAGTATTAATGATTTGAAAGAAGTTGATGCAAGCTTTGAAGAAGTTAAGCCGGAAGAAAATCAAAATGATATTTCAACAAGCGACTTGATTTCTGAAATAGACGACCTTTTAGGCGAAAGCGAAGAAGAAAACACCAAACAAGACTCAAGTGAAGACAAACTTGAAGTGCTTTTCAATTCATCAGAAAGCCATGAAGACAATGTTGATGAAACCTTCCTTGATAATGACGGAGGAATTTCAGAAAACACGGTTTCAATGCCTGAAAAAGGCAAGAAAGTCGCCGTAATTGCTGCGGCTGCCGCACTTGTCGGGGTTTTGGCAGTAGCAGGCGGTGTTGGATTTTTCATGAAGAATAAAAACAATTCTGATGTTCTTGCACAAAACCCGATTGACGAAAATATCCCAACAGCAGGTGAAGATACTGTTCAAACACCTGATAATACTGATTTGATGACAAATAACAGCGCTCCTGCTCAACCCGCACCATCACAGGCTTCACCTTCACCGGCACCTTCGCCCGCGGCAAAACCAACGCCCGCACCTGAAACAGCGAAAAAGCCTTCGCCAAAAGCAGAAAAACCCGCTGCAAAGCAGGAACAGGCTGCCCCGGCTTCTGCATCAGCACAGCAGAAAAAGCCTTCAGCAACCCCGGTTCCTTACATTTCTGTTAAAAGTCTGACCTGGGAAGTTCCGGATTACCTTTCTTACAGCGACAAAGTTAAGAGATACCTTCAAACAGCCGGAAAAAGTATCAGGCTTTCACTCTCAAGTGACTTGCTCCTTGCAACCGAATATGCATATTCAAATCAAGTGAAAGTTGAGCTTAAACTCAAAAACGACGGGACTGTCGAAAATATACAAATTACAAAATCAAGCGGTTCTAATCAGATAAATGACATTGTGTTACGAACTGTTAAAGAAACCATGAAAGTGGTTAAACCCGCTCCGGGCGAGATTCCTACGCCTAATTTTAAACTGGGGCTTATAATTAATTTGTAATTATGTTATATTGTAAATAGTTTAAAGGATTATTGTATAGTGGAATTTACACAAGATAAGATAGACTTAATAGAGAGAATAATAAAAAACGACCGAAAATTTGCAAATAATGAGGATTTGTACGATGATTTCTTCAATGAAACCTGCAAGAGGTCATTGAATATTGTCAAAACTATTACTTCTGATGCAACTCTTGAGGCGTATCTAAAAAAAATTGCAACGACTTCTATTCTGAATGTATTAAAGGATTCAGGCAGACTTCGCCGTACAAAAGAAGGCTTTACCCCAACAAAAGAAGTTTCTATTGACGAAGCGCCGAGCCGCACAAATGATTATGCAAATACAAAAATAATTTATGAAACTGCAGACATAACAGAATCTCCGGAGGATGTTCTTCTTGAAAAAGAAATTCTACAGCACTTCATGAATTCGCTTGAGAAAATAAACAAAGAAAATCCTGACAAAAACTATTTACAAATATATAAATTGCGTTATGATAATGGTATGACTCAAAAAGAGATTGCCGAAGAATTAAATATCTCGCAATCCGAAGTTTCAAAACGTTTGTTCAAGCTGATGGAAAAGATTAAGCAGGCGTTTAATTAATCAGGATTAAACAAAATGAAATGTCCCATTTGCAAAAAAACTATTCCGGATGACGCATTGAAGTGTCCGTATTGCAAAACAAGAACCGGCTTAGTTTGTAAAAATTGCAACACAGTAAATACCATTTTTGATTTGGTTTGTAAAAATTGCGGAAAAGAAATTTTGAAAATTTGTCCGCAATGTAAGAGTGTAAATTTCCCAAACGCTCTTAACTGCAGAAAATGCAAATATCCGTTTCCTCAAAAACAAGAAAATAAACAGCCGAATTTATTCGAAGCTGCTTCACAAAACACGGTTGCCCAGCAGAGCGCAAAAAATATTCTTGTAAAAAGCATTCTTTCGCAAGACAAAAAAGTTATGTCGCTAAGCGGCCCCAAAGGTACCGGAAAAACCCTTGTTATATCACACATAATGCAGGAACTCCATGAAAAACATTATGTCTGGTTTTACGGAAACTGCACGCCGATTACCCAGTTAACCCCGGGGGGATTGCTGCAGGATATTATTTTGAACCTTTTCAGTCTGCCGAATTTTTGCATAAACAACAACAAATTCAGAAAAGATGCCTCAAAATATTTTCAGAATGAATTTCCATATCTGACTTTGGAGGAAGTCAATGATTTGTTGAATTTTCTCTACCCGACGCGCAACGGAACTTTTGAAACAATTCTTTCAAACAAAACAAAATATTTTGAACTTCTAAACAAAATTTTCGACAAAATTATTCAATACAGCAGATTTGTATTTGTCATAAACAATTTTGAATGTATTGACGGATACTCCTACGAATTTTTGAATAATTTTATCAAAAAAGATTACATCTTTAACGACTTAAAGATAATCCTTGTTTACAATGAGCATAAACCGGCAAAAGGCTTTTTCTATTTCCCGGACATGAAAACCGACGGGATATTTATGGATGTTTACCTTGCGCCGCTTGATGCGAAACAAATGTTCTTATTTGCAGACGCAAAAGAAGGCGAAGAAAACTTCCCAAAACTTGAAGACACATTGAAACGCCAGCTTTTCCTTCAAAGCAACGGAAACCCCGCATATTTAGAACAGGCTCTTCAGCTTTATATGGAATCTGCTAACGGTGATTTTTCTATTCCGCAGACTTTTACAGATGTCATTAGCAGACGTCTACAAATATTAAAGGATAAAAATTTAAAAGCTTACATGACACTTATGGGCTGTGCAGTTTTGGGTGATAAAATAAACCTTAATCTTATCAAACAAATCTTCCAGTATCGTGATGAAGATTTCAGTGACATAATCGCCTATTTGCAGCAGGCAAATTACATTGAACCGATGAACGATATTTACTACAGGTTCAGAAGCCTTTATCTTTGGGAAACCCTTGTAAAAACCATAAAAAGTGATGACAAATTCGATGATATTAACAAACAAATTTTCACCTCGCTTACCGGTTTCACAATGAATTCTACTGCAATTTTAGGGATTATTGCACAGAATTTAAAACACACAAAACTTGCACTTGACATCTGGACAAAAAACACAAGACTGGCTTCTGCAATCGGTGACACAAATCTTTATGCGATTTCGCAAAAACAATGCCTTGCATTGATAAACGAACTCGATGATACCGAAACCCTAAAAACACGTTACAACATTTGCGAACGTCTTGGAAAGCTTTTAGCAGACTTTAATCCGAAAGAAGCAATGGATTATCTTCCGGACGCGATTTCAAATGCAAAAAGCATAGGCGACAGCCCGCGCGAAATCGAACTTTTGGGATATATGGCAAGCTGCTGCCGCAAAACAGGTCATTATTTCGGTGAAGTCGAATGCGTTGATGCGGTTTTAGAGAAAATGAAGCCGGAACAGAATTTGGAAATTGCACTTGTCAAATCCACAAAACTCAATGCGCTTTTAAACATCGGCAACTGCGGACAAATTATAAATCTTATAGATAATGAAATTATGCCGGCCTTTGACGAATTCCTCGGCAAAAACGAGCCGCATCCGACAATTCCGATGGAGATAATTTATGAAACCTGGATTAATTCATATCTTGTTCTTGCAAACGCTCTAATAATTCAGGGCAACAACAGATGTTTTGAAATCCTGACAATTCTTTTTGATATTGTTGAAAGAAATCATTTAACCGAGGAAACTTTTGAGTGCAAATGCAAGCTTGCGCTGGCTTTTGCAAACACAATGAAGGGAGACATTCCTGAATCCGAGAAAATACTTGAAGAAATTCAAAAAGCATATCAATCAAAAACAATGGCCGGCGATTGCGTTACAAGATGGAATTTCATTAACATAATCAACAATATTCTGCGGAAAAAATACAACGGACTTCAGGAAGATTTGTTCCAGGTCGTAACTTTTGCGAACAACAACGGCGACAATTTCACGAAAAACATTTTGAAATCGCTTCTTGGAATTATATTCAGAAACAACGACCAAACGAGTCAGGCAATGGATATTTATAATGACCAAATCGCATATTTTTCAAAAGAAAAAATGGCGCTTGGCGCATTACTAACCTGGTATTTAATAGCAGATGCGGCGCTTGTGACAGAAGGCCCTCATCAGGCTTTGGATATTGCGTCACAGGCCTTAAACGTTGCGCAAAATCCGAAAATTAACAACCATTTCTTTGCAATTCTTCTGCAGATGGTTATGGCAAAAGCAAGTATCGGCGTTTCAGATTTTGAAAGCGCAAAAATCCATATTGAAAATGCAATTATTACAGCCCGTCAATATGGTTTAAATGATTTATTATCAAGGCTTTATCTGCAATACGGACAATATTTCCAGGAACTTGGCCTTATGAAATCGCAGCGCCAAAAAGATTATTTGACAGGCGCTTCAAAAATGTATGAAAAGGCTTCTGAAATCGTAAGAGAAACTAAAAACAACAGTGTTCATCTTGAAATACAGAAAGCAAAAGCCGTTTTAAAAACCTTTTGCCAGCTTAACAAGATTGATATTGCGCTAAAAAACTAATTATATTTCACACTGCAGTTTAAAAATTTACAAACCAAAAACAGGACGTTTGGTGGTTCGTCCTGCCTTCTTTTGACTTTAGTGCTATTTATAATTTACGCTTCGGTGTTGTGTTTAATCATATTATGGATGATTGCGCCTGCAAACCCTGCTGCAGCACCCGCAATCACAAACGGTGCCGTATATCTGCCTGAGATTTCATTTCTGTAAAAAGCTTTTTTAAGAGATTTAGAAAGGTTTTTTGCATTCATATCCACTTCTTTGATAATTCTGCGAAATTCCTGTCCGGCTTGGGAAGCTTCACCGCCAAGCTTTCTTACAAGATAATCCAGGTTGTCTTTTGCAAATGCATTATTAAGCCTTGAAACGCGTTTTACTTCCAAAACATCTTTAGACTCATTGCCAAGTGACCTTGCAACTGTGTCAAAGCTCAAATTTTTATTTTCACTTGCACGGAAAATCTTCGCAACCTTTTTAGCAAGAGGCGCGTCAGCACCGCCCAATTTTGCAGTAATTTCATCAAGTGAAAGGTTTGTAAAAGCTGGTTTATCTTCAAAAGCTTTACTGAAAGCTTTTACATCTTCAGACTCATCTCCGAGAATTTTTGTCAGCCCTTCCAAATCAAGATTTTTATTTGCATCATTTTCAATAACTGCATAAATCTTTTGTCCAAGCGGTTTTGTTTTGCCGCCAAGACGTTCTGCAATCATCTGTAACGAAGGATTTTTAAAAGGTTCCTTGTCATCAATCATTTTTATAAACTCATCTTGAGCTGCTGTGCGAGTTTTTTGAAGCTTAAACGCATTAGCTTTCTTGACATTGGCGTTTTTATAGCCAATGTTCAGAATTGCTCTGTAATCAACATTCTGCGTTTCTCTTTTACTCAAAGGAATGCTGTACTTTGCACTGAAACCGACAAGTCCACCTACTACTGTTGATGTCAAAACATTTGACAACTGATTTCTGTTTTCATAATTTTGTACTGCCTTTACACTCATAGTTAATAAACCCTTACTTAACTAACAACACGTAAATAGTATCTCTCATACCGGGATTTTCATCCTGGCTATCGATATATATATGGCAGATTTACACTTAAATATTTTAAGCCAGTGAACACTAAAAACACATGACTAAAACTGAGTAATTAAATCCACAAAGGATGATACCACATAATTATTTTTTTGTCAATACTTTTATGAAATTTAGTAACAACATGACAAAAACAATTACCAGAATGCACACTGCATAATGTTTTATGGTATTAGGCCCCATAATGAGCGACGCAATTGCGCCGGCTACAATTGCAACTGAAGTTAAAATTAAAACTGTTTTTTTCTGCGAAAACCCTGCATGCAAAAGTTTATGATGAAGATGTTCTGCGTCTGCTACAAACGGAGATTTGCCCTTGCAAATTCTTCTTAATGTACTGAAAACAATATCCATAATCGGTACCGCCAAAACAACAAAAGGCAGAAGAATTGTAAGTGTTGCAGCTTTCATAACACCTGTTATTGAGATTGCTGCCAATAAAAAGCCTGAAAACAAAGCCCCGCTGTCACCCATAAAGATTTTTGCCGGATTAAAGTTGTAGGTTAAAAACGCAAGCATTGAACCAGCCAGAATAAATCCTATTAATGCTACAATCGGGTTTGAAGGGTTCATTGATATTGCGATAATCGCTAAAGTTATAGAATTTATTGTAATAACAGACCCTGCAAGTCCGTCAACTCCGTCAATAAAGTTTACGGCATTCGAAATTCCGACAATCCACAACAAAGTTATTGGATATGACCAAAATCCTAAATCTATACCGCCAAAAAACGGAATTGAATGGATTTTTACGCCTAAAAGATATACAACTGTTGCAATTGAAAGCTGGAGAAATAATTTGAACTTTGCATCAAGATTATAAACATCGTCCACAAGCCCGAGTAAAAACATCAAAGAACTTCCGAGCAAAATCCCTGATAAAAGACTCCCGTACGGGTAATAACTCAAAAACACAAGCATCAAAAATGTAAGCATTGTACTTGCCCAGATTGCCACCCCTCCAAGGCGCGAAACCGGTATTGTATGAATTTTACGCTCATTAGGAAGGTCAACAAGGCCTTCTTTTTTTGAAAAATTTATAACAAGAGGCACCAAAAATACCCCGAATATGTAAGCAATAATTGTTCCTATTATATGAGCATGTGTAAGTTTAATAATCATCTTTATCCCTGCAATTCATCGTCCGCTAGTTATCCTGATAAAGCGGATATTTTTTACACAACTTGAGCGAACGTTCTCTTAAGTTGGTAAGTCCGATTTCATTATCTGATGAAAATATCGCAGATGCAATAATTTTTGCAACTTCTATCATATCTTCTTCTTTGAATCCTCTTGTTGTAACGGCAGGTGTACCAAGACGAATACCGCTTGTTACAAACGGACTTTGCGGGTCATTTGGAACTGTGTTTTTGTTTGCGGTTATTCCGACTTTTTCAAGAACATTAGCCATATCTTTGCCGGTTTTGCCTGTTCTTCTCAAGTCGAGGGTCATAAGATGGTTTTCTGTCATACCACCGACAATGTCCATTCCTTCATCCATCAACCCTTGCGCAAGTGCTTTTGCGTTCTTGATAATTTGCGCCGCATATTCTTTGAATTCCGGTTTTGAAGCCTCTAAAAGCGCAACGGCTTTAGCTGCAATAATATGTTCCAGAGGCCCTCCCTGCATACCCGGGAAAACAGCTTTATCAATACCTGCGGCATGTTCGGCTTTGCACATTGTAATCCCGCCGCGCGGCCCGCGAAGTGATTTGTGGGTTGTAGTTGTCACAAAATCAGCGTAAGGCGCCGGTGACGGATGAAGTCCCGCAACAACAAGACCTGCAATATGCGCAATGTCAGCTAACAAATATGCGCCAACTTCATCAGCGATTTCGCGGAATTTTTTGAAGTCAATAATTTTTGAATAGTTTGAGGCCCCGCAAATAATAAGTTTAGGCTTATGTTCATGCGCCATTTTGCGGACGTTTTCATAATCAATATTGCCTTCATCGTCAACGCCGTAACTTTTCACGTCAAAATAAAGCCCTGAAAAGTTCACCGGTGAACCATGCGAAAGGTGTCCGCCGTTTGACAAATCCATTCCTAAAACTTTATCGCCGGGCTTAAGCGCATACATAAACACTGCCATATTTGCCTGCGCACCGCTGTGAGGCTGAACGTTTGCATGCTCCATCCCGAACAGTTCACACGCACGTTTCTGTGCAATTTCTTCTATTATATCGATGTGTTCACACCCGTTATAAAATCTTTTGTGAGGTTTTCCTTCTGCATATTTATTTGTCAAAACACTTCCCGAAGCTTCCATAACCGCTAAAGATGTGCAGTTTTCGCTCGCAATAAGTTCAATCGTATTTTGTTGTCTTTCCAGTTCTTTTTCAATCTGTTCTGCCACAACCGGGTCAGTCTGCTTCAAATGTTCCAAATTCATAATTCACCTCGCAATTCTTTTTCTATTATAGATTAAACTTATTTTTGTGACAATTAGTTTATATTTGTTTAGAAATAGAGAAAAGGCGGATATATTATGTTTGAGGCGACGCTTACATGTGTAAATAGTCCATGTTTTCATAGAACAAAACCCAAGCGCCGCAAGTTAGCCCGTATCCAGATCCAACGTTTTTATTGCATCCCGATTCAAAATTAGGCATACCATAAGGAACAATTTTATCTTTTTTAATGGCAAACATAAAAAAGTCTTTGCCAAACTGGTTTGGACCTTTAAAATAACCATTCGTATCAACAAAGACCGTAGCACAGACATATTTAGAATTTGTGCACTTTATGAATTCTCTATCAACATGGAAGATTAAAAGTGTGCCGTCCGATAATACAACATGTTTGTATGCTCTTTGATTTGAATAATCTATATGATTTACTCCATTTAAATATTTATAAGGCTTTGTGCCAACACAGCTTTGCTTGGTTTCACAATTAGAGAGTATTTTAAAATATCTTTCAAAATAATTTACCAGCAAAAATGCAGAACCCTCCGGGTCATCGCCTTTTATCAAATCCCATGTATCAATAGTCCCTTGCTCATCAATTGCGCTGACAAGAGCTTGCGAGAGAATTGTATTAACCTTTTTCAGCTTTGCAACGATTTCTCTTTCTTTGAATTTATTTATTACGCTGCCCATTGTCATGGCAGCCACTAAACCGATAATGCCAAGGGTGATTAGAACCTCCGCCATTGTAAAAGCAGGTTTTTTGAAAGGTGAAAAGTGAGAAGTGAAAGTTGAAAAGACCGTTTCATTAATTAGTAAACGGTGAACAGTAAGCGGTGAGCTGTTCGTTTCATTTTTACTCTGTTTCTTCGCAAAGAAGTTCTTGGGAGATTTGTTTTCGAAACGATAGCGAGCTGGCGAGCTGTTTAAAGAAAATAAATCTCCCAAGAACGACATGAACTGCCCCAACAATGTAAATTTTAAAAAAAACCTTACAGGAGCTGGGTTACAGGACGCCCCCCCCCCCTGGAAATTCAATCATAGTCTGC
>URXT01000043.1 GCA_900551915.1 uncultured bacterium
TACAATCCAAAAAACAGTTGCTAAAGGCAAAAAAGTAACTTTAGTTGGTTTCGGTACTTTTGAAGCACGTAAAAGAGCTGCAAGAACTGGACGTAATCCGCAAACAGGTAAAGAATTGAAAATCCCTGCAAAAACTGTTCCGGCATTTTCAGCAGGTAAAAAATTCAAAACTATTGTTAACGGAAAATAGTTTGTGATAATACAAAAGTTTTGCGCCCGTCAAAGACGGGCGCATTTTTTAATGTTTTTATACTATTTACATTTTTCAAAAAATGTATTAAACTTTAACTTATGGAATTAACAGTATTAGTAGACAACAGTACACAAAAAGATTATGATTTACGTGCAGAGTTCGGGCTTTCGATTTTGCTTGAAGACGAATTTCATAAAGTTATTTTTGATTGCGGTTACAGCGATGTTTTTATAAAGAATGCATATCATATGGGGATTGAACTTGCGGATGTTACTGATATTGTTCTTTCTCATAGTCATAATGACCACACGGGAGGTTTTTTGTGGCTTCAAAATCTTTATAAAAAACTGTTAAAAGTTGGATTTGTAATAAATAATAAGAGGTTGATTGTTCACCCCTACATTTTTCAACCACACTTGGATGAAAATTTTGAAAACATTGGGTTTCCTGGTGACGAAAGCTCCATAGGAGACTTTTTCGAAATAGCTTATACAAAAGAGCCGTATCATATTACGGAAAATCTTATATATCTCGGCGAATTCCCTGTATCAGACAGCAGCGAAGACCCTGATGAAACTGCACTTGTTTATACATCACCTAAAGGTCTTGTAATAATTTCAGGATGCGCGCATGCAGGGCTGGCTAACATAGTTGAGTATGCTAAACAGGTTACAAATCAGCATAAAATCTATGCTATAATTGGTGGAGTTCATCTTTTAGCAAAATCCGATAATGAAGTTAAAAAACTTGGTATTTATTTGCAGAGACAGGGTGTTCAAATGGTGTTCCCCTGCCATTGCTGTGATTTAAGGGCTAAGATTATTTTATCAAAATATGTTCCTGTAAAAGAAGCATATTCCGGATTTAAAATGTCGATTTAAGCTTATTTCGGAAGATTTTTAAAATAATCTTTGTCATTCAGTGCATTGTATGTGCAGCCTGCTCCGTTCATGCTGTTTGTTGAAGTTGGAGAACAATATTTGTCTGTCTTGCTGTAATAATCAGTGTTTGGTGCACCCATCGGAAGTAATGTCCCTTTATCATTTATCTGAAACATAAACAAATCATGCCCTAAGCGATTAGGGTTTTTGTTATAGCTGTTTACATCAACAGATATATACAACCTGACTGCAGTTCCACTGTTTTCAATTAAAACAAGACTGCCGTCATTAAGTACAAATTGACCGTCATCAAAGAGGTTGATATTTATATCTTTTTGACCGTTATAAGTTTTGTATTTTCTTGCCTGGCTTGCATCTCCTTGAAAGCCGCTTCCGGTTGTGTTTGGAATACAAGCGCTGTTTGAGTCTTGTGCACCAAGTCCACAGTCTTCAATTACTTGAAGATATTTCATTAATATGGGTTTCATTTCATATATTTTAAGATTCTCCGGTGTAGCTCGTTCACCGCTCTGGGCCTGATGCATGTCTAAGGCCTGTCCTATTAAGGAATAACTGCGTTTTAAGCCGGCTTCAAGCTGTTTATTTCTGCTGTTATTTATAACTGCGGGTAAAGTCATGGCCGCAACTATTCCAATAATTCCTAGTGTGATAAGAACTTCCGCTAATGTAAACGAGTCTTGATATTTATCGGCAGAGATATCTACGTGCGTAGCACCCTCTGCTAAAGTAAATGCTTTTTTCATAATTAAACCTCTCTTTTCATATAATATATTTATTGATTGTATTTTTATACGTATCAACCGTACGTATATTTGTCTTGAGCTTACGTATAGACTGTACGTATGAGCTATGATTTCTATAAAAATCTGGGCAGAAATATCAAGGCACGCCGCAAAGTTCTAGGCTTAACCCAACAGCAGCTTGCCGATAAAATGGATATTTCTCTCAATTTTATGGGAAAAATAGAAGTCGCTTTTTCAAAACCCTCGCTTGATACTTTAATAGAATTCGCAGATGCTCTTGAAACTACAGTCAGCGATTTGACCAAATTTGATAACGAAATTTAACATTTGCTTGCAATTAAAACTTCCTCGTAATACAATAAAATCAGCCGAAAGTTTCACGGCTTTGGTATGCCTGAAACTAACTCGTTAATACTTAACCAAAAAAGGAGAAGAAAATGCCAAAAATGAAAACACACAGATCTGCTGCTAAACGCTACAAAGTTACAGCAACAGGCAAAATCACCAGAAGAAAAGCAGGTATAGGCCACTTGCTCCAACACAAATCTTCATCCAGAAAACGCAGACTTTTCTCGGTTGAACAGATTTCAGATGCACAGGTAAAATTGGTATCTCATGAGTTACCATACAAGAAGTATTCAAGATAGGAGCAAACAATGAGAGTAAAACGTGGTAATGTTAGTCGTAAAAGACATAAGAAAATATTAAAACTTGCTAAAGGCTTTATTGGAGCAAGAAGCAGAATTTTTAAAGTAGCAAATATCGCTGTTATGAAAGCTTTGAAATACGCTTACAGAGACAGACGCACTACAAAACGTAATATGCGCCGTTTGTGGATTGTAAGAATTAACGCAGCAGTTAGAGACCGTGGTATGAGCTACTCAAGATTTGTTAATGCTTGCAAAAAAGCTAATATCATCGTAAACAGAAAAATGCTTGCTGATTTGGCAGTTAAAGACCCTGAAGCTTTTCAGGTAGTTTTCGAAGCTGCTAAGGCTGCTAAGTAAGTTAAAATTTCAAAAGATATTAATAAAACCCGTTCAGTTTTTACAGAGCGGGTTTTTAAATACAAATTTTATAATTTATAATACAGCTTGTTTATCGAGTTTCAGATAATCAATCAGGTTTAAAACGGAAACAAACTGGTTGCAAAGCTGCTGAAATTGTTTTGTGTCCGTAACAGGTTTAACAAGACTTCCGAGTGAAAAAAGGTCTTTTGTAGGTTTCATTGCAATGAGTATCTGGCCCTGATAAAACGCACAGCGGACAGCTTTGCAGCGAAACGCCATTTTAATTCCGGCAAGTTTCTCCATAAATGTCGGTGTCAGAATGTATCTTGCTTCAACCTCATCGTCTGTAAAAACATCATATCTTTTTTCAAATTTAATGTCTTCCAATTCCGTATGGCGCAGATGCGAAAGCGGTGATTTATGAAACATTGTGTCTTCCATTAAAACTGTGTGTCCTTTGAAATTTTTATTCATATCAAGCTTGATACAAAGGCCTTTAAAAACGGTTGTGCTATTTTTGCCTGAACCACGTATATATTCAGCCTCAATAATATCAATAGGAACACCTTTGTATGTTCCGATAAACCCGTCATCGATTATCTGACGTGTAAATTCTGTGAAAAGTCCTGCTGATACAAAGTTTTCCGATTTTTCAAAAGGGTAACTCTGGCTCCAGACCATGTTGCCAAAGCATGATGAAACAACATGCATAATTTTTGATTTAAGCTTTGATTCAAAAGCTTTTTTGTGAATCCAATACGTACCAATACCAAAGCCAATCAGATAAATACCAGGCTCTTCAACTCTTTTGCCTTTAATATTAAATGCTATAATAAACCAGAAATACGCAATTCCAAGTCCTATCAGAACAATTGTCCAAAAAATTGCCCAGAACAGTTTATTTTTTCTTTCATTTTCAAAACCTCTAATTGCCGGGACTAAAACCTTATGGTATTTTTCATAAAAATTTCTTTTGAAAGTATTTAAATCATCAAATTCTTGCATAACTTTTCCAGTTTAAGATATTTTGAGTTTGTCAGGTACGTATATTTGATGTATTTTGTTACAAAAAGTTACAATTGGTTTTTTGCAGGCAATTTCAGTGTGAAAATTTTCTTTATATATACAAGGGTTGAAAAATTTGGAGTAATACGATTATGAAAAAGGGGAATTATTTCACCGGAAGTTTGGCCTGCCAAAGTCTTTGTGACTGTTCTTTATGCGATTTACCGATAGAGGTACAAACTGCAAAGACAGAAGAAAAACTTCCAAACAAATCTAAAAACAATACGCTCAAAAAGATTTTAGAAAAAGTAAGCGAAATAGTAGCTGCATAATGTAAAAAGCTGCTGCAATTTTAACAAAACGGAGAAAAATTATGCCGTCTTTATCAGATGATTTTCAAATACCAATAATGTATCAGGATTTGCGCAATCCGTCAGTAGGAATTGCTCCGCCTTTTGGTATGTATACAAATCTTCTTGGCGGTGTAAGAATGCAGGGCGGTTTGGAACAAGATAAATTCGTTATGCAAAATCGCCGTAAAAAAGATTACAATGCCATGAAAGCTGTCGGATTAGCTATTGTCGCACTCGGTTCTGCGCTTGTATTGAAAAATAAAGGCGTTGGAAAGTGGATTTCAACGAATTGGAATAGTGCTTCAAACTGGGTAACAAATTTTTGGAAAGGCCTAAAAGGTAAGTTTACTAAATCTGCTCCGGCATCTGGCGGAAATCCTTAAATAAATTTTTATACGCAGCCCGAATAAAATGCAGAAATTTAAATTTCTGCATTTTTGTGTTATTGTTATAAAAACAAGTTTAGACATTACAAAGGGGGTTAATATTATGGCAAAAGATTGCAGTTTTGATGTTGTTTCAGAATTCGACAAGCAGGAGCTTTTGAACGCGGTCGACCAGGCGCAGCGTGAAATTTCCTCAAGATTTGACTTGAAGAATACTAATTCTGAAATTAAATTAGAAGCAGACAAATCAATTACGATTACAACTGCAGACGAAATGAAATTGCGCAATATTTATGATATTTTGCAATCAAAACTCGTAAAAAGAAATCTAAGTATCAGAATACTTGACCCGCAGGGGATTGAAAACGCGTTAGGCGGAAATGTCAGACAGGTTTATAATTTGCGAAAAGGTCTTACTCAGGAATTAGCGAAAAAGATTTCTGCTGATATAAAGGACATGAAGAAAAAAGTTCAAGCTTCAATTCAGGGTGATTCAGTAAGGGTTTCAGGCAAAGACAAGGATGATTTGCAAGAGGTTATTAAAATGCTTCGCGCAAATGAAGAAAAATACGATTATCCTTTGCAGTTTACAAATTACAGATAAGTTAATAAGGTGTACCTTTTTAAAACTGTTTTCTATAAATAAAAGCTTTTGAAAAAATCAAAAGCTTTTTTTATTAGTGTGTATAATTTTTGTAAATCAATCGAATTTTAATGAATTTCCGTGATGTTATTTTTATCATCAACCATAACTACTGTAGGTTTGTGTTTTTCGATTTCTTCCGGCGTCAGGTAGGTGTATGAAACAATAATAACCTTGTCGCCCGGCTGAACCTTTCTTGCTGCTGCTCCGTTCAGACAAATACATCCTGTGTCAGGTTTCCCTTTAATAACATACGTCTGAAATCTTTCGCCGTTATTAACATCCAAAATTTCAACCTTTTGCCATTCTTTGATATTTGCGGCTTTCATTAAAGTTTCGTCTATTGTGATTGAACCGACGTAATTTAAATTTGCGTCTGTAACTGTGGCTCTATGTATTTTTGAAAATAAAAATTCTTGTAACATTTTAATACCTCTGAGTTTATTTTAAAACAAACAAATTTAAAAATAAATAGCTAACTTTTAAGCGTTCAAAGAAATACAACCTGTTAAGGTTGCATTCTTCTTGTTTATTTAATGTGCCTAAAATATATTTTGCTTATAAACTTTATTAGAATAATTTTCTATTTGCGGGGTATCAACTTCAAATATATGAATTCTTGAAGGGCCTAAATCAACTCGAAGTTCGCCGTCTGCTGCCTGTAAAATACTTTCTTTTCCATAAGAAGGAAGAATATTTTTTATATCTTGGTCAGCTTTCAACGTTGGGACTTTTACAACAGCCGCAACTTCACGGTCAATATTTTTATTAGCAACAACAATCATTGTTTTGCCTTTATAATGTCTTGCAAATGCAATAATTTGATCGTTTGTATCGCCGAGTTTTTCAAGTTCTATAAAAGAACCTTTTGTAAATACATTTTTATATTTGTCTCTTGCTTCAAACGCCTTTGTCATAAATTCGCCAATTTCCGGATGATTGCCGCCGGGCTTTCTTGATAGATTAAAGATATCAAGTTTTCCGTAATGAACGGTCATCTCATGATTGTCTGTCATTGTTACAGGGTTAAATTTATCTCTGTACGGGTAATCATAGTAGTCTCCTGACTGAAAACCGTCAACTATATACGGATTTAACATTGGTAATGATATTTGTAACCCTGTTGTAAGGTTACAATAATCAACCCCGCCATGAAACATTGGTGAAATATCATCATGAGTAGCAAATGAACCAATTAACGATTTACCTTTTTCAAGCCTGTATGACATATCAAGATTGTCTTTTACATAATCTATAAAGTTTGAGGCTTTTGGAAATTCGTGGAAAATATGATACTGTCCATAAATCAAATCAAAGCCTGCTCTTAATGAATCTTCAGGCCTGTCAAAGGGCATATTTGCCTGAGGTGAAGCATCTTCATAAGTGTAAGTTTCGGCAAGCCAACCGAATTGCGGGTCACGCATTCTTGAATAAGGAATGATAATGTCCCAGAATTCAACAGGTTTTGCTCGTGAAACATCAGCTCTTATACCATCAATTCCGGCATCGATACACATATCTATATATTGTTTATGAAGTTCCAAAAGTTTTGGATTTAAGGTACGTTTCCCTTCATCTTCCCAAGGCTGAAACATTCTGATATCATTCCATCCTTGAGGTGTTTTTGCTAAACCATCGCGTTCTTTTGCCATAAGTTCAGGGCGTTCTATAAACATATCGTAAGATGCACAGCTTGGCATATCAAGCATTACTCGAATTCCTCTTTGATGGCACGCATCAACGAAGGCTTTTAACTGTTCCATTGGAGAACGTGGGTCATTTTCCTCAATAAGCGTCGGGTCTATTTTTAACATGTCCAGCGGTGCATATATTGAACCCGCTGTACCCATAGCTTTCATTTTTCCTGGCGGATGTATCGGGAGTACATGAAGAGTGTTAAACCCTTGAGCTTTAACTTCATCAAGTCTTTCTATTGCATTTAAAAGAGTTCCGTGTTTTTCGTTTCCGTCAATATATTCATTGCCGTTTGTATCTTTTGCGTTGAATGTGCGCGGAATAATAGCAAGAATTTTAGCTTCATTATTATTAAACATTTTACGCAAATCATTGTGATAATTTACAGGTGCAGATTTTTCAGTCTGTGTTACAGCCGGAGTGTTAATTCTTGCGAGGTTTTCAAGGTAGGCGGAAATCAGGCCGGATGCCGGTTTTGAAGGCTGTGTTTGAACAGCCTCCGCATTTTTATCGGGTTTTGTTTCTGGTCTGATTGTATTAAATTTAATTGATAAAAGGTTTGTTGTATTAAGCATTTATTTGTCCTTTATCTGTTTTCGCTATGGGAGAAGGCGGATTCATTCTGCCGAAGAAGAACTGTGACAGAACTGTTACTCCAAGAAGAACTGCACCTGCCGGTGCAAATATATTCATCCATTTACGGGTATTGTAAGCCTGTTTTCCATAATTTGATACAACTTCATCCATTGCAGCGCCAAGAAGATTAAACATTTCTTTGTCTGAGGTTGGTAATGCGCTGTCTCCTACCTTTGCAACGGTATTTTCAATGTAATTATATGTACCGAGTTTTCTGTATGACTGGTTTCTGTATTCTTTGAACTCATTTAACAGAGCCTTATTTTTACCAAAAGCTTTTTCTGTTTCATCCGAAATTGGGTCTTTATATGTTAAGCCCATTGTATCTATAAATATTTTACTGTTAAATGGCTGGTTAACTTTTCGGGCTTCGACACTTCTATGGAAGTATTTATAAACAGTTTTTCCGTTTACGAGTTTAATATCACTCATATCTTCCCAATTCGGATTTGGATTGGTCGATGCAAAGAACTTAGTCAGATAATCTGCTGTATGCGCGCTAAGGCCAATACCTTTAGATAATTCAACAACTTCTTCTTTTAATTCACGCGGAAGTTCCTTTATTGAATTCATATAAGATGTATCGCCGATAGCAACACGTCTATATGTATCCAGAGTATTAAGCATCCTGAAGAACGTACTTTTTACGCTGAATAATCTTTCTTTTGCCATTGATTTGTAAAGGTTTTTAACTGACCATTTCTTTGCACGTTCAGGAATGTCAATGCTGCGGCGAGGACCTACCATGTAATCCAAAAGGGTTTCCATATCCCCTTTATCCTTACCGGTAATGTCTACAATTTTGGTTTCAAAATTTTGGAACATTTGTTCTAGTCGTTTATCAAGCTTGCAGATTTCTTCAGGATTACTAAATATTCCATCATCAATTTCAGTCTTTTTAATTAACCTGTCAAGTTCCATAATTTGGTTTATTAAATCTGTGGTAATTTTTTTATAAAGAGGTTTTTCTGCAGTCAAATTGTCAAGGCTTGTGTGCAGAAGTTCAGTTGTTAAAAGCCTGTCTCCACGGGTTTCTGCAATTTGCTGCGGCGTAATTCTTAAATTTTTAACAAACATGTCAACAGTTTTGTTCCAGGAATTTGCAAGAGTTGTTTCTGCCACCTGTCCAACTTTGTGAAGGACATATTTATCCATTGCATCAACCTCTCCTTTAAATTCATTCATTATGTTAGTTAGCGTTCGGACTAATTTTTGATTTTTAGAGTCCAAAACTGCATAACGTTCTTTTGTTAATGCTTGATAAATCGGATTTTTATCGGCCGGGGCTGTTAATAACTGAATTATTTTCTTCTGGGTTGCGCGGTCTATTTCTTTATTCGGATTTGATTTATTATATTCAAGCATTTTACTGCGGATATCTTTTGTGAAGGTTTGGAATATTCTTTCCTGATTATCCTTTGTAATCTCATTGCCAAAAGAGCCTTGTTCAATTGAAAAATATGTTCTTAGCTGTTCTGCTTCCGGTATAAGGTTGTCAACAATTTCAGTTGCGATTCCTTTATCTAAAAACGCTTTTTTGGTATTGCTTACAAGGGCATTGATTGCACTGTCATTTATTACGGAAGAGCTGCTTTTAAGCATTAAACCCAAGTCTTTAGCTATTATTTTTTTTACGCGCGGATCAAAGCCGGTTGAGATTGCATCTGCAAGTTCATTTAATAAATCTTTTGTTAAAGGTTTATTTTGATTGACGGATATGATTTTTTCGGTCTTATTTTTGATTTCATTACTTTGCATGCCTTTTGAGGCATCTTTAAATTTATTTATAATATAGTTGTTTGCGTTATTTCTGTGAGCCGCAAGCGGTTTGGCAAGAGGTTTTTCTAATTGATTGCAGATAAGAGCACTCATAATCGGGGTTGCAAAACCTGCTGTAAGCATCCATAATGTATTATTTTGGATTGCGATTTTTTTCATTTTTTCCTGAATAAAATCACGGCGGTTTGGAATATCTTTTGGCACTCCCATTCTGTCACCTATTTTATCAATTTCTTTAGCTGAGTACAAATCCCATGGGAGAAATTGTGCATCTTGATAAAACGGTTTTTTGCGTCCAAAACTATCTTCATATTGCTGTTGAACATTAAATCCATGAATAAGCCGTGCAGGAAGTTGAATTGCAATTTTCGGCCATAAGGCCATGGAGGCAAAGAATGACCCAAGGCCGACAAATTCCATCGTTTTGGTTAACGGAGTTTGTCTTTTCGTGAACAAAAATCCTGCAATGCCAAGTCCGCCGATTTTCATTCCTAAATCGTTCAATTTACCAAGCTGGTGGTCGTTCGCCTCGCCTTTTATGCTTCCTTTAAGTGCATTAACATCATATGCAAAACCTTTTGCAATTTCTACAGGAGCGTATAATATATTACTTTTTATAAGCCTTCCCTGACCTTTTAGTGGTTTTATAAAAGTTTTGTTTGCAAGCTCATGATGAATATCAAAATCCGGCGCTTCTTTTTTAGAAGGCGGTGTGTTTTGAGTATGTATGAAGTTTTGAATTAGGTTTGTCTTCATATTAGTTCACCACGTACTTTCTTTCTTTTTCTATAATGTCAGCGCTGTCAAGTTTAGAAGGTTTTTGCGAACTTGACATTACGTTTAGAACTCCTAGTGCGGAGGCTGCAAGAGATGTAAATATCATTGCTTTACCTGTATGCTTTCCAATCTTAGAGCCGTCGCCGAAATATAGTGATTCTAAACTTCTTACAAGGCTTTTGCCAAAGATTGATAATGATTTTTTAAATTCCTTGCCTTTCCAAAATTTAAAGGTTGCAACATTGAAATATTCTTCCCAGGGTTTCTGGAAAGCTAGTGCAACACCGGTTGCAGCCCATAGATATGATGAAATATTTTGTGCAAGTTTTGATTTTACAACAATTTCTTTAATTCGCGGTTTTGCTTCCTGATCCGAGTCTTTTAAATCAGAGCCAAGCCCGAGTTTTTTGCAGACTTTGTCATAGTAGGCATTACGTGGCTTTCCGCTTTCTGCTGACATATAAAGCAAATCCCAGCGCGGAAATTCCACACTTTCAAAAACTTTGTGGTATTCAATGCTTGTAATATCTGTGTCGTTTATATCATCAGGAAGTTCGTAGTTTACTTTTGCATAAGGAACTTCAGTATCAACACCAGTCAAAAGATGTATTGGTGTTGTTATAAGCGGTTTTGACATGCTTTTGGCAAGTCCGTAAAATAACACGCCAAGAGCCATGTGTTTTCCGAGCGGGCTGGCTTTTTGTTTTGATGTGGCGTCTGCAAAATGTTTGTTGGCTGAATTGAATATTGACATCAACATACCACTTCCGATTAGATATGGAACCTGCCCCATTGTCAGAAATTCATAAAAGTTTGCGTTACGGTTTCCTTTTAAGCCTTTTGCCGGATAAAGCGTAATTGCGTTAGTAAATTTATCCATTCCAATGCGAAAACGCGTAGAAAAATTATTTGGTAATAATGTATCATTAGTATATTTTTTGTTATTTTCTCCGGAAGCTTCCGCAGAAAAACTTTGCTTGTTGTGTATGTTACTTACCGGTAAAATCATTATTACTCCACAAAATCTGATGATGGTATATTAATATTCCTGAAAGAAATATTTTGTTAGTTTTGTTTTCAGTATTTACATTTTTTTACAATTGTTGATAAATCTACGCTATGGCAAATTTATCCGTAAATTTTGAAGAAAACGAAGGCTCCGGCGCCTGCTAAAATACAGTACCACCCGAAGATTGCAAGTGAAAATTTTGATATAAATTTCATGAAATATTTTATGCACAAATACCCTACAACTCCCGAAATAATTGTTCCTGCAATTATAGCAGTCCAATTATATGTCATGGCTTCATGAATATCAATTTTCACAAGCGGATAAACCATAGACGCTCCCAGTATAATCGGTATGCTCAACAAAAAAGAATATCTTGCGGCTGTTACTCTATCCAAACCAAAAAATAATCCTGTTGCAATTGTCCAGCCCGAGCGTGAAAATCCGGGAAGAGCGGCCAGACCCTGCGCAAGGCCGATTAGAATTGAAGTTTTGATATCGACATTTTCTCGTTTTGCGGTGAAGTGTTTTGACATGTATTCACTTGCCAGAAGCACAAACCCTGTTATAAAAAGCAGAATTCCGACAATGGAGGGCGAATATACGAGTTTTTCAGCAATATCTTTTATCGGAAGCGCAAGGGCAACTGTTATTACTGTACCTAAAGCTATATAAAGCCCGAGTTTTGCTTTTTTATCAGACCAGTCTTTTGTTTTTAGAGCATGCCACATTGCCTTTAAAATTTCGGCGATATCTTTTCTGAAAAATATTAATACGGCAACCAAGGTTCCCAAATGCACCATTATATCAAAGAATACTTCTTCGTTTGAATGCTGTACGATTTCAATGCCTTTGAAAACTTTGTAAAAATTCGAGGTGAATACAAGGTGCGCCGAGCTTGATATCGGAAGAAATTCACTTAATCCTTGTACTATTCCCATTAATATTGCCTGTATCAAATTCATTTTAAAAATTACTCCTCTTCATAATAGCTGGCGCAAGATGTCTGTGTTTCCCAAACTGAAACTTTGCTTAATTGGACAACTCTTTCTTTTAGTTTTGAATAAATGAAAGCCGCAATCATTTCAGAAGACGGGCTTTCGTTTTTGAAGGCCGGAAGTTCGTTAACATCCTTATGGTCAAGCAAATCTAAAACCGCGTTCAATTCACGTTTTAAAACTTTGTAATCAATCAAAATGTTACTTTTGTCTAAGGTTTCGCCTTTTACAAAAACTTCTACCATCCAGTTATGTCCATGCTGGTTTTCGCATTCACCGTCGTAATTTAGAAGATGGTGCGCTGCTGAAAAAAATGCCTGTGTTTTTATTTCGTACATAATTCCTCCGCCTATATTCTTAAATCGTTTTATAAATTCTGTGTTTGGTTTTTTACAATAAGCTCGCAAAACTCTCTGACAGCTCCGCGTCCGCCGTCTTTTGCAGAGATAAATTTTGCAATGTTTTTTACTTCTTCAACGGCGTCATTAGGGCAGCCGGAAAGTCCGGCTTTTTCTAAAATGCAAATGTCAGGCAAATCGTCTCCCATATAAGCGGCATTCTCCATTGAAAGATTGTATTTTTCTAAAATTTCTTTCAGAGTTTCGAGTTTATTTTTTGATCCCTGATGAATTTCTTTGAACTTAAGATTTTCTGCTCTGTGCTGAACTGTTCCGTTGTTTCTTGCTGTGATTATGGCCGTGATTATACCGGCGTTGTTTAGCATTGTAATGCCTTGTCCGTCTTTTGCATTAAAGGTTTTGTATTCAACTCCGTTTTCATCATAAGTTATGCTGCCGTCTGTCATTACGCCGTCAACATCAAACGCGCAGAGTTTAATTTTTGATGCTCTCAATTCCAAATCCTTCATTCTTAAGCAACTCCGGCTTTCAAAAGGTCATGGATATGGATTACGCCGACCGGTCTGCTGTTTTCATCAACGACCGCAAGCGCTGTGATAGAATATTTCTCCATTAAGTTCAATGCGCTTGCACCGTATGAATCCGGAGAAATACGTTTCGGATTTTGGGTCATCACTTCTTTTATCAAAAGGTTAGAAGTGTCATGATATTTTAATAAAGTTCTTCTGATGTCGCCGTCTGTCAAAACTCCTGTCAGAACTCCGCTGTTGTCCAAAATCATTGCCATGCCGAGTTTGTATTGAGTAATTAGTTCGATTACATCTGTGAATTTATCGTTTTCGTGTGCAATCGGAAGTTTTTCTTTGTCAGCAAGCATTAAGTCTGAAACTTTGTATAAGAACCCTTTGCCGAGCGCTCCTGACGGGTGGAAAATAAGAAAATCTTCTTCCGAGAAACCTCTTTTTTCCAGAAGACATACCGCCAGAGCATCGCCCATTGCTAAAGTTGCGGTTGTGCTTGCTGTCGGTGCTTTGTTAAGCGGGCAGGCTTCTCTTTCGACTGAAATATCAAGAGTAACGTCGCTGGCATGAGAAAGTGTTGAGTTGAGATTTCCTGTCATACCAATCATCATTACTCCAAAACGTTTAATAAGAGGAAGAAGGTTCAAAAGTTCCTGAGTTTCGCCGCTGTTTGAAATTGCAATAATAACGTCATTTCTGGTGATAATTCCTGAATCTCCGTGGGTGCTTTCTGCAGGATGAAGAAAATATGCAGGCGTTCCGGTTGAAGATAAAGTCGCGGCAATTTTACGTCCTATAAGACCGGATTTGCCCATTCCTGTTACGATTACGCGTCCTTTGCAATTGAAAAGGATTTCGATTGCTTTGTCGAATTCTTCGCCAATATTGTTTTTCAGTCTCAAAATTGAATTTGCTTCAATAGTTAAAACTTCTTTTGCCAATTCGTTAATATTTCGTGTCTGCATCATTGTAATACCCATACACACCTTCCTAATTAAATCTTAATTCAAGTATACAATAAAATCATATAAAAGTACTAAAAACATTTAAAATGTTAAAATATATTCACTTTTTTTCCGTCCTAAAAAATATGAATATGACAGAAGGCAAAAATTTAATATATCCCTCAGCTTCAAACCCTGTAAAAGCTGTTCAGGAAATAAAAAAACATCTTAAAAAGTCTGAAATTCATGAGATAGAACTTGATTTATCTTCAATGAACATTCTTGATGCGGTTAAAGTTCTGGTTTTAACCTCTTCTTACCTTTATAAAAAATCACCGGAGGAAAAATTGAGATTCAGATTTGTTTCTTCGGACATAGAAAATATTCTTTCGTCATTTTCTCTTACGAATTTGGAAATGGTATAAAATATGTTATAATTAAAATGAAAATCTAAATAAACATAGAAAGGAGACTTGATGTGACTAAAATGCAAACTATGATTGAATTTCAGGGGGGGGGGGGTAGCTTATAATCCAGCTCCTGTAAGGGTTTTCTCTAATTTTACGTGGTTGGGTTTATTGGTGTCGTTCATGGGAGATTTATTTTCTTTAAACAGCTCGCCAGCTCGCT
>URXT01000044.1 GCA_900551915.1 uncultured bacterium
GTACGCATACGCTCGCAATGACGCAACGAAATACGTCTAAAGTAAAACGGTGCAATAACAATGTAATGAACAGCTCACCGCTCACTGTTCATCATTCACTTATTAACGAAACGGCCTTTTCACCTTTCACTTCTCACTTTTCACTCCCCCAAACCCCCGCCTTCACCCTTGCCGAAGTCCTCATCACCCTCGGTATAATCGGGATTGTCGCTGCAATTACAATTCCAAACCTGATGGGAAAATATCAAAAACAGGTTACGGTTAATAAACTCAAAAAAATTAATACTGTTTTGAGTCAAATAGTATTGCAATCCGGAAATGAAAATGGTGCTGCAAGCGGTTTTTTACCAATCGGACAGAAAGTTGACGCTGAAACAACCGAAAATTATTTTAAAAATTGTTGGTTTCCGTATCTAAATGCCCCAACAATTTTTCCAAGCGGTACACAACCATATCCGAATATTGGCGGCGGTTATATTAAACAAAGGAGTGGTAAAGTAGTTGGCTTTGATTTTTTACCAGCTTATTCTTCAGGGCGTGCAATGTTCCAAACAAATGACGGAGTCTTATTTTTTGTACTGGTAATGGGTTGGCAATATGAGAACGATGCTGATGGAAATCAAATATCAACAAAAGTCTTTTCGGAAAAGCAAAGTGTTTATGTAGATCTAAACGGAATAAAACCCCCAAATACCAGGGGGTTGGATATATTTCAATTTATTTTAGATTTTGAAAAGCTGACAGTGCAGCCTACAGGTATAAATTTGACAGATGCACAACTAAGGGCAAATTGTTCCTATAGTGGTGGAGGTGATTATTGCCTTGCAAAAATTGTCAGGGACGGATGGAAAATTGCAGATGATTATCCCTGGTAATTTTTGTTAAGTGAATGTAACAAATTGATTTGAGAGGTTCTGCGTGCTAAAATTTGTGAAAGAGTAAGTTTATTAAGGATTGGAAGATGAGAAATATTATTGTTTATACAAGCAAAAAATCGTCCTCGCTTGCAGATGTTCTTGCAGGACTTGATGATGTTAACGTTCGTATTGAAGACGCTGAAAAACTTAGAGATTATGAAACTTTAAACCCTGCACTGCTTGTTGTTGAGGATGTTCCTAATATTAAAGACGTTTTGATGGTTGTAAAATTCAAAGCGCCGGTTCTTTTTGTCGGTGAAGTTTTTAAAGGTACAACAGTTCGTGCTTACACCTACGATATGATTAAAACTCCGGTTGATAACGACGAACTTTTAATCCGTGTAAAATCAATGTTGAAAATTCGTGATTTGCGTGAAAAACTCTTGCAGGTTTCAACCACTGACGAGCTTACAGGCCTGCACAACAGAAAATATCTTCAGGAACGTCTTGAGCAGGAAATTTCCCGCGCAAAACGCTACGGTACAAAACTTTCCTGTCTTTTGTTCGATTTGGACTTTTTCAAAGTTGTTAATGACATTTACGGATATGAATGGGGCGATGTTTTGTTACGTTCGATTGCCGACAAACTCAAACAGCTTATCAGAAAAGAAGATATTTTGACACGTTACGGCGATGAAGAATTCTTGCTGATTTTGCCTAACACGTCGGAAGAAAATGCTTTCCTTTTTGCTGAAAGGTTCAGACGCGACATCGAGAAAATGGAATTTATTCCGGCAGGCGAAGAGGAAAGACATCCGATTACAATTTCGGGCGGTATTTCGACTTATCCGTGCCTGGAGGATACTGAAGAAGACGTTAATACAATCATTCGATATGCTGAACACGCACTTTACAATGCCAAAAAACGTGGCAAAAATATGATTGTTCAATTCTCGCAAATTAATTTGGGTGAATAGCGAGATTACATCTGAAAATCTAAAAAGCAAAAGAGATGCGAGGGACAAGCCGGTTGAAATTCAAACCGGAAACCGAACAAACCCGAGTGCATAAACCAAACAAAGCCGGTACAACGTAAATCGGCAAAATAACACAAATATAGTCACAAGGCGGCTCAACTAACATTGTAAGCTATATTATAAAAAGACTTCCTTTCTGAACACTTACATAGTGTAAATCTGGTTATCAGGCGGTTTCAAAAAACCGCCTTTTCCTTTTGCAGATTACTTTCCAATGCAGAAATGGTCGAAAATATTGTTCAAAATGTCGTCAGTAATAACTTCTCCAGTAATTTCGTCCAAATAAAGCAAAGCGGATTTAACATCAATTGAAATCAGGTCTTGTAATTCAAAAATCTTTGCGGCCTCAAGAGCCTTTTCCAAACTTTCGCGGCATTTTTTAAGACAGTCGGCCTGACGCTCGTTCGTGATGTATTCCGTGTCTTCAATTGAAAATCCGCAAACCGTTGTTTTGATTTTTTCGCGAAGTTCGGCAATTCCTTCTCCGGTGCGGGTAGAAATATAAAAATCTTCGCTGCTGCGGGTTTTAAGAAGGTCGCATTTGTTTGCGGCTTTGATGTGGGTTTTGTTTTTTATAAGCGAATAGATTTCTATGTCTTCATCTGTCATTCCGCTGACTGAATCGTATAAAAAAATTACTAAATCAGCTTCATCAGCAGATTGTTTTGAATATTCAATCCCGATTTCTTCAACTTTTCCGACTTCTTCGCTGTCACGAATTCCGGCTGTGTCAATAAGAGTAACGGCAACATCCATATCAAGAGTTTCTTTAATGACGTCGCGTGTTGTGCCGGCAATGTCGGTCACGATTGCGCGTTCGGTGTTCAAAAGAGTGTTGAAAAGAGAAGATTTGCCGACATTGGGTCTTCCGACAATCGCAACTTTAATTCCCTGCCGCAAAATATTCGATGAGCGTGTGCAGGCAAGTATTTCGTCAATTTTTTTCACAGATTTTTCAAAACTTTCGATAAGATAAGAATATTCAGGCTCTGCAACGTCTTCCGGAAAGTCAATTCCCGCAACAATTCTTGAAAGCACTTCAAAGATTTCGCCTTTGATTTCGGAAACTTTTTCACTTAAAACGCCGGACAGATTTTTTGCAGATTGAACGGCAAAATTTCTGGTTTTTGCATGGATTAAATCCGCTACGGCTTCTGCTTGAGACAGGTCGAGTTTTTTGTTTAAGAAGGCGCGTTTTGTGAATTCTCCGCGCTCGGCAAGCCTCGCGCCGTTTTTAATCACCAAATCAAGTATATTTTTTACAACATTCACGCCGCCATGGCAGTGAATTTCAATCACATCTTCGCCTGTGTAGCTGTGAGGGTTCTTGAACGGAAGAACAATAACTTCATCGATTTTTTTTGTTCCGTCAATAATCCAGCCGTGTGCAATGCGTCCGGGTTCGGGATTTTTTTTTGAAAATATTTTTTTAATAATTTCAAAGCTGTGATTTCCTGAAATTCTGATAACTCCGACACCGCCTGTTCCAAGCGGGGTTGCGATTGCGGCTATTGTGTCAAATTCCTGTAAAATATTCATAATTTAATTATACATGAAAAAAGAGGACGGACTCATTTTTAAGTCCGTCCGAAAATTTATAAGAAATATTCGCTTCCGAGTTTGATTGCTGCTCCTGCTGCCATCGCGTAAGGATTGCCTGATGAGGAGAGCAGAGCTGATGCTGTATTTGCGTAACTTTTATATGGCGAGCTGGATTGAGAGCTTGCTGCATATTGATTATATGAATTTCCGGAGGAACTGTTGTTTGCAGCCAGCTGCAAATAGTTCATAATATTTGCTGTTGATTGGTTTTGAACATTTCCGAGGAAGTTCAGATAATTATAACGTCTGTTCAGTTCGTCATTATAAAGTTCATTTTGTTTTGCCAGAATATCCTGTGTCAAAGCGCTCATTGCATCAGCGCGATTAGATTCAATATCGGACAGGTTGTCCATGAAAATGGAGTTATCAAAGTTTCCAAAACGTGAAGCAATGTCGTTTTTAAGATTTGAAAGCATTGGTGTGTAAAAGTCATTAATGGTTTGTAAACCTTTTTGAGTATATGCATTTAACTGATTTTGCAGACTCTTTTGGGTATCGACAGAGAAAACGTTAATATTTGGAAGATTTTCAAGAAAAGAATTCTGTGCAAAATCGTAGATTTTCTTTTCCCTGTCTGACATGTTGTAATTTGAATAAATAGTATTACCTTTTTTGTAATGAGAAGCTTTTTCCTCTCCGTTAATATTAACGACACCGGAAGAGTATGAGGGTTTGGATGTTTTTCCCATATTTGTTCCTTTCAATTTATTAAGGAACAACATTTGATTTAATAAGGCGTTAATTAATTATATCATGCGGGTGGGAATTTTGTCCAGCGTGGAATTGGCAGGAAAAGGGAAGAATTTAGTGAAAAGTGAAAAGACCATTTCCTTTATACTGTTATTGTAGAAGTTTAATGATATCATATATAAAAAACAAATCTTATCGTCCTTACGACTTCCTAAAAAACGTAACGGACTTTTCACCTTTCACTTCTCACTTTTCACCAGCGATAAAAATCTTCTTACCCTATCGTCTCAAAAAATCTACAAAATCTCTTTCAAATAATTTGGAAGCGCAAAGCGTGCCATGTGATAATCTTTGTTGTAAATTTTGCAGGTTTTCGTAATTTCTTCACAGCGCTCATCGTCAAGGTATGAAAGCGGTTTTACGCTTTCTGAACAGAACGCCCAGGCCCAGTATCCGCCGGGATATGTCGGAATGTTTGAGGTGTAAGTTGAACATATCGGAAAAACTTTTTTCAATAAATCATACATTTTTTTGATTTCTTCTTTGTTAACAAACGGGCTTTCAGATTGCGCTGCAACGATTCCGCCTTCTTTCAGTGAATTTTTTACGTTTGTGTAGAATTCTTCTGTAAAAAGTCCTTCTCCGGGACCCATCGGGTCGGTTGAATCAATTAATACGATGTCATATTCGTTCTTTTTGTCTTTGATGAATTCAATAGCGTCTTCAACTTTGATTTCCACGCGCGGGTCGGTTAAGCCGCAGGAAATTGTCGGAAGAAACTCTTTGCATGCATCAATAACCATTCCGTCGATTTCGCAAAGCACAACTTTTTTAACGGTTTTGTGTTTTAGAACTTCTCTGACTGTACCGCCGTCGCCGCCGCCGATTACAAGAACACTTTCGGGTTTTTTGTGGTGCATCATCGGAATATGCGCAATCATCTCATGATAATGATATTCATCGCCTTCTGTCGTCATCATCAAATCGTCAAGCGTCAAAACTCTGCCTAAATCAGATTCTGTTTCAAAAACTTCGACTTTTTGAAAGTCTGACTGTTTTGAAAATAAAACTTTTCCGGCTTTTATCGCAATCCCAAAGCCAGAGGGAGTAATTTCATGATAATATCCGTTTTCTATTCCGTTTTTCATTATTTATCCTTTCTTTAAACTATTTAATTCCGCCTAAAATATGCACATGCAGGTGAAAAACCTCCTGCCCTGCTTCTTTTCCGGTGTTGATAAGAGTTTTATAAGATTTTAAGCCGATTTTCTTAGTTGTGTCCTTCACGGCCTGCAAAAGCTCTGCCATAAGGTTTTTGTCTTCCAGTTCGTTCAAGGATGCGACATGAACCCTCGGAACTACAAGAAGATGCACAGGCGCTTTCGGATTAATATCCTTAAACACAACGACATGTTCGTTTTCGTACACAAATTCCGTGTTAAAATCACCGTTTATTATTTTGCAAAAAATACAATTATTATCCATATTTAACCTCACATATCAGTTAATATTACAATGGGAATTTTAAAAAATCAATGTTATAAATAATTGTAAATTTACTTGCCATCTGAGCTTCATGACGGTAAAATGTTAAATATGGGAGGAACAATGCCGAGATTAGCAGAAAAATACGGCTATCGGGAGAATTATAATAATACAGTCTATATGCCCCGCAGAACTTACATAAACGCTGCCGGAGCAAAGGTTAGAGAAGCCCAGCCGCGTTATGTAAAACAAAAAAGCAAAAAAGCTCAGAAAAATATCTTTCTTCATAGAATTATATCAATTCTGTTTTTGACTTCTCTGGCGATGTTTGTATTTCCTATTACATACAACCGCATTGTAAAATCTTTTTTCTATAAATCTCCTTATCCGTCTGTGAAAACGGATTACCAAAAACTTTTGACACCGACTTCAAGCTATTTGTACAACGATATTTTTCTTGATACCTATTCGCTGAAGGGCGCTGAAACCAAAAAGCCGCAAATGACAGCTCTAACAATGAATGAAAGACTTTCAGGCCTTGAAAATCAGCTTGAAAATCTTTCCTCGCTTTATCCGTCAATCGAACCGGCTGTTTTTGTATGGGATTACGATACCGGAAATTACGCCGGAATTAATTCCGACAAACTTTACTCAGCAGCAAGTATTATAAAAATTCCTGTCTTAATCCAGCTTTTCCGCTCCATTGAAGCAGGCCAGCTTACGATTTATGACACAATGAAGCTTACTGACTACTACCGCGCGGAAGGCTCCGGAAGTTTGCAGTTTAAGGCTGAAAATTCAGTCTGGACAATTGACGATTTGGCAAGAATTATGATAACCGAGTCCGACAATTCAGCGACAAACATGATTATGGCAAAACTCGGCTCAATGACTGACGTAAACTCCGGCATCAGACAGTGGGGATTAAGCAAAACCCGTGTAAACACATGGCTTCCGGATATGAACGGCACAAACTTTACAACTGCCGAAGATTTGGGAAGAATGCTTTACAATCTCGACAACCCGAATTTCTTGAGCATGAGTTCGCGTGAAAAAATCTTTGATTACATGGGACATGTTCATAATGACCGCCTTATACCGGCAGGTTTAGGCGCCGGCGCTGTATTCCTTCATAAAACGGGCGATATCGGCAAAATGCTTGGAGATGCCGGAATTGTTTACGCGCCAAACGGCAAGAAATATATCGTAGCAATTCTTGCAAACAGACCTTACAACTCACCTTTGGGCAAGGATTATATTGTGAAAGCGTCTGAAATTATCTACAATTATATGGTAAGATAATTTTATGCTGAAGGATTTGCTGGAAACAAAAAAATGTTTTAAACTTGTTTGCGGTGCCGGAAACGAGGATGCCGCCGAAGTTGAATGGCTTACTTATATTTACGCCAAAGCAGGCTGTCGTTTTTTTGATTTGAACGCGTCGCCGGAGATTGTTGCGGCGGCAAAAAGAGGTTTGAAATCCGCCGGAGCTGATGACGCGTATTTATGCGTAAGTGTCGGGATTAAGGGTGACCCGCATGTAAGCAAGGCTGTGATTGATTTCGATAAATGCATAGGCTGCGGCCAGTGTGACGAGATTTGTCCTCAAGGCGCAATCCGTTATCACAAAGTAAAGCGTCAGCGCTGTATCGGCTGCGGGCGGTGTGCAAAAGTTTGTCCGAAAAAAGCGATTTCGTACATTTCAGAACCGAAAGAGTTGTCTGAAATTCTGCCGCCTTTGATTGAAATGGGAATTGATTGTATTGAACTTCATGCAATGAACGGTGCGGGGGATGAAATCAAACGCAATTGGGATTTTATCAAAAATAATTTCAGCGGAATGCTGAGCATTTGCACAAGCCGCGGGGAATTAAGCGACCGCGGGCTTATTGAACTGGTTAAAGAAATGATTGACGGTCTTGAGCCTTATCGCGTAATAGTTCAGGCAGACGGGTTTCCGATGAGCGGCGGAAAGGACGATTACAAGACGACTTTGCAGGCGGCTGCGACGGCGGAAATTGTTCAGAACGCAAAACTTCCGGTTTACATAATGCTTTCCGGCGGAACTAATTCGAAAACCGCCGAACTTGCTAAAATGTGCGGGATTGAATACCACGGGATAGCGGTGGGGTCTTACGCAAGGAAAATTGTCGGAAAATCAAATTTCGGGAATGACTTTCCGACAATCGGGAATTCGTTCAATGAGTCCCTAAATACTGCCAAGGAGTTGGTTGAAACTGTTTAAGTTACTAATCTAAAGTTACATCTTTCCTTTCTAAAATGTTTTTCTAATATTTCATACTTGTCTTTCTGGTTGGTAAGTTCAAAATCATAAACTATTTTAAGTTTTTTTGAGTTCTTCTTCTTTTGGACGCGGTAGAAAATTTCTTTGCCCAAAAATTTTTCTAAAATTATATCATTTTCAACGAGCAAATCATTGTGACTAATTTCTGATGAAACCATAGCAATAGCTTTTTGCTTATTGAAAGATTTAACATCGCTAATAAGGTGGAACGAGACCAAATCACCAACATCAAACTGCTTATAAGGGTATTTAAATATTAAAAACTCGCCGTTATCAATTAATTTATTTCGCTGTTCTATTCTATCCATAATTATTCCTTAAATTATAATCTATTAATTAATCATTATATACTCCAAGTATAGATAAATATACTACTAGCATTTTGTAATAACTTTGTCAAGAATTTATAATATTAAATTATGCAAAATTCTGATATTGAAAAGAAACTAGGTGCTAAAATTTCCTATTTGAGAAAGCGTAAAAGGTTTTCTCAAGCAAAACTTGCTGAAATAATCGGTATAAGTGAAATATATATGGGTGACATAGAACGCGGTGAAGCTAATCCTACTTTGGAAAAGTTAAAACTTATAGCAACAGCACTTAATGTTAATATCAGCGAACTTTTCAATTTTTCTTTGTAATTATTTTTTAGCCTCCGGCGGGTGCTCCGCGCACGGCGGTCACTTTGGCGGCAAAGTGACACAAACCGCCGACCTGAGCTACGTTCGCTAATCAATTGTAACGCTCAAGCTAAAACAGGCTGACTCGCTCTATTATGGTCAAATTTGCTAATTTTAGTTGAAGCTTTCCGCTCAGACAAAGCCTGTTCTGTTATCCTTTCGCTAACATTGATTGCTTACTTCGCAAAGGTCGGGTTTCCCGCTAAAGACGCCGCGGTGGTAATATCACCAAATCCGTTAAATCCCCTCGCCCCTTGCGGGAGAGGGAGCAGTTGTTGGCGAGCTTATGCGAGCCGTACAAATGCGGGTGAGGGGTTAATAAGCTTAAACTGATAATGACTGACCCCTCACCCGGTTTTCTAAGTTCGCCCCGCCTCACTAAGAAAACCTTCCCTCAGCTCTGCATACAGGCTCACTCATCCTCACTTCGTTGTGGTGGTTCGCTTTGCATCCCCCAGGGGGCGAGGATATTCGTGCGCCTGCCGCCGTGGCCTGCAGGGTTGAAACCGACCTTAGCAAAGCAAGCAATCAATGTTATGTGAGAGGACAACAAAACAGGCTTTGTCTGAACGCCTGAATGAATATTTTTGGGTTGGGAGGGTATTTGAAAAAGTGAGTCAGCCTGTTTCGGCTCGAACATTACAATTGATTAGCGAGCGGAGCGTAGGTCGGCGGTTTGCGTCACTTTGCCGTCAAAGCGGATTGCCCGCTGAGGGCGCAACGGTCAAGGCGTTGAGCCTTGCCGTGGAGACCCGTTAAACGCGGGCAACCAAGCGGTGACCGCCGTGCGCGGAGCACCCCGTCCGGAGGACAAAATAAAAACAAAACAAAACAAAATAAAAAAAACAACAACATAACTTTATGCTATTAAAATCCTTTACGCCGGAATTTTAATACAAAATTCCGTTCTCACATTTTCTTCGCTTTCGACTGTGATTTCGCCGCCGTGTGATTGAATTATCTGCTGTGACAGATAAAGCCCCAGTCCCGTTCCAATTTTGCGGAATTTCTTCGCCGCTGAATAATATTTGTTGAAAATTAATTTTTGTTCTTCAGCAGGTATCCCTTGCCCGTAATCAATTACCGAAATCGTTGCAAATCCTGGCATTTCACCGGTCTTAATGTCAATGTTTTTTGCCGTGTTGCTGTGTGAAATTGCATTTGAAATTAAATTTTTCACAACGCGTTCAAGCTGCATTGTGTCAGCCGAAACTGTAATATTCCGCTCAGGCTTAAAGTTTATGATGAGCCCTGCGTTCGTTGCTATCGGCTGAACCTGTGTTACTATGTTTTCTAAGAATTCATTCAGCTTTATTGATTCCTTCAGCAATGGAATGCCGGTTTCTTTGATTTTGTATGTCTCAAGTACAATCTGAACAAGTTCAATCAATTCTTCATTGGAGGATTTCATATTTAACAGCGCAAATTTTTGTTTGTCATTTATTTCACCGAATTTTCCTTCAATCAAAAAGTTTAAAATATTTGCTTCTGCAACAATCGGAACTTTCAAATCATGCGTCAGGGTTGCTACAAAATCCTCTTTCAAAGTTTCAATTTCGCGCTCTGTCGTAACGTCTTTTATCAAAAGAACGTAGCGTTTTTTGTCGTCAAGCGAAAGTTTTATTGAATTTATAATAAAATTATTTGTCGGAGTGTGTTTTATAAATATATCCACATTAACAAGTTTTTCAATCACGCTTCCTTCCGGAATCTCAATGTAATCAAAGACGTTTTTGCCCAAAATGTCATTTCCTTTAACCCCGAACCATTTAATAATTTTCGGCGTTGCACGAAGAATATTTCCCTGCTCGTTCACAATCAAAATCCCGTCTGAAAGCGAGTTGATAACACTTTCTAAAAGTTTGTTCTGGCGGATAAGTTCTGCCTGATATTCCACAATCATTTTCTCGCGGTCATTCAGCGTTTCGACCATCCGGTTAATACTATCCGTTACATTTTGATAAGTCGGATGCTCGATTTTTTCGATTTTCGTTGAAAGGTTTCCGTAACGTACCGAGTTGACCGTGTTTGTAACCATTCCCAAATAATCGTTAATTTTTGACCATCTTTTGTTCATCTGCCTTGTTACTAAAAACAAAGCTACAAAGACCAAAATTATACAACCATTAATTACATACCAAAGCATAAATTTCTTAACCTTTAGCCTTTCCAAGCATTTTATGTTACAATTCATTATAACAGATAATCCGGTTGATGTTAATAATGTAAAGTGAGGACTCAGGGATTTGATGGCTGAATTAAAACTTCCCGGCACGATAAAAATGGTTATAACTGACTTTGACGGAGTTGTAACGGACAATTGCGTTTATATTTCAGACAACGGCGACATGTCAAGAAGGCTTAACTTTATGGACGTTATGGGTTTTTCAATCCTTAAAAAAAGCGGTTATGAAATCGGGATTATTTCCGGCGAGAAAAACCATGCGATTGAAATTCTTTCAAAAAAATTTGACATAAAAGAAGTTCACACAAACATAAGAAAGAAAATTGACGTTTTAAAAGAAATTGTTGAAAAATATTCCTACTCGCAGGAGGAATATCTATATATCGGCGATGATATCAACGATTTGGAAAGTTTAAAGTTTGCAAAGTACCGGATTACAGTTCCGCACGCGCCTGATGTTTTGAAAACAGTTGAGGGAATTCAAATTACCTCGCGTGACGGCGGATTTGGAGCATTCAGAGAGGTGGCGGATTGTTTAGCAGATTTAAAAAAATAATCGAAGACATAACAAACCTTAACTCACGGATTGACACTTACAAGGAAGATACCGTAATCCAGTCACTGCCGTCGGTTGCCTACGTAAACCGTGCCAAAAAAGCAATTGATAAAGGCCAGTATAAAGACGCACTTGAACTTTTACATCAGGCTGAAAGTCTTCCGCAGGAGGACGCGCTTGTTTACAAATATCAGGGAATAATTTATGACAAACTTTTCCGATTTGATGACGCGGTAAGGGTTTACAAAAAATCCGCAAACCTTAACTGCAATGACAAAATTATCTGGAAAAATCTGGGCTTTGCGCTTATCAATGTCAAGCTTTACGAGGAAGCGCAGGAGGCTTTTGAAAACGCTGACAAAATTACTCCCGGAAATTCCGAAGTTTTAATGGGTTGGGGAATGGCTTTAATGAAGCTTGAAAAATTTGCCGACGCAAGAGAAAAGTTTGTTCTTTCAGTTAAAATGAACAAATATAATTCAAACGCTTTATTTCTGGCGGCCGTTATGGAAATCAAACTAAAAATGTATGATGAAGCCGAAAATAAACTTCAATTTCTTGCAAATGTTTCGCCAAACGAGGCTAATTCGTTTGAATACGCAAGATTAAAATTTTTGAAAAAAGATTACGAAAGCGCAGGCTTTTTTGCAAGAAAGGCGCTTGAATTTAACAAAAATATGCTGCCGGCTTATCTATTGTTGGGAACAATTTTCCGGCTCAAAAACGAAAAAGAACTTTCTTTTTCATATTATAAAAAAGCCGAAGAATTATCTCTGCTTGCTCAAAATCTTTATGTGGAATGGGCTGTTTCTTTAATAAAATTTGAAGAATTTGAACAGGCAATGGAAAAGTTGAACAGAGCATTAGAGCTTGGCGGGGAGAACTCTGAAATAAAAGTTCTAAAAAACATATGCAATCTTTTGGAAGGAGAGGAGGAGAACAAACAGCTTCTCGAAGATACCCTGAATGAGCCTGAAAATCCGATAAAACCGCTTATTTACCGTGCATTAGGCATGAAAGCATGCGCAGAAGGCAATTATGTTGACGGGATACATTTTTTTAAATCAGCATTGAAAGAAGACCCGTCTGATGTCGTAAATTATTATTACATTGCAAAATCATACCTTCACGCAAACGAAAACTCGAATGCAAAAGAATATTTCGAAACTTCAATAAAAGAAAATCCAAAACATCTTAAATCTTACATTGATTATTCTAAATTTTTAATTTCAATTGACGATTTTGCGGACGCAAACCGAAAGCTTCGCAAAGCGCTCAAGCAGGATGAAAATAATCTCGAAATTTTAAACATGCTTTTTTATGTAAATTACATACTTGTCAAGCAAAACGTTTGTGAATATAATATAAAAGAAACATTAAACTTTGAAAAACAAATAAAAGCAAAAGATGAAAATGCATTTAAATACCCTGACAAATCGGCAGAACTTGCAGAATTGTTAAATAAATTGCAGGAAAAGGATTAAAATTGAGAAAGGTTATCGTACAAAAATTCGGCGGCACATCGGTTGCTGATACAGATAAAATAAAAAACGTTGCCAAAACGGTTATTAAAGAAAAAAATAACGGAAACGATGTAGTTGTCGTAGTTTCAGCGATGGGACACACGACGGATTACCTAGTGAAAATGGCAAAAGATTTAAGCCCGAACCCTTCAGGACGTGAAATGGACATGCTTCTTTCTACCGGTGAAGGTGTTTCAATTGCGCTTCTTGCAATGGCAATTCAGTCGCAAGGATATGATGCTGTGAGCTTTAACGCCATGCAAATCGGAATTATGACGGAAAACGTTCACTCAAAAGCCAGAATTATTGATATTAAAACCGATAAACTTAAACAAAATCTTAAAGAGGGCAAAATTATTGTTGTTGCAGGTTTTCAGGGTGTGACCGAGGAGGGCGAAATTACAACCCTCGGCCGCGGCGGTTCGGATACTTCTGCAGTAGCGCTTGCAGCAGCATTGAATGCAGAAAGATGTGATATTTATACAGATGTTGAAGGCGTTTACACCACAGACCCGCGCATTGTTCCAAAAGCAACACGATTGGATGAGATTTCTTATGAAGAAATGCTTGAATTGGCGCATGCAGGTGCAAATGTTCTTCATCCGCGAAGTGTTGAAACCGCCAAACAATTTAACGTTCCTTTGCGTGTCAGAAGCAGTTTCAAAACAGATAATCTAGGTACATTAATATTAGGAGTTGATAAGATGGAAATTTATAAACCGGTTACAGGCGTTGCTGCCGATTTGTCTCAGGCAAGAATTGTAGTTTGCGATGTTCCTGACGTTCCGGGGCAGGCTGCAAAACTGTTCGGAAAACTCGCGAAAGAACATATTTCAGTCGACATGATTATCCAGTCTTATGCGAGAAAAGTTTCCAATACAAATGATATTGCCTTCACAATTGACAGCGCGGATTTGGAGAAAACTATTAAAACGCTTGAAGAAATGAAAAAAGAGCTTAACTGCGGCGACATTCAAATTAACGATAATATCGCAAAAGTTTCAATTGTCGGCGCCGGCATGATTGACCGCCCCGGTATTGCTTCAACAATGTTTGAAACACTTGCAAAACTCGGTGTGAATATCAAAATGATTTCTACCAGTGAAATCAAAATAAGCTGTCTTGTAAGCAAAGACGACGCACATCGCGCTTTGAAAGCTCTTCATGAAGAATTTGAGCTTGAAAGTTCCGAAACTGCTGTTGTAAAAGGCGATTTGCCGGACGTGTAGAAATTTAGAATTAAGAAAAAATAAAAATATTATATAAATGAACAAAGGAGCTATGAGTATGAAAAAGCAGACTATGATTGAATTTCCGGGGGGGGGG
>URXT01000045.1 GCA_900551915.1 uncultured bacterium
AAAACAGCGGAAGAGCAAATAATCAGAGCAATTTACAACAAATATTGAGAAGATATGGAGGATTTGGACTATTATTCTTTTTAAGCCCTGCTTTTGTTAAAGGCGTAAACACCTGCTATAACTCCTGCAGTTCCTGCAAGGATTCCGCCTAACAAAGCCGCTGAGGTTCTGGCTTTTGGTATATATTTTTTAATTACAGAATAATCGTTATTTAAATTTTTGTCTTTTGTAAGTGTTGCAAGTTTTTCATACATTAGATTTGCCCTGTCTGACATTGCACGGCGCACTTTTTCCCATTGAGCGCTAATTTTACGTCCTTTATCCGGGAGCTTTAATACTGCACCCTCGCGAGCCGAACGAAATGACATTCTAGCTTCTCGGTATTGTTTTGTTGATTGTTCCATTGCAATTTGAGCCTTAGCAAAATCTTGTGCTGCTGCTTTTAATTCAAGATTATATTTCATATCCTTTGGATTTTTCGTTACATTTTCCTGTGCAATCTGCAACTTCTTTCTTAATTCCCTGTATTTCGTACTTTGAATTGCATCAAGATATGCTTCCTTTCTTATCTGAACTTCTTTTATAAATTTATCGTCAACATTAACTTTTTTAACCATTTCATTCCAAAGCTTTGCGTTTGGTTTCACCTCTTCTCTTAAAATTTCGTCACCGGAATCCATGTAAACTTTTGCGGCTTTATTTAGATTGACAACAGAGGCTTTCTCTTCAACAGTTGCATGTTTCATTTTTTCATCAGAAAAATTCCTTGCGAAAGAGGAATCATCTTGCATTAACAAACGTTCAAGCGAATATTTGTGCGGGGCAAAAACATACCCTGCTCCAATGCCTAAGACTGCAGAACCAGCACCGGCAGCTGCCGGAGATATAGTTACAGAATCCGTACCCATACCGACACTCCTTTACCTCGTTATATTTATAAACACAGAAAAAAGACTTCTGCTACATTATTACTCATAATAGAAATTTTTGTGGGTTTTCATGGTAAAAATTTACAACTTGTAACAATTGTGAAACCTTAATAAATTGTGCTATATTAAAGTTAATGAAAGGAATTTTATGGATCCGCTGGTAAGCATAATTACGCCGACATACAACATAGTGGAAAATGACCACGCAGACGAATTTAATCTGCTTGTCTCACTTCTTGAACTTCAAACATATCCTAAAATAGAACACATTGTAATCGACGGGGCTTCTAATGACGAAACCATTGAACTTTTGAAGGATTACAAAAACAAAGGTTATTTAAACTTTTTCACTGAAAAAGATACCGGGAAATTTCATGCACTGAACAAAGGCGTTATGCGTGCAAAAGGCAAGTACATTGCCTTTGTAAGCTGTGATGACTTTTACCATGATATTACGGCAATTTATGATGCGGTAAATGTTCTTGAAGCAGAAAATGCTGATTTTCTTTTTTCGCCGGCTTACTGCAGGCATCCTGAAAATTACACCTTCCTTTTTATGCCGGCAATGTATAATGCATTTCAGGTTATGCCATGCGCGCGGCAGGGAATGGTTTTCAAACGCTCAATGATTGAAGAAGAAAAATATTTTGATGAAAAATTTAAACTTATGTCAGATTTAGATTTTATAATCAGAATTTTATTAAAAAAACGCCGCGGAGTTTTCTTTGATACAAACTTTACAACCTATAAATTAGGCGAAAAGACTTACAACAACGAAGAACAGTGCATAAATGAAACCAAATTGATATATCATAAAAACTTCAGAAATTTATACCCGCTTAATGATGAAATTCTTGATGCAATGGCGAGATTTTCAGAATTTCCGCAAGGACTTTTGGAGAAACTTTCGACCTGTTTTGCGCAAGAGGATAAAGAGCTGTTTTTCGAACGCTGCGAACAAATGCATCAGTTACGGCTTGACCATTACCGCAATGCTCAGGGATAGCAGCGGTTTTGTTAAAAGTTTTTTAAATATTTGCAATAACAATTAACTGTAATATAATTTATATAAGAATACTAAGGACATAAGGGAATAAGAATGAGTCAACAAAGAATAGCCGTTATAGGATTTGGAATGTGGGGCAGAAACATTGTCCGCAATTTTTATAATTTAAACGTACTTGACACAGTTTGTGATATTGATGAAGAAAACAGAAAAAAAATTCTTGAGATGTATCCTGGGGTCAAAGTTACCGATAATTTAAACGAAATTATAAACAATAAAGAGATTACAGGAGTTGCTGTTGTAACCCCGAGCCACACTCACTACAAAATAGTAAAAGCTATGCTTGAAGCAGGAAAAAATGTGTATGTAGAAAAACCGATTTCCACAGTCGCTCAGGAAGCAAGAGATTTATCGCAGCTTGCACATGAAAAAGGGCTTGTTCTTATGGTTGGACATCTTCTGCTGTATCATCCTGCAGTAAACCGTTTGAAAATGCTGGTTGAAGAAGGAGCATTAGGCGAAATTGTTTATGCTCAAAGCGACAGATTGAATGTTAATTTTCACAAAAATGACAGAAGTGTCATGTGGGATTTAGCGCCGCATGATGTTTCAATGATTAGCTATGTCACAGGCAAAATGCCGGTTCGTGTAATTTCTGCAATCGGTTGTTCTTCTGACAGAAATGATATTATGGATATAACCCATATCGGAATACAGTTTGAAGACGGGGTTATCGGACACATTTCAGACAGCTGGATTACTCCGAAAAAACACGTAACACTGCTTGTCAGAGGTACAAAAGCCACTGCAATTTTGGATGACACAGTTGCGGAAAATAAATTAACCGTTTATGATAACTTTGTTCAAAGTAATTCTCAAAACATTACAACACCTGATGTTTTGGAAATTGAACCGTTAAAATTGGAGTGCCAGCATTTTGTAAGCTGCTGTGAAACAGGTAAAAAAGCCCGCTCTGACGGTGACAACGGTTTTATGGTAACGCAGATACTTGAAGAAGCTGAAAAAATAATGCTTGGTGAAAGAGTAAAAAAACTTGACGAATTAAACTTTGCACTCTCAAGAATGAAAAAGTAAAAGAGGATTTTTAAGGGATATGGATATTAAAAATAACACAGCAAACATCGTGTCAATAAGCAGAGTGTTTATTGCATTTATTGCAATCGGCTTGCTTTTTATTGAAACAAAAGCAGCGTACCTTTGGTCAACAGCCTTAACAATAATAGCATTTGCCATGGACGGCGTTGACGGATACATTGCAAGAAAATATAACCAGTCGTCCGAATTAGGTTCAGTTCTTGATATTATGGGCGACAGAATTGTAGAAGCTTCATATTGGATTGCTTTTGCAGTAATGGGATGGTTGAACATTTTATTTCCGATTATCTGTGTTACAAGAGCCTTTACAACAGACAGCATCAGAAGCGTCGCTCTTTCAAAAGGAATGACAGCCTTCGGGGATAAATCAATGCAATCGACAGCCTGGGGAAAATTCATCTGCTCATCTAAATTTATGAGAATCAGCTATGCAGTTGCAAAAGTTCTGGCATTTATATTGTTAATCTTTGTTAACACACCTGATTGCGAATTTTGTACAAAATTCTACATGCCGGAAATTGCAGTTATCTTAGCTTGGGCAGCAATTATATTCTGTGTAGTAAGAGCAATTCCGGTTGTTGCTGAAAGCGGAAAGCTTTTTGATAAGTAAAATTTTCAACAGAATAAAAAGACCGGTAAACAGCCGGTCTTTTGCGTTATTTAGAACACTTAGTTTTACTCCAAGACAAATCGTTACAGTGGAGATAGTCCATATTTTCATTAGTCAGCACCCAGGAAGTACAGGCGAGGCCAGTTTGTATTGATTTATCTCTGCATTGAGCTTGAAACGCATGGGTAGTATTGTCTTGACTGCCATAAGGCACAATTCCGTATTTAGTAAACCAAAAGTTGAAATAATCAACTCCAACAGTGTTTGGGCGTTTAAAACCATTTATATCAACGCCAATAATACCGCAAGTATTTGCTAAAAGCTTAGATGAACCATTATTTATAGTGCAATCAGGGCTGCTAGCCGAAAAACGCATAAGCGTTCCATCTACAAGCACTATTTTATAAAAAGTTTGATATTCGTTAACATTAATCCAATCCTTGCCGTTTAGATATTTATAATTAATATCAGGCCAGCAGCCAGTGCCTGTTTTGCAATTATTCACCACTTTAAACTCCTTTGTTAAAATTTCACCAAGTCTTACACTACCGTCTGCATCATTGGATAAACCCCAGCTATCAGGCGTTCCATTTTTAACTACAGCTATCTCAAAAGCTTGCTGTAGAAGAGAGTAAGTTTTTTTTAGTGCTGTAATTCTTTCACGTTCAACATACTTTCCCATAAGGACAGGAAGCGTCATTGCTGCAACAATCCCGATAATACCGAGAGTAATGAGCACTTCGGCGAGTGTAAAAGCAACTTTCAAATTTTTAGTGTTCATAAAATTCCTCCATTTATTCACTTTTAATATAACTCCAAAAATCCATGTCAGACAAGCATTTTATTACATTTTTGTAATATTAATCTTACAGAAAAATCTATATTACATGAAACAATAATTTTATGGGTATAAGAAAACTCAGAAATGATATAGGCAGAAAGGTTAAAGAATTAAGACAGGAAAGAGAATTATCGCAGGAAAAACTTGCCGAATATGTTAACATGTCTCGTGAACATATTTCATGCATTGAAAGAGGGAAAAATCTTCCTACTGTCGAAACCCTTTATCATCTTGCAAACTATTTTGAGATTGATATAAAAGATTTTTTCTAATATTGACTTTAACATGTGCAAAGGTATAATTTTTTTATGACTAAATTAAATATAGTTTTGTATGAACCTGAAATTCCGCAAAATACTGGTAATATTGCTAGACTTTGTGCCTGTACTGGAGCATCATTGTATCTTGTGGGCAAACTCGGATTTTCGCTTTCAAGCAAATATACCAAACGTGCCGGATTAGACTACTGGGACAGCGTTGATTTACACAAAGTTGACTCAATGGAGGAATTGTTTGACGCGAACAAAGACGCTACATTCTATTATCTGACAACAAAAACAAATCGAAAATACACTGATATAAAATTCAAAGATGGTGATTTTATTGTTTTTGGGCCAGAAACAAGAGGGCTTCCTGAAATTTACGTAAAAGATGAACATGCCCTTACAATTCCAATGAAAGAAGGCCAAAGAAGTTTAAATCTTTCAAATTCGGTTGCAATTGTAGTTTACGAGGTAATAAGACAAAATGGACTATGAACTTCCATTAAGAAATGAGAATTCTAACAAAGGAACTTTTGGAAGAGTATTGAATATTTCAGGCTCTGACTACATGCCGGGAGCAGCATACTTATCAAGTGTTTCTGCCCTCACTGCCGGCTGCGGATATGTATTTTTAGCGTCAGAAGAGCGTGTTATAAATGCTGTTGCAGCTCAAACGCAAAATATAGTTTTTGCGCCTCTTACCGATATTGAAAATTTATTAAAGTCTTCTACGGTTCTTCTTATAGGATGCGGAATTTCCACAAGCAAAAAAGCAGAAAATATTTTTAAAGATACAATTAAAGCCTGCAATATTCCAACAGTAATAGACGCTGACGGCTTAAATATTCTATCCGAATGGGAAAACCCAAAGCTTCCCGAAAATTTAATTCTTACACCGCATGTCAAAGAAGCCTCAAGACTTTTAGAAATTGATGTGGAAAGAATTATTTCAAACATGGAATTTTTTGCAAAAGAGATTTCTCAAAAATATAATTGCACAACTGTTTTAAAATCAAGCGAAACAGTTGTTTGTGGCAAAGATTTACAGATATACAAAAACACAATGCGAAACAGCGCGCTTGCAAAAGCCGGAAGCGGAGATGTTTTGTCTGGAATTATTGCAGGACTCTTAGCGCAAGGTCTTGATGAGTTTAATGCGGCAAAAACCGGTGTTTATGTTCACAGTCTGGCCGGAGAATATGCAAAAAATGACCTGACTGAATTTGCAGTTCTTGCAAATGATCAAATCAGGTACATTTCTTGCGCTTTTAAAAAATTATTAAATTAACATACAAAGTTAATACTGTTTTCCGGGATAATTTTTTCATCAGTTTTTGCAGCTGGAGCCGCAATTGGCCGTTTTGAATTACGCATTGAGGCAACTCTTCCAATAAAAGTATCTTTATCTTCGAAAATTACAGCATCTCTGCTAAGTCTTTCAGCTCTTTTAGCATTTACAGTTCCTGCTAAATTTGAAGAAGCTGAAACATATAATTCTTCAGCCTTTTGTAAAGCTTTGTTTGCTACCTTTGATTTTGCGCCGCTAAATGACACATTTTGGATTCCTTGAATCATCTTTTTCTCCTTTAAATTGTTTTTGGGGTAATAAATTTAGTTTGATATTATATTTATAACCCGAAAAAATAATAATTGCTACACATTGCAACTTTGTTTACAAATATTAATGTAACACTAAAAGGTAATTTAACAATTAGCCGATTTACCTAATATTGTACGACGGCGTGCACCTGTGCATTCCGGGAGATTGTTAGGAATATTGTAGTAAGCGCAATATCCAAGAAGCGCAAAAGCCATTACTTCTTTAAAATTATTTGAAATACCATATGCTTCATGAGTTTTTAAATCAATATGTTTTGGAAGATAATGCCTTAAATATTTCATTAAGGTTGGGTTATAAGCTCCTCCACCGCCGACAACCACTTCATTAATATCAACGTTATTATATACAAATCTTTCATATGCCTGAGTAATTGATTTTGCAGTTAAAGCTGTTAAGGTTGCAATTATATCTTTGGGTTCATGCGGTGCAAAGCGAAGTGCGTTCTCTACATATTCCGTGGTAAAGTATTCTCTTCCGGTTGTTTTTGGAGGATTTTTGAAATAATATTCATCCTGCAAAAGACATTCAAGCCAGCTTTCTGAAATCATCCCCGAGTTTGCAATTTCTCCGTCAATATCGTAAGGTTTAGCAAAGAATTTTTTAACACAATAGTCAATCATCATATTTCCAGGGCCTGTATCAAAGCCAAAAGTGGCATGCTCTCTTGAGACGACTGTGACATTTGAAATTCCGCCTATATTTTGTATACAAAAATTTTTCTTTAAAGGTTTAAACCATTTTTCGTCAGCAAAACACACCAGAGGAGCACCTTCGCCGCCGCATGCAATATCAGCCTCTCGGAAATTCGAAATTGTCATGCAGCCTGTTTGTTCTGCTATTACGGAACTTTCACCAATTTGCAACGTACTTTTTAAAGAAACCCCATCTAATTTTTCATCAAACGGAAAATGATAAATTGTCTGGCCATGACTTGATATAAAATCAGGTTTTCCATGCTCGGAAATTATAAGATTTGCTGCATCAGCAAAGCATTTTCCAACGGCAAAATTCATCTGACATACATCTTTTACTGAAGCTTCACCGTTAAAAAGCTGAAAAAGTTTTGCCTGAACATGTTCCGGATATTTATAGTTAATTCCATGTATCAACTTACAGCTTAAGTCAGGATTAACAACACAAAGTCCGGCATCTATACTATCACATGATGTTCCGGACATTAATGCTATAATTTTTTTTGTTTTTAACTCCTGCATACAATAAATATTTTACAGGCATGCTTTTTTTCAAGCAAGTTTACAAAAATACTGTTACAATAAAACAGTGACAACTATTGACCCCAAATTTCCTCTAAAACTTTTTTACAAACCCATAAATTTAAATAAAAAAATATCCCTAATCTTTTTACTGCCAACACCTCGTTAAACTTTTTTGCCATCACCTCTTTTTCTTTTACTATCCTTTACCTGCCGCTCCCATGCCTTAAACTTTAAAGCATCCTCCTGCACCATTCCAGTAGCTGTAATTATTATTTTTGATAATTGCCGGATTTCCCGATCACTCTTATAATGTAACTTTAAGTTAAAAGTTTGACAAGCAAAAAAAAATTAATTAAATTTTACAATTGACCATGCCCCTAGATTTTATGCGAAAAAATTCAAGTTCTTAAATCTTAATGAAGAAATCTTAATGAAAAAACGTAAATTTTGTGCATTTTTTAGATTGACAAAATAAAATTAGATGAAAGCTTTTTTTATAGTATAATTGTAGTATAGAATTATAAACAATTGTTTGTGTAAATTAACATATTATCAGATTAAGAATTTCGGGAACATTAAATGAAAGAATTTATAAAAAATAATAAAATTACATACAACTTAATGTCATTTACGGCATTTAAAACACTCTTAATATTTTCACTGCTTCTTGAAGCACCTCGCTCATATCAGGAAATAATTGACTATTTTGACACGCATGACTTTATCAATGAAAAAATCTCAGTTGATACAATAAGAGTTTACATAAATTCCTTAAGACGTGCGGGCTGCGTGATTTCAAAAACAAAAAGAGCAGATGGGTCAAAATTCATTCTGGTTTCACACCCTTTTGAACTTACAATTACACCTGAGCAAATCAAGCCTATAGCAAAAGTTTATAAAACAATAGCAAAGACTATTGAAGTTTCAGAATTAATCATGCTTGAAAAATTCTTAAGGAAAATAGCTTCGAACATAAAAAATGAGGATTTTGAAAACGCTTTAAATAAAACTTCATTACTGTCTGGCATTGAAATAGAACTTTTAGAAAAGCTTTTAGAATGCTGCAATGATAAAAAACAAATTATTTTAAAATACAACTCACCTCGTTCCGGGCAGACGAATTTGGAAATAATATGCGAAAAAATGGGATTTGAAAATGGCAAATTATATCTATATGGAACGAGCCTTGATTTTAGCCAGTCAAGCTACCTGCTTGCCGCAAGAATTATTGGAATAGAGCAAATTAAACCTGGAAAATCTGACAAAGTTGACATTGAAGAACTAAAAATAAAATTTAAAGTTAGGGCCGATTATCGAGAACTGCAACTGAAAGATAACGAAAAATTACTTGAAATTTCGAATAATAATACACTTATAGAAGCAGTTTCTTCAAATAAATTCGCATTAAAACAAAGAATCCTGTCTTTCGGAAGCGCCTGCACAGTTCTGGAGCCAGAGGATTTTAAACAGGAAATTATTACCACACTAAAAAGAATGAGGGCTGAATACTAATATGAAAAAAATAAGTGAAAAATATAATGAAGCCTGTATAAAAGTTTTTGATATGCTGAAATTGTTATCAAAAGGAACAGCTTATTACAGCGATATAATAGAACTTTTTAATCCTGATGAAAATAATCCTACAGCCGGTGCGCATGTTATTTTGAATAAATATTTAAACACACTGAAAATTTTTGGAATTAACATCTACAAATCAAAAAATATTTATCATTTACAAAATTCTTTTTATTCGCTGAATTTAGACAAAAATGACATCAAAATGTTACAACTTTTAAAAACATCTGGTCTAATTCTTTCAAATACAAAGCAGAAAGAACAGTTTGACAATTTTGTACATGATGTTGAAATTGAAATACGTCTTACCAGCACGTCAAGAGAGCTTTTAAATAGCACAAACGATTCAGACAATCTTCGCAGAAGCGAATATTTCACAAAATACAGGGATTTAATCTCAAAATGTGAAGGTTATTGCAATGATAACTCAAAGCTTGAAATAAGTTTTTATGCAGATTCAAAAGAATATAAACTTATCTGCACGCCAAAAGACATCACTTTTATTAACCAAAACATATATTTGTCAGTTTTTAACCATTTAAGCAGGCAAATTTTTGATATTCCAATTGATAAAATTACTGCAATAAAACAAATGCCTGTTGTTTCTGCAACCCGCGAAGCGCCAATGACGGTTGTCTACAAAATCAGAAATAATCTAGCCAAAGCATACAGACTCAGAGAATGGGAATCAACAGACGGCAAAATAGACGATGAAGGCTGGCTCACAATTGTTAATAACAACGAAAATTTTGATGTCTTAATAAAACGATTAATGCGTTACGACGTATGCTGTCAGGTGGTTTCGCCTAAAAACTTCCGAGAACGCATGCTCTCAACAATAGACGAAACCTTGGCTAATTACGAATAATAAAAATTTACAATAAGTGTTATTCAAATTTATTGTGTGCTAGCATGATTATATGAACACACAACCATACGTACCATTACATCTGCACACGGAATACTCGCTTCTTGACGGGGCAATCAGGATAAAGGAACTGATTGACTTTGCAAAAGAAGCTGGCATGCCTGCTGTAGCGATTACTGACCACGGCGTTATGTACGGAGATATGGAGCTATATACAACAGCAAAAGAAAATGGTATTAAACCAATTTTAGGCTGTGAATTTTACGTTCATGATGGCGATATTGAAGAAAAAAACAAGCTTCACAATCCTTGCTACCACCTTGTTTTACTTGCCAAAAATAAAGCAGGATATCAAAACCTTTTAAAATTAACTTCAACCGCATGGTGTAAAGGACGTTATGTTCATCCGCGCATTAATTTTGAACTCTTAAAAGAACATTCAGAAGGATTAATTTGCCTCTCAGCCTGCCTTGGCGGCGAAGTTCTTCAAATGCTTTTGAAAGGCGATTACAACGCAGCAAAAGCATGCGCGCAGCAATATAAAGATTTATTCGGAGAGGATTATTATATTGAGCTTCAAGATCACGGAATTGACGAACAAAAACGAACAAATCCGGAGCTTATAAGACTTGCAAAAGAACTTGATATTAAAATGGTTATCACAAATGACTCGCATTACCTAAGAAAAGAAGATGCTGATATGCATGACACACTTCTTTGCATGCAGACAAACAGCGACAAAGATGACCCAAACAGATTCCACTTCCCCGGCAATGAGTTTTATGTAAAAACCCCTGAGCAATTGCGTGATGCTTTCAAATGGATGGATTCCGAAACATTCAACGAGTGCATCAAAAACACAGTTGAAATTGCAGACAAATGCCATTTGATTATTGAACTCGGAAAAAGCCCGCTTCCGGATTACAAAGTTCCGCAGGGTTTTACAATTGAATCATATCTTGAGCATTTAGTTTATGAAGGTTTGAAAAAGCGTTACGGTGAAGTTTCAAAAGACCTTAAAGAACGCACAGATTATGAACTCAGCGTAATTAATCAGATGGGATTTGCAGCATACTTTTTGATTACGTGGGATTTCATTCACTATGCCAAAACGCATGGTATTCCGGTCGGGCCTGGAAGAGGTTCAGCCGCAGGTTCGGTTGTTGCTTATGCACTTGAAATTACAGACCTCGACCCGATTAAGCACAAACTGTTGTTCGAAAGATTTTTGAACCCCGAACGTTTCACCATGCCCGATGTCGATATTGACTTTTGCATTGAACGCCGCGGCGAAGTTATTGATTATGTTACGCAAAAATACGGTGAAGATAAGGTTTGTCAAATTATCACCTTCGGAACTTACGCGGCAAAAGCTGCATTGAAAGGCATCTGTCGAATTCTGAAAGTTCCATTTTCCGAAAGCAACAAACTTGCAGGGCTGATTGAGCCGGCAATTGAAATTGCACAGGCAACAAACCCGAAAGCAAAAACATTAAAAGACGCAATGCAATACGACGGGTCTGAACTTAAAGCGCTTTATGATAAAGACGAGCAGCTTCCAGCAGGCGACCCGATGGAGGGAAAAACAGTCGGCGTTAAGAAGATTGTTGACCTTGCAATTGGCATTGAAGGCATTAAAAACAACACAGGCACACACGCAGCAGGTGTAATTATTTCGCGGGTTCCTCTGGATGAGATAATTCCTGTTCAGCCTTCAAAAGACGGAATTGTTCAAACAGGTTATCCGCCGCATGACGTTACTGAGGTTTTAAGCCTTTTGAAAATGGACTTTTTGGGGCTTCGAAACCTCACCACGATTTACAAAACCGTTGACCTAATCAAAGAACAACAGGGAATTGAAGTTGATATTAACAATATTCCTCTTGATGACAAACCGGTTTACGACATGCTTATGACCGGTGATACAGACGGCGTTTTCCAGCTTGAATCACAGGGAATGAAAAACCTTGTAAAAAGATTAAAACCGGACGTTTTTGAAGATTTAGGCGCGTTAGTTGCGCTTTTCAGACCGGGGCCGCTGGATTCCGGCATGGTTACGGACTTTGTTGAAAGAAAACACGGACGCCAGGCTATTTCATATGCTCACCCGCTTCTTGAACCGGTTTTGAAAGACACTTACGGAACAATTGTTTATCAAGAGCAGATTATGCAGGTATTCCAGGTACTTGCAGATTATACACTCGGTCAAGCGGACATGGTTCGCCGTATGATGGGTAAGAAAAAAGTCGATGAAATGGAAAAACAAAAAGGCAAATTCATCGAACGCTCAGCTCAGCATGGCATGTCTTCAAAAGATGCAGAAGCCTTGTTTAACCAAATTCTAGCCTTCGCTTCATACTGCTTTAACCGGTCGCATTCAGCCGCATACGCGTTTGTTGCGTATCAAACCGCATATTTAAAATGCCATTATCCAGTTGAATATCTTTCAGCACTACTTTCAAGCGTTTCGAGCGACCAGGAGAAAACCCAGCTTTACATAGAAGAAGCTCTTAAAAAAGGCATAAAAGTTCTTCCGCCTGACATTAATCATTCAATGGCAACCTTTACGCCTGACCAGGGAAACATTCGTTTCGGTCTTGCTTCAATCAAGCAGGTTGGCGAAGCCGTGATTGAAGAAATTATAAAAGAACGCAAAGAAAACGGGCCTTTTAAATCAATTTATGACTATTGCAAACGTCTTGATTCAAAATGCTCAAACAAGAAAACCCTTGAAGGTTTGATTAAGGCGGGCGCATTTGCAAACATAGAAAAAAGCCGCAAACAGCTTATGGAGAACATAGATTACATAACGGCAACCGCCTCCAAGGAAGCTAAAGCTAAAGAAAGCGGCCAAGGCAGTTTGTTTGATTTATTGGGCGATTCAGCAGAAATCGAAGAAGCAAAATTCAAACTCGCCGGAAGCGATGAGGAGTATGACCAGCGTCAAATTCAGCTTTTCGAAAAAGAATTTCTCGGATTTTACGTAACAAGCCATCCGCTTTCGACAATCAGAGACAAATTGCCATTTTTGATGACGCATAAAATTTCAGAAATTCCGGAATTACCAAACGACAAAGTTGTTACAATATGCGGACTGATTACAACTGCAAGACAGATTCCGACCAAGAAAGATCCGACAAAGTTCATAAGATTTGTAACAATAGAAGATTTGTCGGGTAAAATTGATGTAATATGTTTTAACAGACAAATTCAGGAATACGGTTCGTTCCTTGATGTTGAGCAGCGCACAATAATTTCAGGAAAAGTTAGCCGCAGGGGCGACGACGAACCGCCGGTACTTATAGTTGATTCCGTAAAACCAGTTGATAATTCGAATATTTTCACAATTGAAATTAAAGACGATTTCAAATTTGAAGAACTTGTGTATATGAAAAATCTTTTATGCGAGCATGCTGGTTCTGACCCGTTAATGATAAAGTTAAAAGATGACAGCGGAGATGTAAAAATTCTTACGGCCTCAATGTTTTGGGTGAATTCATCAAACACTCTTGTCAGCATGTTGAAGAATAAATTCAATGATCGTATAAATATAAACGTTCGATCTCTTGATGCACAAGAAGAACCAGCTGAGGTAGCTTAAATTGGACAATATTTCATTTTCTGGGAAAATTAAATTTGTAAATCCGGAATCATACAAAAATTTTATCAGTTACAGAAACGAAATAAATAATTTAAAGCACAATTGCGGTAACAAAAAATTTACACACTTAATACAACATGATAAAATTTTTTTGTAATTACAACAAAATATTCGCATGCCCTAAAAAGGGATTTCGTGGGGGAAAACAGTACATCATATATACTTCCATGTCCTACCCCAGAATTAATTAAGAGGCTTATAAAAGAACATATTCTATATATTAAGAATTGGAAATCAGAAATAGATCAAGCCCCAGCTCTTAGTATAAAGAAATTGTAAACAGCAAAAAAGAGAGATTTTGGAATAAATTTTTAAAAATATTCAAAAATAAATAAAAAATACTTGCAAAAAAAAATTTAGCATGTATGATTAATAAGTACCCAATGCGGGGGTAATTCAGTGGTAGAATGCCTCCTTGCCAAGGAGGATGTCGCGAGTTCGAGCCTCGTCTCCCGCTCCAT
>URXT01000046.1 GCA_900551915.1 uncultured bacterium
AAAAAACGGATTCCTTGAGGCAGGATGCCCTGTTGTTACTCCTGCGCTCGCAATGACGCAACGAAATACGTCTAAAGCAAAACGGTGCAACAACAATGTAACGAACAGTTCACCGCTCACTATTCACTTTTCACTAAATAACGAAACGGTCTTTTCACCTTTCACTTCTCACTTTTCACTTCCAAAAAATCCCGCTTTCACAATGGCGGAGGTCCTCATCACCCTCGGTATAATCGGAATCATTGCCGCAATGACTTTGCCTGCTCTAATTCAAAGAAAACAAGAAAAAGTTACAGTCAATCAGCTTAAGAAAAGTTATTCACTATTGCAGCAAGTTTATCAGCGGATGGTGTATGAAATCGGCTCAGAGCCCAAGGATTGGGGAATGACAGGCATGTATGATGTGAGCAGCCACATAATTATGGCAAACAAATTTGCTCCGTATTTCAAAATTCTTCAAAATTGTATCGGAAAAGATTCTACATTTACAAGAAAGCATTGTGTTGATGATTCGGAATATGCCAATTCTCAAAATTATGCCTCAGTCCGGATAATTGACGGAACGACATTGATATTCAGACATTGGATAGAGCAATGCAATTTTAAATGGGGTACAACAAAGCCTCTTGAAAATGTGTGCGGCGAAATTATTGTTGATGTAAACGGTACAAAATCACCAAATATGCTTGGGCAGGATATGTTCCCGTTTTATCTGACAAATTATGGTGTAATTCCGGCTGGTATGCAAGGCGAAACTTCACAACCATTTAAAAAACATTGTAATTTGTCCTCTGGTTCATGGGGTACTGATTTGGGCGGCAATTTCAAGAACGGTTTCGGATGTACTGCATGGATTGTGTTTAATGAAAACATGGATTACTTGCGATGCAAAGATTTGGATTGGGGAGGAAAAACAAAGTGCGGCAAATAAAAAGCGGCCGTTAAGGCCGCTGAATGACTATTCGATAACTTGACCTGCACCTGGGTTCCTTCCGGGCAAACAGACGCCGAATTGACAATTAGAGTTATAGTTATTAGGGGTTATAGTTCCGGATTCAGTTCCTGCTGCAGCTCCTGTTTCAGTGTTAATCAATGCATCATGGTAGGGCTCAACATAACGGGGGCGAAAAGCATCAGGCTTTTGAATATTTTTAACATTATCAGGCAGATATTTTTCCTGGAGTGTGGGTTTAGTTATGGAATAAGCGCAGGAATTTCCGCTTATTGCGCAAGATGCAGCCGCCGGTAGTGTTATCAAAACTGCAGCCATTATTAAAAATATCTTTTTCATATCAACCAACCTTTCGTATATCCAACCAACTACATCATAAACGACTATGGCTGGGTTTTCATTGCCGAAAAGTGGAATATTTTTAAAACCCTTGTAACTAACAAAGCTTTGACAGCTTCCGGTTAGTGCCCGGATACTTATCAAAACTTTGTTGGGCTTAGTTTATAAGATAAATGTTAATAATTAGGTTTGTCTATGATAATCCCGCGATTTTTGTAGTTAATTTGTTTGCGCTGCTGTTCATACATTTCATTGCGTTCGGTTTCACTTTTTCTAACGCCTTCATAGCAGAAAGCTTTAGCGTCTTCTGTGAGGGTTTTGCAGTGGTCAATTGCTTTTTCAAAATTAATTCTTCTTTCTGCCCAGTAATTACTTTTTGTTCTTTCGGCATCGACAAAATTTATTATATTCAAAATATTTTCTTTGTCGTTAAGTTTTGCGTTTTCATAACCGGGTTCACAAAACTCGCTCCATTGTGGAATTTCATAGGAAGGCGCAGAGGTTTGTACTTCTTCAATTTCTGAAGTAATTTCCGGAGTTTGGACTTCCTGAAGAGTAACTTCTTCTGTCTCATTTGCAGAAACTGGAAGCATAAATAATGTTAATAAAACCGAAAGCAGAATTAATTTTTTACCCATAAATCACCTTTATCAATATTATATTAAGCTTTGACAAGCTCGCTGACTTCTTTTCTTTTAACTTTACGTGTTGTTGTTCTTGGAAGCGGAGCTTTGCTAATAACTATATTAATAGGACGTTTGTATGGTGTCAAGCGTTGTGATAAACGTTTAACTTCATCTCTGCATAATTTATCAACAGTCACATCATCATATTTTGAGTAAAGTTCTTCTGTTGGAACAATAACGGCAGCTATATCTTCAGTACCGTCTTTTGAGCCGAACGAATGAGAAACTCCGATTACGCAGACTTCTGCAAAATAAGAACTTTTCTCCAGAACTGATTCAACCTCCTCGGGAAAGACTTTTTTGCCGCCTGAAAGAACAATCATATTTTTAATACGGCCTGTTATGTAAATATGACCATCAGGCGTAATTTTCGCAATATCGCCGGTGTGAAGCCATCCATCTGCATCAATTGTTTCAGCAGTAAGTTCCGGCTGGTTGTGATAACCCTTCATAATACAATCGCCTTTCAGCTGAAGTTCTCCGGTGGTTTGGTCAATTCGGGCTTGAAAACTTCTCAACGGTCTTCCGACAGAGGCAAGGTCGTGGCGTTTGTCTGTATTCACCGAAACGACTGGGCTTGTTTCTGAAAGTCCGTAACCCTGATAAACTTTTATCCCTATTCTCTCAAAGAATTCTCCTACTGAAATGTCAAGCGGTGCTCCGCCCGAAATGCAGCCCATAAAATGTCCGCCAAATTTGTCATGAATTTTTTTGAACATAATTTTTTTGATTGTGTAAGAGGGTATAAATTTTGAAATTCCGAACATGATTTTAAAAAGGTTTTGAACATGTTTTGGCGAATTGTTAATTTCGGTTTCTATTCCCGCCTTCAAAAGTTTTAAAAATGCAGGAACTACAATCATAAAATCAACTTTTTTAGCGCGCATAATTCCTAAAATATCTTTTGGTTTTAAGCTCGGCGTATAGTAAACACTGAAACCAAAGTTAAGAAATGTGCTAAAACCGACGGTCATTTCAAAAAGATGGTTCATAGGAAGTATGGAAAGAACAGTGACTTTTCTGTCGGGAAGAATGGATTTTAAAGCTTCTTCTAAATCATCTAGCTGCGTCATCATATTCAAGAAAGAGATTTCAACTCCTTTAGGGGCGCCCGTTGTGCCTGATGTGTAAATTATAAAGGCTGTAGATTTGAGCGAACGCGGGCGCCAGCGCGCTTCATAATTTTCAGGAAGATTATAAAGGCTTTTGTAACCTTGGTTTGGATGTGGTTCGTCCATAACAATTATGTCTTTGATAAACGGCAATTCTTTTTGAAGTTCTGCAGCTTTTTCAATGTAAGTCTCTGAAACCAGCATAACGCTTGGTTCACAATCCGAAAGAATGCTGTGAAGTTCGTATTTTGTAAGTTTGACATCCAGAGGCACCGTAATCATTCCGGTCATGGCAGAGGCAAAAACGCAGGCGCCGTATTCAGGTTTAGATTCTGACAAAATCGCGAGCCTGTCGCCTTTTTTTACGCCTAAATCATCTATTAAATAACTCCCGAGTTTTCTTGACAAAAGCCCGATACCTTTGTAAGTAAATTCTTTCCAGCCAAGCTGGGTTTTTGTACCGAGCGCAATTCTTTCACCATAACGTTTTGTGCGTTCATCAAGCAAATGAAGCACATTTTTTCTTCCTGCTGCCATATACTTTCTTAACCCCTATACTTAAAATACACCATTATAAGTAAAGAATATATTTTTTTACGGCAAAAGTCAAGTTTTTGAAGCTGAATGCTTGCATTTAAGATTTTTAAAAGTGTGTAAGATTATAACTCATTTTTAAAATGGTTAAAAAGTTTTTCTTCAACTTCTTCTTGTGAAAAAAGTTTTTCTTCATTTTCGAATTTTACTGTGACTCCAAAACCCGGCCTGACTTCTCCGATTATTGTAAAATTCTTTGCAATTTCATCAGGTACGGTTGCGATTAACTGATAATCTTCCCCGCCGAAGAAAATTAAATCCCTGTAATCCTTGAACATTTTCAAATCTTTATCAAACGGGATTTTGTCAAAATCTATGAAAAGATTTACATTGCTTGCGCCTGCGACCTGCGACAAAGCGTCCATAAGCCCGTCTGAAGTATCCATCATCGCGTAATCTTCTTTAATATTCTCTGAAATCTGTTTTGAAAATTCAAATTGCGGCACTGGCAGAAGATGCGCGTCAAGGAATTTTTGCGGTTTGGACTGTCCGTTCATTAATAGTCTTAAACCTGCACCGCTTGAGCCATGTTCGCCGGAAACGATTATTTTTTGTCCGGGGCGCGCGTTTGAACGTGAAGAAATCCTCAAATCCCCGCATCTTCCGATTGCCGTGACTGAAATGAAAATTTTGTCCGAGCCGGTTATGTCGCCGCCGACAACTTGAACGTCTTTTGATACAGCTTTTACGCCTTTATAAAATTCCTCGACAAAACCGCAGGAAATTTCTTTTGGAAGTGAAAGCGCGATAGTTAAATACTTTGGTTCCGCGCCGCTTGCACAAATGTCGGAAATGTTTACTGCTGCAGCTTTCCAGCCGAGCTTGAACGGAGTTGTGTAATCCGTTTTGAAATGAATATCTTCAACAAGGCTGTCCTGGGTTATTACAATTCCCAAATCCTTTAGATAAGCGCAGTCATCCCCGATAAAGCTTGAGTTTAATGTTGATTTTATAATGTTTATTAATTCTTTTTCTTTCATCTTTAAACCGGCTGTTGAATTAGTTTAAATCTTGTCCGATTAGTGTTACAAATTCCTGAACAAGAGCTTCGCTCCATTTTTTGCCTGTATCTTTTTTAATTTCAATTAAAGCTTCTACCGGCGAAAGTTTTGCTCTGTACGGTCTGTGTTCGGTTAGTGCAAAATATGCGTCAACAATCAAGATTATTTGTGAAGTTATAGGAATTTCGTCTTTTGCAATTTTTCCGGGATAGCCTGTTCCGTCCCAGTTTTCGTGGTGATGTTCGACTATCGGAATTATCTCCTGAATATAAGAAATCGGTTTCAAAATTTCGCGTGCTGCAATTATCGGATGTTCCTGAATGTGGCGGCGTTCGTCTTCTGTTAAAGGCGTAGATTTCTGCAAAATTTCTTTCGGAAGCATAATATTTCCGATATCGTAGAGCAAAACTGCAATTCTAAGCTTGTCGATTTCCTCTTTTGGCAGGTCAAATCTTTTTGCAAGCGAGGCTGCGAGAAGAACTTTTGATTTAACAGAACCCTGCTCATGCAGCGGATTGTAGCTTTTAGTCAGCATATCGGCTGCTGTGTAAAGAACTTCTTTTGGAAGCTCGGATTGTTCTTTGATGGTTTTTAGTTTACCTGTCAATTCTTCAGCAAGATTTTGCTCAATCGGCACATTGTGTTTTGACAAGATATCAAGGAATGTATTTACAGCAATCTCCTGCCAGCTGGTTTCCGTAATCGGTTTTGCCATTGTAACCTGATTGCGCCCGTTTCTTTTTGACTGATACATTGCCTGGTCTGTGAGTTCAAGAAGCTCGTCAAGGCTGTCTGAATGCTCTAAAAAGGTTGCAACACCAATGCTTGCTGTAATGCGGCCGATTGTATCAAGTTCTCGTTCTTCAACTGCTTTCCGAATTCTCTCTGCGGCTGTCATTGCGCCTGTGGAGTCAATTCCCGGAAGAAGAATGTTAAATTCTTCACCGCCCATGCGGGCTGCAACGTCTATTGAGCGTGCATTTTTTTTCAAAACATCAGCGACTGTTTTAATTGCCAAATCTCCGTAAGCATGGCCGTATTCGTCATTAATCTTTTTCAGAAAATCCAAATCAAGCCCGATAACACTGAAAGGCTGCTTCTGGCGGAGTGAACGCGTAACTTCTTTTGAAATATACTCTTCAAAATATCTTCTATTGTAAAGTCCGGTGAGCGCGTCTGTTACAGCCTGTTCTCTAACTGCCTGGAAAAGGTCTGCAATTGTAATTGCCATTTCGATTTGCTGTGCAAAGATTGTCAGGAAATCTGTTTCACTTTCGGCAAGCTCGTCTCTTGAAGAAAATACACAAAACAAACCAAACTGGCGGTTTCTTGTATAAAGCGGAATATTTATGAGTAATTTACTTCTCATTCCGCTCATAACTTTGTCAAAGGTTTCTTTCGGCATATCCGGAATTATGTTTTTCAAAGCTTGCGCAATATTTTTTGTAGTTGTAATCCTTTTTTCGTTCAGCGCCTGTCCGTAAATGCTGTCTTCAAAATAATTAAGCCTGCGCATTTGCATAGGAATTTGTATTATTCCGTTAACCCTTTTTATCAGTGGATTGTCAGCTTCCGCAATAACGGACATATAAGAACCTTTTTCATCTTCATATTTTCTTAGGATTGTGCTGTGAAGATAGCCGAGTTCCCCTTGAAGACTATTTACGATTGTTTCCAAAACACTTTCCAGAGGTCTTGACGAATTCATCATTTCCCAGATATGCTGAAGCGTAAGCATTCTTTTGTTAGCAATGTTCAGTTCCTGAGTGCGTGCCGCAATTTCTCTCTCCAGCTCAAGATTGCGTTCGTAAATCTCAAGATAATCCTGTTTGTTTCCGTAAACGCTGTTTTCGATTTCAGTTATGGTTTTTCTGTATTCTCTTAATTTATCGAAAAAATTCATTATTCCTCTGCCGGGTCGGAATTAATAAAATCCATTAGCATTATAAACCATTATTTGGAAACTGTGTTGTTTTTAAGCAAATTTTTTACAATATTTAGTATTTTTTCAGGCTCGGGAAGCCTTGTACAGATTTTATAATTTTCTCCGGTCTGATGGCATCCCCGCTGGTCGCAAGGCTGGCATGAAAGACCTCCATTAATTGCAACATATTTGTTGTCATCTCCAAATGGTCCAAAAAGTTTCGGGGGCGTGCATGTAAATATCGCAATTACAGCCGGTTTCCGGCTTGCCCAGGCCAGATGAGCACTTCCGCTGTCAGGCGCCATAACTAAATCTACCCGTGAAAATAATTCACGCAAACCTTCAAGATTGGTTTTTCCGCAAAGGTTTGTGTGCCTGTCAGCGCCTATATAGCTTAAAAGTTCTCTGTCGGCTTCTGTTCCGGTGAAAATTAATGAACAATTTTTTTCTAGTTCGTTAACTACGGTTTTCCAGTTGTCCTTGTCCCAGTATTTCAATTCTCTTGTTGTTGCAGGTGCTATTACCACAAGCGGTTTCGTATGGTCGACATCTTTTAGCAGTTCGTCAAGCTGCTTTTTAATTTCGTCAGAGGTCTGTGGAAGTGTGAATTTTATTTCATCGGTTTTAAGTCCGAGATGTTTTGCAAATTCAAAGCTGTTTAGTACAACATGACGTTCATTTCGTCTATATATATCAGGAATAATTTCATTTGCACCGATTTGAGAAAATTCTTTTGCATTGGTCGAGCAAACTCGCCTTTTTGCTCCTGAAAATATCATCCAGTACATTGACTTAAACATCATTTGAGCATCAATTGCGATGTCGTATTTTTCTTTACGGATTTCCTTCAAAATTTCCAAATATTCGAGAAAGCTTTTTAAACTCGGACCGCGTTTTTTCCATTTTTGAACAGGCGCCAGAAAAACCTTGTCTACACAAGGATTTCCTTTCAAAAGGTCATACCCTTTTTCTGAAACAAGCCAGCCTACTTCATAACCCTGGCTTTTGAAAAGATTTGCCAGAGGAATATGAAAAATAATGTCTCCCATTGATGATAATCTTACTATTAAAACCTTTTTCATACTATAATTTTCTATCCTCTAAGAAGGCTGCTCCGATTACGCCTGAATAATCTCCAAGCGCAGCTTTTTTAAATTCGATTTTGCTTGCAGGTACAGGAAGTGATTTAGCTTTGGCTTTTTTAATTGTATTTTTGTAGAAATAGTCAACTGCTTCAATCAGTCCGCCTCCCAAAACGACAAGTTTCGGATTAACAAAATTAATTATGCTTGCAACGCCCCCTGAAAGATATTCACTTGCTTCATCAACGCAGGCTGTTACAAGTTCGTCGTTACGTTCGATGGATTTTTGAATCATCCCTGAAGTTATGGACTTTCCGCTTTCAAGATAATCCAGAATAACTGAATGGCGTCCTTTTTTCAAAGCACCTTCAATACGTTTTTCGATTGCAGAGCGGGAAGCGTAGGCTTCCAGACAGCCATGTGCGCCGCAGGCGCAGGGACGTCCGTTCAAATCCACTATTATATGTCCGATTTCACCGGCAGTGCCGGTGGCGCCTAAAATTAATTCTCCGTTTTTGACTATTGCCGAGCCTACGCCTGTCCCGACAAATATACATACAAAATCATCACACCCTTTTGCAGCGCCGAATTTCATTTCCCCGATTGTCGCAATTTCAACGTCGTTGCCTAAAAAGACCGGAAGGTCAAAATGGCTTGCAATCCTGTCTTTTATATCTAAATCATAGCAGTCAAGATTTGGCGCGCCGATTATAATGCCGTTTTTGCGGTCGATTTGGCCGGCCGCACCGATTCCGATTGAAGAAATTTCGTCTTTATTTACTAATGTTTCTTCAAAAAGTTCTTCAATGCTTTCAATCATTTTCCGGACAATATTTTTCGGGCCTTTGTCTTTTTTTGTTTTCTTTTTGACCGTGCCTAAGACTTCTCCAGTGGTTCTATCCACAAGAGCCGTCAAAATCTTCGTCCCGCCTAAATCTATTCCTACAGAATATTTTTTCATTGTAACAGAATTATATATTAAAATATTTTATTTGGCAAACTGTGATTTGTTGCAATAAAGGTAAACTTCTGCTAAAATTTTGTTATCCGATAAGTTTAAATGAAGGGGATTTGTGTATGTTTAACAGGTTTAAGATATTTTTACTTGCGATATTTATAACCTTTGCTGTTTCTGCAAAAGCTTTTGCGGCAGAACAACCATGGGTGAACGATTTGAGAAAACTTTTTCTATCAAACGCAGCTTCGATTTATGAATTAAATATCAGAACTTTTAATGCACAAGATACGAATAAAAACGGAATTATCGAATTTGACCTGGGGGAAGAAAGCGGTAATTTCATTAACGCAATCGACCGGCTTGATGAACTTCAAGCACTTGGCATAAATACAATTCATGTCCAGCCGATTACGCCGGTTGGGAAAACAAAGGCTCTTGGAACAGCGGGTTCAATATATGCGGCGGCTAGTTTTAATACTATAAATCCTCAGTTTAAAAACAGCAATTCTGACTTAACTCTGGAGGAGCAGGCAAAAAAATTCATCTCGGAAGCGCATAAGAGAGATATTCGTGTAATTATAGATTTGCCGGCATGCGGTTCTTATGATTTGTATCTCCAGCAGCCGGAACTTTTTGTAAAGGACAAGAATGGGCAGCCGGTTGTGCCGGCGGATTGGACGGATGTAAGGCTTTTGAACGCCGGAACAGAAGATAAGATTAACCATGATGTTTACAATTTGTACAAAGATTTTGTTGATATGGTTATGAACCTTGGTGCTGATGGTATTCGTGCAGATGTTGCGCCTTTGAAGCCTGCAAAATTCTGGAAAGAATTAATCGATTACTCAAGAAAAAAAGACATGCAGTTTATGTGGCTTGCCGAAACCTCTGACAGCTGGACAACGCCAGTTTCAAAATACGGAGTTTACACGCCTTACAATAAACTCCTTGAAGCAGGATTTGACGGATATTACGGAAGCTGGTTTGAACTTAAAAACTGGAGAACTGCAAACGAACTTTACAATCATATTAAATTTAACCGTTCGCTTTTGTCAAAATACAAAGAGCCAAAAGCGGTTATCGGAAGCTTTTCAACACATGACGAGATGAGTCCGGTTTTGATTAACGGAACAAAATTCAGTGAAATGATTCTCTGGCTGAATGCAACTCTGCCGTTAAATGCGTATTTTGTTGACGGATTTCAATCCGGCGATAACTATATCTACTTCTGGGCAAATAAAAAAGCCCCGAAAACTTACACTGATGACGATTACTATTTTGTCCACCGCGGCAAAATCGATATCTTTAACTTTTCACGCAGGCCTGGCGGCAGCGACGATGAATTATCCAATGATTTCATGAGAGCAGTAAATTTCAAGCGCTTAATTGCACCGGTTATTCAAAACGGAAAATTCACGATTTTGAAAACTACATCGCCGGAAGTTTTTGCTTATGCATTAAGTTATGATAATAAAACAGTTCTTGTTTTCGGTAATTTGAATTTTTCAAACATAAATGAATGCAGTATTCGTGTGCCAAAGTATTCGGATTCTTATATGACAATTCCTATCCGCTCAACCAAAAAGGTTCCGAGGTTTAAAGATAATAAATTTGAAGTTAAGTTTGAAGCGGGAGAGATTATGGTGCTTCTTGTTGAAGGTTTTAATCTCGGAAAATAACAATATTTATTTATGATATAATATGATTATGAAAAAATATTTTTTAACTCTAATACTTATGGCGGCAATAACTCTGAACGCGCAATTTGCTTTTGCAGCAAATGAAGTTGTTGAAGATTACCTTGATATTGCAACAAGTTATGCTGTCAGCGGAAATTACGCCTCTGCAATGGATTATTTAAACAAAATCCTTTCAATTGAACCTTCAAACAAAGAGGTTGCAGGGCTGAAAAACTCTTTAATGCAAATGCAGAGCGGAAAAATAGTTTCGCCGGTTGTGAAGAATGACGCAAAGCTTTCGCAGGCGCAATCAGCCAAAACTTCCGGAAACAAGGCGGTTGAACTTCAAATTCTCACAGCCGCTGCAAATAACGGCGGATATTGGGCAAATATGTTTGCGGGCGACTTTTTCAAAAATGCAAAGCAGTATTCAAAAGCAATTCCGTATTATCTAAAGGCTTTGAATTCAAATTCTTCTTCTTCCGCACCGCTTTTGTATCTTGGAATTTGTTATTTTGAAATGAAAAATTACACCGAAGCTTATCCAATTTTGACGCAGTTTATTGCGGCAAACCAGCAGGAAAGTTACGCTTATGCAATGCGTGCGAGGGCTTTGGCTGAAATGGGGCGCTACAATGAGGCGGAAACCGATATTGTAACAGCAATTGCACTTGAAGATACAATCGAGTACAGATATTTGGAAGGGCTTATACTTTTCAAACGCGGAAACTACAAAAAGGCTCAAACAACATTAGAAAAAATCGCTTCACAAATCCAAACCTCTGATGTTTACAAATTTTTGGGTCTAAGCTATTATGCAACAGGCGATTTGAAAAATGCGCTTCTCAATCTCGACAAAGCAATCATCCTCTCTAATGATGATGCAGATTTAAAAGCAAAGTATAATGAAGTAAAGGCAAAGTTGACATCTCAGGGTTAAGGCAAAATGGCGAAAAGAAGTAAGAAAAAGAAACAATCATTATTTATAAAACTTGCAAACACGGTTTTTACGGTAACTCTTGCTGGTATAATGGCTTACGGGCTTCAATGCTACAGCGCGGCAACTTCGCTTAAATTCGCGCAGGTCAGCGACGCGCATTTCTACACAGGCGAGGACAATACATCATTTAAATTGCGCGCTGAATCCGATAAACTTCTTGATGATGCGGTTGAACAGATTAACGAAACCCCGAATATAAATTTTGTAATGTTTACGGGTGACCAGATTGATAAATCTTTTGAAAAAGAATTGCGAGCCTTCTTGCCGCATGCGCAAAAACTGGTCTATCCGTGGTATTTTGCTTTTGGAAACCATGATACCTGTATAGGCGGATATTTGACGCCGGAGGTTTATCTTGAAATGGTTTCAAAGGCAAACCCGAATTTTACTTACAAAAAGCCTTACTATTCCTTTGTTCCTCAAAAAGGTTACAAAGTTATCGTTCTTGATACAATTATCCGCGACAGGCTTACGAGCAATGGAAGAATTGGCGAAGAACAGTTGAAATGGTTTGATAATGAACTCAAAACAGCCGGAAAAGATACTGTTCTGGTTTTTATGCATGTTCCGATTATCGAACCCTTTCCGAGCGAAGGCCACAGGCTTTTGAATGCAGAAGAAGTTAAAGCAGTTATTGAAAAATATAAAAATCCGATTGCGGTTTTCCAGGGGCATTATCATTCCGCTATGATTAAGCAGATTGATAATGTTTTGTATGTAAGCACACCGTCTCTGGTGTCTTACCCGAACGCTTTCAGAATAATCACTGTCACAAATCATCGCAAAAAAGTTATTTTTAATATTGAATACAAAGAAACCCGTTTGAAGAATATTCAAAAGCTTGCAAAAATAATGGTATTTGCTTCCAACATATATTCTGGCGAAGAAAAAGACCATTCAGGTACTTTCGAACTTAAAAGATAAAATCCGGAGGAGATAAATGAGTGAATTTAAAATAAAATTCAGAGGTGTCAGAGGCAGCTATCCGGTTGCAAAGAAAAATTTCCTGCAATTTGGCGGAAATACTTCTTGTGTCGAGGTTAACGTGGGCGGGCATCTCATAATCCTTGATGCCGGAACAGGGCTTATTGATGCCGGGAATGATTTAATCGAAAAATATATTTCTTCAGGGGTTTCTCCCGAGGAGCGCAAACCTGTTAAGGCAACGGTCTTAATTTCGCATATCCATCAGGACCATATTCAGGGATTTACTTTTTTCAGGCCTTTGCATATACCTTCAACTGTCTTGAATGTTTTCGGCAATGCAAATTATGATGAAAATCTTTCCGATGAACTCGCAAATCTGCTTTTCGGCAAATCTTTCCCGCTGGATTTGGGTGATATTGCCGGAAATCTCAATATAACAGACTTAAACGAATGCGAAGGAATTCTTTTGAAGAAAAATTCGGCGCCTGTTGTAAAAAGAATTGAAACCGCAGAAGATGAAAAAATCGGTAAAGATGATGTTTTAATTACATTTTACCGCTCTTATGCGCACCCGCAGGAAGGTGTTTTGATTTACAAAATCAAATACAGAGATAAAGTTCTTGTCTACGCAACAGACAAAGAAAGTTATCTTGGCGGAGACGCAAAATTAACAACTTTTGCACGTAATTGCGACCTTCTAATCCATGATGCACAATACACAACCGAGGATTATCTGAATTCCTTTACGCCAAAACAGGGTTACGGACATTCGACTTTTGACATGGCGGTTGAATGCGCAAAACAGGCTTGTGCAAAAAAACTCGTGTTTTTCCATTTTGACCCGGGTTATGATGACAAAAAATTAAATTCCATTAAAGAACATTATGAAAAGTCTTTCGAAAATGCTCAGCTTGCTTACGAAGGGCTTGAAATAAATCTGCTCTAAAATACCGCGTTTAGAGCGTTAAAATTTTCTGAAAGGTGTTATGAAAAAAACTTTAATAATAATTGCTTTACTGTTATTTTCGTTTTTTACATCGGGTTATAAAAAGCCGGATTATTACACCATTAATTCAGAGAAGAACGCTTACATCCACAACAACAAAGGGCTTTACTATATCAGAGAGCGGATGTATTATCCGGCGATTGAAGAATTCAAAAACGCAATCAGCCTGAGTCCTGACACTCAGGCAACCGCTGTATTTTATAATAACTTGGGGCAGGCCTATATGGCTGTCGGAGCGCCGGATTTGGCTCTGGATTGCTTTGAGCGTGCGATTTTGCAATATAGCCTCAACTTCAACTATTACTTAAATCTTGCAGACTGTTATGTTGCACTTAACATGACAAATCAAAAGCTGCAGGAATCGGCCTCAAATTCAAATCCGTTAAACATGATTATGCGTGGAATTCTTTACGAAAAAACAGGAAACGTCAAGCGTGCAATCACGACTTTGGATGAATTTACATACCTTGAGCCTGATTTAGTAATTACGCCGGCTGTGCGCGCGCATATCAGGCAGCTTGTGCAGGAAAGTTTGTAACTTTTTTTGTTGTATAATTTTGAAAATTTTGTTATAATAAAAAAGTTAAAGAAGTAATTTTTTTAAGGAGCTAAGAGTATGAAAAAGCAGACTATGATTGAATTCCAGGGGGGGG
>URXT01000047.1 GCA_900551915.1 uncultured bacterium
TGAAATTCAATCATAGTCTGCTTTTTCATATCTATAGCTCCTTATTAGTGTACTTTATTATTATAAAGCTTTTTTTCTATTTCCGCAAGTAGATTTAAGTTACAAAAGATAAATAATTTTGTTTTTAAAAATGTTTGTGTTACAATATTATCAAGGGAATTAGACTAATTAAGGGGAGAAACATATATGTCAGATGGAATTCAGGAAGTAACAGAACAAACTGCCGCTGCGACTCCGCAGGTTGAAAAAATTGAGGTAGTTGACCTTCCGGACAACAATGAGGCAATCGAAACCAAAACAAGCGCATCTTATGATGCAAGTAATATCCGTGTTTTAGAAGGCTTGGAAGCTGTCAGAATGAGACCCGGTATGTATATCGGCTCAACTTCTCAGCGCGGGCTTCACCACTGCATATATGAAATCGTTGATAACTCAATTGACGAATCTCTTGCAGGATTTTGTACAGACATTCACGTTACCGTAAACAAAGACAACAGCGTAACTGTAGAAGACAACGGCCGCGGAATTCCTGTCGATATAAAACCTGAAACAGGCAAATCTGCATTAGAAATCGTTCACACAGTTCTTCACGCAGGCGGGAAATTTGGCGACGGCGGCTACAAAGTTTCAGGCGGTCTTCACGGCGTTGGTGCGTCAGTTGTAAATGCGCTTTCTGAAAAATACCGCGTTGAAGTTTCCCGTCAAGGCTTTGTTTGGCGTCAGGAATACATGAGAGGCGAACCTCTCGCGCCGGTTGAAAAAGGTGAAGCTACCGACAAAACAGGTACAAAAACAACCTTCTGGCCTGACCCTGAAATCTTCACTGAAACAACCGAAATCGACTGTGACGTAATCGCAAACAGACTTCGTGAAATGGCGTTCCTGAACAAAGGCTTGAAAATCATCTTCACAAACGCTCACACCGAAGAAACTGAAACCTTCCACTTTGTCGGTGGTATCGGAAGCTACGTTGAATTTTTGAATAAAAACAAAACCGTTCTTCATGACAAACCGATTTACATTGACAAAGTTGTTGACAACATGCAGGTTGAAGTTGCAATGCAATACACAGACGCATACAACGAAAGCGTTCTTTCCTTTGCAAACAACATCAACACACATTCAGGCGGAACTCACCTGACAGGTTTCAGAAACTCAATTACACGTGTTTTGAATGATTACGCAAGAAAAAATAATATCCTGAAAGATTCAGACCAAAACCTCTCCGGCGAAGACGTCCGTGAAGGTTTGACAGCAATCGTTTCAGTCAAAATTCCGAACCCTGAATTCGAAGGGCAGACAAAAGAGAAACTCGGCTCTCAAGAAGCAATGGGCGCAGTGCAAGACGCAGTCCGCGACAAATTGCAGGAATGGCTTGAATTCAATCCGAAAATCGCAAAAATGATTTTGGAAAAAACACTTCAGGCACAGCGCGCGCGCGAAGCAGCACGTAAAGCAAGAGAACTTACAAGACGTAAAACCGTTCTTGAAAACTCGACTTTGCCCGGCAAGCTTGCCGACTGCTCTAACAGAGAACCTGAAAAATGCGAAATCTACATCGTTGAGGGAGATTCAGCGGGCGGTTCTGCAAAACAGGGCAGAAACAGAATGTTTCAGGCAATTCTGCCTTTGCGCGGCAAGATTTTGAACGTTGAAAAAGCAAGGCTTGACAAGATTTACGGCAACAACGAAATCCAGTCAATGGTTCAGGCTTTCGGAATAAACATCAGCAAAAACGAAGAAGAAGTTGACCTTGAAAAACTCCGCTATCACAAAATTATCATTATGACCGATGCGGACGTTGACGGTGCGCACATCAGAACGCTTCTTTTGACCTTCTTCTTCAGATATGCAAAACCGTTAATCGAAAACGGCTATGTTTACATTGCTCAGCCGCCGCTTTACAAGATTACAACCGGCAAAACTTCCGAGTATTTATTTAACGAACACGCGCTTGACAAAATGCTTAAAGAACGCGGAATAAAAAATCTCAGCCTTTCTGATAAGAAAAAATCGAAAGTCAAAACCGGTGATGAGCTGTTAGAACTTATTAAAAACATGTCAACCTTCTACAATTCATACAACAACCCGATTTTAAACATGTTCCCGGCTGTTGTTTTGAGAGGTTTGGTTCGCGCAGACATCCAGCCGGAAAACTTTGACGACCAGGCTAAGATGAACGAAATTTGTGAATATTTGAATAATTATCTTTTAGACCATGCGAAAAATTACAATATCGCAGAAGCTGAAAACTACAAAGTTTCGGTAAAATACAATCCGGAAAATTCAAAATACTCGCTTCAACTGAACCTTAACGAAGAAGAGCACGTGATTATCAACCAGAGCATTATAAAGAGCAGCGAATTCAAACGTTTGCGCACTTCATATCCGTTAATCCGTGATTTTCTGATTGAAGAAGAAGAAAAGCTTATTCTTGAAACAGATGCCGAACAATACGACATCACATCGTTTGATAAATTACAGAAAATCATTGATGACAGAGGTCAAAAAGGTTTGACAATCCAGCGATTCAAAGGTTTAGGCGAAATGATGCCGCAGCAGCTTTGGGAAACAACAATGGACCCGGCAACAAGGACGCTGCTTAAGGTAAACATTGAAGACGCAATGCTTTGCGACCAGTTGTTCGACATTCTTATGGGAGACAAGGTTGACCCGAGAAAGAAATTCATCGAATCCAACGCGGTTTATGCAACTAACATTGATACTTAGTAAAAAAGCTCCGTTGCGGAGCTTTTTTAAATAGAACATTGAAATCCTCTAGCTGTTGTAGTAAAATCAATATGTATTAAGACTATATTTTGAGGAATAATTATGGAAACTGTTGACAGTAAACAACATATTTTAGAAAAGAGTACAACAATGAAAAAAGAATTTATTTTTCTCGGTCCTCCGGCCTGCGGGAAAGGAACACAAACAACAACTCTGGCAGAATATTTAAATTTCCCGCATGTTGATACAGGCTCGCTGTTGAGAGCAGAGATTAAAAATCAAACCCCGGACGGCGTTATTGCAAAATCCTTTATTGATAAAGGCAATCTTGTTCCGTTGGATTTGGTTGCGAAAATTATTAAAAACAGACTTTCTCAAGACGATTGCCGTGACGGTTATATTTTGGACGGTTATCCAAGAAGCGTTGAACAGGCTGACAAGCTTGAAGAAATTAACAGCGAAATTAACGGAAAAAGAAATGTAGAAGTTGATTTCAGAGCAATTTATTTTGATATTGACACAGATATTCTTGTTGAAAGAATTGTGAACCGCCGTTCCTGCCCTGTTTGCGGAGAAATTTATAATTTAGAATTCAAAGCGCCGCAAAAAGAAGGAATTTGCGACAAATGCGGAACAGAACTTGTTCAGCGCAAAGACGACACAAGAGAAGTTGCGCAGGCAAGATTTGATACATATTTCCATGAAACAGCACCTTTGATTGAATATTACAAAAACAAAGGCGTTTTAAAAACAATCGATGCAAACGGCACAATTGATGAAGTTTGGCATAGATTGCTGGAAGTAATTAAGTAAAAAGAAAGGAATGCGGGAATTTAAGTGAGACGTGAAAAGTGAAAGGTGAAAATACCATATCACGAGTTGTACCCGAAACATTTTACTAGTTTCCGCAAATCAAGATTATGATAAATCGTAAATCAAGAGACGAAATTAAACGCATGCGCCATGCAGGGCATATTGTAGCGCTTGTTCATCAAAAAATGAAAGAGGTTATTGAACCCGGAATAAGCACTAAAGAATTGGACGACATTGCATTTCACATCATAAAAGAAAACAAAGCAATCCCGACATTTTTGGGTTATTCGGGATTTCCTGCCTCAATTTGCGCGTCAATCAACGAACAGGTCGTTCACGGAATTCCGCATGAAGATGTAAAAGTCAAAGAAGGCGATATTATCTCAATTGATGTCGGTGCAACTTACGGCGGCATGGTTGGCGATGGCGCCTGGACTTATCCGGTTGGTAAAGTTTCGGCTGAAGTCCAAAGACTTCTTGCAACAACCGAAGAAGCGCTTTTTGCCGGCATAAGCCAGATGCGCGAAGGAAACGTTCTTGATGATGTTTCAAAAGCAATCGAGCGCGTGGCAACCCGCGAAAAACTCGGGATTGTACGCCAATACGGCGGTCACGGAGTCGGACATCAAATGCATGAAGAACCGTTTTTATTCAATTACAGCGTCGGCGACAAAACGCTTTTGAAACAGGGTTATGCAATCGCAATCGAGCCGATGTTGAACCTTGGAGTTGACGAGGTTGAAGTTGCAGAAGACCAGTGGACAGTTTCAACCGTTGATAAAAAGCCTTCTGCGCACTTTGAACATACCGTGCTTGTAACAGAAGACGAACCGCTTATTATTACAAAACTTATGGCATAGGAGAAAAAATGGGCTGGTTATATCTTATCGGAGCTATTATTTTTGAAGTTTTTGCGACTTCAATGATGAAAATGTCGAACGGGCTTTCGCAAATGCTTCCGACGATTTTAATGTTTGCCGGATATATTGCAAGCTTTACGCTTTTAGCCCTCGCACTCCGGACTGTTGAAGTAAGTGTAGCTTACGCAATTTGGTCGGCACTCGGAATTGTTTTAATCTCAATTATCGGAATTATCTATTTTGGAGAAAACTTTTCTTACCAGAAACTCATTTCTATAATCCTAATTCTTGCCGGCGTCATCTCACTTAAATTATGTACAAATTAATCCGGCGACATTTTTCGATTGAAAAACGCCAAAGGAGTTTTTAAATGAAATATTATATCGGACTTTCACTTGCCGCAACCTCTAGCGTTGATACAGGCGTTGCGATTATAGATGAATTTAACAATATCATTTTTGTCGACAAACTTTACCGGATGAATGATATTATCTACTTTTTTGACAATTATTCCTCAATTGGTGACAGCGAAATCTGTATTTCTTTAGCATGGGACAGAACAATGCTTAACGGCAAGTGGCGAATTCTCTCAAAACCTTATCAGCTGGTTTCGACAAACATACACATGCCAAATCAGGATAACTGGACGCAAAGATTTACAACACGCGGCTCGGAATATTTCAAATCTTTAACAGAAAAAGGCGCGACAGTTAATCGTTTTGAACTTTACCTGACGCGCCAGAGCCTGCATTTGAATTCCTGTTATAAAGAGCGTTCGCCAGCGGATTGCAAATTTTTACAGCAAGCGTTAAAAAACGAATGGGGATTTGAAGATATTCCTGCGAATATGATGCCGATGTCACAATTAGAGGCTATTGTCGGGGCAATTTTGGCACGCGAAAACTACAAAAATCCAGAAAATATAAAGACTGTTTCGACCTTCAGAGATTTTCCGGTAATTGATGTTGTCAAAAACCCTAAAAACTTATTTGAAATCGGTCAGCAGACAGAACTCAACGTCTAAGGCATCAGCAATTGCAAAAAGTTTTTTCAAACTGATATTTTTCTGCCCTCTTTCCACGCGGGTGATATATTCGCGCGACAAATCCACAAGCTCGGCAAGTTTTTCTTGTGAGAGATTTTTTTGCTGTCTGAATTTCGCGATATTTTTCCCTAATAATTCGAGCCTTGACATGTGACCTATTTTGCCCTAAAGTATAAATATTGTCAGTGACCTATTTGTCCGAACAAAAGATTAAGGAGATATTATGAAAACGAAATATTCAGGATTTACACTTGCAGAAGTTTTAATTACACTCGGAATTATCGGAATTGTTGCGGCAATGACATTACCAAGTGTTATCAACAACAGCCGGAACAAACAGTTGGAAGCAGGTCTGAAAAAAGCTTATTCTGTAATAGGCCAGGCACTTGATATGTATCAGGCCGAAACCGGTGAACGCATAACTCAGGACACTGTATCCGTCAAAAAATTACTTATAAAATATATTAAAACAGCAAGAGACTGCGGGAATGGTTCAGAAAACAGTGAAGCTGAACTCGAAAAAGTTTGTATTCCTAATTATGTAAACACAGGTTCAACTGAAAAGAATTCAACCAAATACAAAACTTTTAACGGAAAAACTAATATTACACTTGGGTATTTTGATGACGGACAATTTGTTATGCTTGACGGAAGTCTCGTACTTTTAGAAAACCGGGTTTATAATAACAAAGAGAATGTTCTTTACATCTCTGTAGATGTGAACGGTTATAATAAAAACCCTAACAGACTCGGGCAGGATTTATTTATGTTTCAGGTGGATAAGAAAGGCAAACTTCTTCCGATGGGAGCAGATGGTACAACTTATTACAGCACAACAGATGAATATTGTTCTGCTATATCTTCAACCAATATAAATGGTGCGGGCTGCACTTACAATGCATTAACAGATAAGGATTTCTTTAAAAATCTGCCCAAATAAAATTTTTATCTGTCTTTTGTTGCAATCAAACTCAACGCTCCGCCAAGTACGGCACCGATTCCCATGCCCCACTTGAAGCCGTTCCATTTGATATTGCTCATTGCTTTTGCTGTCACTGTGTCCATCAAACTTGCGTCTTTTTTGTATTTTTTAAAGTTATCTGCAAAATCCTTTTTCATAGTTTTCACAGCTGCTGCATCTGTGACGCTTTCACGGAGGTTTTTGCATTTATCCTTTATTGCATCAATGTTCTCTGCAATTCCCATTCTGTGAAGAAGAATTTTTGTTTCATTTGAAAGCTTATTTTTCGACAACTCATCCGCTGCCAAGTTCAAAGCCTTAATATCATTTTCAGCATTTTTCTTGGTCACGCGGTAGGCTTCATTCACAAAAGTATCTTTGGAAATCGGAAGATAATAACAGGTCATTCCGGCAATTCCGCCAAGCAAAGTAGCACCAATCCGTTTTGATTTTTCAGAAACTGTCGGACGCTGTAAATAGTTAATCGATGCATCATAATTCATATAAAAACCTCACAAGTCTTTGTATTTGGTTATTCAAAAAACCGTAAAAATATTTTTTGCTAATTTGTTACAAATATTTGTGAATTATTTTTTTTACATCTTCAAAAACATCTTCAACAGACTGCGAGGCATCCACTACTTTTATTCTTTCGGGTTCTTCTTTTGCAATCTGCAAATATCCGTTTCTGACGCGATTGTGAAACTCAATTCCTGCACTTTCCATACGGTCTTTTTGATTACCGACTCGTTTCATCGAATTTTCGACATCTATATCAAAAACAATTGTTAAATCAGGTTTTCTGCCATTGGTTGCGATGTTATTAAGCATTTTTATGCGCTCAATGTCGAGTCCTCTGCCAAAACCCTGATAAGCCACAGTCGAATCAATATGTCTGTCACAGAGAACTATTTTCCCGTCATTAACAGCAGGACTAACAATAACATCAATGTTTTGCGCCCTATCCGCCAAAAACAAAAATGACTCGCATCTGTCGGAAACTTCTCCATCGTAATTCAACAGAATTTCTCTGACCTTTTCACCAAGCCCTTTTCCTCCGGGTTCTCGCGTCAGGACGACTTCACGTCCGCTATTTTTCAGGTATTCTGCAAGAAGGTTTAACTGCGTAGTTTTTCCGCAGCCGTCAGCACCTTCAAATGTTATAAACAAACCTTTTTTCATATTATTTATTATAAATCAGGCTAAAGATGATGAAACCCTCTTTTTGAGGGATTAATGACAAAAAGCGCCCCTTTACAGAAGCGCTTTTGCTTATCGTTCCGATTTTAACTTATACAAGTTCTTTTACTTCAGCAGCAAAGGTTTTCGGATCTAATTTAATTCCGGGTCCCATTGTTGTTGAAAGGTAAACTGATTTAACAAATGTACCTTTTGCTGAAGATGGTTTTGCTCTCAAAATCGCATCTGCCAAAGTTGCATAGTTTTTAACCAGGTCAGCTTCTTCAAACTGAACTTTTCCGATAGGACAGTGAATCATGCCTTGTTTGTCTGCACGGAATTCAACTTTACCAGCTTTTGCGTCTTTAACAGCCTTTGCTACATCCATTGTAACAGTACCTGTTTTCGGGTTTGGCATCAAGCCTTTCGGACCTAATACTCTACCTAATTTACCGAGCATACCCATACAATCAGGAGTTGCAATCAATGTATCAAATTCAAACCAGCCGCCTGAAATTTTGTCAATGATTTCTTCGGCTCCGGCAAAATCAGCGCCTGCATCTTTAGCTTCAGTTGCTTTTGCACCTTTAGCGATAACGCAAACTCTTACAGTTTTACCAAGACCTGCCGGCAAAACTACAGTTGATCTGATTTGCTGGTCAGCCTGACGAACGTCGATACCTAATCTCATGTGGCATTCAACTGTTTCATTGAATTTAGAAAGCTCTTTTGAGATTTCCTGAAGTTTTTTTATTGCATCAACTGCTGTTGAAGGCTGTTCAAAACCTTCAAGCATTTCCTGCATTTTCTTTTGTTTTTTAGTTAATTTTGACATTTCATTTTCCTTTCGTGGTAATAACGGACAGAGTCCTTCCATCTAACCTTTTCCGCCTGTCAAATCACAGATTTGTACGTTCATTCCGCTTGCGCGTCATTCACAACGGCGGCACTATTGAGTTACGCCCTGCTTGTCTTGCTGTACGCAAGCCAACACCGGCTTCACTCTGGCTTACGCCTCTTTAACTGTTACACCCATAGCGCGGCAAGAGCCTTTAATCATTTTTACAGCCGCTTCCATAGTTGTAGCATTCAAGTCATCCATTTTAATTTTTGCGATTTCTTCAAGCTGAGCCTGAGTAATTTCTGCAACTTTATCCTTGTTCGGAGCTGCTGAGCCTTTTGACAAGTTTAAAGCTTTTTTAATTAATACAGGAGCCGGCGGTGATTTTGTTACGAAAGTAAAACTTCTGTCTTCGTAAACATCAATTACAACCGGGATAATGTATCCTGCTTGAGATTCTGTCTTAGCGTTGAACTGCTTGCAGAAATCCATGATGTTAACACCGTGCTGACCTAAAGCCGGACCAACCGGAGGTGACGGATTTGCTTTTCCTGCTTCGATTTGAAGCTTGATTTTTCCTACTACTTTTTTTGCCATTTTTTTCTCCTTTTGTGGTACTAACGGGGGCATCCCTTCCACATTTTGTACTAACTTTGGTGATATTGATAAGTTATCTTTTCACCATTTACTGTTATATTTTTATAATTTGTTAATCTGTTTGTATTCCAATTCAACAGGGGTTTCGCGGCCAAAGATTGAAACATTTGCACGAAGTTTTGATTTGTCAGGATAAACTTCAATGATATCAGCAACGAAGTCCGCAAACGGTCCTGAAATAATTCTGACTTTATCACCAGCCTTAACATCAAGTTCGATTTTCTGAGCAGTTGAAGTCGAACGGTTGATAATTTTCTTAATTTCGCTGTCACGGGCTGGAATTGGCTTTTTAGCAGAGCCTACAAATTTTGTAACGCCTGCTGTGTGTCTTACGACGTACCAGCTGTCTTCGTCCATAATCATTTCGACTAAAACATAGCCCGGGAATATTTTTTCTTCACGTTCCTGTTTTTTGCCGCCCTTCATTTGGGTAACTGTTTTTTGAGGAACTTCTACGCGGAAGATTTTTTCGCCCATGTTCATATATTCAATACGTTTTTCAAGGTTTACTTTAACCTTATTTTCATGACCTGTTACAGTGTGAACGATGTACCAGCGTTTTTGGTTTTTCTTGGCTGCTTTCTTTTCTTCTTCAGCACTGGCTAAAGCTTCTGCTTCGGCTCTTTCAGCCTGCAAATCTTCGTTCAATTGTTCTTCCATAGATTTTTCTTTTTTAGTCATAAGCCACCTTTATTTTTAATGCCGGATTATTTTATCAAGCCAAGCAGGCCTTTAAAAATTATATCCATTAAATAAACCGATACCGTAAACACGAACACAATAACAATTACAAACATTGTTTCAGCAACAACCTGGCGTCTTTCAGGCCAGCTTATTTTACCCCATTCGGCTCTTACACCTTTGAAGTAGCTGATTATTCCGTTCATAAATTCCGGCGTTTTCCCTCCCATTTGAGAAGAAGAATCGTTACCTATCATATCAATTTCCTTATTTTTTAAATCGCGCCCTGAAGGACTCGAACCCTCGACATCCGGTTTTGGAGACCGACGTTCTACCAACTGAACTAAGGACGCAAGAGGGGCTGTGCCCCGAAATATCTCTTGCTTTCATTTTATTCGTCTGTTCTTGCTCCTTATTTTCGCTATACAAATTTTACTAAATTTGTGTTGCTCTAATGGAGCTGCGAAGCTTGCGAGTTTTGAACTAGGTTCTCCACTCTGCCGAAAAAATGATTACTTAGTTTCTTTGTGGTTAGTATGCTTTTTGCAAGTCGGGCAATATTTGCTCAATTCTAATCTTTCTTTTGTATTTTTCTTGTTTTTTACTGTGGTGTAGTTTCTTTCTTTGCAATCTTCACAAGCAAGAACTACCATTCTGTCATTTTTTCCTTTGATACCCATAGTTTTATTTCCTTTTTGTACTTATTATTTAATTTTTCTTCCTCTTTAAAAAAGAATGTGATTTACTCACATTCTAATTTTTTCGGCTTATATTTACATAATAAAACAAACAAAATAAAATGCAAACTAATTGTAAACAATCTATAAGGCTTTGCATGCAAAAAACGATTGACATATAATAGTCAATCGTTTTTCAATTTATTTTTTTTAAGTTCTATTTAATTACATAATTATTTGTTGCGTAATTAGATTCGTATCTTGAAGGGCTAAGAGAGTCGCTGCGGAGTTTTTCCATATAAACCTGACCATTTTTGACTACCTGCTGCAATTGAGTTAAGTTGCTTTCAAGATTTGTCAAAACTTGTTCTGCATATAATTCAGCGCCTTCTTTTGTTTTCATAGCATCTTCTGTAGCCTGCATTCTGATATTTTCGGCTTCTTCAAGAGCTTTTCTTTTTATTTCTTCGCATTCTTCCTGAACCTGGGTTCTAATTCTTATGCCTTCACGTTCTACTGCTTTTATAAAATCAGCTTCTGAAAGTTTTCTATCGGCTTCCATCTGGGCATCAGCAATAATTTTTTCTGCTTTTTGCTGTGCTTCAAGCTGCATTTCATCTCTGCGTCTTAGAAATGCTCTTGCTTCCTGAACTTCTACAGGAAGTGAAGCATATATTCTATCAATTAATGTTTCAATTTCTTTTGGTTTTACAACTACATATCTTCCAGGAATTATCGGAAAACTTTCGTCCAGCGATAATTCTAACATTTTTAGTAAATCAAATACTCCATTTTGTTGCATGGTCGTCACACATATACCTTTCTTAATAATATTATTCTACCTAAGCGTAAAACAATTGTCAAATTATTTTCTGATATAAATACGGATATATTAACTTAGTTTACGTTTTTGGAGATATTCAAAAACTGCTTCCGGAACAAATTTCGAAATATCGCCGTCATTAAGGTAGATTTCTTTTATAGTGCTTGAGGATATAAAGTTATATTTTGGTTTTGTTGTTAAGAAGACTGTTTTTATATCGCTGCAAAGTGCACTGTTTGCTTGTGAAAGCTGAAGTTCATATTCAAAGTCGGATACAGCGCGCAGACCCCGTATGAGAACTTTTGCGTCTTTTTTCTTGGCGTATTCGATTGTTAAGCCTTCAAAGCTGTCGACTTCAACATTTTTTAAATCGCTTACACTTTCTTTTATTAGTTTTACGCGTTCATCCACCGGCAGGAACCCTTTTTTTTCGGAATTTCTTGCTACTGCAATAATAACCTTATCAAAAATTTCTGCTCCTGTTTTCAATATGTCCAGGTGACCCTTAGTTATAGGATCAAAACTTCCGGGGTATATTGCGATTTTCATAAATTTCCCTTTCAAAATTACTGCTTAATTATTATATGGCAAAATTTTTTTTGCCGCTATTAAATTTTGTAACGAAAAAAAGGAACTGTTCATATAGCCAACAGTTCCTTTCTCTTATGGTCATTGTAAGATTTTATAAGCAGTTTCCTAAAGCTTCAACAACATCTTTATCCCATTTCTTACCGGCTTCTTCTTTCAGTATTGAGAAAGCTTTTTCAGCCTGCATAGCCTTTCTATATGGTCTATCGGATGTCATTGCACTGAACGCATCGGCAACTGCAATAATTCTTGAACCAAGAGGAATTGATTGTCCTTTTAATCCTTCAGGTTCGCCTGAGCCGTCTACGCGTTCTTTCTGGTAATTAATATATGGAACGACTTCTGAGAGGAAGTTTATATTCATCAATAAGTTTACGCCGATATTTGAATGATTTTGAATTTTTTTCAAATCTTCCGGGGATAACTTGCCGTTGGTTGCGAAGATTTTTTCAGGAAGCGTTATTTTTCCGATATTTTGCAGCAAGCCTGCGTAGTAAATCAAATCGGTTGTTTTTTCATTTAAACCGAGAGCTTTACAGATTTTACGGGCAAGATTTGCTGTATTTTGGGAATGAGAAACTTTGTATTGACCTTTTGTATCAACTGCATTTGCAAGTTGTTCTACAAAGTTCTGCTGGTAGTCGCACAAGTCGCCGATAAGTGCTGTAAGTTCTGCTCTTTCATGCTGAAGGTCGCTTACACTTGAATCCTCATCTGCGATTAATTTATTTGTTGTATCAATTTCAACCTGTAAGGTAATTGATGTTGCAAAAAGTGTTGCAATGCTTTCAACAAGGTTAAGATATTCCGGCTGTATCGGCTGATGGCTTTCCAGTGCGATTACACCTACTGCTCTTGAATTACAATACATTGCAACTGCCGTAACATTGTCTTTAGCGATTGTATCCTGCTCATTGAATGCAACGCTTATGATTGAGTTTTCGTTTAAGTTATATCCTTCATGTTTCAGGTTTTCTACCGAACTTCCTGCTAAAATAAGATCATTA
>URXT01000048.1 GCA_900551915.1 uncultured bacterium
GGAGGGATTCGAACCCCCGACCTTTTGGTTCGTAGCCAAACGCTCTATCCAACTGAGCTACGCACGCTTATTAGTCTTTTTGCATTCAATACTGAACACAATTTAAATATTATCAAATAAATTTTTATTTTCAAGCCCTAAATTTTAATTTCAAAATTATTAAATCTTATTTAAATTTTACTTGAATTATGAAGTTTAATTAAAAAATGATATATTATTAATAATTTCTCTTTTTAAATCTTTTTTTGTGTTTCATAATATATACATAAGTTTAGCATGCTTAATTTACATTGGTAGTATGAAAAGGAAAGTTTTATGGAAAAATCTTGCACAAAGGTGATTGACATGTATGGATATGAACTTACTTCAAGAGAAAGATTAATCCTTGAATTTATGACAGAAGGTTACGAGAACAATGAAATTGCAGCAAAAATTTACGTTAGCATTCACACAGTTAAAGCTCATGTTAGTACAATTATTAAAAAACTAAATGCTAAAAACAGAACAGAAGCAGCTTGCAAAGCCGTTAGAATAGGAATCTGCTGATTATGTATGCACAAATTTGCATGAATTCTTAACATTTTTGAATGTTTCATAAATTCTTATTATAATATTCGTGTGAGATAATGATTTATGAAAATAATTTTTAAAATTTTTCTATTATTTATAATGTTTATGTGTACATTTACTCAAAGTGTGTTTGCTGAAGATGTATACAAAGTTACTTCCTTCAATTATGATACGTCGAATTCATTTATTCTTTTGACAGTTCCTGATACAATTCCGGAGCCGGTTATGCAGAGTGTTAAATTTGTCAAAATGGAGAATCCGACAAGGGCATACTTTGATATTGATTCCTCTGTTTTGACAATACCAAGGCAAGACTGGACGTTCACATCAAACGGACTGAAAAAAGTCATTGTAAGTCAATTTTCAACAAACCCTGACAAAGTTCGTGTTGTTATGTACTTTGATGACGATTATGACTTATCTAAAATCCATTTTTACAGGATTAAGAACAATATTATAATCCAGATGAAAGACACAACCTGCAAAAATGACTATTTCCAAAACACATTTAGAGATGACCATGCTTCTGCAAGTGATTTTTACGAATATTTGACAATGACAACACAGGAAAAGCCACAAACCGATATTGCCGGACAAATTCAGGAAGCTTTTAATGCACAAATTACCTCAAGAAAAGAACTTAAACTTAACACAAAATACTATATTGAAAGCATAACGCCTAAACAAAATGCGGTTTTACTAAACGGCTTCGGGTCAATAACAATTGAAAAACCAATGATTTTGACAAATCCGTCAAGAATTGTCTATGATATTCCAAACACCCTGGTAAAAGGGTCAATTAGAAACACTGAATACAAACTCGGCGGTCTGGATACCGTAAAAATAGGCCAGTTTTCTGTAAACAAAGCGCGAATTGTAATCACAACAGAAAATGTTGACAAATATATCCCGATAATTTCAAGCGACAACCAGTCCCTTTTAATTGCTAATTCTGATAAAACAAACAGCTTCAACCTGTTTACAAATACATCAAACATGATTTCATACTCTCACGAAAAAATTGACAGCCAGACAAGTTCTATGACCTTAGCTTTTACAAATCCAATTGTACACGGGCTTAACAGAAGTAATTCTGAACTGTTTGTGTATTTGTATAATGTACAAAATTATAACGAATTAGATTTTAAAAATGCTTTTCAAGATACGATTTTTGCAAACGCAGAAATTAGCTTAATTCCGAAAATCGGTTTAAAGCTTCGTATACCGCTGGAACAGAACAGTCTTGTAAACACTTTTTTGGGCGCTGACGGAAAAGCGTTTAAAATAACTATAAAAACCCCGAAAAAAGATACCGAAGAATTAACAGAACGCCCGAAAACGGTTATTACAATGCCTGTAATCATTCCAAAGCCAAGCGGCAAAGGTGTTAAAAAAGTTGTAATCGATGCAGGTCATGGCGGAAGCGATTACGGAGCAATAAGAAATGATATTAACGAAAAAGACATAACTCTTGATGTTTCAAAACAAGTCAGAGATATGCTTGTCAAAAAAGGTTATATTGTTCAAATGACACGCGATTCTGATGAATACGTTTCTCTTCAGGACAGAGTTGCAATCAGCGAAAACTTTGAACCGGATATTTTCGTAAGTATTCACGTAAACTCAAGCACAGGCACAGAAGCAAGCGGAATTGAAACGCATTATTACCATCAGGAAAGCCTTTTCCTTGCTCAAACAGTTCACGCCTCTCTTGCCAGCGCAATCAAAACTAAAAACAGAGGCCTGTTTAAATCTAAATTCTATGTAATAAACCACACGACAGACCCGGCAATATTAATTGAAATAGGATTTATTTCAAATCCGGCGGAACGCGCGGAACTTATCAGCGCAGAACGTAAAAAAGCCACTGCAAAAGCCATTGTGGAAGGAGTTGAGAACTATTTTAAACAGCTTAAATAATAACCCAATTGGATTTTTCGACTCAGGAGTCGGCGGCGTAACGGTTTTTGAACAGGTAAAAAAACTTTTGCCAAATGAAGATTATATTTACTTTGGCGACACAAAAAACATGCCTTACGGTGAAAAAACAGAAGCTCAATTGCTGGAGTTTGCCGACAACATTTTCAAATTTTTTGAAAAACAAAACGCAAAAGCTGTTGTAATGGCTTGTAACACAACGTCAGCCATAGTTTACGAAAGACTAAAAGACAAATACAACTTTAAAGTTTATCCGATAATCCAGTCTGTGGCAAAACAGTTTTCAGAACTTCCTATAAAGAGAATAGGTATTTTTGCAACTCCTGCGACTATAAATTCGCACTGCTACAAAAAAGAACTCCTTAAACACAATGACAAAATGGAGGTTGTCGAAATCGCCTGCCCCGAATGGGTAAGAATTGTCGAAGACGGCCGTGAAAATACAGAATTTGGCAGACAGGCAGTCGAATTAAAAATGCAGGAGATGCTGATGTTCAATCCCGAAAAAATAGTTTTAGGCTGCACGCATTATCCTTATCTTATTGATATTTTGCAGAAATTTGCGCCAAAAGAGATGTTCATAAACCCTTCAGAAGAATTCGCAAAAATAATAAGAAACGATTTGGTATCGAAAAACCTATTAAATCAATCTCAAACTTCAGGCTATGAAAAGTTTTATGTAAGCGCAAACCCTGAAAAATTCCAAAAATCGGCTTCAATGTTTTATGAAATAAAAGACCTTCCGGTACTTACAGAATTTCAGCCGGCTTAGCCGGTTCACAAATCCAAATTATTAACAAATGTAACGAATTTATAAACCTCTGAAATCCGTTAAATTTTCTTGTTTTTATATAATTAAGAGAAGTAAAAACAAGAGGACGAGAGAGATGGCAATATCAAATATTCAAGAAACATTGCTGATGTACACAAAACAAAAATCAATGATTAATGAAAAATTGGCAAATGTACAGTTCAATCTTATGAACGCGTCAAGAGAAAGTGCAGACTTACAGCAAAAATATAATGAGCAGCAGCAATATTATTATTATGAATATTACGAAGAGTCGCCGGATGAATATATGGCAGTAATGGAAATTCTGGAGAATGAACACGAATATGAACTTCAGAACCTGAACTCCTGGGAAGCACAGCTGGAAATGGACAAAAACAACTATGAAACCCGGCTGAATGAAATTACAACATTCGAAAGCTCCTGGACAAAGCTTCTTCAAACCAACATCAAAAACGATTTCACATACGGCGGAGCCGGAAAATAATAAAACAGATAAGCGGACTTTTAAAGCCCGCTTTTTTGTTTTATAATAGACTTATGCTGAAAACAGGCGACAAACTTGGTGCATTTATAGTTCCGACCGGCATCGGAGCAAGTATCGGAGGCTTTGCGGGCGATGCAAGCTGTTATGCAAGAGAATTTTCAAAAAAGGCAAAACTTATTGTAAATCCTAATGTTGTGAATGCCGGTGTTTTCTCCGGTATAAATGAAAACATGTTTTATGTTGAAGGATTTACACTGGATGAATTTTTCAAAGGCAATTTGTGCCTCAAACCTTCTAACAACAATAAAATCGGAATAATTTTCGACAAATCAATTCCTCAGGAGGTTTTAAATATTCATCTTAACACAGTTGGCGCAGTCCAAACCGTCTACGGTGTGGACGTTACAGGGTACGAAGTAACAGATGAAAACGTCGGTGTAGAATTTTTTATAAATGAACACGGAATTTCAACCGGCGCTGTGAAAAACCCCGAAACAATGTATCGTGCAGCAGAAAAATTAATTAACTGCGGAGCAGAAGCCATTGTTATTGTATGTCTTTTTGATGACCCGGAAGAAGAGAATTTAGACTATGCAAACGGCTCCGGAGTTGACCCTGTGGGCGGTGTTGAAGGAATAATTTCACATTGTATCTCTCAAAAATTTAAAATTCCATGCGCTCATTCGCCGGCATTCACTGATTACTCGATTTCAACAGAGCTTGTCAACCCGAAATCCGCTTCTGAGTATATAACTCCGACATTTTTACCTTGCGTGCTTCTGGGGCTTAATAATGCACCAAAAATTGCGTTCTCAGACGGAATTTCAATTAATGAGCTTGATTTTCTTGTAATGCCGCATAACGCACTTGGTTCAACACCGGTTTTTGAAGCTTTGAAACGCAATATAAAAATTTATGCAATAAAAGAAAATTCAACACTTCTTGATGTTACCAACGAAAAACTGTTTAAATCCGATAAGATTATTGAATTGCCCTCGTACGCAGAATGCCTCAACCTTTTATAACCTGCAAACTACCGGCTTTCTCCTGCTGACAGGCTCTCAAAATTTCACGCAAAGAACAATTGCAGGATAAAAATTTTTATAATATAATAATTATATTAAATTAGGAGAGAAAAATGGATCAGGAAACTTACATGAGAATTATGGGCTACGTGCCGACCGTAATTGAAGCCTCTTCACGCGGCGAACGCTCATTTGATATATTTTCAAGACTTTTGAGAGAAAGAATTATCTTTTTAGGCTCAGAAATCAATGACGAAGTTGCAAATTCAATTGTTGCACAGCTTTTGCTGCTTGACAGCGAAAACAACGAAAAAGACATTATGCTTTACATAAACAGCCCCGGCGGCGTAATCACAGCCGGAATGGCGATTTACGATACAATGAACCTGATAAAATCAGATGTTTGCACAATTTGCCTTGGAGATGCCGCTTCAATGGGTGCATTCCTGTTGTGCTCCGGTGCAAAAGGCAAGAGAATGGCTCTGCCTAATTCAAGAATAATGATTCACCAGCCTCTTGGCGGCGCACAAGGTCAGGCAACCGATATTGAGCTTGAAGCAAAAGAAATTCTTAGAATGAAAGATATGTTAATCAGCATTATGGCAGAAAATTCCGGTCAGCCATATGAAAAAGTTAAGGAAGACTGCGAACGCGACCACTTCCTTACAGCCTTAGAAGCAAAGGAATACGGCTTGATTGACAAAGTAATTGAAAAGAACTCTTTGTAACAAAACTTTACAAAAAGTCTAAAAACATGCAATCGCGCGCGGTTGCATGTTTTTATATATATGTGTAAAGGTCAAAAGGTTATACAAGGTTAGTTAAAACAATTCAGGTAGGAGTTTATTATGTCACTTCTTGTTTTCGGGTTTCGAAAATATTGGCTCATACGGCGCAGAAGCGAATTAAATTACAGCATCTCCGCGTTGGTCAGAAAACTGGGTGATTTGCAAAGATATTCAGCAAACATCGGTGACGGAACCATTTCAATGCAAAATATGATGAATATGCCATCCTCATTGTTCAACAGAGCAGTAGCCTTTATGGCGTTTTCACAAGCAGGAGCTATGCGCGGAGCACAGCAGAATATGCAGATGATGGGTCCGCAAATTCAATACCAATTACAGCAAATGCAGCAATCACAACAAGGGCAAAATCCACAAGCCACTCAAATGTATCAACAATGGATATTCCAAAACTTATATAAACAAGAACTTCAAAAATATCAAAAACATGAAGAAAAATTGTTACATCAACAGGAACAGGAAATTGAACAGGAAAAGGCAAGACTGGAAGCAGAACTGAGAATGATTGACGCCGAGTATGAAAGCACTGCTCAGGCAGAAAAACAATCAGTAAACTTCTGGAAACCTGAGTACACAGCATAAAAAGTTTACAACTCCTCACCCCCTATAATTGACCCAAATTAAAGAGTCCGCTTCTCCTTTCGCGGGCTCTTTTTCATGTAAGCAGCCGCAAAAATTTCACAAAAATGTTCAATCCGTAATCACAAAATCAACAGGCACGTCAAACTTTTCAACAGGGAGTTTTTCAATCAAAAGCTGCCGCGCCACCGGAGTAATTGTTTTAACTTTATTTTGCGCAAGGAATCTGTCATAAAACCCGCCGCCATAACCCAGCCGGAAACAGTTTTTATCTGCCGCAAGCGCCGGAACTATTGCCAAGTCAAGACAACACGGGTCAACGGGATTTGAACAGGGTTCTTTTATGTTAAAACTTGAAATCTCCAGAACATCGCCCTTTTTAAAAGGGCAAATTAAAAGTTCTTTACCATTCACCTTTGGCAAAAAAAAGTTTTTGTCTTCGTCTAACAACGCAAGAAGATTTATTTCATATTTTGAAGGAGAATAAAGCAGAACATTCTTCGCCTGCTGAAACTCCGGATTTTGCCTGATTTTTCGGACAATTTTAGCACTAATAGCATCTAACGGCAATGTTTTTCTTAAACTTTTAGCCCATATCCTTAAGTCGGTTTTATTCTCCATATTTTTAATATATAATAAATAGAAAATATTGTCCTAAGAGAACTAAATTAAAAACAGGAAACAGCAATGACCGATTTTTGCGATAACAACTTAATAAATCCGAATTGGGCAAAACATGGCTATATTCAGGTTTATACAGGAAACGGAAAAGGTAAAACCACGGCCTCTTTAGGGCTTGCAATGCGCGCGCTCGGCCGCTGCTGGAAGGTTTTAATAATTATGTTTACTAAAGGCGGCGACGATTACGGTGAATTAAATTCTTTTCGCAACCTTTCTCCCGAGATTTCGAAAAATCTGACTATTGTTCAGGCCGGTCTGGACAGAATTGTTTATGAACAAAACAAAAATGCAGATGATGAGGCTGAAATCAAAAAAGGCTGGGAGCTTGCAAAAAAAGCCATTCAAAACGACGAATATAATCTTATAATCCTTGATGAAGCAAACATTGCAATAGATTTGGGTTTGATAGATTTGGACGAGGTTGTTGAGGTTTTGAAAAATAAACCCGAAGATATGGAAATTGTTTTGACCGGACGCAACGCAAACGAAAAAATAATAGACTTGGCGCATCTTGTTTCGGAAATTAAACCAATAAAACATTATTGGGATACGGGAATAGCCGCCCGTAAAGGGATTGAATATTAATTAAAAAAAATAATCAAGTTCCAGATAAAGTTTTTAACGTAACGGACTTTTCACTTTTCACCTTTCACTTCTCACTTATTCATGCTACAATTTTTTCATAAGAATTAATGAAAAGAGGGATGAAAAGTTATGGAAAAATATTATTTAACAACAGCGATTGACTATGTAAACGGCGCACCGCACATCGGACACGCTTATGAAAAGATTTTGACTGATATTATTGCAAGACATTACTCTCAACGCTGTGATGATGTATTTTTCCTGACCGGAACTGACGAACACGGGATTAAAATTCAAAAAACAGCCGAAAAAAAAGGAATTACGCCTAAAGAACTCTGCGACATTAACGCGCAATCCTTCAAAGATGCCTGGAAAGCGCTCGGGGTTGATTATACAAGGTTTATCAGAACAACCGACGACGACCACGAAGCAATTGTTCAAAGAATTTTTAAAAAACTTGTTGAAAAAGGCGATATTTACAAACACAAATACGAAGGGCTTTACTGCTCGGGCTGCGAGTGCTTTTTGAACCCGAAAGACCTGACAGAAGACGGACTTTGCCCAGACCACCTTAAAAAACCCGAGGTTGTAAGTGAAGAAAATTATTTCTTTAAATTAACAAAATACAAAGACGCAATAGCAAAATATATTAAAGAAAATCCTGATTTTATTATTCCACAATTCAGAGCCAATGAGGTTTTAAACCAGCTTGAAGATATTCAGGACATTTCGGTTTCACGCTCAAAAGACAATGTTCAATGGGCAATCGACGTTCTGGATGACCCCGAACAATCAATCTACGTTTGGATTGACGCGCTTTCAAACTACATCACAGCGATCGGATACGATGTTGAAAACAGTAGTGAAAACTTCAAAAAATACTGGCCGGCCGATGTTCAGGTTATCGGGAAAGATATTTTGAAATTCCACAGCATATACTGGCCGGCAATCCTTATGGCACTTGATTTGCCGCTGCCAAAACACATTTTTGCGCACGGCTGGATTACGATTGACGAAAGCAAAATGTCAAAATCGCTTGGAAACGTAATTTCGCCGACTTCAGTTCTTGAAAACTTTGAACTGGATATTCCCGACCCGTTCCGCTATTATATGGCAACTTCGGCTCCTTGCGGGAAAGATGGAAACTACTCGGATGAAGATTTCAAAGAAAAAGTTAACGCGCATCTTGCAAATTCAATGGGAAATCTTCTCAACAGAACGCTTTCAATGCTTGTAAAATATTTTGACGGCGAAATCAAGCCCGAATTTGATGTGACAGAAAAAGAAATTGTTGCAGGTTCAAAAAGCCTTCTTCAAGCTGCAAAAAACAAAATTGATTTAGTAAAAAGCCATTTTGATAACTTTGAAATTGCTGAAGCCGGAAACGAAATTATACAGCTTGTAGACATGACAAATAAATATGTAACCGACAATGCGCCTTGGACTCTGGCAAAAGAAGAAAAAATGACTGAATGCGGTCAGGTTTTGACAACAGTTCTTGAAATTATGTGTGTTGTTTCTGCCTTGATTTATCCATTCTGCCCGAACATTGCCGAACGCATGGCAGCTCAACTGTCTTTCGATTTGAAAGGTGCGAATCTTGAGAAATTGACCTGCAAAAACCTTAAAACAGGCAAACTTATTGAAAAAGAAGATATAAAACCTGTATTCTTGAGAATGGACAGCGAACTGGCTGATAAAAGCAAAAAATAAGTTGAATTCGTGTGAAAAAGCGAGAAGTAAAACGTGAAAAGTTCGTTTCGTTTATTTTGTACTCAACAGATTTTCACGTACAGACAAAAGCATTGATAAAATTCAAAGCTTCTTAGTAGCTTCTTCTCATCAAGTCAGAAAGTTTCACTTCGGCTTTTGGCGGAATTGACGGCTTTTTAACGGCCTTTTCAACAGGGGTTTCTGTTTTAAACTGGGTCAGACCGACTTTAATGTGATCCTCACTTTTAAGCATGAAAATTTCTTTAAAAAAATTGACTATTTCATTCATAAAAATTCTCCTAACCGCTGGGGGTTTATTAACTATATAATACATTAAAACGATTTGACGTGCAAATTTCATTATACTTTATGTTATATTATTGATACAAAGCGAAGTTTTATAATATTTGAATTATTATTTTACGAGGAAGACAATGACCGCTCACGTCGAAGGTTACTACAAAAATCCGCAGGAAAATTTTGAACATGCTTATGACTTGATAATTAATACACAAAGTCATGACGAACTTATATGCATGCTTAAAAGCGGTAATATTGTCCAAAAACAGCTCGCAGCGCTAAAATTGGACAAGGTTTTAAACCGTGAAGAAGCTTTTGTTTTAATAAACAACCTCACAGGGCAGGATGGAAAAGTCAGGGAAGCAGTTTCTCTAAAAATATCGGAACTTATGCAGGATAAGACGCTTTCAGAACTTTTTCAACCCGAAGAAAATTTACAAACCTTTCTTGATGCAATAATCGATATTAACGGAAATATTTGCAGAAATATAATTTCTGCATTATCAAACCTGAAGTATAATAAAAAGTTTTGTGAAATATTCACATTAGAACTTTTGAAACGTACGCTACAACTGGCAGAAGACATTCAAAAGTTTGATTTTCAGGAAGGCAAATACAAGGTTAACAAGGAAGTTTTCAAGCTGTACTGGTACTTAGAAACAATTTCTCAGTTCGCCGAATTTGTTCAAGAAACGCAGTTAAAAGAAATTTTAAACATCACAAAATCCATCAATGAATATACAATAAGAGAAAAGACAGCCAAAATCCTTACGCACAAATTTGAAGCCGAAGAGTTCGCTAAAATGCGAGAACTGTTAAAAAATGATACAAACTATTACGTAAGACGATTTTAGTTATATAATATAAAAAAGCGCACATTATATTAAGATATATTACAAAACTTTCACCTTTGGCAACTATTTTTAGCAATTTTTGATAGAAGATATTTTTTATATATATACAAGAGTTGCAAAATAGTTATCAGATGGGAAATTTAAAAGGAGATTATTATGGCAAGAGTACTTATTTCAATGCCGGAAAAGTTTTTAGACGAGATTGACAGTCTTGCTCTTAATGAAAACCGTTCAAGGTCAGAATTGATTAGAGAAGCTCTAAGAACATATATGTATCGCAACCAAGTGCGAAATTCAAAAAGAGCCGAAAGAAATGCCGAACTGCTTGATAGTCTTCTCGGTTAACAAATTTAAGGGAAAAATTATTAGATAAATACGATTGGGGGAAAATATGGAAAACGTAGAAAAAGATTACACAATGTCGTCATTGGATGAGTATTTTAACTTGTTGGATCAAGAAAATACAAAACGTTCTCAAATGATAGCTAAATCATTAACAAAATATTTGAAAAAATCTCAAGAATACGGAAAATTTGATGAGCTTAAATCAATTCAAGCTCAATAGTTGAAAAATCTAAAAGCTGAAACGACCTGCATAAATGCAGGTCGTTGTGATTTATAAAAAACTTGATTATTTGAACATGCCTAAAAGCGCTTCACCGCGTTTAACAAGCTCATGCGTTATTAACTTGAAAGTCTTCATATCATAAGGCAGCGCCCCATCAGCCAATTTAATGCGGCTTTTTAATCCGTTCTTTGCTCTTGAATTTGTAAATTCAGCAAAAGTTTCTTTCGGGATTACAACAGTACCGGAAGGTAATCTCACAGGTTCATTATTAATCGTAACGATATCAATGTTAGTGTATCTTTTGCCTGCTCTGAAATTTTTGACTTGTCTAAATTCGCTAGAATTCAAATTTTGCTTAAATTTGGACAACGTTTTGGTTGATAATTTACCATTAAAGGATGTTTGGTTATCGAAGCTTACTTGCATATTTGTCTCCTATTTTTTAATTCTGGTTTATATAAAAACCGAAAATTTATTTTTTTGCTAAAGAAACAGAATAAAATTTAATATGAAAAGAGCTTACTAAAACAGCAAGCTCTTTTCAAGATTTTTTGTATTGTTTCAAAAATTATTCAATAATTTTGTCAACAACACCGGCACCAACTGTACGTCCGCCTTCACGGATAGCGAATCTCATACCTTCTTCGATAGCAACCGGAGCGATAAGTTCAACTTCCATTACAACGTTGTCACCAGGCATAACCATTTGACCGTCGAATTTGATTGAACCGGTTACGTCAGTTGTTCTGATATAGAACTGAGGTCTGTATCCAGGGAAGAAAGGAGTATGACGTCCGCCTTCTTCTTTTGTCAAAACGTAAACGTTAGCTGTAAATTTAGTGTGCGGGTGAATTGTTCCCGGTTTAGCAAGAACCTGACCGCGCTGAATTTCAGTTTTATCAACACCACGGAGCAAAGCACCAATGTTGTCACCAGCTTGACCTTGGTCAAGTTGTTTTCTGAACATTTCAACACCTGTAACAGTTGTTTTCTTAGTTTCGCCAAGACCAACTAATTCAACTTCGTCACCAACTTTAACGATACCACGTTCTACACGGCCTGTAGCAACAGTACCACGGCCTGTGATTGAGAATACGTCTTCAACAGGCATCAAGAACGGTTTGTCTAAGTCACGTTCCGGAGTCGGGAAGTAAGAATCGATAGCATCCATCAATTCCCAAATTTTATCAACCCATTTATCTTCGCCGCGT
>URXT01000049.1 GCA_900551915.1 uncultured bacterium
AATAATTATATTATTAATTTATGTAAAAATTTTTGTTTATTGTATTATGGCAATTAGGGTAAAAATAATTATGCTAAATGAGACAAAGACACACGAGATTACAGTCGACGTAGTAATTCTGACAATTAAAAACGGTTCTTTACAGGTTTTGCTTGTAAAAAGAACAAATGAACCTTTTAAAGACAAATGGGCAATCCCCGGAGGATACGTAAGATTATCTGAAAACCTTGATCAGGCAGCGCTTCGAGTATTGAAAGAGCGTACAAATGTAGATAATATCTATCTTGAACAGCTTTATACATTCGGAGACCCGCTCCGCCACCCGAACGCACGCGTTATCACCTGTGCTTATTTTGCACTTGTAAGATCAGAAGATATCCAGATTGTTTCAACTCCGGAACTCGGCTGGCACAAAGTTTCAGACTTGCCGCCACTTGCTTTCGACCACAAAGAAATTATTGAATATTCTCTAAAACGTACCCGCGAAAGATTAGAAATTTGTCCGGTTGCTTATCAGTTATTAAACGAAAAATTTACCCTGACGGAAATGCAGAAAGCTTATGAGCTTATTATGGATAAAAAACTTGATAAACGTAATTTCCGCAAAAAGGCGCTCTGCACTGACGGTCTTATTGAACTTGGTGAATACACAAAATCATCTTCAAAAAGGCCCGCCCGTTTATACACGTTTGAAAATATTAAACTAAATTCAAAACGTGCGCATTTTATTTCAAATAAAAAGGAGAAAAAATAAAAATGGTTACATTTATTTGGACTATCCAAATCATATCAGCATTGCTTTTAGTAGTTTTAATCCTGCTTCACTCCCCAAAAGGCGATGGCATTGCGGGAATGGGCGGAGCATCACAAATTTTCAGTTCACAGAAAAGCGCTGAAAAAGGATTGAACAAAGTTACCGGAATTATTGCCGGAATATTTATTCTCTGCACATTTTTGCTCGGCTACGGCATCATTAAGTAACCTCACGGAAGCGTTTTATGAGTGAAGCTGAGTTGTTCTCCAGAAACGAACTTTTTTGGGGAATTGATGCACAAAATATTTTAAAAAACGCACACGTTGCAGTCTTCGGACTTGGCGGCGTGGGCGGTTTTTGTGCGGAAAGTCTTGCAAGAGCCGGCATTGGCAGACTGACAATTATTGACTTTGATAAAGTTTCAATTTCAAATATTAACCGTCAGATTGTTGCACTGCATTCGACAGTCGGTCAAAACAAGGCAAAACTTTTCGAGAACCGCCTGAAAGATATTAACCCTGATATAAAATTGAATGCGGTTGATGATTTTTATACAGGTGCAGATGAGATTTTTGAGGGCAAAATCGATTTCACGGCAGACGCGATTGACACGCTCCGGTCAAAAATAACATTGCTTGAAACCTGCGTAAAAAAAGGTATTCCTGTCATAAGTTCCATGGGCGCCGGAAACAGAATTGATCCGGCAAAACTTTATATTTCAGATATTTCAGAAATCGAAAACAAAAACGCACCGTTTGTTTCAAACTGCATTTACCAGCTCAAAAAACTCGGGATTGAAAACGGAATTACGGTAGTCGCAAGCCGTGAAAAACCTTTTTGCCGCGAAAAAATTTCTTCAAAAGAACAGATTGAGACAAAATCAGGCGAAAAACTAGAATTTACAAAAATTACACCGGCATCAACCCCGTTTGTTGCAAGCTGCGCGGGAATTTTTATGGCATCATATATTGTACAGAAAATTATTTCAGAAAGGGTGAAACTTTGAACATTCTTGTTACCGGAGCCTCAAAAGGAATAGGACGCGCAATTGCGGAAGAACTTAAGTCTTGCGGAAACCTCTTTGTTTCAGCGAGAAATGCAGAAGCATTAAAATCAATCGGGGCAAAAGATTACTGCGTTTGCGACCTTTCAAAAAATCCCGGGGTTTTGGGAGATTTTATTGAAAAAAATGAGATTGATGTTCTTGTAAACAACGCCGGCGAGTACATTTACGGCGCCATTGATAAGATGACACCCGAAGAAATTGAAAGAATTCATAAAACCAACCTAATTGCACCTGCGTATTTGATTTCGCGTGCTGTCGGGCGCATGAAGACTGAAAAATTCGGACGGATTGTTAACGTCGGTTCGATTTCTGGAGTTATGGGCGAGGCTAACGCAAGCCTTTATTCCTCATCAAAAGCCGGACTAATTGGTTTGACAAAAGCGCTGGCGCTTGAGCTTGCAGAATTTAATATTACGGTCAACACAATCAACCCTGGCTGGGTTAATACCGAATTAGGGATGAATTCGATTGAAGAGAGTGAATTTTCAAAGGAAGAGATTGTCGAATGCATTCCGCAAAGACGTTTTGTAGAACCTCAGGAAGTCGCAAAGCTTGTTAAATACTTAATTTCAGAGGACGCAAAGGGCATAACAGGACAGGGCATAAACCTTTGCGCAGGTTTAAGTGTAGGAATTTAAAAAAAAATAAGCCTTCAATAGAAGGCTTATTTTTTTAAAATTTTATAGTTTGAAGTTTTGACAAAGTGTCAGGTGCAGCCTTTGCGATTTCTTTAACAAATTCATCATCATTTACAGCATTTGTTCTAAGCTGAACAGTATCATACTTTTTGTTAGCGAAGAAGTCTCTTACTTTAATAAAAAAATTTTTAGGCTTAATTTCATCAACATGCAACGCTAATTTTTCTATGGTCTCATTTTCTCTACTGAAAAAAGTTACTTTATTTAATGTTGCATTATACTCCTTCCCGAACTTTTTTACTGCAGGAGTTTCAAGAATTTCAGCATACATTTTCCTTGGCATATCAAAACCAGGTTTATAAGCTGTAAAAGACGATGTTCCAATTTGATTAACAACTGGGGTTTGCATAATATTTTCCTTTCGTTTTGGGGTACTAGACTAAAATAATACAAAAATGTACATTTGCAAGAATTATTAAAATGAAAAGTCAAATAAAGTTTTAACTTCAACATCGAGAGCATCTGCAAGAACTTTCATTGTTTTAATAGTAACATTGGCTTCTCCGCGCTCAATTTGTCCGATATAATTAAAATTCATATTAACAATTTCGGCCAGTTTCATTTGAGAAAGCTTCCTTGCCTTGCGTACATAGGCAAGTTTTGCACCAAATCTTTTTTCAAGTTCAATATTTTTTTCCATATTAATGGTAAGTATATACTATTGACAAATTCGTTTCTAATAGCTATTATCATGTAATTAATAGTTAATAACTATTAGAAAGAGGAAGAATATGTTCAAATTTGTATATGGTTTTACAATGGCTGAAGTCCTTATAACTTTAGGTGTAATTGGGATTGTTGCCGCCATGACTTTGCCGGCTGTAATAAACAACAGCCGCAATAAACAGCTTGAAGCAGGCTTAAAACGCTCATATTCTGTTATCAGTCAGGCGCTTGACATGTACCAGGCTGAAACAGGTGAACGCATAACTTCCCAAAATATTGGTTACCGCAAACTCAAACAAATACTTCTTGAATATCTAAAAACTGCTCAAGATTGCGGCTGGGGGTATGAAGGTTCGGGTTCAGCTGCGAATATCACAAACAACTCCTGTATTAAACATTATCAAGATTCAAGCGAAGACGATACAACTTACAAAAATTATATAGCAAGTAATAATATTAACTTAGCACTGTTTGACGATGGGCAGTTTGTACTTAATGACGGCAGCCTTATTCTTGTAGAAAATTACGGGCCAAACAACCCGCTATACATCTCAGTAGATGTAAACGGTTACAACAAAAATCCAAATCGTCTTGGACATGACCTTTTCATGTTTGAAATCGACAATAAGGGAAAACTGATTCCAATGGGTGTTGAGGGTTCAAAATATTATAACAAAGACTCTTTATACTGTTCACTGACCTTTGCAAACAATTTAAATGGTGCAGGCTGCACTTACAAAGCACTGACAGATAAAGACTATTTTAAAAATCTTCCTAAATAACTCTGGCAACAATATCGTCTGCTGAAATTTTAAGACAGTCAAGGTTTTCGCAGGTTGTCTGACGATGCTCCCAAAGACAGGGTTTTATCGGGCATTTGTCGTTTGCCTTGATTGATGTTACGAGTTCTGATTGCGGAATCAGTTTTTTGTCATCAGTCGGCCCGAAAATTACATAAGTTTTTGTCTTCATCGCAACTGCAATATGCAAGGGCGCCGAATCAGAACAGATAAAAGTTTCAGCTTTGCCGATTAAAACAGCAAGGTCTTTCAGGCTTTTTGTTTGTCCGTAAAAATCAGAAAAATTAATTGGCTGGATTGCTTCGCAGCCGCTCGCAATGACGTCAGAACGCTTAATCTTTGTTCTAATCTCTTTAATAACTTCATCATCATCCGGCCCGCCTGCAAGCATAACGTGCTTGCCGCGCTCAAGAAGCAAATCAATTGTTTCAGCCCAAACCTTTGCAGAAATCGTTTTAATCATACCCTTTTGAACGCTCATTTTGCTCACGCCCGGGTGGATTAAAACAGAATTCGGGATTTTCTCCTGAGGACTGACATTAATTTCAGGCAGCGCTGTTTTAATTTCGGTTATTTCAGACACCAAATCGTGATACATATCACAAGCATACTGGTTTTTATTAAGCGGGATTGCTTTTGTCAAAAGTTTTCGGCTCAAATTCCCTGTGTCATAGCCGTAACGCTCTTTAATTCCCATCATAAAAAGCAAAATGCTTATGAATTTATTTCCGCCTGATGAAATCACAAGGTCAAACTTACCTTTGCGCGCCAGATGAACGAGTTTTAAAAGTTCAAAGTATTTGTTTTTGCCTTTAATATCAATCAAAAACAAATCGTCTATAATATCTGTCAAGTCTTTTACAGATTTGCTCCGTGGCTCAAGCGCAAGTGTAATTTTGGAATTTGGAAACTCTTTTTTTAATGAAATAAGCGTTGGCAAGAAAAATATTTCATCACCGATTCCGCCAAAATTTATTGCAAGAATATTTTTAAAATCATTTTTCATAACATTATTATTTTAGCAAAAAAACATTTTTGTGTATAATTGACTTATGGTAAACAAAGTTACAACCGCAACTGTTATCGGGCTGGAAGCATACAAAATTACAGTTGAAATTGATGTTTTGAATTCTTTGCCGGGAATCTCAATTGTCGGACTTCCGGACGCAGCGATTAATGAAGCACGCGACAGGGTTCGTTCGGCCGTAAAAAACAGCGGATATACATTTCCGGCCAAAAAGGTCATTATAAACCTTGCACCGGCGGATTTGAAAAAAGTCGGAACAAATTATGATTTGCCGATAGCAGTTGGAATATTAACAGAAGAAGGCGCGATTGATACTGAAAAAATAACTGATTATGCTTTTATCGGCGAGCTTTCTCTTGACGGGGAACTTCGAAGGGTAAACGGTGTTTTGCCGCTTGTTCTGGGGTTGAAAAGCTTCGGGATAAAAAATGTTGTTGTGCCAAAAATTAATGCTGCCGAAGCCGCGCTTGTTGAAGGAATTAATGTTTACGGGGCGGCTAATCTTGCAGAGGTAGTTAACCACTTCATTGAAGAACCTTTAAAACTTGTAAAATCTGACATTAACTCGTATTTGACCCATCTCAAAGAGGAAGAATATATTTACGACTTTAAAGACGTGAAAGGCCAGAAAAAAGCTAAAAAAGCACTTGAAATTGCGGCAGCCGGCGCTCATAATCTTTTGATGTCAGGCCCTCCCGGCTCAGGCAAAACCTTAATGGCAAAATGTTTCGCCTCAATTCTCCCGCCTCTTGAAATGAGCGAGGCGCTTGAACTTACAAAAATCTACAGCATTTCCGGACTTTTGTCTTCAAATGAACCATTGATGACAAAACGCCCGTTTCGCTCAGTTCATCACACGGCTTCTGCAAACGGAATTATCGGGGGCGGAGCCAATCCAAAGCCCGGTGAAATTACGCTTGCGCACCGCGGAGTTTTGTTTATGGATGAACTTGTTGAATTTCCGCGTCAGGTTTTGGAGGTTCTGCGCCAGCCGCTTGAGGATGCAAAAGTTGTTATTTCCAGAACAAGCCATTCTGTCACTTATCCTGCAAAGTTTATGCTTCTTGCGGCGATGAACCCCTGTCCCTGCGGATATTTGGGCGATAAAGAAAAACAATGCACCTGTTCGGAATTCCAAATTTCAAGATATCTTGCAAGACTTTCCGGTCCGCTTTTAGACAGAATTGATTTACAAATTGAAGTTCCTCGCTTGACATCAGAAGAACTGCTGCATTCAACGGCAAAAGAAGAAACTTCGGCAGATATCAGAAAAAGGGTTGTTGCGGCAAGAAAAATTCAGGCCGAAAGATACGCACAGGACGGAATTTTAACAAACTCCGAACTTACGCCGAAATTAATTAAAAAATATTGTAAAATTGATAAAGCCACCGAAGAAATTTTCAAAACCGCAATTGTAAAATACCAGCTTTCAGGAAGGCGTTATGACCGGGTTTTAAAGCTTGCCCGCACCATTGCGGATTTGGAATGCTCCGCTGAAATTAAACAATCGCATCTTATGCAGGCGCTTCAATACCGCACTTTTATTAATTGCGAAATATAAATAAATTTAAAATACAGCTTTTCCAAAATAAAAGAGCCTGTCAAAGACAGACCCTTTTAAATTTGTTTATTTTTAGAAACTATTTAACAATTTCTCTGAATTTTTTACCGGCAGTGAAAGCAGGAACTGTTTTAGCAGCGATTTTCAATACTGCACCGGTTTGCGGATTTCTGCCAGCTCTGGCAGCTCTTTTTCTCGGTTCGAAAGTTCCGAATCCTACCAATGTAACTTTTTTACCTTTTGAAACTGTTTTTTCAATTGTTTCTAAAATTGCAGCGATAACATCGCCTGTAGCTTTTTGTGAAACTTTAGCTTTTTTAGACACTTCTTTTACTAATTCTTCTTTGTTCATTACGAACCTCCTTCTTACCTTTAGCTTACGGTTTAGCAGAAACCTTCTCTCTTCCGCATGCATTTCTATCGACAAAGTTATTATAACACGTTATACGGATTTGACAAGGGGTTTTGGAAAAATTTCAGCTAAAATTTTAAACATATCGGGAACTTCAGGAGTATAAACCGTCGTAAAAAGCTGTCATGTATGAATTTCAGCTAATTAAGAGAATTTTCACTAACTTTAGCAAATTTTACGTTTTGGAAGAAATAGCTGAGAATTTGATAAGCATTATAGCCTTGTTTAGCAAGATTGTTAGCACCATGCTGCGACATTCCGACGCCATGCCCGTTCTTTTTCACATTGTCATCATAGGAGGGAACAGAACGGATAAACGGAAGGTCGTTTCCCCAAACCGCTGAGGCATTAATGGTTTTCCCGCCGGCAGAGGCTGAATAATAAGCAGGAACAACTTTTGTATTATATGTTAAAACAAGTCCGCATGTGCTGTCGACAGCTTCGTTGGTTTTAACGGTTTCGGCAGACGCTCCGCCGTAAGCCTGGTCTTCAGGCGTGTCCTTCAGGTCATAACCTAAAGACGCACGCTTGCCGAGGTTTGCCAGAGCATAACTTCTTGCGGCAATGGCCTGTGCTTTCAAGGCTTCAAGCTCCCAGCCGGAAGGCATTTCTGAAGGGACAACGCCTTTCAGATAATCTTCAAGTTCTACATCGTTAATTACTGTGAGTTTTTTGTTTTTGTTTTGAATAATTATAAAACCTCTGTACCATTTGTTTTTTGCACTTACAAAAGCGCCGGCCGGAGCTTTCAAAACAACATAATCGGAATAAATCTGGTAGAATTTGCCGTTTAGGGCAATTGCCATTGTATTTTTGTAGGGAATTATTTCGTAACCCTTCATAGCTTCAAGCTTTGTTACGGTTTTGTTTGTGTTTGCGTCAATCAAAGAGGTTTCGACAGAGGCTCCTATACCAATATGCTCGGCGTCTGTTTCAAGCCCTATTTTGATTGCATAACAGGGATTTACAGCAGCTGAAAGCATTAAAAATATTGAAAAAGCCCAAATAATTCTCTTCTTCATAGAACTATTATAACATATTATTGGAAAAGCGGCTTAAGTCATCTGATTGATTTTTTGTTTCTTTTGAATTCCGAGGGTTTCCATAATGCCGTCGGCGTAATGTTCACCGGCCTTCTGAGCAGCAGCATATGAGGCTATTGAACCACAGACGAAGAAAACGCCTTTCAAAATTGATGCGGCTTTTCCTGTATATTTTGAATTTTTAACAGTGTCTGCAAGCGGTTTTAAAATTCCGTTATCAGAAGCTTTAACTGCAAGGTTTTTGAAAGTTTTTTCGTTAAAAACACCGTTGAAATTGTCTTTCATAAATGCTTCGCCGGCAAACATCCCGCACAAAGCCGCTGTTTCTACAATTCCGGAATGCACTTTGTCCTCTGACATTGCAACTTTCAAAGCTCCGGAAGCGCAGATAAGCGGATTTACATGGTCAGCCGTAAATTGCAGACATTTTCCGGCAAAACCAAGAGCTTTGCTGTTCTTAGCCAACTCTTCGAAAACATTTACAGCGCTTCTTGCAGTAGCAGAAAAGGCATTATCGTATTTTGAAATCTCCTGCATAACGCCGGTGCATTGGCCGACAGTAACCACACTTCTGCCGAGGTCGCCGTTTTTGGTTTTTTCGGCGTTGCGATATGCAAATATTGTTGATGCAACCGGACTAAACATATTTTAACCTTTTACACACTACATTACACATATATAAAGTAATTTTTATTCAGAAAATTGCGCCGGCTGAAAATATTTTTACAATTGTAATAATTATTTACAACAATCTGAATAAACAGAAATGTAACTATCCATATTAAAACAATGTCAATGGTATTGATTGTTATAACTTAAAAAATCGTTTAATATTACAAAATGAATAAAAAATCTTTTCAATTTTATAAGTCAGATAGTCATATAAATGAGCACATAAACCTTATACAAAAACTCGGTACAAAAATTAAATACTTAAGAAAAAACAAAAAATTTTCACAGGAAAGACTTTCAGAAAAAGCAAATATAAGTGTAATTTATCTGGGTAAAGTTGAACGCGGCGAGGCAAACCCGACTTTAGACAAACTAATAAAAATTGCCAAAGCACTCGACGTTGAAATTGCAGAAATTTTCAGCTTTACCCTTTAACCCAAACTCTTGCTTTTCGCTTAAAAACTGTTATAATAACCTTATGAAGAGAGTTTTGTGTTTAACTTTAATACTGTGCAGCTTTTTGGGCGTCAAAGCCTTTTGCGCTCCGCAGTTTGAGAATATCCAGCTTGAAATGCGTGAATTTGACCCTGTAGAACTTCGCGCAGGAACCTTTATTCCCGTAATTAACGCACAGGAAATATCAACGCAATACATGACCGAAGGCCACAAAGTTAAATTCATCGCAACAAATGACCTTTTCATGTACGACACGATTATCGTTCCGGAAAATACCGTTTTTGAAGGCTATATCGAAAAAATGAACGAGCCCGTTGTCGGTACAAATGCTTCTATGATTATCAGAATTTCGAAAATGATATTGCCCGACAAGTTTGAACTCCCGATGAAGGGATATATTTATACTTCAAATAACAATCTTATAGGCGGCGGCATTTCAGAACCCGCCGAATGGGTTAAAATGCCGCACTACCAGAACAGACTCCGCGGTGTTGCTTCGCTGCAAATTAGACCAGGGGAAAAACGAAAAATGGGCGAGCATACAAATCTCCAGGCAGGACTTGATTTAATCATAATCCTCACCGAACCCCTCGAAATTACACATATATTAACAAATTGACAATAAATCCAAACTAAAATAAAATATTATAAAAAACAAATTATGCAAAGACAGAAGGGAAGGGTAAACAATGAAAAAATATTTTAATCTGATTCTTGCAGCTGTTCTTCTCAGCGCAAATGCATCTTTTGCCGCAAGCAATTTTAATTATACAGAAGCGGCACCGTCATATCCGAATGTTCAACAGCCTTACGGCTATCCGCAGCAGCAATTCGGCGCACAAACAAATTATCAGCGCCAGTATTATAACCAAAATTACAACACAAACACGCAGCCGGTTTCAAACACAAACCAAACACTTAAAGGCCGCGTAGTTACTGTTCCGGCAGGCCAAAACATCCCCGCCGTTACAACAATGCCTTTAAGTTCGGAAAATTTAACTCTGGGACAAAACGTAACAATCGCTTTAAGTTCTGATTTCTACTACAACGGAAGCCTTATTGCACCGGCAGGAAGCTCTGTAACAGGACAAGTTCTTGAAGTTTCTAAAGCAAAACGCGGCAGTATGAACGGCAAGCTTATGATTAGATTTACTCAAATCGTTACTCCGTACGGCGGCCAAATCCCGATTTCCGCAGTAATCAAAACCGATGATAACACAGGAGTTTTAGTCGGCGGAAGCAAAATGGATGTAGCAAAAGATTACGGTAAGGATATTGCAGTAGGTTCCGCAGCAGGCGCAACTGCTGGTCTTGTAATGAGCGCAGTTTCCGGCGGAAAACTTGGTAAAGGTACCGCTCTTGGAACTGCAATCGGTGCCGGCGGAGGTTTGGCAAAATCACTCTGGGACAAAGGCGATAATGTTGAAATTCCCGCAAACGCAGGTATAGAAATCACGCTTACGCAAGCTATAACTGTTAACCCGGCAGTTTATAATTATTAATAAAATGATTAGTCAATCAGGTGATAATTTTATTTTACAATTAAATTAAAATTATCACCGTGAGATAAGAAGAAGAGTTCCGGCAATCCGGCAAAACGCTTCAAGATGAGACCCAGGAAAGGTTTATCAAGGGATATGTCAATATTAGGAAAATATACCGATAACATAATAGAAGACGATGATAATAACGAAACAGAAGGTTACACGCTTCCGGTCGTCATAAAAAAAGACAAGGAAGACAGCCTTAAAAAAGCCTTGACGATTTCAGCTCTGCTTCACCCGGCAGTACTTGGATCTGTTTATCTTATTTCATTAATATTGCTGTTTTTCGGAATTTCTTTAAACGTTTTCGAAAGACCAAAACCAAAAATGAAAGATATTGAATTTGTTCTTGTAGAAAACGAAGATACGCCCATAAATAAAAATACGCCTTATCGTTCAGACAGGAATTCACGCGCAGGCGGACACCACGACCCGAAGAAAAAGGTTTCAATGCCATCACCTGCACCGGCAGCTGCACAAAAGCCGACTCCGGCACCGCAAGCTCCTGCCAAAACACAACAGCCGGCGAAATCACAGCAGCCTGCACCAAAAGTTCAACAGCCAAAGCCGCAGCCTGCAAAACAACCGGCAAAACAAGAAGCTCCTAAACAAGTAACAAAACCGGCGCCTAAACAGGAAAAACCACAGCAAGCACCTGCACCGAAAGCGCCGCAGCAGGCAAAACCGGCACCGCCGACAGCGCGTCCGTCGATTAAACCTCCAATGACACCAAAACCGGTTGCAAAACCGAGTTCAGCCTTTCAGGTTCCGGTGCCATCAGGCGGAACAAAATCAGGAACTTACGCAACCGGCCCGATTAGCGGTTCAGGTACTGCAAACAAAGGCGGCGGTTCAGGCGGTCCTGTCACAGGAAGCGGCTCCGGCAAATATGTTCCGGCACCATCTTTGGCGCCGACAGGCGGCGGTGGGTCTTCTTCAGGCCAAAAGCTTGCTAAAGGCGGAGGCGGCGGAACTGGCGGCCCCGGCAACCCCGGCCCCGGAAATCCGAACGGACGCCCCGGAATTGATACTATTAGAGAACCCGATTTCGGCCCCTATATGCGTGAACTC
>URXT01000050.1 GCA_900551915.1 uncultured bacterium
ATGAATTGAAGTAACGCTTACTTAACAAAAATACTTTTTGCTCAATATAGGCGCCAGCTGGTCATAGTTAAGGCGCCTTTTCCTTTTCTTCAGTCAAACTTATCATGTTTTTTACATGTAGTAGTTTTCATTGCGTCGTGGCGAATAATCCTTTCTCAAAACAGCTTTACCTTTTCTTTTAATAAGAACCTTTTCTCCCTCTTGTCAGTTTCCGTATATCTTTCCAGACCATGCTCAGGACGACAGGGTGTTATAACGAGACGTAATCAAAATGATATTAGTCGGTCGGCTATTATGATTTTGATTATGCGAAAGCATTGGCAGGTAAACATCAGGTTCTGTCAAGTTCTATCGTGTGGCGAATTAAGGAATGCGCTGCAAGCAAAAGATACGGACTTATTTCGTTAGTGTGCGACATGTTAATTTTTGCTATTGTGCTTTCGGTTTTAGGCTGCTGCGGTGTGGATTTTTTTGTTTCAAACGAGATTACGGACTCCATTGAGTAGTGTTTTTGCTCGCTTTGCAGACGCAAAAGCAATTCGTCTTTCGGAAATTCGGCACTGCATTCAATGTTTATGTGTACCGAATTCTGCGTTTCAAGTATCAGGGTTGCAGTAATTGTTCCGTAATTTATTGTTGTGATTGTGACGATTAAAACGCTTTCCTGTTCGATTCCGCCTTCTGCTGCTTCAACTTCAAGGTCAAAGTCCGTTCCTTCCTGCAACGGCAGCCAGGGAAGATATAATAGCATTAAAGTTTTCAATGTTTGCGCCGGATTGTCTGTCGAAGCAAGTGCAATACTTGCGTTGATGAGCTTTGCCGTTTCTTTAAGCTGTGATAAATCATTTACGCCTTGTTTTGATGCGTTTGCCATTGCTAAAATCAGTTTTGTTACGGCGTCTTTTCCATTTGCCTGAATTAATGCCGAGATGTCGGCTAAGTTAATCATCTGGCCGGCCGCAAGCTGAAGATTTTTTATTGAGGAGGAAAGCTGTGAGTTTAACTGGTTTTTCATAACCTGCTGCATTTCGCTTGTGGTAAGGCCGTCAAGCTGAGCGAGGATTTGAGCCTGTGTTTGCGAGAGAAGGTTTCTTCGCGCGGCCAGATGCGCGTCAAACATTCTGTTGAACTGCACCTGATTAAGATTTTTTTGAAGCATGAAGATTAATTCATTCATGTTTCGCGGAAGCTTCATCAAATCCTTGATATAAACAGAGCGGTCGCCGCCGTTCAGCGCACCCATTTGCGGAGAAATGTTTGTGGAGTTTCCGGCAGAAGCGGCCGGAGTTTGCGGTGCTGGTGTAAAATTTTGTGCAGAAGTATTTGCAGGTTTTGTGCCTGCATTCGGGTTGTTGTTCACGCGGTAGGTGAACTTTGCAATCATTTTACCCAGATTGAAATTTTCCACATGTTTATATTAAATGATTTTTTATATAAAGGCAAATTTAGAGGGATTTATACACAAGTTTACACAAAGTAAGTATTACTCGCCAACGATGTAAGCAAGCAGTACAACAATAAATAATATGGATTGCCACGAAAATCTACGATTTTCTCGCAATGGCGGTGCAAGTTGTGTAAACTTGTATATAAGTCCCAATTTTGATTATTTCCTCACCGGAAGATATGACTGCGGGTAATTATAATCTTCTTTAAAGCCGAGATGCCTGTACATTTTCAGCGCCTGAAAATTATTTGTTTCCGTGCAGGTGTTAACTTCTGTAATCGGTTTTTCGCCATTGTCAGCCCATTGGAGAAGCTTTTCGACAGAAGCTTTTAGCATGTGTTTTGAAAGTCCGCGTCCCTGATGTTCTTTTTTGATTGCGACAATCGGAATATTTGCGATTTGGCCGCCGGTAAGGTTCATGAAACAAAAGCCGACAGGTGTTCCGCTGCAAAGAAGTACGCTTGTTGCTTCGGGCAGGAATTCCGCGTAAACGTCATGAACGATTTTGTCAATAATATCGTATGTGCCTTCAAGAGTTTTGAAACGCGGGTCAAAAAGTGCATCGGCGCTTGTTGAGAAGGCTTCATTAACGATTTCAACCGCGCTGTCAAAGTAGTCATCTGACCAGCTTACAACATTGTAGCAGGGGTTCAGGTCGGTAAGTTCCGTGAGTTTAAGAATTTCGCGTGAATTCGTGCCGCTCATCATAAATCTTAAAACCGCAATCCCTACAAACTTAAATCCGAAACGTGCAATTTCGCCGATTAAAGTTTTCTGCGAACCAAGCATTGGATAGCAAACGATTTTTTCGCGTCTGTCTGAACGTGTCTGGCGCAAAAATTCTTCAATCAGGTATTTGCTGCGCGTCATCATGTTTTCCATTTTGAAGGAGTGGATTATGTTTAACTCAACAGCCTCTGAAATTGCAGTTGTATAAACCAAAAAAGCTGTTGGAATGTTGTTTTCCGTCAGCACAATGCAGTTTATCAGTTCCTTTTCGTAAGCGTCTATGAAATCCTCGTAACCCAATGGTTCAAGTTCAAATTTGTATTCTAATATTGCTCTGTTTCTGAAATCATTGTAAACAGTCGCAAAACCTTTATAGTCTTTTTCCTCTAACAGCTTTGCTTCATAAATTGTTTCAGTCATGATATTTCCTTTTAGTTAGCTGCAGTTTCACTTTAGAACATGTGATGCATTTTGTCTCTTTTGGTATTCATATATTTCTCATTATATGAATTGATTTCAGGAGACAATTTTACTACATCATTTATGGTTAATCCATAGCCCTTTAGGGCTATTATTTTTTTAGGATTGTTTGTAATGAGATTAAAGTTGTTAAAGCCTAAATCAGCAATTATCTGTGCGCCCATGCCGTAATCTCTCAAATCAGGCTTAAAACCCAGAGAGATGTTGGCTTCAACTGTATCCTGCCCGCATTCCTGTAAGTGATAAGCTTTGATTTTATTTACAATCCCTATTCCACGGCCTTCATGGCCTTTCATATATACGACTGCTCCCTTGCCGTATTTGTTAATCATTTCCATTGCGCTGTGTAGCTGATAGTTACAGTCGCATTTCAAACTATGGAAAATATCGCCTGTCAAACATTCGCTATGAACTCTCACAAGCGGAATTTTATCTGAGCCATCGTCTTTTACAAGGGCAACGCTTTCCTGACCTGTAAGATGGTTTACATAGCCGTAAATTTCGAATTCGCCGAATTGTGTCGGAAGATGTGCTTCAGCTTCGCGTGTTACGACTTTTTCGTGCTTAAGCCGGTATGCGATAAGTTCTGCAACCGAAATAAATTTAATACCGTGTTTTTGCGCGAAAGCATAAAGTTCGTCGCGTTTTGCCATATGCCCGTCAGCGCCCATAATTTCACACATCGGGCCTGCCGGAATATGTCCTGCAAGTTTTGCCAAATCAACAACCGCTTCTGTGTGGCCTGTTCTTTGAAGAACTCCGCCTTTTCTTGCCGTGCAGGGGAAAAGATGGCCGGGGCGTCTTAAATCAGACGGAACAGCATCAGGTGCAAGCGCAACTTCAATTGTTTTTGCACGGTCGAATGCTGAAATTCCGGTTGTGACGCCGTATTTTTCTGCCGCGTCAATACTTACCGTAAAAGCTGTTTTCATACCTTCGGTATTTTGTTCAACCATTTGCGGCAAGTCGAGTTTTTCTGCCAATTCCGGCGAAATAGCAAGGCATATCAAACCTTTTGCGTTTTCTGCCATAAATTTTATAATTTCCGGCGTAACCATCTGCCCCGAACAAATTAAATCGCCTTCGTTTTCGCGGTCTTCGTCGTCTGCCACGATTATCATTTTGCCGTTTTTGAAGTCTTCGATTGCTTCTTCAATTGTATTAAATTTGAAATCTTCCATTAATAAAATCCGTTCTCTTTTAAAAAGTTTTCTGTAATATTATTATTTTGCGAATATAAAAATTTTTCAACATACCGCCCGAGAATATCAGTTTCAATATTTACCAAATCGCCCGGTTTGAGAAATTTCAGGTTTGTCTTTTCAAGAGTGTGTGGAATTACGGCAACGGCAAACGTTTTATTTTTGTTTTCCGAAACCGTCAGGCTGACGCCGTTTACGGTAATCGAACCCTTGTAAACCACGTATTTGTCAAGTTCTGAGGAAAGCTGAAACGTCATATTTCCCAAATATTTTGCAGTTCCGTCAACGTGTCCCTGTACAATGTGGCCGCCCATGCGGGTTTGAGGGGTCAAAGCCCGTTCAAGATTAACTTTTTCACCGCTTTTGAAACCTTTTGTGATTTTGAGAGTTTCTGCGCTCACGTCTGCTGAAAAGGTGGTGTTTGTCATAGAAACAACGGTTTGGCAACAGCCGTCAATTGCAATGCTGTCGCCGATTTGAGTATTTTCGAGGACCTTAACGCATTCAACGACGAGTTTTGAGCCGTCAAAACTTTTTATTGTGCCGATTTCTTCTACAATCCCTGTAAACATAACTAAAGTTTAGCATAAAAAAATCTCTCCGGCTAATAAAAAAGCGGGATTAATTCCCGCTTTTTGTTATGCTTCAACTTTTGTATTTTTTAAATCACTTTCGACTTTTGCCAAAATCTCATCAAGTTTTGAAGCGTCTTTTACCCCGCCCTGCGCGAAATTCGGACGTCCGCCGCCGTTTGCACCGGTTGCGCGTGCAATTTCGCCGACGATTTTGCCTGCGTTAACGCCTTTTTTAACAAAGCTGTCTGAAACTTTTGCAATAACTGTTTTGCTGTTTGCAAGAACGATTACGCTTTCGCCAAGTTTGTTTGAAAGAAATTCAACGCCGATTTTTGCCGCAAGCGGTGTGATATCTTCGATTTTTGAAATGAAAAGCTTGCCGCCGTCGATTTCTTCGGCTTTTGAGGCGAAGGTTGAGAATTTTGTGCGTGCGTTTTCTTCTTCAAGTTTTTCGATTTTCTTGCCGAGTTCTTTGTTTTCTTCAAGAAGTTTTTCAACGCGTTCGACTGTTTCGTCGTAGTGGGTTTTGAACATCAATGAAAGCTTGTCCATTTCGCGGACTTTTGCGTTCATAAATTCAAATGCAGAACGCGCAACAACAAGCTCAATACGGCGTGTTCCGGCAGAAATTGCACCTTCTGATACGATTTTTACAAGGCGTAAATCGCGGATATTGCGTGCGTGTGTGCCGGCGCAAAATTCTTTAGAAATACAGGTTTTGCCGTCTGTAATCGAAACAACCCTTACAACATCGTCGTATTTTTCGCCGAAAAGCGCTGTCGCGCCTGTTAATTTCGCCTGTTCGATGTCCATAACATCTGTTTTGACTTCGTAGCCTTTTGCAATCCAGTTGTTCATGATTTCTTCGACTTTGAAGATTTCGTCAGGCGTCATTGCGCGGTTGAAAGAAAAGTCAAAACGCATTCTGTTTTCTTCGACCTGCGAACCAGCCTGATGAACTTCGTCGCCGAGCACTTTAATCAATGCGGCTTGCAGTAAGTGTGCCGAGGTGTGGTGAAGACGGATTTCTTCACGACGCGGAACATCGATTGCCGCTTTAACTTTTTCACCGATTGTAATTTCGCCGTTAACAACTTTTGAACGGTGAACAAAAAGCTGATTGACTTTGAAAGTTGTCAAAACTTCAGCTTTCATGTTGTCGTTTTCAATAACGCCGCTGTCGCCGACCTGACCGCCGCATTCTGCGTAGAACGGGGTTTTGTCAAGCACAATGTCCACGTATCCGTCGCCTTCGACTGTTGCAAGAATTTTTGCGTCTGCTTCGTTTTCGCTGTATCCGACAAATTCGGTTGAGCCGACTTCGTCTTCGATTTTTGCGTATTTGATGTCGCCGGTTACGGAAATCTTTGCGGCTGCGGCTTTTGCACGGTCTTTTTGTTCCTGCATTGCAGCTTTGTAACCTTCTTCATCGACTTTCAAACCGTTTTCTTCCGCGATTTCTTTTGTAAGCTCAAGCGGGAAGCCGAAAGTATCGTAAAGTTTAAATGCGCTTTCGCCGTCAATATCTTTTTTGTTTGAAATAAATTCATCAAGAAGTTTGTAGCCTCTATCAAGAGTTTTGTTGAAGCGTTCTTCTTCTTTTTTAATAATGTCAACGATTTTGGCTTTGTTTTTAACCAGCTCAGGATAGGCTTCGCCGTAATGTTCAACAACCACATCGACGAGTTTGTAAAGGAACGGCAAATCCATTCCCAAAATCTTGCCGTGGCGCAGCGCGCGTCTTAAAATCATTCTTAAAACATAACTTCTGCCTTCGTTTCCGGGGATTACGCCGTCAGAAATAAGGAAAGTTACGCACCTTGCGTGATCTGTAATTATGCGCAGCGAAATATCTGTTTTTTCGGACTTTTTGTAAGCAACCCCGCTCATTTCGCAAACTTTGTCCAAAATCGGTCTCAGAAGGTCAGTTTCAAAGGTTGAAGCAACGCCCTGACAAACCATTGTAATACGTTCCAAACCCATTCCGGTATCAACGTTTTTGCTTTCCAAAGGCGATTGATTGCCTTCTTCATCCTGATATAGTTCTGTGAAAACAAGGTTCCAAATTTCAACCCATCTGTCGCATTCGCAGGTATCAATTCCGCAATTCGGGTTGTCGCATTTGTACTGCTCGCCCAAATCATAGTGGATTTCAGAGCAAGGTCCGCAAGAACCTGATGCGCCCGGAGGGCCCCAGAAGTTGTCTTTTTTACCTTTGCGTTTAATTCTTTCTGCCGGAACGCCGACGTTTCTCCAGATTTCGTAAGCTTCGTCATCTGTTTCGAAAATCGTAATCCAGAGGCGGTCTTTGTCGAGTTTAAGAACTTCTGTTACAAATTCCCAAGCCCAAGGGATAATTTCTTTTTTATAATAGTCGCCGAATGAAAAGTTTCCGAGCATTTCAAAGAAAGTATGGTGGCGCGGCGTGCGGCCTACGTTTTCAATATCTGAATCTTTTCCGCCTGCGCGTGCACATTTCTGGCAGGAAGTTGCGCGTGCAGGGTTATACGGCGATTTCACAATTCCCAAAAATATCGGCAAAAATTGCAGCATTCCCGCTGTTGTCAAAAGCACAGTCGGGTTATCAGGCACAAGACTTGAGCTTTCTACAACCGTGTGCTGGTGTTTATCTTTAAAATAATCCAAGTATAATTTACGAATTTCGTTTCCGGTTAGCATAATCTTTTTCCCTTTTTAATTTTTACATCCTTTATTAAATTGTAACGGAAACATAATAAAATTGCTATTAATAAAAGAAAAATATTATACTGAAAACATTGAAGGAGGTTATATGAATTTTGATGAAAAAGACTTGCTGCTTGCACAGAAAAAGGGCATTATTTCTTCAGAAACTTTTGAAAAACTGCTTGATTTTTTAACGAATTTGAATGTTTATAATACTGAAACAAATAATGTTTGTGAGACAGCAAAAATTGAGGTGAAAAAGAAATTTACACTGGAAAATTTTTTATATTATTTTGGCGCGTTAATTATTATTTGTGCAATGGGCTGGTATTTGGGAAACACTTTTGACACATACGGCAATGGCGGGCTTCTTGCATTGTCTGTCCTTTACTTTGCCATTTTTGCAGGTATAGGAAACCTTTTATGGAAAAATGATAAAAAAACTCCGGGCGGGCTTTTATATGTTTGCGCGGTAAGCGTTGTTCCGCTGGCGGTCTGGGCTTTTGAAAGGTTAATCGGGATTATGCCGGAGGGGTATGACAGCTATTCGAAATTTCATGTATGGAGTAGAAGCGGATTTATCCTGATGGAAATTGCAACAATCTGCGTTGGGCTTATATTTTTAAAATTCCGGAAGTTTCCTCTTCTAATACTTCCGATTTGCTGGGCGCTATGGTATTTGTCAATGGATATTGTCCCGCTTTGTCTGGGAAATATTTCCGAGCCAACCTGGGGGATGAGAAATTTTGCAACTACAGTATTTGCAATTTTAATGCTTGGTGCTGCATTAAAACTTGAGAAAAAGACAGATGAAGATTATTCAAAATGGCTTTATATTTTCGGCGCAACAATGTTATGGTTTGCAATTCTGTCAATATTAATACGTTTATACTGGAATAATGAAATAGCATATTTTCTTTTTGCAATGTTCAGCGTTTTATATATGATAGTCAGTATTTTGCTTCAGCGGAAAGTGTTTATGATTTGGGGCGCAATCGGTGTATTTGGGTATATTGGACATCTTGCATATACTGTATTTAAAGATTCTCCGCTATTTGTGCTTTCGCTCGTAATATTGGGACTTGTGATAATATTTTCCGGCGCATATTATGCAAAAAATTGCGATAAAATAGAAACTAATTTAAGAGAACTTCTTTTAAACGGCAAAAAAAGCCGGGAATAAGTTTTATTGTTAAAAAGAAAAGCCAGCCTGACAGCCGACTTTTCTTATATAAAGTTGAAAAACTTAAACTTTAGCTGCAACTTTCATTGTGTTTGCAATGATTTCGTTGAAGCTGTCTGCTTTTAATGAAGCTCCGCCAACTAAAGCGCCGTCGATGTCTGATTTAGACATTTGCTCAGCGATTGTTGAAGGTTTAACCGAGCCGCCGTAAAGAATTCTGATTGCGTCTGCTGCTTCAGCGCCTGCAACCTCTTTAACAACTCCTCTAATCATAGCGATTACGCGGTTTGCTTCGTCAGAATCGCAAGTTTTGCCTGTTCCGATGGCCCAGATAGGTTCGTAAGCGATAACTGATTTTGCAACATCTTCTGAAGAAATTCCATCCAAAGCTGCTTTGATTTGGCCTGCAATCCATTTGTCTGTAATGCCTTCTTCTCTTTGTTCAAGAGTTTCGCCGCAGCAGATAATCGGGATTAAGCCGCCTGCAAGGATTGCTTTTGCTTTTTTGTTAATCATTTCATCAGTTTCTGAGAAATATTGTCTTCTTTCAGAGTGGCCGATGATTACATAATCACAGCCTGCATCTTTGAGCATTTCAACAGAGATTTCGCCTGTGTAAGCGCCTGAATTTTCCCAGTGGCAGTTTTGGCCGGCGATTGAAATTTTGTTTCCGCCGCAGCCGCAGGTGCATTTAACAGTTCTTACAGCGCTGATTGATGTGAATACGGGCGCGATTACAACAACCGGCAATTCTTGTGCTGTATAATCTTTTACAAATTCTTTAACGCCTTCAAAAACTTTTTCAGCTTCTGAGCGGATTAAGTTCATTTTCCAGTTTCCTGCAATAATTGGTTTTCTTGACATATTTTCTCTCCTTTATTAGTGTCACGACATGGATATTATAGAGTGAAAATGTTTTTATTGCAATTAGAATAATTATAAATCTACTTTTGAAACGTCGACCAATTCAGGAAGCGTTATATCAAGCGCAACCGCAATTTTATTAAGAACTTCTATTGACGGAACACTCGCGCCACGCTCAATATCTCCGATATGTGTTTTGCTTAAATCTGCCAATAGCGCAAGTTGTTCTTGTGAAAGATTTTTCTTCATTCTTTCAAATTTAATTTTAAGCCCTATTTTAATATGTATTTTATCTATTTTATCTGACATATTATCAACTATAATAGACTATTGACAAACCATAATCAATCATCTATAATTGACACATAGTCAACTAAAGGCGACTAAAGGGGGTTTTATCATGCAGCATATTGAGCCTGAATATGAGAGTGAACACGAATTTGACAAGCAAAAGGCGCAAGTCTTAATGCACGAATTGAACAGCTTTTTGCTTGCGTTAAATGCTTTTAGCAAGCAGTTTTACGAAATGGAAGACTTTGATACCATATTAATTCTTCTAAAACATATCTTAAAAATTGCTGACGATTTATGCTGGGAATTGGAAACCTGGCAGATTATTAATCTTGAGCATAAATAATTTCCGGTGGGTTGAAATCTTTAAAAAATCTTTAAAATATATGTTATAATTTAATTAAGGGCGGAGGATTTTCGGTAGGGCGCCGTGTGAGCGAATAGCGAACCCAGCCCGTAAGAGCAGACAATCCGTTTGAGCGGTAAAAGCCGTAAGGCTTTGAAAGCGAAAGTTAGGATTGTGCGTGCCCGAATAATCCGAAAGAGCAAGTTACCGCTTGCCCCTTTAAAAGCCCCTTATTGTGTTTTAAGCGCTAATATTATCAGCAAGATAAGCATTAGCGCTTTTTCAGTTATACTGAAATCCACTTTATCACCTCCTTTCTTTGTAGTTATCAAATTTGTAGTTTGTCTGCAAAGTTAAGTCGATGATGAGGGCTTACCCAATTTTTATCATACATTTCGTCTGAAAAATTGTCAATATTATTAATATTTATTCTTTAATCTTTGCTGTTGATTGTAAATATTGCTTGATATACAATAAGTTTGTAAAAGAATAGTTTTTTAAGGAAAATGTATGAACACAATTACCCCGAATATGAACCCGTCTTTTGGAATGGCTCTCAAATATAACAAGCAGGGAAAAAAGTTTTTTCAAGAAGTTTTTGCCGATAACAAGGCGTTAGGTGATAAGTTTATTAGAAATCAGGCCGGCAATGCTGTATCTGATATTATTTTGGAAGGCCCCAACAAAGTTTCTGTTACTCTTAACAATGAAAAATGGAAAGTTGTAAACAGTTTGCGTGTTTTCCAGAATTCATATGAAGAAGTTATGCTGATGAAGCCCGGTAATATTTTATCAAGGCCGAAGATTAAAACTGTAATTTGTGAAAGCGAAACTCCTTTTGCTGAAAAATACGGAGAAAAAGGAAAGCTCCTTGCGGCTGCTGAATGTATTGCAGATTTTGAGTCCTCAAAATTTAATAATAAAAAGCCGGGTTTAATTAAAAAAATTACTTCTTTTTTAAATAATGCATAAACACATGCAGAATTTTTCCGCATGTGTTTATCTAATTTGTAAATTGTTCTTATGATGCAAGCCCCAGTTCTATTTCAGGAAGTTCTATTGCAGTTTCATTAAAATCCATTGTGATGTCTTTAAAGTCTATAGATATAGGCTCAAAATCGCAGCTGATGTTAGTTTCAACCCCGTCAATTTCTGAGGTTGCTGTGTGTTGGTTTAAATTTGTAATGTTTGTGAAACATTTTTCAAGAAATTCGATAACTTTTGTCATAGATAGATTTGATACATTAATGCTCATCTTTAAGCCTCTCCTTTGTATGATACTTTAATAAAGTATTTTAGAAAGTTCGGATTTCAAAACCTGTTCATTTTGTTACATTTGTTAATTTTAACTAAAGCCGGTCTGATATAATAAATTTGTGCTTTTTATGATATGATGTTTTCGGGATAGCTTGATTAGAGTAATTATAAGGAGTTGAATATGACAGTTTTGAAAATTGAACAGTTGCCGCATAATAAATTTTTACCTGAATACAAAACAGAGGGCGCTGCTGGAATGGATTTGTGCGCGGCGATTGCTGAGCCGGTTACATTAAAACCGTTAGAGCGTACGCTTGTGCCGACAGGTATAAAAATCGAACTTGAACACGGTTACGAAGCGCAAATCAGACCGCGTTCAGGGCTTTCCATCAAGCACGGAATTACGCTTATCAATTGCGTCGGGACAATTGACGAGGATTACAGAGGTGAAGTCTGTATTCCGGTTGTGAACCTTTCCAATGAAACTTACACGATAATGCCTGATGAAAGAATTGCGCAGATGGTTATTGCAAAGGTAGAGCAGGCTGAAATTAAAGTTGCGGTGGCACTGACCGCAACAGCGCGCGGTGAAGGCGGATTTGGTTCAACCGGAAAATAAATTTTTTAATTTAAAATTTGAAATCATAAATCTAAAAATTATTTAGGCTTGCTCTTTT
>URXT01000051.1 GCA_900551915.1 uncultured bacterium
TAAAGCATTTTCCGCCTTAATACAATATTTCCCTTCCGTAAGCATACGTTCAAGATCACCATTCAAATCTGTCGGCATCTTTAGTTTGCCCTGATTGATGGCTACAGCGGGAATGAGTTTTTCCTTTCTGCTGGCATACAACGTATCATTAATCACGATACACACTTGATCGTTTCCGGCTCTGAATCTGGGCACGATGTAGCCACCTGAAAAGCCCGTTACCGATTCAGCATCGAAAGGAAAGAAAGATTGTTTCATGTTCCAGTCCTTATCAAAGAAGGCTACTAAGTGCGATTTCTGATATTCTCTTTTGTAGGTTCCCCAATATCCGTTGGATACACCTATAAAGTTGGATATACTATCTTTGGGGTATTCGCTGACGAAAGTCCCGTCCGGCTTATATAATTTAGTCTTATTAGGAGTAGCAACATAAATCAACTCTTTTTCTTCATCAAAAAAGCGGGAAAAGATGTCGGCATATTCTTCAGGTCCATTTCCCTTCCTGTCCATCACAGAAAGAAAAGAACCGTTTTCGGCATTAAAGAAATAAAAACTCGTCTTATCTCCGATAACTATGTACTTTGGAGTCACATTAAGCAGGTACGCATTAGCACTCAACAGGCATTTATCATTCGTTTCCAGCCGGATCGTTTTCGGATTTTTAAAAAGAGATTGATATTGTGCCGAAGTGTAGTCCGCATCAAAGTGTTCGACGCCTTTATCAATACTGACTGTAGAAACCTGTTCATGTGAACCTTTTTCTCCGGAACAAGCCGTGAGAAGAAAAAGAGAGATGCTGAGAAAGGAAATACAAGAGTGTCGCATATTGTTTTTTGTTATGTTGTAAGTTGGGCAAATTTATAAAAAAACGAATATACAAGATGTTATCTTAGAAAAATGAGAAGAATAAAAAAAAGAAAAAATAACCATATAAAAACTAATAAACTATTTCTAATAACAATTATTATGAAAAAATTCCTTGTTCCTGTATAATATCAATTATGGATAAGAAATCTTTTGTCAGATACCTTCGAACTCTCGGAATTGAAGTTCATACAACAACTAAAGCGCGAGGACATCAAGGTTTTTTCTGTAACAACAGAATTGATATTTCTAAAAACACTCCTGAAAACAGGGTTATTCCAACCTTAATGCATGAATTTGCGCATTACATTCATTTCCAAATCGAACCGGACATGCCTAAAACTGGCGGAACTTTTCAGGCGCTTTTTAAATCAGACAATCCGATTTTAGCAGTGGAGCTTTTTAGAGTAACAAATTTTGTGGATGAAAGTTCTCTATGTATAAGATTAATGGAACATAAAGAGAGAATAAAAGAAAAGATTTCCGAATATGACAAAATAATTAAAAAATATTATCCTAAATTCCGCCGTTCTCAAAAATTCAAAGAATTTGAAAAATATATCAAACATTCAGATGCAAAATATCTTCTGAAATATGACAGAGTAAAGGTTATGGGCGGTTTTTTGCAACTGTTCCCGAAGCTTTATACAATAAATACGATAGAACAATGTTTCCCTGATATGCCTGAAGCTTTTGCGGCTTACATAAGACTAAAATCTCTGACAAAAAAACAGGCGCGTGTAACAGCCAGAATTAATAAAATAAATAAATACTACAAACGACCGACAGAACTTTTTGCAAGATTTGTTGAAGGACTTTACCTTGACAGAGAGTGGGTTGAGGCGATTGCTCCGTTTACTTGTGAAAAGTTTTTTGAATTGCTGGACAATGGTTATTACGGAAATTTAAAAGATGTAATTCAAGGTTGTTGAATAAAGCTCATAGGTGACTTATCTGCCCTATGTGCACCGCCCGTACATATCTTCGTAGCGGATGATGTCTTCTTCAATTAGGATGTCGCCTTTTTGAACTTCTATAACTTCAACTGCTTCGTCATAAGGGTTTTGAAGCGAATGAATAGCTTTCACCGGAATATCAATGCTGTGGCCGGAATTCAGAATAAATTCTTTGGATTCCAGAACCACCTTTGCGGTACCTGATAGGATAACCCAGTGCTCGCTTCGGTGGTTGTGCGATTGAAGTGAAAGTTTTTGTTTTGGATTTACATGAATAATTTTGGTTAAAAAGCCTTCGCCCTGTGCAATTACTGTGTAAAATCCCCATGGGCGGTAAACTGTTTTGTGAACAAGTGAGGTGTTGTCATTTTGTTCTTTTAGTTTTTCATAGATATGCTTAACATCCTGTGTGCGGTCTTTTTTACAGGCAAGAATTGCATCTTCAGTTTCTACAATAACAGTATCTTCCAGGCCGATTGTCGCAACGAGCTTTGAGGAGGAATATACAAGACAATTTTTTGAATCTTCATCCATGACATGACCTACAAAAACATTGTTGTTTTTGTCTTTCTTGCTTACATCATAAATAGCATCCCAGCTTCCTAAGTCTTTCCAGTCGCTATTGAGTTCGGTCATCACAACATTGTCTGATTTCTCCATAAGCGCATAATCTATTGAAATGTTTGGCATTTTGTCAAACTCAACAAACGGAATTTCTCTCTTGTTTTGTAAATCTATGTTTGCGATAATTTCGAAAATCTCAGGACAATGTTTTTGTAATTCTTGAAGCAGAACAGAGGCTTTAAACATAAAAATCCCGCTGTTCCAAAAACATGTTTTATCTAGAAGGTATTCTTGAGCAGTTTTTATATCAGGTTTTTCTGAAAATTGCATGACCTTATAACCTTCGCCGATTTGAGCGCCGGATTTGATATATCCAAAACCTGTTTCACAGTAAGAAGGTTTGACACCGAAGGTTACAATGTAACCCTGTTGTGCAAGCTCTTCGCCTTTTTGGATTGCGGATTTAAATCCTTCAATGTCATTGATTAAATGGTCTGACGGAACTGCCAAAATTATTTCTTCATGCCCTGCGTTTTGAAAAATGTATTTAGCAGAAAGTGCAATTGCAGGGGCTGTATTTTTGGAAACCGGTTCTGACAAAATAAGCGGCTCTGTGCATAAATCTTTTAACTGCATTCTTACGTTTGCAATATGTTTTGTATTTGTAATGCTGAGAATATTTTCTGCGGGCATGCATTTTTGTAGCCTTTCAAATGTCGCCTGCAAAAGGCTGTTTTTGCCGGTAAAATTCAAAAGCTGTTTAGGATACAGTTCTCTTGACAGCGGCCATAATCTGCTTCCCGAACCTCCTGCAAGTATAATTCCGAACATTTTACTCCTCTTTCTTCCCTGCTATTTATAAGCAATTCAATCTCTTATGTTTATTATATTATAAATTATTATTTTTGTGAAATTAAATTTGAATTTTCCGTTAAAATGTAACTTTTTTTGAAAAATTTTTTAATTTGAAAGATTTCTGATAAAATTGTAAAATATGATTACTATGAACACACGGGATAAAATAATAATTTCTACGGCGGTTATTATCTTCTGTTTTGCCGGCGGAATTTTTTTCAATAAGCTCTACCAGACACCGGCAAAATCAATGCAAATCTATAAATCTGCTCTTGAAGATTATAGAAATGAAGATTATTCAAATTCCTATTATCTTTTTTCAAAAGTTTCATTGCTTTCTGACTTAAAGCCTGCCGCATTATACAGACAGGCGGAATGCGCAAGAGAAATCGGGGATAATGAGTCAGCCGTAAAAAAATATCAGTTTTTATTCAGTAAATACAGAAAGAATCCTTTGAGCCTGCGTTCAAAATATCTTGCTGCACAATTGCTGGTAAATGACAACCCGAAACTTGCCAGAAAATACTTTGAACAAATAATAAATGATGCGCCGGAATCTGACTATGCTATTGCAGCAGAATATTATTCCGGTCTTATAACAATGAATGAATATACAAAAGATGAAAATAGTATTTTCCCGCTTTCAAAAAAACATGATGTTGAAGAACATTTCAGACACTACCTTAAAAAGGCTCCGGGCGGCAGACTTGCTGTAAATGTTGTTGACAATTGGCTTTCAATCGATACAAATATTTCTTCGGATGATTATCTTCTGATGGCAAATTCGCTTTTCAAATTTGGAGAATATCCGCGTGTTAAAGAACTTTTAGAACACACAAATCCTGCCGAAAGCTGGGTTTTAAAGGCTGAAAATTTGAGTGTCACCGGTCACAAGCAGGAGGCGCTTGCTGTTCTGGATGACGGTTTAAGTTCAGATACCTCTTATGTTTCAGAAGAAGATATTGTTAATGCAGTTAATCTTTATTTTGACTTAAGTAGTGCTTCTAAATTTCAAACTGCAAACACTTTGTTATCAAAGCTTTCAGATAAAGGCCTTGATTACGTTTCAAGTTTAAAATGCAAATATTCGCCATCTGCTGATAAACTCCAGTGCTATAAAAACTTTTATGTAACTTATCCGAATGGGAAATACACAGACAAAGCCCTTGCTGAAATCTTTTTGGCTGCGGTTAGAGCAAATGATACAATCAATGCAAAAAAAATCGGACAGGATTACCTGAACAAATACCTTGATAAAGAAGATGCCCCGATGGTTATGTTCTGGATGGGCAAACTTGCTGAAAAAACCAGAGATTATGGCGAATATATGGGAATATATAAAAATGTTATAACAAATTTCCCGGATAATTACTATGCCTATCGCGCATACTTACGCTTAAATCATACTGCAAGCCCTGTTATAACGGATTTCATAGACCCAAGACCAGTTGAATATCCGTATAATACAAGAAATATAACAATAAAAAAGATTGTTGAACTTCAGGATTACGAAGTTTTGGAGGAAATTGCAGGAAGCGACGAATTTATAAAAAGCTGGATTTTGTATCAACAGGGTGAATATTCACGTTCAATGCTGATTGCACGTAATGCAATGGAGAAACTTGAAACAAAACCGGACAAATATGATTTGAGATGGCGGCTTGTATATCCGGTTCATTATTATGATGTTATAAAGAAATATGCAGACCGAACAGGCAACAACTCTCCGTTAATGCTTGCCTTGACACGCGAGGAAAGTTATTTTAACCCTGAGGCTGCGAGTTTTGCCGGGGCAAAAGGGCTAATGCAGCTTATGCCGGCAACGGCCGCTGAAATTGCCGCAAAGAAAGGGCTTGGTGAATACAACCTTTTTGATGCGGAATCTAATATTAAATTAGGCAATTATTATTATGCTTATATAAAGAGTCTTTTGGCTGGCCATGATGTTTCTGCAATCGCGTCATATAACGGCGGAATTGGTTCCGTCACAAAGTGGAAAGAGTCGCTTTATTACAATGATACTGATGATTTTGTTGAGCAAATACCATATGACGAGACTCAAAATTATGTCAAAAAAGTTTTCCGAAGCTACTGGAACTATATAAGAATATATAACGGAAATAAATAAAATTTCTTATTTTATCATAAAACAGTCTTGCGCGTGTATGGAAATAATGTTATAATAGAAAATATACAAGGAGCAATTCATTTAAAAAAAAAGGAGCGGCTATGACCAAAACACTTGCTATGACTGGATTTCCGGGGGGGGGGGCACCCGTAAATAGCTCCTTAAGGGCAAAAAATTTATGCCTCATATCTTGTTTAAACGTGTTCTTAAAGAAAACGTATAAATTTTAATCCGCCGTTTTCGCGGCGGTTTTGTAATGCAAAAAAGATATGGGAGTATAAAAAATGAGTAAAAAGTATTTACGCTTAGATAAGCGTCCAAAAGGGCTAACCATGGGCGAATTTTTAATCGGATTGGGGATAATAGCAGTTCTTGCATTAATTCTTATTCCAATATTTAGATCAGTAAATCCTGATAAAAACGAAGCTTTAGGCAAGAAAGCAAACTATATTGTAAACAGGATTATTAACGAACTTTCAACAGATACATATTTGTATCCTGATAACGGTGAATTCAGCGGGTTTAAAAATACGGATAAAGTTGTTTATAACGGTTCTGAACACGCCGGAACAACTAAATTTTGTACACTCTTTGCAAGCCGCATTGTTAAAAAACCGGGAACTGAAGTTAACTGTACACCCGGTAATGTCAGTGTGACAAGTTCTGAAGGTATGGATTTTTACCTTCCGATAACGAATTTTGACGGCGGAGCTCAGACCATAACTGTTGACGTAAACGGGGCAGAAGGCCCGAATTGTTTAGATAAAAGCGGCTGCAGCAGTCCGGACAGGTTTGTATTCAAGGTGTTACCCGGAACAAGAGTGCCGGCAGATAAAGTTGGTTTCTATGGCCCAACTGCGCTTCCTCCGGCAAAGGATATGCAGCCTGCAGCGCCTGACGGCCCGGCTAAGGATTCCCGAACAGCACAAAATGTATATTCTATTTCTTGCGGCTCCGTGTCAGGTGCTACAATTTACGGACAAGGTGCTAACAAAGTAAATGGGAATTATACTTTGGTTGCAATTCCCAAAAAAGGCTATAAATGCGATTGGTTTATTCATCAGGTTACAGTAAAGGATGCTGATGTAAAAGATTGTCAGATAACCTGTTCTCCGGATAATAATGTTCCGCAATCCGATGGTGAAGTTACTCCGCCTCCAGTAGAGCCTGACGATGATGATACCGAAGAAGACGATACATATTGTATAAGTGTTAATATGACCGGTGATCCTGAAGGTTGTACAATAAGCGGAGATGGATGTAATCTTAAGCCGGATATTTATACAGTTACAATAACTGTTGATGATGGCTATAGTGCAGACTGGACCTCTCAAAAAGTTACAATTGTCGATAAAGATGTTTCATTGGATGCTGTATGTACAATGGAAGAACCTGAAGAATGCTATGCTGTTACGTTTAAGGGCGACACTGAACACTGCCCGGTAACTCTGCCTGATGCAAACTGCAAAAAAGAAGAAGGTAAATTCAGACCCGGAACTTATAAATACCAAGTAACTCCTGCAAACGGCTGGTCGTTTAAAGATTCAACCAAGCCGGTTGACCAGACCTTTATTGTTGCTGACAAAGACCAGGAAATAGAAATTGAATGTAAAGAAAGTACTCTGCCGCCAGTTGTAGATATATATGTTAAAGATACATTTGACGGTTTGTATCAGGATGAAATGCATACAAGCAATACTTATTACCATGTTTCTGCAAAACGTTATTATGATGTGAGAACTCTTAAAGTTGAGGTTCCTGATGTATATGTAAAACTTCAGATTAAAGGAAAATACACAGGTACCCGATATTTTTGCGAGGCCTATAGCGCTGCTAACTGCTCCAGTTCAGGACTTACTTTAAATGAAAACGGCATAGAAGCACAATTTAGACAACCGTTGAAGCATGAGCTTGCAAACGATGGCTCTATAAGATGGGAAGTAATAGAAGAATTGGGCGAAGGCGGTGGAACAGGGTCAGCAAAATTAATTCAGTCAAAATGGGAAACCTTTACTTTAACTATAAATGATAAAGTTTATGCTGAAAATGCAGCATGGCCGTCTTCAAGCACTGTATTAGAATATGAAGATAAGGAATTAAATACAGTATTTAAGCTTCATTATGAAAGCCCGAAAAGATATATGTATCAGTTTACGGAAGTTGATATGGATGGGAATCGTGTGGCTCCTGCAGTGGGTGGTGCAGGTTCATATGCATGGATAATAGCTAAAACTAATGTTGTTGATTGTGCTGGTTCTGGTGGTTGCGGCGGTGGTTTCGCAGGCAGTATAATGGGAGACGGAAATTACACCTATTTTGAACCTGGCGCTCCTCATATTGCTCATGAAGGTGAACCTATACACTTTAGAATAGGAGAACCTTTTAGAAGATGCAGTGATAACAGAATATATTTCCCTGTTGGTGTATTTAAAAATGGTTCACAAGTTTGTAGTGCGCCAAATTGGAGTGCTCAACAATGGGCTGAATGTGATATTACTGTGTCAGGCGGCCAAAGTTTCCCTTCTATTAACTCTTTAACCATAAAATTAGACAGTTGTCAGGCTGATGCTTCTGGATATCGCTGTGAAGACGGAAGATCTTTTCCTAATATTTCTAATACAGGCTCAGGCTGTCGTTAAAATGTTTTTTTGCTCAATATATAGGCGCTCTTCATACTTGAGCGCCTTTTTCTTTTTTATAATCCATAATATCCTTTATATTTAAAGCAGGCTTGCGCTTATAAATAAATAATGTTATAATAGAAAATATACAAGGAGCAATTCATTTAAAAAAAAAGGAGCGGCTATGACCAAAACACTTGCTATGACTGGATTTCCGGGGGGGGGGGCACCCGTAAATAGCTCCTTAAGGGCAAAAAATTTATGCCTCATATCTTGTTTAAACGTGTTCTTAAAGAAAACGTATAAATTTTAATCCGCCGTTTTCGCGGCGGTTTTGTAATGCAAAAAAGATATGGGAGTATAAAAAATGAGTAAAAAGTATTTACGCTTAGATAAGCGTCCAAAAGGGCTAACCATGGGCGAATTTTTAATCGGATTGGGGATAATAGCAGTTCTTGCATTAATTCTTATTCCAATATTTAGATCAGTAAATCCTGATAAAAACGAAGCTTTAGGCAAGAAAGCAAACTATATCGTTAATAGGATTATTAACGAACTAATCACGGATGAATACCTTTATCCTGATAACATGAATATTAAAGGTTTTGGCAATCTTTCAACAGTAACATACAATGGAAGCACACATGAAGGTTTTACAAAATTCTGTACGCTTTTTGCCGCAAGATTAAATAAACTTCCCGGCTCTGAGGTAAATTGCGAAGAAGGGCAAAAATCAGTTACAAGTATTGAAGGGATGGATTGGTATCTTCCAATAAGCAGTTTCCGTGATAACGATTACGAAATAATTAAAGTTGATGTAAACGGCGAAGAAGAACCAAACTGCAAGGAAGGCCCTGACTGTAAATTTCCGGATCAATTTGAGTTTAAAGTCCCAAAAGCCATAGAACGCGAAGAAACCACTGTTACTGAAAATTTCACTCCTACTGCCGCACCGCCTGCAAAAATTCCTCAGGCTGCGGCGCCCGACAGTGCGGATAAAGATTCCAGAACAGCACAAAACGTTTATGAAATAAGTTGCGGCGGAAGCGGTGCAACTATTTATGGTGAAGGCGGAAACAAAGTAAACGGTACCTATACCCTGGTCGCCGTTCCTAAGAAAGGCTACAAATGTAACTGGTTTATTCACCAGGTAACCGTCAAAGATGCCGATGTCACCGATTGTAATCTAAGTTGTGAACCCGACAACAATATTCCCGTCTCTGATGGTGAAACCATACCCCCAACTCCCACCCCCGGTGACGATGACGATGATGACACAGAACAAGAAGAAGAAAAAACTTTTTGTATTACAAAAGTTGTATCAGGCGATTCTGACGGCTGCACAATTTCCGGCAAGTCTTCAAAGGATTGCGGGCTTTCACCCGGAACTTACAAATATACTTCTGATGCAAAAACAGGATATACAGCATCCTGGGCTGTTGCAGATGTTGAAATTACGGACAAAGACGAAACTTTAACTCTGGAATGCATAAAGGATGAAGAAGAAAAATGCTATAACATTACCGTAAACGTAACCGGCCAGTGTGCGGTTGACGGAGCAGGCTGCAAAACTCCCGGAACATATGCTTTAACTATCACTCCGAGCGATAACTATACTTATAATAATTCAACCGGAAGTTCTAATTATTCGGTTGTCGTTACAGACTCGGATGTTAATGTTTCAATCACCTGCGAGCCGCCGGCTCCTAACGAAGAAGATTCTGACCCCTGTTGTGAAAAGAATTTCGGCGCAGGCGCCAAATATATTGCAAAATCAAATGCGTGCATTAAAGATTTAGGGATTCAATCATCTGAAGCGGTTGATTGCGGAAAAGATAAAACATATTGCACGGGAAATTGGGCTTATTGGAATTATCCTGCAGTATATCCGACTTCATGGAAAGCATGTCTTGATTTGAAAATGGATATCCCGTCAAAATCTAAGTTTCTTGAATTATATAACAATCGCCAATCAGTATTTCCGGAATCACACTGGTATACAAATCCTAGACAATCAGGTTATTATACAAATGAGTCAACTCGCTATCTTCCGGAAAGCCAATCCGCGTCACAGTATAATGGCAAATACGTTTGGCAATATACTGTCCATGTTCCATATGATAACCAAGTTCATTCAATAGCACCCAGAAACTCAGGTGCGCGGGCAATGTGCTGGGCAACTGCCCCTGCAGAATGCAAAAGTTCCTCAAATTCCGATAGCGGCACTGATGTTGGCTCCATAAATGTTGTAATAACTTCTGCAACATCAAGCGACCACAAAAGTTCCCTGAATTATACAGTAACCTGGTCAATTAATAACCCCCCGCTTGCGCAAGGCAAAAAATATAAAGTTAATGCAACAGATTGGGTTAGTGGTAAACCTTTTTATACCTATTACGGTGTTACCTCTACAACAAGCGGTTCTCACTCCGGTACTGTCACAGGAATACCATCTCATACCCCAAGCAATCAGGTTAAACTTACGGTTTCTTTCTACTAAGATTAAGTTTTTTGCTCAATATTTAGGCGCCCGAAATCATACTAAAGGCGCCTTTTTCTTTTGTTCATGCCAAAAAGGGCTTGATTTCTCAAACCCTTTTACAATAATTCCGGCATGCTTATAAATTAAAGCATGTTTTTTCTGATTTTTTCCTTAGCTTTTTCAATTTGTCTAATTCTTTTTTCTGTAGTTTTTACCTGTTTAGCTAAACTTTTTCTTTCAGCCTTAATTTGGTTGTACTGTGCGTCAATATCTGAATACTTAGCTTTAACATTTAATAATTCGTTTCTTACATCCACCTGCGCGTTGTCAAGTTTTAAAATTGCGCTTTGCATGTTGTCATTCCCGGTAACTTCCTGGACAGTTGTTGGTGTGTTTGATGATTTTACATTTGCAGGTGTTGATGCTGTATTCGTGGCACTTGTTCTAACTGTTGTGCTGTTGTAATTTGCATTATCAAAGTTTAAAGGTGTGAATGCATTCCCATCAGCAAACGCTGCACATGAGCATGCCAAGGTTAAGAATAACGAGAGTGCTAAAATTTTGGTAGTTTTCATACTTTTATCTCCTATTAAATGATTAATCTGCAATAACCTGATAGTAGTATATATTATATTTCCAAGCTGTGCGTCCTTCAAATTGATGAAAAATTTCAGAATTTAATGGGAACTTTTTAAAATTTTAACCATCTATATATTTGTATGGCTATTTGAAAATGAAATATGAATTATTGTAAAGCTTTAAAATCATTGTGAATAAAGGGCTTCAAGAAAAAATCCAAAATTTATGATAATTTCATGCAACAAAATAGTTGCTTTTTAAATTTCTTTTGCTTACAATAAAAGACGTGCCCAGTGCACAGAATGAACTTTAAACCTAAAATAAATTTTTTTTAAAAAAACTTTAAGAAAAGTAGTTGACAAGAAAAATTTAAGTAGTAAAATGAAAATTGTGGTCAGAAAAGACCAGTTAATAACTAGCCAAGCCCCAAAATAATTTTGTTTTTGCAAAATATATTTAATGGTGAAGCATTGTGCACATTGACAACAGAATAGCTGAAGACGAAAGAACTTTGTTGATTTCGAGAAAATGGTAAAGGACATAAAAACGCGAAGCAAAGCTTTGCGAAGTAATGAGCTAGAAACTGCTATATATAGCAGAGACTAATAACTTTCTGACAATGGAGAGTTTGATCCTGGCTCAGGACGAACGCTGGCGG
>URXT01000052.1 GCA_900551915.1 uncultured bacterium
CCCCAGCCAATTCCGGCAAGCCCCATTAACGAAGCAACTGCAATCGGATTTTTGATAAATGCCATTCCTAAATAAGCAAAAATCATTGAAATTATCGAAATTATATGAACTTTCTTATTGCCGTATTTTGCCGAAAGTATTCCGATAGGAATTGCAACAAGAAAACATACCAGATTAAAAATTGCAAAACTAATTGAAGAAAAATTTGTACCGGTTAAAACTGCCTGCGCAAAGTTTTCTTTTACAGCCTCTGCTGCGCTTGACAAGTCAGGAACATTATAAACCGTATGGATTGCGTATTGTGTAAAATTAATTAACATGCACATTGTTCCAATCCAGGTAAAAAATTGCATAAGACAAATCTTTGAAACCTCTGGTGACAGGGCAAAGAAATTTTTCATAGAATCCCAAAAGCTATCTTCTTTTTCTTCAGCAATTTCAGCGAGTTGAATTTCCTTTTTCAGAGAATGTTCTTTTATAGTTATACAAGTCCAAAGCATACCAAGAGTAAAAGCAACTGCAGCCATTATAAATTGTGCATTAATTGACATTTGATAATCAAAAGCCCACTTCAAAAACGGAGCAGTAGCAGCAGCAACAACAGAACCCAAGCCAATTGCAAGCGAAATAAATGAATTTGCAATGGAATGCTGTTCTTGGGGAACAACATCAGGAATTAAAGCTCTATAAGGACCTTGAGCAATATTAATACAGGCATCTATCACCCAAATCATAATTGCAGCAATCAAAAGAGCTGTTAATGATGGAAGATTTAAGCCTGTCAGCTTATGGAGCAATTCTGCAACACCGGCCGAATTCGGGAAAATCCACAATGCAATCGAAGCAATAATTGCACCGCCAAGCAAATAAGGACGTCGTCTGCCAAACGGTGAAATGGTTTTATCAGAAAGAGCGCCGACTAAAGGCTGGACAACCATTCCTGTAAAAGGCCCTGCAAGCCAGATTAGGCCGTAAATCAGAGGAGATGCACCTAGACTTTCTGTAACAGGCCCAGACAAAATTATTCTCATCTGCCAGGCAAACTGCAGACCGAAAAATCCAAGCGCAAAGTTTAAAAACTGCATGGCAGTAAAATTTTTTAGATTATTTTCTTCCATTATTTTCTCCCCAATAAGTAATCTCTGTGTATCTAAAATACACTTAACATAACGTATAGTCAAGCAATTTCGACTAGAAAAGGCTGTAATTTTAAGTCATTGCAGTGGTCATTTGTGTAAAAATATATTAACTATGAATTTTAACTGTGAATATGCTAAACTTTTGCCCAAGCTACGAGTTTAAGTTATCCTAAAACTGGCTTCAGACATGTTTCACAGCAGCATCAATCAAGCCTTTAAACAACGGATGCGGATGCTCTGGACGCGACTTGAATTCAGGATGGAATTGAGAAGCCACAAACCAATCGTTTTGCGGAATTTCAACAACTTCAGCAAGCATTCCGTCCGGGGACATTCCTGAAAATACCAATCCAGCATCTTCTATTTGTTTAATATATTCATTGTTAACCTCATATCTATGACGGTGTCGCTCAGAAATCTTTTCTTTTCCGTATGCTTTTGCAGCTTTGCTTCCTTTTTTCAAAATACAATCATATGCACCAAGCCGCATTGTACCGCCGTATGCCTGAACATTTTTCTGTTCAAGCATAAGGTCAATTACGGGATACTGCGCATTTTCATCAAATTCAGCAGAATTTGCACCTTTTAATCCGACAACATTGCGTGCATATTCAATAACCGCACACTGCATGCCAAGACAAAGCCCCAAAAACGGAACATTATTTTCCCTTGCGTATTTAATTACGTTAAGCTTGCCTTCAATTCCGCGAATTCCAAACCCGCCCGGAACAACAACCGCCTGAATATCTTTCATTAATTCTTTGCATTTCTTTTCATCCACGCATTCTTCCGAGTTAATCCATTTAATATCAATTGAAGCATCATTTGCATAACCGGCATGTTTTAAAGATTCTACAACTGAAATATAGGCATCTGAAAGTTTGGTATACTTTCCGGCAATTGCAACTTTAATTGTTTTTTGAGGATTTTTAATTCTTTCTACAAGTTTTTCCCATCCGCTTAAATCGGCTTTTTTGTCTTCAACTCTGAGCATATCTAAAACAACTTTCGCCATATTTTGCGCTTCTAAGGCAAGCGGAACTTCATAAATACTTTTCATGTCACGGCATTCAATAACAGCCTCCTTCGGTACAGAGCAGAAAAGCGCAAGCTTTTCTTTTTCAGTTTTCGGAATAGGTTTTGTAGTGCGGCAAACGAGAACTTCAGGCTGAATACCATAACTTCTCAAAACATTAACGCTGTGCTGTGACGGCTTTGTCTTAAGTTCACCCGAGGTTGGCAGATACGGCAAAAGCGTACAGTGAATAGAAATTGCATTGCCTATTCCGGCTTCTGTTTTAAATTGTCTGATAGCTTCTACAAACGGCAAACTTTCAATATCTCCGACTGTTCCGCCGACTTCAATAAGCTGAAAATCAGGTTTGAATTGTTTTGTTGCGCCGTTAATTCTTGATTTAATTTCGTTTGTAATATGCGGGATAACCTGCACTGTTGCTCCAAGGTAATCGCCGCGGCGTTCTTTTTTAATAACATGCTGGTAAACGCTTCCGGAGGTAACATTGTTGAGTTTGCCGAGGCTCGTATCAGTAAACCTTTCGTAATGCCCTAAATCCAAATCAGTTTCAGCACCATCATCCGTCACAAAAACTTCGCCATGCTGAAACGGGCTCATTGTACCCGGATCAACATTTATATAGGGGTCAAATTTTTGATTTATAACAGTAAAACCTCTTGCTCTCAAAAGCCTGCCCAAAGATGCGGCTATAATTCCTTTGCCTAAAGAGCTTACCACACCGCCTGTTATAAAAATATATTTTGTCATTTTATACCCCTTACTTTTAAGCTATTCTAAATAAATCTGCAGTATTTTGCAGATACCAAAAATCCCCGTTAAAATTCTTAAATAAAAAACGAAAATAGAGGGAATTCATTAATTAATTTTCGGAACTTTAAAGAAGCCGTCTTCAACTTCCGGCGCATTTGCCATAAGTTCTTCTTTTGTCTGCTCGTAAACAACTTTGTCATCGCGCATAACATTAACAAAGTCGATAACCTGCGTCATTGGTTTAACATTTGATGTATCAACTTCATTCATCTGGTCAACATATTTCAAAACATCGCCAAGCTGTTTTGTATAAAGTTCTTTCTCATCTTCTGTTAATTCAAGTCTTGCCAGTTTTGCAACATGTTCAACATCTTTAATGGTAATCATTTTTTACTCCCTTATTCTGTTTTAATGTTATCATAAACAATTTTTCTAAACCATATATATTAAATAAAGTTAAAAATTTTATTTTTCAAATAATTATGCTATAATTAAAAAAGAAAGCGGAGAGAAATCTTGGACACTAAAGAAAGACAAAACGACGAACTGGATACCCTTCTGATTTCTTTTAAGAATGCTAATGACGAAAAAAAGAAGAGGATGCTGCATCTTAAAATTGTTGAAGAGGCAATGGCTTTGGTAAAAAAAATTGCCAACACAATAGCTTTGCAGTCCGGAATTTCCAATGAAGATTTAATTCAAGTCGGCTCGTTGGGATTAATTAAAGCCATTGAGTTTTACAGGCTTGACATGAATACAAAATTCAGAACTTACGCAACTTATTTTATAAAAGGCGAAATCAAACATTATTTACGCGATAAAGCCTCTATAATTAAGGCGCCGCGTGAACTTCAGGAGCTTCTTTTCAAGATAAACACTGCAAGAAAAAAACTCTCCGAATCGGGTCTTGAACCAAATCCTGAAAAAATCGCAGAATATCTTGATTTGCCTGTTGCAAAAATCAATGAAGTTATTGAAATTGAAAAATGTAAAAGCACGCTTTCGCTTGACCAATCTTTTATGCAGGATGATGAAGATATTTCTCTGCTTGATAAAATTCCGGCCAATGATTATCAGGAATTTATGAATTCTTATGAAAACAAGATTATGTTGTCAAGCACAATCCAAAAACTTCCCCCTGAATTAAGAAAAATAATTGAACTCAGCTACTATCAGGATTTGAACCAGCGCGAGATTTCAGAAAAAATGAATATGTCGCAAATGCAGGTTTCAAGAAGATTAAAAAAAGCTTTAAGCAGAATGTATGAACTTATTAAAAATAATGGAGACTAGTATGGAAAGTTACATTGTAATTCTTATCGCAGTATTTATCTTTATTATAGGAACTGTTATCGGAAGTTTCTTAAATGTTGTTGCTCTAAGAGGATTGACCGGAGAATCAATTATTCTTCCTCCGTCTAAATGCCCTCACTGCCATAACAAATTAAAACCTTGGCATAACATTCCGATTTTATCATATTTGTTTTTAGGTGGCAAATGCGCATTTTGTAAAGAAAAAATCAGCATTCAATACCCGATTGTTGAATTATTGACAGGAATTTTGCTAATTGCAACACTTTTAAAATTTAGCCTGTCAATTACAGCAGGATTTATATTTATTGCGCTATGCACACTTTTGGTCATGTCAGTTACAGATATCAGAGAAAAAGTTATATGCGCCGGTCATGCCTGGTTTTTAATCATAATGGGTTTACTTTACAACGGAATTCTTAGCTGGAATGCTGTCAACACAAGCCTGAATACAAAAGGATATTTCCTTTTTACAGCAAAAAACTTTTTGCATTTACCGATAACAAATGCAATTATCGGACTTATTGCCGGTGTTCTCATTATGGAAATTCTTGCAAGACTTGGATATTTATTTGCCGGAAAACGTGCTTTCGGAGTTGGAGATACTTATATTGCAGCAGGTTTGGGCGTATTCTTCGGATGGCATAATCTTCTTATAATTATTCCAATAAGCATTGCGGTTCAGCTTGCATTTGTACTTCCGGGATTTTTGAAAAAGCTTGCGGCAAAAGGAGATAATAAAACAATTATATCTCTTATTTTATTCTTACTTGCAGCCGGAGCATTTTCGGTATGCAATTACTCACTCGGTTTGTTCGAAAATATATGGGTCTTGCTGGCGGCATCAGCAATCCTGTTTATTCTTGGCCTATACACTTGCATCCGTATCATAAAAGGTATCAAAGAAGGCGGAGATTTATCAGTTTTTCCATTTGGCCCTGCAATGGCAATTGCAACTTTAATTTTGCTGTTCTTGATACTGAAATAGCATAAAATACAGAGCGCCTTCGCGTAGAGCGAAGAATCTTCTTAAAAAGAGTCGTGAAAAAGAAATCTAAACAGAAAGTATTTTGAGCGACTCTTTTAATATTTCTTCTGCAGAAGCATTTGAATTCAAAACTGCACCGACTTTTGAGAAAGCTGTTTTTATTTCTTCTCTGTCATAACCAAGCGAGATAAGCACCATTTGAGCATCTTCCATAGCCTGCGAATTTTGCTCAGAAGCGCTTTTAATTTCAATCGGAGCAGTGTTGTTATAATTCATTAATTTATCTTTTAATTCAATGATGATTTTTTGCGCAAGTTTGGGACCGACACCTTTTGCGCGCGTAAGTTCTTTGTAATTTCCCTGAATAACAAATCCGATTAATTCTGACGACTGAAACTCATCCAGAAGTGTCAGCGCCATCTTGCTTCCGACTCCTGAAACAGAAGTCAGTATTGAAAAAATATCCCGGTCTTCTTTGTGCAAAAATCCGCACAATGCCATTTTATCTTCACGGTGAAGAAGAATTGTATAAAGTTTTCCTTCCTCACCGGTCTTTTCAACAGCCGAAAAATCTCTCGACATAACTTCAACAAGATATCCAATCCCGTTATTTTCGATAGTGAGAAAAAAACCTTTTGAAGAACTGTTTTTGCCTGCAAAAATACCTTTTATATAATCGTACATTTTATAATTCCTTTAATTTGATTTTCAAATCCGAAATTGTTCTGTCAAGTTCTTTGTTAACTTTCAATTCGTCTTTGATTTTTTCATAAGAATAGAGCATTGTTGTGTGCTTTTTGTTGAAAAATTCAGCAATGCTTTCAAAACTTTTTTCCGTGAGTTCGCGGGTTAAATAAACCGCTACATGACGGGAACCTGACACTTTTTGGTTTCTCGAGGAGCTTTTAAAATCATCAACAGAAACGCCGTAGTATTCAGCAACTGTTTTTGCCACTGTTTCAATTGTTAATTCTTTTCTTGATGCCTCGCAGTTGAGAACTTTTTTTGTAAATTCCAATGTCAAAGGAATTCCTTCGATATCAGCAAAAGCGCTTACTTTGTTAAACGCGCCTTCAAGTTCTCTTACATTTGAAACAAAATTGTTTGCAATATATTCATAAACTTCAAACGGGATATCCATTCCAACTTGTTCGCCAAGGTTTTTTAATATGGCAACACGTGTTTCAAAATCTGGCGGCGTAATATCAACCATAATTCCCATTTCAAAACGTGTGCGCAAACGCTCAGGAAGAGTCGGAATATCTTTTGGCTGGCGGTCAGAGGTTATAACAATTTGTTTATTATTGTTGTGAAGACTGTCAAAAGTATGAAAAATCTCTTCCATCGTGGCTTTTTTAGACTCAAGGAATTGAATATCATCAATCAAAAGTACGTCAATATTTCTGTATTTTTGACGGAATTTTTCCATTCGCGAAATTCTATCGTTGCATTGAATATTTTTGATAACTTCATTAAAATAATCTTCTGTTTTAATGTATCGAACGCGAAGTTTTGGCTTATTAAAAATAATATAATGCCCGATTGCTTGCATAAGGTGGGTTTTGCCGAGTCCTGACGCTCCGTAAATAAAAAGCGGATTATATTTTTTCGCGGGATTTTTTGCAACAGCCATTGCAACAGCATGTGCAAAACGGTTGTTCTCGCCGACAACGTAATTTTCAAACTTGTATTTTAAGTTAAGGTTTGAAAAAGACTGCATTTTTGCAAGATTATCCAAAACTTTTTTCTGTTCTTCATCCTCGTCGGCATGGATTGATTTTGGTTTCGCGCTTTCTTTTTTCTTTTCCTTAATATATTTTTCTGCAAACGCGGCGTCATACTGAATATCAAAGTCAACGTCATGGCCGAAATGTTTCTTCAAAGCTTCACTGATTTGTTTAAAATAATTCTGTCTGACGATTTGCGGCGCAAGCTGGTGAACTGTAATTAGCGAAAAAATATTATTATCAAATCCTACAGGCTCAATTGAATCAAACCAGGAATAAAAGGCGTGGGCGGGGATTACATCACGAAGTTCAACTTTTATCTCGCTCCAGATTTTTTTTACTTCCAAAATATCCATAAAAATATTTTACTACAAAAGTGAACACAAAGGCTTAAAGGTTTTGTAAATTTTTATTATCAGAAAGCTTATGGCCTGCCTTAAATTTCGTTTATAACATTGCCATTTTTATTCAATAAAGTATAGCTGATAACTTTTCCGTCATCATCCCAGTCAACACTTGCAAATAAACTTCCGTCTTTTCTAAAAAATTCTGAATGTTTCACAGCCGAAGGACGTAAAATTTCGTCAATCCTATAAGCACCATGCTTTCCTACCGGATGCTGGCTTTTGGTTTCAAAATCAAATGATGGAGAAAGTTTTTCCAAATATTTTTTGAAAAAATCAATTCCAGAACGCACAGGCTCTTTTCTATCTATAAATTGGACAGTTTGTTCAACATTTTCTTCCTTGGGAGGTTTTCGGCCTTTATAAATATATATTCCGGCAATTGCAGACGCTGCAATTGCTGCTGCGCCGATAAAATATTTTGTATTCTCGCTCATTTTTTCTTTAGAAGGTTTTTGAACAGGATTTTCAACTTTAACTTCGAGCACTTTCGTGTTTTCAGCTGCGGACGGAACCGTCATGAGCATGCCCGGGCGGTTTTTTGTCAAACCCGGAAAACCTATGCTGTTGTTGGTACTGTTGATTGCCACTTTTACTCCTCTGGAATTACTGTAATATTAAAAACTGAACATATATTTTTTTGCTATCTAATTTAACAATTTGTATAAAATTATTCCGCAAGAAATGCTTAAATTCAAAGATTCCACATTGTCTTTCATTTCGATTTTTAAGTCGGTTGTGGAAAGTTTTATTAATTCATCGCTCAAACCGTCAGCCTCGCTTCCAAACATTACAATGAAAGGAGACTTTACGCTGAAAGTTTTGAGAAGATTTTTTGAACGCGGAAGCGTTGCAATTTTTGTATGATTTGGAAAAGTTTTTTGCAAGTCTTTAACATTTGAAATCTGCACAACCGGAAGTTTCCAAAGACATCCGACTGCCGAGCGGACCACCTTCGGATTGTACAAATCAACACAGTCTCCGAAAAGAACAACCGCATCAGCGCCGAAAGCCGCCGCCGTTCGCAAAATTGTGCCAAGATTTCCAGCATCTTTTATGTTCTGTAAAAGAAGAACCTTCTGCGCATTTTGAATTTGTGAAATTTCAAAGAGTTTCTGCTTTGCAACTCCAACGCAATCAGGCGCGCTGTCAGTGGTTGAAATTTTCTTTAAAACAGCTTCATTTGTCAAAATAATTTTATTTTTCAGAAATTCGTATTCGGATACTTTGTCCTCACGAACAAAAACATATTCTATTTCAACTCCGCAATGAAAAGCTTCAAAAACCGGCTTAAAGCCTTCAAGCAAAAACATTCCGGAAGTTTCACGGTATTTTTTTTGTTGAAGTTTTAGGGTTTCTTTTACCAGATTGTTTGAAACGCTCGTAATCTTTTCCACTACAATACCTCAAAAGCATTTAGCCATTCTTTTTCCTGCTCGTTCAGCAGACTGAAATCTATAAGTTTTTTTTCATAGCACATGTTTGTAAAAGATTTGATTTCCCCGTTTTCAAGATAGCACGAATTCTCCAGACGGACACCAAAATGCTCTTTGTTATAAAGTCCCGGTTCAATCGTAAAACACATGTTATTTTTAATAGGAGTTTTTGCAATTTCATTTAAGCTTAAGCTAGGCGGAGCCTCATGAACATTAATTCCCAGCCCATGGCCAAGTCCGTGATTAAAAACAAAACCGTCGATTTGATTTTCGTCAAAAATCTGTCGGGCAAGCCCGTCAATTTCAAATCCGGAGGTTTCTTCAGACATTTTAAAGTTGTAAGCGTTCAGAAAAGCTTTCAGGACGGTTGTGTAGACTTGTTTTTGCAAATCCGTCGGATTTCCTTTAACAAAAACTCTTGTAATATCTGTTGCAAGTCCGCCCTCATAATATGCGCCGCAATCTATTAAAACAAGGCTTCCGTCTTTTAAAATTTCCTCTTTTGAAGATTTTGAGTAGTGAGCCAGCGCAGAATTTTGGTTGTGCGCAACAATTGATTTAAAACTCAGGTTTTTGGCGCCGAATTCATAAAAAAGTTCTTCCAGTTTTTTGGCAACGTCGTATTCTGAAATGTTATCATTTTCATTAATGAACTTTCGAATTGCGTACATTGTTTTGTCAGTCCGCGCAAAAGCTGATTTCAAATGTTCGATTTCAGCATCGGTTTTAACAGTGCGCATTGCAAGAACAGGATTTTCTTTAATCTGCCGCGCCTTCCTGCCCAAAAGAGTATAATCATAAGCGTTGATTGTAGATTTATCCACATAAACAACATCCGAAGTTATGTATTTATCAAAATTTTTTATTTTTTCGCCTGTAAAAAGCGTGTCCGTGTGTTTTGATATAAGAGCTTTCCCTGTAATTTTTGAAGAATAGGGCCTTGAAAAATCACGCTTGTTATAAAGATACGAAACATCCTCTGGATTGGTAAAAAGAATACTTTCATGAATTTGCAAAGTTTTTTGAATTTTTAAAATTTTTTCGTCCGAAGAAAGTCCGCATAAGTCTTCGCTAATATCTTCAATTACGCCAAAATCGGGCGCTGAAGTTTCAATTCCGTCTTCCTGCAAAAGTTTTACTTTAAAATGCTTCTCCATAGCCTCAACACGTGCCCGGGAATTCTTTTTTGAACAGACGCCGACAACAGCATTTGCCGGAATTTGTTTTGCCATTTCCGTTAACTGTGACTGCCCTGCAAGAAGTTTTACAACAGTGACAATCTCCGGATTAACCTCCAAATCCGCCTGAATATGATATCTTCCGTCTACAAAAAGATAAAGCCTGTCAAAACCCAGAAGCGCATCGCCGGTTGACCCTGAAAATCCGGTAAGTTTATACCTTGCATTCTCTTTTAAATCGTTATATTCAACCAGAAATTCGTTTGTAGAATTCACGAGCAGAAAATCAACTTTTTCCCGCTTCATAAATTCCCGCGCAGATGAGAGAAGCTCATTCATTAGATTTTACCTGTGACTTTGATTAAATGCCAGCCGTAATTGGTTTCAACTGTTGCCAAATCGCCGACCTCCGTATCAAAACATACATCTTCAAATTCTTTTATCATTTCGCCGCGTTCAAAATAACCCAAATCGCCGCCGTTTGCTCTTGAAGGACAAAGTGAAATCTTTTCTGCTAATTCTTCAAAAGTTTCACCTTTTTGAAGACGTTCTAGAAGGGTTTTTATTTGATCTTCCGTTTTTACGAGAATGTGGCTCGCTCTTACTTCTGTTGCCATAAATATACTCCTGTTCTTTTGTTATTATAATTTTAGCGCAAACAAGGAAAATAAAAAAGACCTTATAATTTCTTATAAAGTCTTTTTTATTATTTACTATTAATTACTTTTAATTATTCAACTTCGATAGCGCCAACCGGGCAAGCATCAGCTGCTTCTTTAACGCAGTCTTCATTATCCGCTACTGCTGCTTCGTTAACAACAGCGATATCTTCAACTGAAAATACAGCGTCGCAGATTGATTCGCAAGCGCCGCATGCTATACATGAATCATTAACTTTTACGTTCATTGTTTTTCTCCTTATTTTATTTCGACATTGTGAAATTAATTTCACAATAATATTATATAATAAAATTTTTTAATTTCAATATTAATTTTTTATAAAATCAGGTTTCTTATTCTATCTGCTATATAGTCAAAACCTGTAATTTTACCAAGATTTTCGGGTTTTACAGAGGCTCCGTAAACAATAAGTGGAACCATTTCGCGCGTATGGTCAGTTCCCGGAACAGTCGGGGC
>URXT01000053.1 GCA_900551915.1 uncultured bacterium
CCGCCTTCACCCTTGCCGAAGTCCTCATCACCCTCGGTATAATCGGGATTGTCGCCGCAATGACTTTACCCTCTCTTATTGCTCGACACCGTTCAAAAGTTCTTGAAGCACAGTTTCACAAACGTTATAACGAAGTTCAACAAGCTCTTTTGATGATTAAAAAAGAAGAAATCCCGATTTACGGTAATTTGTATGGACGTACGCTTCAACCATATTTGACGGCGCAATTCAAAGGTGCTAAGGGCGTTTATTTTCCTTTTTGGAACAACCCCGAACAGCAAAAAAGACTGTTTGGTTTTGAGCTGCCTGTATATAAGACATTTGATAAATCACAGCAATTCGATTCCGGTGCTATGGATGATGGCTGCGTAATTGTCAGCAAAGAATTTTTTATATTTATGAATTCTGATAGCAACAGTACAACGTATATTCAGATTATATTAGACATTAACGGCCTGCAAGGTCCTAATATTGTTGGTTATGACGTTTTTGTTTTTGAACTCGACAAAAACGATAGTTTAAAGCCAAGGCCAAATACCCGAAAAGATTTGTGCGCCTCAACATCTGCCGGTGGAAATCAAAATGGGAGTTATTGCAGTTTTTATGCAGTGACTGACAGAGATTACTTTAAAAACCTCAACTGGTAACAAAACATTATGCGGTATTAATCAAGCCGGAATATGTTACTTAACTTCCCAGGTTGTGCCGTCTTTTGTATCTTTCAGAATGATGTTTTCTGCATCAAAAGCTGTGCGGATTTTGTCGGCTACTTCCCAATTCTTTTCTTCGCGTGCTTTTTTGCGGTATGCAAGAAGTTCATCCATTGACGCAAAATTTTCGCCCAATTTTTCGGAAATTCTTTTGACAACTTCATTAACTTCTTCTTCTGAAAGCGAGGCTTTTTCAAAACTGAAACCGAGCGCCGACGCAAGTGTAAACAGCGTTGCAAACGCGTCTTTTTCATCTTTATTTGCTCTATTAGCCAAATCAAAAAGAACGGCAAGCGCTTTTGATGTATTTAAATCATCATCCATGGCTTCTACGAATTCTTTGTATGCGTCGGTTTTTGTGATGTCAAAATTTTCATCAATGTTTGCGCGTTTCGCGTTCAGCATTCTTTTTACGCCTGCTGAAGCCGAAGCCAGCGACTCATCGCTGAATTCAACCGGCATTCTGTAATGGTTTGTCAGAATAAAGAAGCGGATTGTGTTTGCGTCGTATTTTTTCAACAAATCGTCGATTGTCAAAAAGTTCCCGAGAGATTTTGACATTTTTTCTTTATTAATTGTCACAAAACCGTTGTGAAGCCAGTAATTGACAAACTTGCAGCCGTTAGCGCATTCTGATTGAGCAATTTCGTTTTCGTGGTGAGGGAAAATCAAATCCGCCCCGCCTGCATGAATATCAATTGTTTTGCCAAGGTATTTGCGGCTCATTGCAGAGCATTCAATGTGCCAGCCCGGACGGCCGACGCCCCAAGGGCTTTTGTATCCGAATTTTTCGTCTTTTTTCCAGAGCGCAAAGTCAAGCGGGTCTTCTTTTTTGTCGCCGACTTCAATCCTTGCTCCGCTTTCAAGCTGGTCAATCGGCTGCTTTGAAAGGCTTCCGTATTCAGGGAATTTTTTCACTCTAAAGTACACATCGCCGTCGATTTCATAAGCATAGCCTTTATTTATCAAATCTTTTACCATTCCAATCATTTCGCCCAGAGTTTTGGTTGCAAAAGGCTCAATATCGGGTTTTAGAGTATTTAAAGCTTTCATCGAGTTTTCAAACTGTTTGTACCAGTATTGAGAAACTTCTTCGGGAGTTTTGTTTTCTTTTTCAGCTTTTTTAAGGATTTTGTCGTCAACGTCTGTGACGTTACGGCAGTAAGTGACATCATAGCCTTTGAATTTCAAGTATCTATAAAGAACATCCCAGGTTATGTAGCATCTTGCATGTCCAAGGTGCGCAAAATCATAAACGGTCGGGCCACAGACGTACATTTTAACTTTATTTTCTTCAACAGGTTTGAAATCTTCGATTTGGTTGGTAAAAGAATTGTGTAACTTCATATTTAAAATCCCTCTTTTTCCATAATTTTACTACAAACAAAATCAAGTGTTAACAATTGTAAATAAATAATAAACTTAAGCAATTTTTGTATATAAAAAATACTTATAAAGTATATAAAAATAAAAACGAGGTATTATTATGACAATTAATGAAGTGAATGGTGCAAATCAGCCGCAAAAAGGCTACACAAAAGTTACTGTAAAAGACAAAGATTCCGGTGAAAGTTTTGTAATTGACTTTAGGAATGCAAGAGTCAAAGGTAATGTTGCGGAATGGACTATCAAAGACGGTAAGGTCTATGACAAAGACGGTCAAGAAGTTAAAGACAATGAGCTTGAAGTAACAAAATATCAGGCAGCATTGATTAAAGCAGCAGCAGAGGGCGACGGCGACGGAAAGCGTTTGGATACAAACGATTTGGTAGGTGGCTTGTATGGCGAAAAAGCCGAAGAAGAACTTCAGAAAGCAAAATCAGAATATCATGTTATAAAAGATGATGTAAATAACCCTCCGGCTCGCGGAGGTGATGCAGATGCGCTTGAGCATGGCTTGATTTATGCAAATGTTGAAAATGCGAAAGGCGAAAGAGGACATCTGGAAATTCAGCTTCTTGAAAAGGAGCAGCCGCTGGCATCTCCTCCGAAAGACAAGGCTTGGTATGAATTTTGGAAATAAATAAAAAATTTAAGGGCGGTTTAACCGCCTTTTTTATTAAAATTTGTTAAAAGATGAAAATTCAAAAGACAATTTTTAAGTCTAAAAATACTTTTAAATAATATAAGAATACTAGGATTAATCTACGGGGAAAGGATTGGATTATTATGGTTGAAATGATTAACAGAATTGAAAAAAGACGTCCGAATGACAGAATTATTTTGAAGGATCTTAAAACAGGCGCAACAAAGACCTATGAAATTCCTGTCGGGAAAAGAGTTATTTATGGAAAGCAGGAATTTGATATGAGTAAAGTTCCAAACGGTCAGTTAAAACTTTCCGGTGAAAATATTCCGGATTCGGACTTTTACCTTGCCGGTCTCGCGCTTGAGCATATGGACGTGAATAATGATAAAAAAATTGATGAATATGACAGCGATTCTGAGATGGCAGGCAGATTAAACAGAAAACTCTCCTCTTCAAAATATTATGTCAAAGATGTTGATTGTTTCAGTGATGCCGGAATATACAAAGGCGAAGGCGGAGCTATATTTAGTCAGGATTCCGGTAAATTTTTCCAATTTTATATTGAAAACAAAGACGGACAGAAATAAATTTTATCTAATTTACAAAATATCAAATATTTTATGAACGGGTGAAATCAGTTCTTCAACAGGACAGGTTTCATCCAGTTCTAATGTAATCGTCGGAATTTTCTTTTCTATTCCGGCGTAAGTTCCAAAACTTCCCGGGGTTGGATAGCCGATACTTTCTTCAACCGGATAGTTTATAATTTTTGAAATCTTTTCGGAAATTTCTTTTGCGTCACCGTCGTAATTTACGACTTTGAAAGGCGCATGGAGCGTTAAAATCAACGATGGTTTGTATTCTTCAATAATCTCCATAACAAAACGGGTTTCGATTTCGCTTGCCGGTCTTTCGCCGCCAAAAAATTCGTCGCGCGCTGTGAATTCCCAGTTTTGTGTCGGAAAATTCCTGTTTAAGTCAACGCCGTTAGCATTGGTTCGTTTGCCAAGCTTCATTCCGTCAGGGTTTAGGCAGGGAATGAAAAGAAGATTTCTTATTGTTTTCTCTGGATTGTGTGAAGAATATGAGAGCTCCCCTTGAGGATATAAAGTTTTGTTTGAATTTCTTTTCAAATACTCTTCAATCAAAAACTTTCCCTGCGGTTCATCGCCGTGAAAAATTCCGATTACAAGAACCATACGCTCATTTTGTGGCTCTGTTTTTGTGCCGAGCAGACAAATTTCATTGCCAAGTTGTGTTTTTGCTGTTTTTAATATTTTGAACTGCTCATTACTCACTGTTTACACCTCACGCAAACAGCGCTTCTATAAATTCTTCGCTGTCAAAACTCTTTAAATCTTCCATTTTTTCGCCAACGCCGATAAGTTTTACAGGCAATTTCATGTCTTTTGCAACCGCAAGCACAATCGCGCCTTTTGCCGAGCCGTCAAGCTTTGTGAGCGCAACTGATGTAAGGTTTACTGCATCAAGAAAAACTTTTGCCTGCTGCAAGCCATTTTGGCCGGTGTTTGCGTCTAAAACAAGCATTGTTTCGCGTAAATTTTCCGGTGCATTTTTGTCAATCACGGATTTGATTTTTGAAAGCTCTTCCATGAGGTTAAATTTGTTTTGAAGACGTCCTGCTGTGTCAACGAGAATTACATCGTAATTTTCGGATTTTGCCTTTTGAATTGCTTCATAAACAACTGATGCAGGGTCGGCTTTGTCGCGTCTAACAATGTCAGCTCCGGCACGTTTTGACCAGATATCAAGCTGTTCTTCGGCTGCGGCGCGGAAGGTGTCGCCTGCGGCTATTAAAACTTTTTTGCCTTCATTTTTGAACTTATAAGCGAGTTTTGCGATTAAAGTTGTTTTTCCGACGCCGTTTACACCTGTGATAAAGTAAATATTCAGCTCATTTTCTTTGTAACCGAGTTTGTTATCTCCGGCTTCTTTGAGCGTTTTGAGGAATTCTTCTTTCAGATAATTTTTAACATCAGAAGGTTTGATTTTGTCTTGTAAGCGTAGTTTGTCGACAAGTTCTGCTGCATAATTTACGCCTAAATCCGCAGAAATCAGCAAATCCTCCATATCGTCAAGTACAAATTCGGAGAATTCTTCTTCTTGCCCGACTCCCTCAACAACATTTGTAACAAGATTTTGTGCAGTGTTGGAAACAGCTTGTTTCAGGTTATTAAATTTATCCGAAAAGAATTTGAACATTATTTAAGTCCGTTTTCAACAATTACTTTTGCAAGAATTCCGTTGATAAATGACGCGCTGTCATCTGTCGAATATTTTTTCGCAAGTTCCAAAGCTTCGTCAACTACGACTTTCATCGGAGCGTCTTTGATGTATAAAAGTTCAACGATTGCAATACGCAAAATATCTTTATCCATTTTGACTAAACGCTGCAAATCCCAATTTCTTGCGTGTTTTTGAATAATTTCGTCAACTTCTTTGTGATGTTTTTGGAAATATTCGGCAATTTCTATTGCGTAGCCTTTTACTTCGTTTTGGGAATCAAGAGTTGTAAATTCAGCGATTTCAAGCGCAAGAAGTGTTTTTTCCGCGATTTCAATCATTTCGTTAATTCTGCCTGACATCTCAGATGACATAACCAATGGCACTGAAACATTCGCAACTCCGATGGGTCTATTTAAATTTGTTTCGTGATTAGCTTCGTATTCTTCGATTTCGTCACGCATTGCAACGAGTGAACCGACTGCGATTTTAAGTTCGTCATTTGCGTTGCTTGTCAAAATTCTGACTGATTTAAGAATAATGTCTTCCAAATCAGATTTTGAATAGTTTGTAATTTTTTTGTCAAACTGTGAAAATAATATAAAAGCCAATTCTCTGGCTGCTCTGCGAGCTTGCATATATTTACCTCTTTGCTGTAATTTATTTTGTTCTACACGAAAAAATGTATCATGAAAAAATTTTCACGACAATAGAATATAAAATATAACTTGAAATTTTTTAAAAATAGGTTATAATAAAAGAAAAGGGCGGGACAAGTTACCGCTTGCCCCATTAAAAGCCCCTATTTGTTTGTTAGAACTAGCAGTATCAGTAAAATTATTGCTAGTTCTTCTGTTTTAACAAACATTTTATCACCTCCTTTCCTGAAAGATTAACAAATTTCAAGTTCGTGCTTTCAGATATGAAAAGTGATGCGGGCTTGCCCAAAATCTATAATAACAATAATCAGCTTTTATACATCATGCATTTATTGGATTTATAATTAATATTTATTTGGATTTAAATATTTTTCCAGGGCTTGAAACTGTAAAGAATATATGCTACAATAGTAATAGCAGTTAAAAATATTGCTTAAAGTTCATTTTATGATGGAAAGGGGCGAAGAGCCCCTTTCTTCTTGTCTAAAATCTTTCACACCAATTCCGCCGCACGATAAGAGCTTCTTACCAGAGGCCCAATTTGCCTGTGAGTAAACCCGAGATTTAAAGCAAGTTTGTCTAATTCATGAAATTCTTCAGGGGTATAATATTTTGCAACTTCAAGATGAGCTTTTGAGGGCTGAATATACTGGCCGATTGTCAAAATATCAACTCCGGCTGATTTTAAATCTTGCAAAGTTTCTTCTATTTGTTCTAAAGTTTCGCCAAGGCCGACCATCAAGCCGGATTTTGTCAGCATTTTACTATTGGCTTTTATGTATTTTAACACTCCTATTGAACGCTTATAATCACCTTGAGGCCGCGCTGTTTTGAACAAATGTTTAACTGTTTCGATATTGTGGTTGAAAACTTCCGGTTTGGCTTTGATAATTTTGTCAAGCGCGTTTGTATCGCCTTTAAAATCGGGCGTCAAAATCTCAATTTTAACATCAGGCGACAGTTTTCTTATTTCAAAAATACATTGTGCAAAATGTTCAGCACCGCCGTCCGGTAAATCATCGCGGGTTACTGATGTTATAACGGAATATTTTAAGCCCAAATCCTTCACAGCCTGTGCAATATGTAAAGGTTCTTTAAGGTCAAGCGGTTCAGGTTTTTGACAGTCAATGTTGCAGTAGCGGCAGTTGCGAGTACAAACGTTACCCATAATTAGAAAAGTGGCTGTATTACTTATGTAGCACTCGTTTTTGTTCGGACACCTTGCATTTTCACAAACAGTATTAAGGCAGTTTGTCTTTAAAATTCTTCTTACATTTTTGGTTTTTTCTGTGTCGATAATCGGTCTTTTTAAATATTCCGGGAGCCTTTTTTGCATTGCCACTTCCTTTTTTTTAATTTATATTATATAATAAAAAGTACAAGGAGAAACAATATGAAAAAATTTTTATTAATTCTTTGTTTACTGGCATTCACGGGTGCAGCTTATGCTGAAGTAGATTACAACAGAAATTACAGTCCTCTCTCAGTTGGTGAAACCGATAAATATTTTAAAGATTTGAATTCTTGGGATTCGCGAAACCTTTATGTTCCGGGACAACCATATAACCAGCCTTATGATTATAGTTATCAAGGCGGATATGATCCATCACAATTTGGCTACCGTGAAAGAACGATTGACTCTGGTGACGGCCAGAACTCAGCAGCGGCTCCAAAAATGTACACAAACCAAGGTGCAAATGTTAATGCCGCTAAAAATGAAGATGGTACAACTGTCAAAGTTTCTACGCCGCGTCCAAATACCGGTTACAGATGGGGCAAAAACCCTTATGAAATCTATTACAACTTCGGGGCAACCGGTTTCAAGAGCAAAGGCTACGGACAGGATTACGGACAAAATTAGTCTGTGCTAAGAAAATCACAATTATAAAAACAGGAGATGAAGAAATTCTCTCCTGTTTTTTTAACTTTGATGTGCGCCCATGGAGGATTAAAGTTTTATTTTAATGCGCAAAGGCATTCAAAAATCCCTTCTGAATATGTCGGATGAGCAAAACATACTTCTTTCAGTTTTTCAACAGGAATTTTGTTCTGCATTGCAATGATAACTTCATGAATTAAAGCCGAGGCTTCTTTTGAAACAATGTGCGCACCGATGATACGGCCGTTTTGTGCAAGAAGTTTAATAAACCCGTCAGTTGAGTTGTCGCAGTGGGATTTGCCGAGTGCGGAGACCAAATATGTTGATTTTTGGTATGTTCCGGCTTCCAAATCCTGTTCACGCACTCCAACCCAGGCTATTTCGGGATTTCCGTATATTACGGACGGGATTAAGCCTTCACAAAATGGAATTTGAGAGGTTTCGGAGAACGCCTGCTTAATTGCGAAATGCGCAAGCTGAATTGAGCCGTAAACATCACCCAAATATTTTACACCGTCGATTTTCTTCTGTTCGACCGGTTTCCTTCCGGTTGCCATAAGAATAAAATCCGCGCTTATGTTTTCTCCGTTTGAAAGCGTAACTTTGCAGTCGTTAGCGTTTGCGCCGCTGTTGCAGTCGATTTTTTCAACCGAGGTTGAGGTGAAAAATTTGATTTTTTTTGATTTGAAAATTCTTTCAAGCCGCTTGGAAACCTCAATGTCGGCAAGCGGAAGAAGATGTCCGGCAAGTTCAACCACTGTGACTTCGACTCCGAAAGAAGAAAAAATCCGCGCCCATTCAGTTCCGATTGCGCCGGAACCCGTAATAACGACTGATTTCGGAAGTGTTTTTAAATTCAAAATATCATCTGAACTTAAAATAAATTTCCCGTCAAAGTTGAAACCCGGCGGAATTGCAGCTTTTGAACCCGTTGCGCAAATGATTTCTCCGCATTCGTAAACCTCATTTCCGGTAGAAATTGTGTGTGAATTTATAATTTCTGCAGCTTCTTTAATTACAACAGTTCCGGAGTTTTTCAGCGCAAGCTCAAGGTTTTTGCGAATTTTTGCAACGACTTCATCTTTGTGAGCCATAACTTTTTCAAAATCAACCTTGACGCCTTCTGTTTCAATCCCAAGACAAGCCGAGTTTTTCATCTCTTCAAAAAGTTCTGCCGAATGAAGAATTGTTTTTGTCGGAATACAGCCGCGGTTAAGGCATACTCCGCCGATTAAATCCTTTTCAAAAAGTACAACTGTTTTGCCAGCCTTTCTTGCCTGAAAGGCTGCTGTATAGCCAGCCGGGCCGCCGCCAATTATACCAAAATCATATTTCACAATTTGCCTCGCTTTATGTTCGTTAAAAACGATTTTATTATAGCATGAATTAGAATTTAATCGGGTAATCATCGGGAATTTTCCAATTGTTGCAATAAATTATATAGGTACAATATTCCGGGGTAGATATTCCAGAATTACCGGTATAAGCTCTACACAACTCCAGGAAGGTGTCTCTTTGTTTGTCTAAATATGCACATGTCCAAACAGGATAGGCGTTTGCAGTAGGAACAAGTTTTCCGTTACGAATCTCAAGAGTAAAACTAAAAAGATTTTTCCCTCCTACAAACTTCTTATTACCACGATTTGTTGTTGAAACATAAAATCGGCCAACTGTTCCTGATTCCTTAGTAGCTATAGAATCGCTGTTAAATGTTGTATAGGTACTAAATAATACTGCTCGGCCGTCAGCCAGCTCATGCCATCTTGTAAAATTTTTAGTACTTTCGTTACCATAGTCGCCCACAAAATTATGAAGTGCTCCGGTTGAATCATATACTTTATAATTTTCGGAATTTTGTTTGATAGTTTGCGTAATCTTCATATATCGGCCAAAATATTTTTGAAAAAATTCTTCGGGATCGACAGTGTTAGTCCCAGTCATACCACCAGTATAAGGCCAATTCCAATAAATTGCGTCTTCGTTATCAGCTTGAGAGCGCTGAATTATCTGAGTGAATTCGCTGTAAGATTTTTTTAATTCCGTTTCTACAACTCGCCTGCGATAGGCTCCCATAAGATTAGGTATTGTTAGTGCGGCAATAATACCGATTATTCCAAGAGTAATTAGGACTTCTGCTAATGTAAAGCAGGGAGAATTCAGACTACCTAATGCCCCCCCCCCCCGGTGAAATCCGCTCTATGATTGAGTTTTAACATAATTACCTCCTTTTTTATTTGATTGCTGATAAACTAATTATCTTGTGTATACGCGCGGCAGACGAACCTTTAAGCGGCATGTGAGTTCGTAATTTATTGTGTTCAGAATTTTTGCCCATTCATCAATTGTATTATTTTCATCCAGCAGGGTTATTACATCTCCCGGCTGCGCTTCAATTCCGGTTATATCAAACATCATTTGATCCATTGTGATGTTACCGATTTGCGGAACCTTTTGACCGTTTAGAATCCCTGAAATTTTGTTCGAAAGCCCGCGCGGAATTCCGTCTGCGTATCCTAAGGGTACAGTTGCAATTTTTCTTGTGCCTTTTGCAATGTATGTGTGGCCGTAGCTTACGCCTTCGTGGTCATGCGCCTCATGGATGTGTACAATTCTGCCTTTCAGCGACAAAATTTGTTTAAGTTTCGGAATTTTCATCTCTCCGTCCGGCGGAAAGTCCGGATAAAGCCCGTAAAGCGCAATTCCGGCTCTGCGCATGTTTGAATTCGGTACATCATAACACATTTGTCCGGCTGTGTTTAAAATATGCAGCAAAAGTCCGTCTGTGTTAATTTTTGAGATTACATTGTTCCACTTGTCGATTTGCTGTCGGGTTTTTTCGCGGTTTTCAGCATTGGCAAGATGGGTGAAAATCCCTTTAAAATCTATGAAATCACAATTTCTTATCTCGTTTATAAAATCAACAGCGTTTTCAGCGGCAACTCCGATTCTGTTCATTCCGGTATCAATTTTGACGTGCACTTTGGGCTTGATGCCTGTTCTTTCAAACGCCTGGCGGCAGGCTGTGATGTGTTCTTTTGAAAAAACAGAGATTGCCAAATCTAATTTCGTTGCGCTTTCGACGGCCCACACCGGAACTGCTCCCAAAACAAGAATATCGGCTGAAATTTTTGCATTTCGCAGGTCAGCGCCCTCGTCAATTGAGGCGACGCCAAGCATATCAGCTCCGCTTGCAAGAAGCGTCGGGGCAAGCATTACAGCACCATGTCCGTATGCGTCCGCTTTAACAACTGCTAAAAGTTTAACATCTTTTGGAGTTTGGGAACGAATTGCTTTGATATTTTGAGCAAGATAATCAAGATTTATTTCAACCCAGCTGTCCCTGTGAATATTTACATTCGATTGCTTAACATTTCTCATAGGATAATTATAAGACGGAAAATTTTCAATGCAAGAGAATTAAGACGTGAATGTGTGTGCTTCTGTTTGTATGCTAAAATTGTTGCAAAATTTTTGAAATTTGATATAATTAATAGGTGTCTTTATAGTTGCACATTTTAATTACATAATAAGGAGCTAAAAATATGAAAAAGCAGACTATGATTGAATTACC
>URXT01000054.1 GCA_900551915.1 uncultured bacterium
GAGATTTATTTTCTTTAAACAGCTCGCCAGCTCGCTATCGTTTCGAAAACAAATCACCCACGAACTTCTTCGCGAAGAAACAGAGTAAAGACGAAATGAACAGCTCACCGCTCACTGTTCACCGTTTACTAAATAACGAAACGGCCTTTTCACGTTTCACTTCTCACTTTTCACTTCCCCACCCCCCCGCCTTCACCCTCGCCGAAGTCCTAATCACCCTCGGCATTATCGGAATTGTCGCCGCAATGACTTTACCCTCTATTATGGCAAGGCATCGTTCGAAAGTCCTTGAAGCTCAATTCCACAAAAGAATTTCAGAAGTTTCTCAGGCAATTATGATGCTCAAAAAAGATGAGTATTTTTCCGGAACTTTAATCGGAGAACAGATTGCTTCTTTGCTCGCTTCACAATTTAAGGGTTCGATAGTGCCTGACAGGTCGATATATTCGGCACAAAAACAATACCAAAAGACTCAAATCGGCTATGAACTGCCGACATATAAAAACTATACAAAAACTGCAGATTTTCGTAAATATAAACTTGATGATGGTGCAATAATTGTCAGTAAAGAATTTTTTATCTTTATCAATAATGATAATTATAGTTTAACAAATTATCAGATAATTATTGATGTAAACGGTCTGCAAAAACCAAACATATTTGGCTATGATGTATTTGCCTTTGAGCTTGATAAAACAGACACTTTAAAATCAATGCCTTATAGTAACGCTACGAAAGCATACTGTAACACAACTTCATCAGATGAGAGTAATGGCTGGTCATGCAGTTATTATGCAATGACAGAGAGAGATTACTTTAAGAATTTAAACTGGTAAGTTTATCCAATAACCGCTTAGAACGGCATGCCGTACATGCTTTGCATGCCGTTTTGCATCATAAACATTTGCTGGCTGCTGTCGTAGTTTTGCGGAAATTGGTTGTAATTCATTGGAGCAGTTTTCATTCTACCGTCAGAATTCTTTTTTATTTCATGAGGTTCGCGCTTTGAAACCGCTTCTTCTTTGTTGCGCTGTAAAAATTTTGGAACTGGCATTGCGTAATCATCCGCATTTTCGGATGCTTCATTTTTTTTGTAATCCAAATACATAAATCCGCCTAAATCCTGTCCGTAACCTTCCGGCGGAACGTAAGTGTTTGAATTGCCGCGTCCTTCTGCAAATACCGCAGGCGCTGCCAGTGAGATACACAAAATTATTCCTAAAAATTTTTTCAATTATTAACCCTCCATTGTTTTTTAATTATATTATAACAGAAAATTTTTTCAGACAAAGTTCCGCTATTTTTTGTAAAATCAGAAATGATTTTTATTTGTTTAAGAAGGTTCTTTGTGTTAAAAATTTATTATGGCAGTTTATTTTTTCTACGGCGACGAAGATTTTAATATTGAAAAAGAAATTGATAAACTTAAAAAAGGTTTGGATAAAAATTTTCTTGAAATGAGTTTCAAAACTTATGACAATCCGAAGTTTCCGGATTTAATTTCGGTTTTGCGTTCTCAGCCGATGATGTTTGGCAAAATGCTGGTTGTGATAAACTGCATTGATTATTTTACAAAAACTTTTGATGACAAACAGATTAAAGAAATCGAAGGCGCGATTGAAAATAATAACGAAAATCTTGACATCGCGTTTGTTGCAGCGCTTCCGCGCGACGGCGGGAAGAAACTTGACAGCCGCAAGAAGTTTTTCAAAATTCTGGCAAAACAAAATTCAAAAGAATGTGCGTCAATTCCGACATACAAAACAGCAGAACTTGAAGATTGGGTGAAAAAATCAGCCAAATCAAAATCTTTGAAAATAAATCCGGACGCGGCAGCAGCTCTGGTTTCGCAGGTTGGAAACAATCTCCGCCAGCTTGACGGCGAACTCGACAAACTTGCTTTGATGTGTTATCCGGACAAGGCGGCAACAAAAGAAATGGTTAAAGATATTTGTATTTCTAATGAAGATTTGTTTGCATTTTCTGATTTTCTGATGGCTGGCGAAAAAGACAAAGCGCTTTTGGAATATCGAAAATTATTAGAAAAAAAATATCCGCTTGAAATTCTTTCAACCTTGCAGACAATGCTTAGACGCTGGATTGTGATAAAAGCAAAAGCGTCAGAATTGACGCCTTTTGAACTCGGCAAACTCACAGGCCAGCATGAATATGTTGTAAAACTTGCAATTCAAAAGCTTAAAAAAACAAACTTAAAAGATTTGGTTCAATTGAAAAAGAATTTAACAAACGCGGAATTCAAAATCAAATCCGGCCAATCATTTAATGTTGAAGAAGAGGTGGAAAATGCTTTCATGCAATAACGCGAGGGAACAATATCCAAAGTTAATCGAATATTTCGAAAGCGGAATTAACAATCCCGACAAAAACATTGCGCATTGCATTCTGCTTTACGGAAACGATTTGAACGCGCAGTATGAAGTTGCTTTGGAAGCCGCCCGAATGCTGAATTGTAAAGGTTCGCACACGCCGGATTGCGACTGCTTAAACTGTCGCTGGATACGCGAAAATAACCATCCGGAAGTAAGAACGATTTCAAAAGTTGACAACAAACCTTCTGATGATGACGCAAAAACCGTTATTTCAATTGCACAGGCAAGAATGATTAAAAATGATTTGCTGATAACATCCGAATATCATCGGGTTTTGATTTTTTGCGACAAGGAAAAAGACGGCTCGATTGCTCCGCTGAACATGATTAACTTTCCGGAAGCGGCCGCCAATGCGCTTTTGAAAACCTTTGAAGAACCTCCGTCCGGCACGACATTTTTCTTTTTGACGCGGGATAAGTCAGATGTGATTACGACTGTTTTGTCGCGTGCGCAAAGCTTTTTTGTACCGTCAAAATTAGAAGAAAACAGAGATTTTTCGCTCGTAAAAGAGACAATGGATTTCTTTTTGGAAATTGAGCGCGGGCAGGTTTTGGATTTCAATGAAAAACTTCTTGCGCTGACGACGGATAACGAACCGCTTGAGGTTTTGACACAAATGCAAAATTATCTCGGTGCGGTTTTAAAATCTCCGGACTTGAACAGAGTGCAAAAGTACAAATTTATCAAACAGATTAAAACAATTGAGGCTGCAAAAAAACAGCTTGGCGTAAACATGAATTTGCAAACGGTTTTGGAAAATTTATCCTTCAATCTTGTGCTGTAAAACTTTTATAAAGATTTTTATAAAATATTGCAAACTCTAAAGTTATTTTATAATATTATAAAATAACAAAGGGGTATTGTATGAGTGAAATTCAAAAAAGAATTCTAATAGTTGACGACGATGACGAAATCCGTGATTTGCTGGAGTTTGATGTTTCGCAAAGCGGGTATTTTGTTGACACGGCGCGCGACGGAATGGAGGGTTTGAATAAGGCTCTTAACAATGCGTACGATTTAATTTTGCTTGACGTTATGATGCCGAAGATGAACGGTTTTGACGTTTGCAAAAACATTCGCCAGGCAAAACTTGCTATCCCGATTTTAATGCTTACGGCAAAAGGCACAATTGACGATAAAACAGAAGGTTTTGACTGCGGTGCGGACGATTATCTTGTAAAACCTTTTGATATTCAGGAGGTTCTTTTGAGAATCCGCGTTCTTTTGCGCCGAAATCAGGTGGAGGAAACCAACAATCTTTCAAACGAAATTCTAAAAGCCGGCGACATTGAAATTTTTCCGGAAACCCTTGAGTGCGTTGTCGTGAATAAACGCGTAAAATTAACACCGACAGAATTTGAAATTTTATACTGTTTAATGCAGCATTTTAACAATCCCGTCACTCTTGCAACTCTGCTCGATGAAGTTTGGGGTTACGACAGCGGAGAAGATGTAAGAATGCTTCGTGTTCATGTCGGCGGCCTGCGTAATAAAATCGAAGCAAATCCGAAAGTTCCGGCTTATCTTCATACGGTGACAAACGTCGGTTACAAATTAACGCCGTTTGCAGAAGGTTAAATTATGAAAATTTTTAAGTTCAAACGTCTCAAAATTGTTGAACAAATTGCAATTGTTTTCTTCTTTGCGGTTTTAATTCCGATGTCTGTGAGCGGTTTTATCATAAACAATGTTAACCAGCAGTCAATGCGTTCTCAGCTTAGAGAATCGGCCGTTCTGATTACAAATATGGTGTCTGATGAAATAGATTTTTTCTCCGAGACTATAACTGGTAATCTTGAACAAATAGCTTTTTCTCTGAAGTTTTTTAAAAATCCTGTTCAGCGGGCTAAATATATAGACGAAGTAAAAAACAGCATGGCTAATTGCGAAAATTTGGCGATTGTCAGCCCAAAAGAAGCCGAAGAAATTCACGAAAAAAATAAGCTTGAAAATAAGGCTACAATTACTGTAAATCTTGATAATAATGAAATTTTAATTGCAACATATTCTCTTGTTGAATTGCAGGATGAATTATTCAATTCTCTTCAAGATGACAAGCGCCAGATTTATGTTTTAACTAATGACGGAAAGCTTGTTGCTTCTCACAACTTTAAGGATGAGGATTTTCAGAAAACACTTTCTCTTCTTCCGAAAAACATGAAGGAGAATAAACCTGTGATTTTCGGTGATGTTAAAAACCAGCCGCTGGTTTATGTTAAAAAAGATAATCCAAAGATTACGATTATCGTTAACACAACCGAGGCAGTTACTGATAAAGCAATTAATAAAAACCGTTTAAAAATTATTTTATCAACCGTTGCTGCAACCCTTGTAATCCTTTTTGTTACAGCGCTTTATACGTTCTACCTGTACATAAATATCCGTCAGCTTTTTAAAGGAATTATTGCGCTCTCAAAAGGAAATTACGAGCGCCAAATCAGACTTCTTGTAACAGCTTTTACACCGCATGAAATTGTATTTCTGGCATTTGAATTCAATCGCATGGCGAGCGAAATTCACAAATCTTACGAACAACTACAGAAAAATAACGTTGAACTTAAACAGTTAAACGAATTCCGTTCAAACCTGATTGATACGGTAAGTCATGAGCTTAGAACTCCTTTGACGAGCATTCAGGGTTATACTTCAAGGCTTATGCGCAACGATATTATAATTGATGAAGAAACAAAACAAAAGTCTCTCCGCATTATCAAGGAACAATCGGAACGCTTGAAACGGCTTATTGAAGATTTGCTCACAATTCCGGATATTGAAGGAATGAGACTCAGAACAAATATTGAAACCGTTTATATGCCGGAGGTTTTCGAAACGGCAAAAATTCTTGTGAAAAATAAAGATAATAAACAAATTCAAATAAATATTTCAGAAGATTTCCCGAACGTTTCAGGTGACAAAACCCGCCTAGAGCAGGTTTTTGTAAACTTAATCGAGAACGCCGTGAAATATGCAAAACCTGATTCGGTAATAACTGTTGATACAGCAATTGTTGATAATAAAGCGAAGTTTTTTGTCAAAAACGAGTGCGACGTAATTCCGCCAAAACAACTCAAAAAACTTTTTGAAAAATTTGTCCGTTTGGATGATAATACAACAAGAACCACGCGTGGAACAGGTTTAGGGCTGTTTATTGTGAAAGGGCTTGTTGAGGCTATGAACGGAACAATCGAACTTCATTCTGATGAGGAAATCGGATTTTGCGCAGAAGTTACTCTGAATTTTGCAGCGGAGGCGGTTGATGCAAAGAGCAATTGATTTAATTTTGAAAAATGCACCCGCAAATGAAATTCCGGTTGGCGCAATCATAGTAAAAGACGGTGAAATTATTGCATCTGCCGTAAACCGTAAAGAAGCTTTGAAGGATGTGAGCGGGCATGCCGAAATTCTTGCAATCCGCGAAGCCTCTCAAAAACTTAACCGCTGGCGGCTTGATGACTGTGAAATTTATGTGACGCTTGAACCCTGCCCGATGTGCGCCTGGGCAATTCTTCAAGCGCGTATCAAAACTGTTTTTTTCGGCTCTTACGATACAAAATACGGCGCGTTTGGCTCTGCAATTGATTTAAGAAATTTTTCTGATGTGAAGCCAAAAGTTTTCGGCGGAATTCTAGAAGAAAAATGTGATGAAATTTTGAAAAAATTCTTTGAAAGGCTCAGATGATTACAAAAAACAAACTTGACGAACTGGTTAAAAAATATGAAACTGCGAATTTTATTTCGCCCGACCCGATAAGCATTCCGCACAATTTTAAGACAAAAAAAGATATTGAAATTGCAGGATTTATTGCCTCGCTTGTTGCTTACGGAAGCCGGAAAGTTTTCTTAAAAAAACTTGACGAATTATTCAAAATTGCACAAAACGAACCGTTAAATTTTATTCTGAATTTTGAACCGAAAATTTTGGGCAATTTCAATTATCGTTTTGGAAAACCTGCTGATTTTGCAGAAATTTTTAAAATCATGCGCACGCTTTATGAAAAAGACGGCGGACTTGAGGAGTTGTTTAAATATGGTTACACCCACCCCCTAAACCCCTCCCATGAGGGGCGGGAGAATTGTGAGCGTATTCAGAAAATGTTTTCGGTTGTGACGGATTATTTTTATTCGCGCGCTGACAAAAATACCGGTCAGGGATTTTATTTTATGATACCCGACCCTCACAAAGGCGGGGCGATGAAAAGGATGTGCATGTATTTGCGCTGGATGGTTCGAAAACCTCCGGTTGATTTCGGGATTTGGGATTTTATGCCGGCATCTGAACTTTTAATTCCACTTGACGTTCATGTTGCAAGAGTTTCAAGAGAAATGGGGCTTTTGACACGCAAGCAGAATGATTTCAAAGCCGTTTTGGAATTAACAGAAAATCTCAAAAAGTTTGACCCTCAAGACCCGTCAAAATATGATTTTGCCATCTTCGGCCTGGGTGTGGACGAAGTCCACTCTTAGACACTGGAGCTGGATTAGGCAGATAGCGCTTCTGTCGGAATTAGGTCAGGCAAGTGCAGGTTAGTACAGAGCCGCTGGGAACGGTCGATGTTTTGTGACGATATTAGTTGAATATCTTGGTTGTTGTTTGTTGACAAAAAGATTTAAAATGCTATGATAAAATCCCGATTAGGAATATGAAAGGATTTATATGAGCGGAATTCCGGCAGTAAGAAACAGACTCGCACAATTGAGGTCAGAAAAGATGCTTTCGGTTTTGATGGGCGATTACAAAGGCTATAAACAGGCTGCGAAAGATTATGCAAAATTGGCGGTGAAAAATTTTGATGAAACCAAATCACTCCCGCCCCAGCCAAAAGTTACTTTTCCGCTGTTTTCAAAACAGGGATTTAGAATGATGAAAGTTTGGTTTTTAGAAAAATTCAGGACAAAAACTCCGGAAGAAAAACAGCTTGCAAAATTTGCAGAACGTGAAGCCTTGAAGAAAAAATTTTTATAGAATTATTCGTATAAATTTTTATCAGGTGTATTGTCCGGCACATATCTGAAAAGGTCATTTGGCGTGCAGTCGAGAGCAAAACAGAGTTTGTCAAGAGTGGAAAATTCAATACCTTGAGTTTTATCATTGTAAATGTTGTACAATGTTTTTCTGCTTATGCCTGTAAGCTTTATTATTTCATGAAATTTTATGCGTTTTTCACCAAGAATTATAGATAAACGATTTTTAATCATAAATCTAATCATATTTTATGTGTAATATGATTACATCTTCAAGAAATATAATACTTAAATGGGTAGTTGACAACTTATTTTTTTTAATATATATTAATAATTGCTAAAGAAATTAGTGTTATCACAAACATTTTATCGTTCCCAATAGTGCCGCCCGAAATTTTTTGGGCGGTACATCTGTTAAATAAAATTTTTGATATAAAAAGCGCCAGCCTGATGGCTGGCGCTTCAATTTATTTATTTAGTATCAACTTACGCATTCACAAGGGATTTTTCTCTTTCTAACTGAAGCGTGCAGGTTGTTACGTCGCATACGCAAGACGGTCCAAAGTATTGGATTGCGCCCGGGAATAAATATCTGTCATTCATTGCCCATTCTTCTCTGTTTTCTTCCAATTGTTTGAAAACGGGGCCGTCAAGTCTTACCAGAGCTTTCTGAATTACAGGTTTCATTTCGCCATGGCGTCTTTCCATGTTCATCATCATTGTAAGAGGAATTCCGCCTGCAACCCACTTGTCTGCCGGTTGTGTAAGATTTCTTACTGATGAAAGGTATCCTGTCAAGCCAAAATTGATTAATGCAAATGCGTTGAAGCCTAATGAATAGCAGTAATCAGCGTCAAAGTTTGACGGGAATGCACATCTTCCTTCATATCCGAAGAAGTGAGATTGAGCGGAGAATTTGCCGATGTAATCCCCTTGAGATTTGAGTTCGTCAAGTCTTGTTTGAATCATTTCGATTAACAATTTTTCTGTTTCGATTTTTGAAACCTGAACATTTCCATGCGGGTCGCGGTCTGCAAGAAGCTGGCCTTTAATCAAGACAGGAAGTGAATTGTAAACTTTTGCATTTTCAGAATCAAGTCTGTTTTCAACGATATCAAATTTTTCTCTGATTGTTGTAGCATTTACAAAATCAGGGTCATTTTCCAAAGTTGCCATAATATCATTCAGGTTTGCAATCATTGATTTCATTTCAGGAATGAATTCAATCAAGCCTTCCGGAATAATTGCGATACCGAAGTTTTTGCCTTTATCAGCGCGTTTAACAATTACAGAGCACATGTAGTTGATAATGCTTTCTAAAGACATTTTCTTTTCTTCAACTTCTTCAGAAATCAAAGTGATGTTGGGCTGGGTTTGAAGAGCTGCTTCAAGAGCAACGTGAGAAGCGCTTCTACCCATAATTTTGATAAAGTGCCAGTATTTTTTAGCTGAATTTGCGTCGCGCTGGATGTTTCCGATAAGTTCAGCGTAAGTTTTTGTTGCAGTGTCAAAACCGAAAGAAATTTCAATCTGGTCATTTTTCAGGTCGCCGTCAATTGTTTTAGGGCATCCGATAACCTGAATACCGGTGTTATTTTTAACAAACCATTCTGCAAGAAGTGCAGCGTTTGTATTTGAATCATCACCGCCGATAATTACAACTGCTGTGATGCCTAATTTTTTACAAACAGCAAGTGATTTTTGGAACTGGTCTTCTGTTTCAAGCTTAGTTCTGCCGGAACCTATAATGTCAAAGCCGCCTGTGTTTCTGTATTCATCCATAAATTCATCAGTGAATTCAATATATTTTCCGTCAATTATACCTGAAGGACCTCCGAGGAAGCCGTATAATTTATTAGATGAATTTGCTTGTTTCAAAGCATCATATAACCCTGCGATTACGTTGTGACCGCCAGGTGCCTGTCCGCCTGAAAGGATTACGCCTACATTTTTTTGTTCTGATGCTGTCATAGAAATTGAGTTTTTAAAAGTTACGACAGGTTTGCCATAAGTATTTTTGAATAATTCTTTAATCTGTTCCTGATCTCTTACTGATTGAGTCGCAGAACCTTCAACCAATTCCAGTGTATTAATGCCTTTTGCAAGACATTCAGGAAGTTTTGGCTGATACTTTAGTCTTTCGATTTGTAATGGTGAAAGTTTTTTCATATTTTCTCTTCCTTATCTTGAGTAATACTCCACGCCAACATTGTACTACAAACATGTTCTTTTAGTTATTTTCTATATTAATTTACGTCTTTTGCGATTTTTATTAAAAGATTTTTGTCTATATTAGTGCAACTATTTCTGAACCATTCTGCACCAAATTTGTCTACATCTCCAACTGCATATTCTATATACATAATATTAGGATTAATATTTTTAAATATTTGTTCCATCTCTTGTTCTACAAAGCTTAGGACAATAAACTCAACTGTTTTGCCTTTTCTAAATTTTGTTAGCGCGTTGTAAATTCTGTTTAAATATTCTTCCGAACAATTTCTATTAAAACAAGCCATTACATATTTTACTGTTTGGGCATTTTGGGAAATATTTTTAAAATTCTCTATACGTTTGTCATAGCGTATTTTTAATTCTTCTAAACTAAGTTTGCCGTCATGTACAAATTCCAAAGAATATTTTTTATTAACCCAGGTTTTATATATATCATTTTCTACCCAGGTAACATTGTCTGTTATGCCTTTAAAATCATTTTCTAATAATTCTGCAAGAGAAGCAATCGGGGTTATACATAAATCGAAAGGGAAACTAAGTTCTCCATATTTTTTCTTTGGTTTTAAACCATATCTGGTAAATACCATTCGGACAAAACAATTTGAGCCTAAACTAATATAACGGTTGACATTTTTATTACGAAGTATATGGGTAAATTTTGTACCAAAAATTTCAAAATCTATACGCCCTAAAGTTCGTTTGTATTTAAAAAATACCATTTTATCATACTCTTTATAAAGGAATTTACTATGTTGTTCTAGTATACTAATAAGAAATTCTATATATTAATTAGAAAAATGTCAATATAATTCAATATATTAATTTGTAAACATTTATTCATTTATCTATAGACTTAATATGAGTAGGAAAAATGTTTAAACAAAAATTTGCAGCTAATCTTAAAAATATAAGAAAATCAAGAAGATTAACTCAAGAACAGCTTGCAGAAGCT
>URXT01000055.1 GCA_900551915.1 uncultured bacterium
CTGTTTGTTTAGCAGAGTGTCTTGCTCTACGCCCTCTGCTCGCAATCCGCTTTTTCTTTTATTACTGTTTTTGCTTGAGCTATTAAGCGTTTTGTTTTAGAAACAAGTGCTGTGTTTTCTAATTTGTGTGTTGAAAGTTTCATCTTGCAGTCAAATAACTGTTTTTTCCATTCAACAATTGCACTTTGTAGCTCATCAGTTGATTTTTCGCGCATTTCACTTAATTTCATTTTATAGTTTCCTTTTTCTTGTTAGTGCAAGTTAAGCTTCCAATTTAGACTTTTCTACAACTTTAACTTTGATAGGAAGTTTTTGTGCTGCTAATTCTAAAGCATTAACTGCTACACTTCTATCGAAGTATTCAAGTTCAAAAAGAATTCTGTTTGGTTTAACAACCGCAACCCAGTATTCCAAGTTACCTTTACCTGATCCCATACGAGTTTCAGCAGGTTTTGCAGTAATAGGTTTATCCGGGAAGATTTTTATCCAAACGTTACCGCCACGTTTGATTTCACGAGTCATTGCACGACGTGCTGCCTCAATTTGTCTGCTGGTAATCCAGCCTGGTTCTAAGGCTTGTAATGCGTAGCTTCCAAACTCGAGTTTTGTTCCTCTTGTTTCGTGGCCTTTCATTCTGCCTTTCATCATTTTGCGGTATTTAGTCTTTTTAGGCTGTAACATTTTATTTACTCCTGTTAATTATTTTTACTTAATTTCATTTGTGTCGCCGGTTTATTCCGGACACTTACTTATTCAGCTTCAATAGCTCTTCTTTTCGGACGTCTTCCGCCTTTTTCAGAGTTATCTTTGCCTGATTTTGCTTTAATGTTCTGGTCTGCTTTTTCACCAGGCATTAAGTTGCCTTTGAAAATCCAAACCTTAACACCAATTTTACCCATAATTGTATCTGCTTCTGTGAAACCGTAGTCTACATCAGCTCTAAGAGTTTGAAGCGGAATTCTGCCTTCTTTTGCCCATTCAGAACGTGCAATTTCAGCACCGCCCAAACGTCCGGATACCATAACTTTAATACCCTGAACGCCTGCTCTCATTGTGCGCTGCATTGCCTGTTTCATAGCACGTCTAAATGCTACACGTTTTTCTAATTGCTGGGCAATAGCTTCAGCTACTAATTGTGCATCTGCGTCAATTCTTGCAACTTCTACAACATTAATTGTAACCGGTTTACCAAGATATTTTGAAACTTCCTGTTTAAGTTCTTCAATACCCTGACCGCCTCTTCCGACAACGATACCAGGTTTTGCTGTTACAACAGTAATTGTAATCATTAATGCTTTTCTTGCAATTAAGATTTTAGAAACACCTGCTGCATATAATTTTTTCTTAACGAATTTTCTTATTTTTGCATCTTCTGCAACAAATTCAGCATAATCTTTTACCTTAGCGTACCAGGTACTTAACCAAGGCTGAATTATACCTACTCTAAATCCGGTTGGATGTGTTTTTTGTCCCATTTTTTATACCTTTTGTTTTGTACTTTACCTTTGTTTTTATACGCCCGCTTATCGTCAACCCTTCGCACAAGGCATCAGATTGACTTCTGCTTCGCGCTACTTTTTAACGATATCACTTACTTTAAGAGTTAAGTGAGATGTACGTTTTAGTCTGCTGTACATACGGCCTTGAGCTCTTGTACGTGCTCTTTTGTATGTAACGCTTTCGTCTGCAAAGATTTCGGAAATCTTCAAAGATTCAGCGCCTACGCCGTATTTTTCCTGAGCGTTAGCTACTGCAGCTTTTAAGTTCTTTTCAACAACTCTTGCTGCAAAATAAGGCATAAAACGTAACATATCTTGAGCTTCTTTGACAGATTTTCCGCGAACTTCGTTGATTACCCGGCGAAGTTTTCTTGCTGTCATTTTTATATCTGTTTGTTTTGCTTTAGCTTCCATTTTTACTTTCCTTATAGTTTTTATCTAACTCGTTGGCTTTAGAGAAATCCCTTCAGCTCGCGTTATTTTCTTTTTGCAGTTTTGTCGGAACCTGCGTGTCCTTTGAACATTCTTGTCGGTGCGAATTCACCTAATTTGTGTCCAATCATTTGCTCTGTTACGTATACCGGAACATGAGTTTTACCATTGTGAACAGCAATTGTGTGACCTAACATATCAGGTACTATCATTGATGCTCTTGACCAGGTTTTAATTACTTTATGTTCTGAATTTGCATTCATTTTTTCGATTCTTTTTTGTAGAGCTTCTTCTACGTATGGACCTTTTTTTAATGAACGTGCCATTAATTTCTCCTTTTATTATTTTTGGTTGAATTTTTGTTTTTATCCTGGATTATTGGCGGTTCAAAACTTTTTATTTCAAAGTTTTTCACTCTTAAGTGCGCTGTTTGCGCCTGCCCAAACCCTTATTTCTTTCTTCTTCTAACGATTAGTTTATCAGAAGCTTTGCCTTTTTTGCGGGTTTTCTGTCCGAGAGCCGGTTTACCCCAAGGTGTTTTCGGGTGTCCGCCGGGACCTGTTTTACCTTCACCACCACCGTGAGGGTGATCGCAAGGGTTCATTGTAACACCGCGGACTGTAGGTCTGATACCCATATAACGTTTTCTTCCGGCTTTACCTAAAGAAATGTTTTTGAATTCTGAGTTGCCTAAGGTTCCGATGGTTGCCATACATTCTTTTCTTACCATTCTCATTTCTGATGATGGAAGTTTGATTGTTACGTAATTGCCTTCTTTAGCCATTACCTGAGCTGCATTACCGGCTGATCTAACCATAACTCCGCCACGACCAGGGTTCAATTCGATATTGTGAACGATTGTACCTAACGGAATTAATTCTAACGGAAGCGCATTACCGTTTTGTACAGGAGCTTCAGGCCCTGAAACAACTACATCGCCTACGTTTAAGCCTTCGGGGGTCAAGATATATCTTTTTTCACCGTCAGCATAATATAATAATGAAATTCTTACGTTTCTGTTCGGATCGTATTCAATAGTTTTTACTGTTGCTGGAATTCCGAATTTTTCACGTTTAAAATCGATTACGCGGTAAGTTCTTTTTACACCGCCGCCTTTATGACGGCATGTAATTCTACCGGTATTGTTTCTGCCGGCAGTTTTCTTCAATGATTTAAGAAGTGATTTTTCAGGGGTTGAAGTTGTGATTTCCTGGTAATCACTCTTTGTCATACCTCTTTGTCCCGGAGATGTCGGGTTTATTTTTCTGATTGCCATTTTGTTTTTCTCCTTTGGCTTTTTGTATTACATTTGGGACTTGTGCCAGACGCCCCGTTTTGGTTTTGCAGTCTTCTCTTGCAAACGCAAGCCGGTATACAAAACCGTCACCCTGTGTTAGGGTTTGTTACGCTCCGATTAATTCTTCAATCGGTTCGCCTTCGATCGTTACGATGGCTTTTTTAGAGGAATCAGTTCTGCCGAATTTGTATCCCATTCTTTTTTCGTGAGATGGCATGTAAACTGTTCTTACTTTTTTAACTTTTCTGCCCGGAAAAGCTAATTCAACTGCTTGTGCAATTTCAATTTTTGTAGCGTTTTTTACAACTTCAAAAGTGTATTGTCCAAGAGTTGTTGCACCTACTGATTTTTCAGTAATTAAAGGCTTTTTAATAATGCCGTATAATTTTTCTGTATTTGATGTTTCTTTCATTATAAATTTCCTTTTCTTTTCCTTGGTTTTACACTTTTAATTAGCTTAATCTTTCAGTGATATATTTTACTGATGCTTCTGTTAATACAACGAAGTCAGCTTCCAACAAGTCTTTTACATTCAAGTTTGACGGTAAAATCATTTTTACGCTCGGAATATTTCTTGCAGAAAGTTCAAGGAATTTATTTTCTGCAGCTTTTGTATCAGCTACGATTAAAACTTTTCCTGAAACGTTCAAAGATTTTAATGCACTTACCATCAATTTTGTTTTCGGCTCAGCGATTGTTGAGAAGTCTTTTACAACAATTAATTGGTCTTGTCTTGCAGACAATGCAGATTTCAAAGCCAATTTTCTTGCTTTTTGAGGCATATTGAAAGCGTAGCTTCTTGGTTTTGGTCCAAAGATTACGCCGCCGCCTGCAAACAATGGTGAACGCAAAGAACCTGCACGAGCGCGGCCTGTACCTTTTTGTTTCCAGGGTTTTTTACCGCCGCCTGAAACTTCAGCTCTTGTTTTTGCGCAAGCTGAACCCTGGCGTGCATTATTTAATTGTCTTCTTAAAGCAAGGTGCATAACGTGCAGGTTCGGTTCTACGCCGAAAACTTCTGCATTCAAGTTAATTTCACCTAATTTTTCTCCGTTTGTACTTAATATTTCTTTTGACATTTTGTTTTTCCTTTATTATTTATTATCTTCCGTTTAAGACTGCTTACCGCTTGCGTTTGCTTTATCTGGCAAGACCAGCCGGTTTTATGACTTTTCCTTGTCGTTTTTGTTTGTAGTCTTGAAGTGATATCTAATCAAACTTATACTTCATAGCGCTTGTTAGACCCCTCACCCGAATTTCTAACTTTCGATTTCCTTTATAGTCAATCTCAAGTTGAAATTCTGCCCTCTCCCGCAAGGGGCGAGGGAATGGCTAATTCCACTTAGTTCTTGTCGGAACAATTGTTACCAATCTGCCTTCGCAGCCGGGTACTGAACCTTTTACTAATACAAGATTTTTTTCAGCATCTACTTTAACTAATTTTAATTTTGTAATAGTAACTCTTTCGTTGCCCATGTTACCTGCCATTCTTTTGCCTTTGATAACACGTGAAGGAGTTGTGCCTGCACCGATTGAACCTGGTTCTCTGTGGTTTTTAGACCCGTGTCCCATTGGTCCTCTGCCGAAGTTCCAGCGTTTTACTGTACCCTGGAAACCTTTACCGATTGATTTTCCAGTAACATCTACTTTTTCAACGTTGTTAAGGATTGAAAGTTCGATTTTGTCACCTACTTTGTAGTCTGACGGGTTGTCAACTCTGAATTCTTGTAAGTGTCTGAAGTTTTCTAAGTTATTCTTTTTGAAATGACCCAATTGTGCTTTTGTTAAGTGTTTTTCTTTTGCTGCAATTGTTCCGACCTGGATTGCATTATAGCCGTCTGTTTCAACTGTTTTAACCTGTGTAACGACGATATCGTCAACTTTGATAACAGTAACGGGGATTGCTAATCCTTGTTCGTCAAAAATTTGTGTCATTCCAAGTTTTTTACCTATTACACCTAGTGTCATATTTTACCTTTCTAGCTCGCCTTACTTGGTGCGGACGTATTCCGCCCCGTTTCGGGTTTGCATTTTCACTTGCGAGCGCTACTTGCTGCCTTTGTACTTTACCTTCGGGACTTTCACCCTCCGCGCCGAAAGGTTTAACCTTTGGGCGGGTAGTAGATCACATTATATATGCATAATGCTTATTTAATTTTCAGTTTGGCTTTTGTTTCAATTAAAGTTTTACTTCAATATCAACGCCTGCCGGCAAATCTAATCTACTTAACTCTTCAGTTGTCTGTTGAGTCGGTTCGTATATATCGATAATGCGTTTGTGTGTTCTAAGTTCGAAGTGTTCACGAGATTTTTTGTCAACGTGCGGTGAACGAAGAACGCAATATATACGTCTTTTTGTCGGTAAAGGAATCGGGCCTGCAACTTTTGCATCTGTTCTTTTTGCAGTTTCTACGATTTTGTCTGAAGATACGTCAATAAGTTTGTGATCGTATGCTTTTAAACAAACTCTGATTCTTTGTCTTTTTGTGCTTGCCATATTTATTCCTTTTCTTTTTGTATAAATACACTTTTGAGGTCTTATTTCAGGCGAAACCTCTACTGCGCCTTACTTTTGCCTGAATTGCTATTTGTAAATAATTTCGGGTATTTGTAAAAATTTACTATACTTCAAGCATATTGATGGTATTACAAACATGAATGCCTGTCAACATAGATTTTGTCGGATTGTTTAGTTTTTGTTACATATTTTGTAATAAAACGTTACATAAAAAAATGCCGCATTACTGCGGCGCTTAATTCTCTCTCTTTCAACTCTGAATTAATTCAGAGGATTATTTTGATTTACTGTGTTTTGTGTTGGTATTAGATTCTTCTGTTTGAGTTTCTTCGGAAATTTCTTCCTCTGAAGAGGTTTCATCTTCTGCAATTTCAGAACATTCTTCTTCTGTATCATCCGAAGTTTCGTTTTCATCTTCATTTTTTTCAGAAGTTTCTGCTTCTGCTGCTTCTTCAGCGGCTTCGATTTCTTCTTCATCTTTTGCCCTTAAAACCGGAATAGAAAGCATTAAGGCCATTTGATTTCCCTCTTGTTCGAAATTAAGTTCAAGAGCATCTTTATCCATTTCAACATATTTTGAAAGAAGTTCAATCAATTCGCCGCGCATTTTTTCCAGAAGTTCAGGCGTAAGATTTGTTCTGTCCTGCATTAAAACTACACGAAGACGGTTTACTGCCGTGTCTTTTGCATTTTCTTCCTTTTGTTCTGACTGGCGGAAAAAGCCGAAAACTTTATTAAATAAATCTGAGAAAATATCTTTCATCTTACTTCTCCTTTCCAATCATTTTGGAAAAGAATTTTTTAACTTTTGCCAGAACACCGTTGTCTTCTTCGAGATTCAGGAAGGGAACGTCTTCGCCGATAATTCTTTTTGCCACATTTTTGTAGGCTTTTCCTGCAAGAGAATTTTCGTCATTAACTATCGGGTCGCCTTTGTTTGTAGAAGTTATAATTCCTGTATCTTCCGGAATTATACCGATTAAATCGGCTGAAAGTATTTCAACAACGTCTTCTACACTCATCATATCATTTGACTTGATAAGGTTCGGGCGAACTCTGTTTAAAAGCAGTTTGTATGATTTAATTTCTTCTTTTGCCTCTAAAAGTCCGATAATTCTGTCGGCATCTCTAACTGCTGACATTTCAGGCGTTGTGACAACAATTGCTTCCGAGGCGCCGGCAACGGCATTTTGGAAACCTTGTTCAATACCTGCTGGACAGTCAACCAGAATGAAATCAAAGTCTTTTTGAAGTTCTTCGCAAATCTTTTTCAATTGTTCTTCTGTTACAGCTGTTTTATCTCTTGTTTGCGCTGCAGCAAGGAGGCAAAGATTTGGATTTTTCTTATCTTTTACAAGAGCTTGTTTTAATTTGCAGCGTTCTTCGACAACGTCCACAATTGTATAAACAATTCTGTTTTCAAGACCGAGCAAAAGGTCTAAGTTTCTTAAACCCAAGTCGGTATCTATCATTACAACTTTTTTTCCGGCTCTTGCGAGTGCTGTTCCGATGTTGGCGTTAGTGGTAGTTTTACCGACTCCGCCCTTTCCGGAAGTGATTACTATAACTCGACCGCTCATTATTTCTCCTTTTAAATTATTATAAAAATTATGCTTCTCGTACCTTGTAGATAACTATGTGTTTTCTGCTTACTCTGGCTTCTTCCGGAGTAAATAAATCAGTTTTCTGGACATACGGGATATTAACCGTATCGGGGCGTCTTGCAAAAATATCGCCTATTCTTAATTGAATTGCGTGAAGTTTGAGGGCGCGGATTCTTGAGTAATTATTTCCGTCAGAACCGGCGTGGGCAATCCCGCCTAAAACACCCCAAACTGTAATATCGCCTTTTGCAATAATTTCAGCTCCGGGATTAACGTCACCGATTATTACGATGTTTCCGTCAGATTTAAGGCTCTGGCCTGAACGCAAAGTCCGCTGAACATATAATGTCGGAAGCTTTTCTGCTTCTTTCATATGTTTTTTTATTTCTGCGATTGTTTCATCGTCTTCAGCTTCGTCGGCGAATTCATCTGTAGAAATTTTTTCTTCGGAGCGAACTTCTTCTGAAACTTCTTCTTCCGGAAATCTTTCTTCGAAATCACCTTCACCGAAAATTTTATCCAGAGCATTTTCAAGTTCCGGATTTACAGGAGTTCCGTTTTCTTCTTTTTCTTCGGAGGTTTCCTCTTTGAATTCGGGAGCTTCGACTTTATTTTCGAGTTCGGAAACCTTGATGCCTAAACTTTCTGCTGCAATTCTGGTTTCTTCACAAACAGTTGAAATAAATTCCAACTCGCTGTCCATTGATTCTATCAAAGCTTTAACGCTGATAAGCTGCGACTGGTTAAGATTAACTGCGCCGAATTTTATGCAGACTTTTTTTTCTTTTGCTTCAGGCAAATCAAGAATTCTGCTCAATTCGTAGATAATTTCCGAAGTTTTGTGAGCGTTGCTTAAGTCAACGATAAACCCGTTTTCAATATATCCCTTTTCCATACTATTCCTTCCGTAATCCGGCTGCCGCTTCACAATTTTTACGGCTTCTAATAATTAAATTATAAAACACAATATCAATTATTATTCCATGACAATACACGAAAAAATTTTTCTCTGCAATGATTTATTTCGAAATGTAATATTTTTAGTGGAATGACGATAAGATATTAAAACGTTAAGTTCGATACGGTGATTGGGTGAAAAGTTGAACGCGTGAAAAGCCTGTTAATAAGAATGCAATTGCAGAATAATACAAGCTATTCCTACTGTTTCTATTTGGAATTAGAATAAACTCTTTTGCATAATGAACTTATCGTCTTAACATCTTAACATCTTATCGTCTTAACCTCCAACTACGCAAAAGTATCCAAATTCACACGTTTTTTAGCAAGGCGTTTGGCCAAATCTTCTTTTGTAATCATCCCGTCACCATTTACATCAAGTCCGGTGTTGCTTTCATAATAACTTTTTAGACTTCCATCGGAATTTCTTTCGCCTTTACGGCATAAAACCTCATTTGTCGCTCTGCAAGGAAGATATGTTGAAGCATACAAATCAGCGGCGCTTAATTTTTTACCGCCGAATTTTTGTGTTGTAATTTTGTAAAACTTTTCCGCTAAATCAAGCTGTTCAATAGCAGACATTTTAGATACCTGTTCTTTTGTCAGATTTATTCCGTAAACCCTTTTTAAATCAGCAAGAGCAGGGTCTGTAAACTGAATAAGTCCTACAGCAGATTTTGAGCTATTCCACTTGTTCGGCTGCAAACCTGATTCTGAATTCATCACTGCAAGCAAATCCTGATAATCACAATTGATATTCTTTGCAACCTGCTTAACTTTTGCCAGAAAATCTTTGTTTAAATAATTCGCACTCAAAGTTGTATAAGAAGGTTTATAAGTGCTGCCTGGAACTTTTGAAGACGAAAAAGAATAAGAATTACCAATTCCCGAACCGTATGTCAGGTCTTTTAAATCGTCAAATCTTGGAGTTTCTGTAATCTGAGGTATTGCATAAACTCCTGGATTTGCAATCGAATATGCTTTCGGAGTATAAAAACCAACCCCGTCATAAAGACTGTTATAATTTTGAAGATTTGAATTGTTGTTGTTCCAAGACGGCATGATAATTGGCGTGAAAGTTTGAGTAAACATTGGCTGAGGCGTTTTGAAAACAGACTCAAAACCATTGCTCATTATCTGCATAGCCGTATTGAAAACTGCAAAAGGATTATAAAAATAATTAAAACTGTACGGAACAAAAGGCATAAATCTATTGCAGCATCCGCCGAACCCGAACATATAATTAGTATTAAATCCTATGAAATGATACGACATAATTCCCCAAATTTCCCCGTTATAATTATATAAAGTATATTTACAGAAAAAAATTTACTTTTCTGCCGGCTTTGTAAAAAAATATTAATAATTATATT
>URXT01000056.1 GCA_900551915.1 uncultured bacterium
ATGTAAAAGTCGAAATAGTTGACAAAGACGGCGTCGTTGATCTAACCGGGAAATGTGTAGCTCAAGGTGCTCCTACCAAAGTATGCTTTATCCCAGTGTTTAGTCCCTGTTTAGCAAATTACCCGCCTCAAAGTCCAGGTCCAAGTACTGTAATACGTATGGTAACCGGTGCAAAATGGAGCCTCACCGTTTCCGGCGATGGTGGCGGTGGTAACGTTAGTCAAGAAACCGGCGGTAGAAATGGTAATCTAATTGTTCAAATAAAAGATCGTCCATGTTTAGAACTCTCGCCAGGAACATATAGTCTTCAAGGCAGCGTTTCTCATTGGTATATCCAAAATATGTCAAATAAGACAGGAAACTGGAATGCAACTAAAGGTGTAATGTACAGCCCCGACAGTTTTGAAGTAGTCGGCGGTCAAGAAAATGCTGTAAATGTAGAATTCACCGAAGAACCATGCAGTAGTCCATCCGCCCAAACCGGTACTCTAGTATTAACCGTAAATACAAACGGTAATGGCATGACTCGTTATGATATAAATATAGGCTCTCAGCGCTCAACCGGCAGCGGTAAATGGAAAGATGCTCAACAAATAAAAATTCCAGGTCTTCCTGCCGGAGAACAATCTCTAAGCGCCAAAAGCTGTATGGGCGATTTCGGCGGCCCAAGCTATAGCAAAGGTACAGTAGGTATACGCCCAAGCAGCGTAAACATCCCAGCGAATGGAACAGCATATGCGGATATCGATTGCAACCAGGGTGGCGGTAGCGCTGCAAAAACGCAGGTAACAGTAGTTTGGGAAGCTAAAGGTTGTTCGGCAGCCAAAGGCGGTGTAATCCTAGGTGCAAACAAATACAATATCCAATTCGGCGAATCGCCATCGGGTTCTGTAACCGAAGAAGTAGCTCCCGGAGAGTATTTAGTTCTGGCGAATATAGGCGTACGAGAAAATTCAGGTAATCAGGTAGGCGAGTGGAAAGTCCCCCAAGATCACTCCGTAAGTCCGATCTCGCTAACCGTAACGGAAGGCAAAACCTCAACCGTAACGATAAAAACCTCTTGTGACGGCAGCTCAGTTGACCAGAAAGGTTCAGTAACTCTAAACTGGTCAGCAACAGGTTGTGACGGATTTCAAGGATGGGTCAACTTTAACTCAGAATCGTGTAAGTTCGGCGCATACTCTGAATCTGGAATGACAGGGCCAATAGGTTCTACCACCTGCTCAATTTCACCAGGAAGTTATATATTAAACTGGGGCGGAACCGGAGTTTTGCTACCTGGTGAACATAACTGGAGCGTTCCTCCGACTACACCAACCATAACTCCAAAATCAGTTACAGTCAAAGCAGGGCAAAATACTTCGGTAAATATTTCCACCTCCTGTGATGGCAGCAGCGAGCAATGTAGACCGGTTCCAGTTACAGTTAATTTATCAGCACAATACAATAACCTTGGAACAACACCCGGTTCTGGTGGTGGTTTTAAAGTTGTCGGCAGTGCATCTGTAAGTTCAGCAAGCACAACCGATATCTCAGTATCTGTAAGCGGTTCAGTTGTATATGTATCAACAACGCCTGGTTCCAATATGAATGGCACACAGCAATTTAGCGGTACCTTAAGAATACCTGCAGGTCAAAAAATGTCCTCCCTGGTAACTCTGAAAGAAATATCCAATGCAAATGCCGGTCAAATAATGGCAACAGCAAAAGCCACGCCTGAAAATTGTGTAAGCGGAGTAACTGTTAACGCGCAACAAACTACTAATCCTCCATCTGCAGGTGATGCTACAATAAGAATTTATTCTACCGCAGATAATTGCATAAACAACATTATATCAACACAAATTAATATAAAAGGTACAAAAAGTTACACAGGCTCAACTCCTACGTCTACGAGTTCATACAACGATGTAAAAGTAGCTCCTGGTACATATAGCCTCTCTCGTGGAACCTTTACATTCCCGCAGATTAAGAACTGCTCTACTTCACCAGGTCCAGGTTATATAGGCTATAAATGTGATTGTAGACTATTATTATCTCCAACTTCAGTCACAGTAAAGTCCGGTCAAACCTTTCCAGTATATGCTAAATATACCTGTTGCGGTGATATGTTGGGGCCTACAACTCCAGAACAGCCTGATGATGAGGCTGGAAAAGTAACAGTTCTTGTGAATATTTCTGGCGTTATGGTAAATAGTTTTTATGTAAGTGTACCAACATTAGGTAGTTTTACAAAGCCTTCAACTGTTGTCGATGGTTTGTTGCCTGGAACTTATAATATAATTGCCCTCAGCGGGTTTAATTTCTATGTTAAAGGTGACCCAAAACAATATAGTTGCAATCAGGTCTCTACTCCGTACAAATGTACTTATTCAATTAGTCCCAAACAGTTAAAGATTAACCCAGGAGGTACAGCTACACTAAATATCGATATTAATGTTACTAATAACTAAAATACTTTTTGCTCAATATAGGCGCCCGTTAATCATATTTGAGGCGCCTTTTTCTTTTCTTCCTGTCATTCTGAGCATGGTCTTTACAGGTAGTTAGTTTTCATTGCGTCGTGGCGAATAATCCCTTCTCAAAATAGCTTTACCTTTTCTTTTAATAAGAACCTTTTCTCCCTCTTGTCAGTTCCCGTATGTCTTTCCAGACCATGCTCAGGACGACATGTTTGGAGCTTCGTTTGCTTGTGGCAAATTCCCGTGAGCCTTCCGCTCCATGCTCAGGATGACATTTTGAGATAACTAGACGTAATCAAATTCATATTAGTCAATCGGCTATTGTGATTTTGATTATGTTTAATCTTATTAAGTTTATTTGTCTTGCTTTATAATAATTATTGAGTTAGAATATAATAAGGAATAGATTTATAGATAGATACGAGGTGGTATGTCTAAAATTATTATAACCGTATGTATGGGAAGTTCCTGCTATGCCCGCGGAAATGCTGCAAACCTTGAATTTATCGAAAATTATATTAAAGATAACGGATTAGAAGCTGTTATTGATTTGGCAGGGGCACGTTGTGAAGGTAAATGTGTTTCTGGTCCTAATGTCATTATCAACGGTATTGAGTATACTGAAGTTGATGAAGATAAATTAAAAGAAATTCTCGACGGCCTAGCTCAGGCAGATTAGTTTTCAGATAGAATTAAGTCATCCTTACAAAAATACAGGGGTTAAAATGAATAGTAATAATCCGGTTTATACACTTTCAAACGAATGTCATGATTGCTACAAGTGCATCAGAGAATGTCCTGTAAAAGCTATCAAAATTGAAAACGGACATGCGTCGGTAATCGGCGAACGCTGTATTGCCTGCGGAAGCTGCGTAAAAGCTTGTCCTGCAGGAGCCAAACGTGTCAGAACTGATATTGACAAAGCTAAAGCCTTAATCAGGGCGCAAAAAGATGTTTACGTTTCACTTGCACCTTCATGGAGGGCGTCATTTGAAAATTCTGCACAGAAAATGATTGCACTTTTAAAGCAGCTCGGCTTCAAAGACGTTTCAGAAACTGCCCTTGGAGCGCAGGAGGTTTCAATCAAAACTGCACAAATGCTTAATTCTTCCGAAAACGGACTTTTCATATCAAGCGCTTGTCCTGTAATTGTAGATTACATAAGGCTTTATATGCCGGAATTCACAAAATACATTACGCCAATCGGTTCGCCCTTGATGACGCATTCGAAAATTCTTAAAGAAACATTTGGAAACGATATTTCAATAGTATTTATCGGCCCATGCATAGGCAAGAAAAATGAAGTCAAATATTCTTCCGGTTTGTTTGACGTTGCATTGACATTTGAAGAATTGCGCATGTGGTTTAATGAGGAAATCGGTGATATCTCAAAAGTCGCAAAAGACAGCAGATATCATTTTGTGCCCGAATCGGCTTATGAAGGAACGCTTTATCCGATTGACGGCGGAATGAACCAAACTATCAGAAAGTCCGGAGTAAATGAGAACGTTCAGCTTTTAGAAGTCTGCGGGTTAAGCTCGCTACAGCGCGCGTTAAAAAATCTTGACCCGGAAAAGCTTGACAAAACTATTTTCATCGAAGCTCTTGCATGTGACGGCGGGTGTGTAGGCGGACCGTGTATTTCCTCTGAAAAAGCCGGAATAACAATGGTTTCCGATATTTTGACAAAAGAGAAGAAAAGAGAGTCAATTCCAAAAGACCCTAGTTTTGTTGTTGATTATAAAATTGAGCCTAAGAAAGTTGTGACAAGCGATTATCCGATTGAAGAGATTTTGAAAACCCTTAAAAAAATCGGAAAACACACGGTTGATGACGAATTAAACTGCGGCGGCTGCGGTTATGCGACTTGCAGGGATTTGGCAAAAGCTCTTCTTGACGGTGATGCTGAAACCTCCATGTGCGTTTCATATATGCGAAAAATTGCAATGCGAAAAGCTGCTGCAATGCTTAGATGCATGCCTTCTGCAACCGTGATGGTTGACAGTAATTTGAATATTCTTGAAGCAAACGACGCATTTATGAAAATGTTTACTGGTGACATGTATGATGTGTTTAAGGCGCGTCCGGACGGGCTTGCAGGTGCTGCAATCGATAGAATTGTTGATTTTGCAGATATTTTCAAAACAATTTTAACCTCCGGAAAAGATTTGCACAAAGAACGCTATCCGGTCAAGAACAGACTTTATGATATAAGCGCTTTTACAATTGAAGAAAACGAAATTGTCGGCGCTGTAATCACTGACGTTACACAAACAGAAACAAACCGCGAGAAGATTTCCCAGAAAGCGCACGAGGTAATTTCAAAAAACATCTCCATTGTTCAGGAAATTGCCTGCCTTCTTGGCGAACACATGGTTGAAACAGAAACGCTTTTGAGTTCAATTGCGGAAGATTATGATGATAAGGAGGATAAAGAGTGAAGAAGTGAAAAGTGAAAGGTGAAAAGTTCTTATCATATTTGGTTAGAAAAATTCCTACGATAATAGAATTATGAAATGGTCTTTTCACTTCTCACTTTTCACTTCTTCACTTCAAAAAAAATGTTCATAGACATCGACTGTAATCAAATGAAAAAATATAACCAGAACGCTTACGGGGATTACTTTGTTTCCAAAAGATATCCTGATGAAGCCCGTTTGATTGCGGTTTTGTCAGACGGTTTAGGCAGCGGAATTAAGGCAAATATTCTTTCATGTATGACAGCAACAATGCTTTTGCAGTTCATCGAAAACGGGCAAATTCCAATCCGAAAAGCCGCTGAAATTATTATGAATTCGCTTCCGGTCTGTAAAGTCAGAAGAATAAGTTATTCTACATTTTCAGCGATTGACTGCGACGATTACGGCAACGCCAAAATAGTTGAAGAAGGCAACCCGGAATTCATCTGGATTCGTGATAATGAAGTTATGACGCCTGAATACGAGACAATTCAGTCAAAAACTTTCAAAAACAGAAAAATGAGAGTTTATAAACTTAAACTAAAGCTCGGAGATAGACTGATTTTCTGCTCGGATGGCGTAACGCAGGCCGGACTTGGCGGAGGAAGGCTTAAACTCGGACTTCGGCGTGAGGGTTTGATTATTTTATTGCAGGACAAACTTCGTGAACATCCGGAGATTTCAAGTTCAGAACTTTCGCAGTATATTGTCAATCAGGCGCGTAACATCGAAACCGATAGAAATCCTAAAGATGATATTTCCGCTTGTGTTTTGTACTTTAGGGAGCCGCGAGAAAGTTTGATTTTCACAGGCCCTCCTTATCATCAGCAAAAGGATGCAGAATATGCAAAAATGTTTGACAATTTTAAAGGCAAAAAGGCAATCTGCGGCGGCACAACAGCAAACCTTATTTCACGCGAACTTGACCGTCCGATAACAATGGATACGACAATCAGTATCGGAAAACTGCCAGCATGTTCGTTTATGGATGGCGTGGATTTGGTGACGGAGGGGATTTTGACGCTTACCAAAACCCTTGAGTATTTGGAAGCCGGTACATCAGATATTGACAATGCCGCGGGAAAGCTGGTAAAATTCTTATTGGATAGCGACTGCATAAATTTCATGGTGGGTGCAAAATTAAATCAAGCGCATTACGACCCGGCGCTTCCGATTGAAATCGAAATCCGCAAAAACATAATTAAAAAGATTGCAAAAGTTTTGCAGGACAAATATTTCAAGAAAGTCAGCATACAATACATGTGAGGGTTAAGAAGTAAAAAGTGAAAGGTGAAAAGTGAAAAGACCATTTCTTAATTCTAATATCGCAGAATTCTTTCAAAACCGAATATGATAAGAACTTTTCACTTCTCATCCTTCACTTCTCACTCAAAAAAAGACATATAACGTAATCGTTAGAAAGGATAAAACAGATGGACAAAAAAATTAGTGTTAAAGTATGTTTAGGAACAACCTGCTTTGTAATGGGTTCGGCAAATTTGCAGGAATTAATCGAAATGGTTCCGAAAAAATACGGCGAAAAAGTTGATGTTTCAGGCGTTCCCTGCCTGGGGTTGTGCTCAATTGACTGGGAATTTTCAAAAGCACCTTATGTAAAAGTCGACGATGAAGTCATTAAAGAAGCGACAGTTGAAAAAGTTCTTAAAGCAATTGATGAAAAGCTTTCACAACAAGCTAAATAAGTTTTCCGGCGGGTTTTTATGACCCGCTTTTTTAATTTTGGACTGTTTTTTGAAAAATTTTATGTTCATGTCATAATATTATTATTGATTAAGGAATAGTAAAGAGGTAGAAATATGGCAATAAACACCCCTAAACAGACATCGCATTTGAAAAGAGAAATTTTGGTAAGACTTATCAAATCCTTTTTAAGTGATAATTTTGAAGAAAACACAAGATTAATCCCCTACGATATGCGCCCGAAAGGCCACGAAGTTCCTTACAGATGCTGTATCTATAAAGAACGCGCAATTTTGCGTGACAGAGCAGTGGCAGGACTCGGACATTCAATTGAAGAAACTGATGACAGCGAACTTCTTTCAACTTTGGCTGAAAAAGCTCTTGAAAGAAAAGCTCCGGATGAAAAACCTTTGACTGTTTTAACAACAGCTTGCAAAGGCTGCGTTCCGGCAAGAATTTATGTAACTGATTTGTGCCAGGGCTGCGTTGCGCGTCCCTGCGTAAATACCTGTAAATTCGGAGCAATCAGCGTAATAAACGGCAAATCCGTAATTGACCCGGCAAAATGTAAAAACTGCGGAATGTGCGCTCAGGTTTGCCCTTATCAGGCAATCCAGAAAATCATTGTTCCGTGTGAAAACGCTTGTCCTGTCGGCGCAATTGCTAAAGGTGAAGACGGTCATGCAAAAATAGATTTTGAAAAATGTATTTCCTGCGGCAAATGCGTTTCAGCCTGCCCGTTCGGAGCAGTTCATGAAAAAAGCCAGATTATTGATGTTCTTAAAAACATCAAAGCAGGCAAAAAAGTTATCGCAATGGTTGCGCCTGCCATTATGGGACAGCTTCCGTGCACGCCTCAGCAGTTGAAAGAAGCCATTATGGAACTCGGCTTTGCTGATGTTTATGAAGTTGCGCAGGGCGCTGACATTACAACAAAAACCGAAGCCGCTGAATTTGTTGAAAGACTTGAACACGGTGCAGAATTTATGACAACCTCCTGCTGTGCAGGTTACAACGAGCTTGTAGACAAACATATTCCGGAGATGAAACCTTTCCGTTCAGATACAAAAACTCCGCTTTATTATACTGCTGAAATCGTGAAAAAAGAAGTTCCGGATGCAATTACTGTATTTTTCAGCCCCTGCGTTGCAAAACGCCGCGAAGCACTTCAAAATCCGAACGTTGACTACGTTTTGAACTATGAAGAAGTCGGCGCATGGTTTATTGCACTTGGAATTCAGGTTGCAGAATGCGGCGAAAGTAAATTTAAAACAGAAGCCTCTGCCGAAGCAAGAAATTATGCTGTAACCGGCGGAGTTGCAAAAGCAGTTCAAACTCTTCTGCCTGAAGAAATCCCGGCACATCCTGTTATAATTGATGGATTGAATAAGCAATCAATCAGAGACTTGAAGAAATATGCTAAAAATGGTATGTGCGAACTTGGCAACCTGATTGAAGTAATGGCCTGCACAGGCGGCTGCTTAGGCGGAAACGCAACTGTAAATGCATACAAACCGGCATTAAAGCAGTTGACAAATTACGTAAACGCAAGCGAATCGCTTAAACCGGCAGAAACAGTAGGACAATAAAACAATAACAAAAAGGTCTCAATTTTATTTGAGACCTTTTTTGTTGCTATTTGCATTTAGTTTTGCCATTCCAACTCAGGTCATCACAGCGCAGATAATCCATGTTTTCATGTGCCAGAACCCAAGCCGTACAGGCACCTGTTGGAACTTCATAATATCGTTTACCCAAACACTGACTATCAAAAGAATGTACCCATATCGTATCAACTGCTCGTCCCCTCGGAGCTATGCCGTCTTTGTATATATTAAAAACAAAATAATCACGTCCATCAACGTTTGGTTTCCTTACGGAATTAATATCAACAGTAATCGAACCACAATTGCCGTTGTAAGCGCTGCCACCAGTCAACTTTGCAGTACACCACAAACTTGGGTGTCCATCGCCATTATGTGCATCAAATGTAACTGCTGTTCCATTTATCATAACAAAAGAACGGGCTTGATGTGTTTGCCATTTTGTATCATTAAATCTGTTTGAATATTCTTTTGCAAAACAGGTGTCTTTGCCAGAATAACTGCTGCGTACTTCACAACTTCTGATTATCTTAATGTATTTGCTGATTGTATTGTAAATAGTCTCAGTGCATAGCTCATAACTTGATTCTGCTGGGCACCAGCCGTCAATAGTTCCGTTTTCTTCAACAGCCATTGCAAAGGCCTGAGAGAGAAGTGAATAGGTTTGTTTTAGCTGTGTGATAGTAACTTTTTCCTGATATCTGCCAATAAGTGATGGTAAAGTCATAGCGGCAACAATGCCAATGATACTAAGGGTTATAAGAACTTCGGCAAGGGTGAAAGCTGCTTTGTCTTTAGTCATTCCGAACTTGGTTCGAAATCTCTTG
>URXT01000057.1 GCA_900551915.1 uncultured bacterium
CTTCGCGAAGAAACAGAGTAAAAATGAAATGAACAGCTCACCGCTCACTGTTCACCGTTTACTAATTAATGAAACGGCCTTTTCACGTTTCATTTCTCACTTTTCACTTCCCCAACCCCCCGCCTTCACCATGGCCGAAGTCCTCATCACCCTCGGCATAATCGGAGTTATTTGCGCAATGACTCTACCAAATCTGATAGGTAAATATCAAAAAAATCAAACACTGACTCTTTTAAAGAAAACTTATACGGAGCTTAATCTTGCCGCAAGCCTTGCTGTTGCAGAGTATGGTGAGCGGGAATATTGGGATTACGGAAGTTTTACGGCCTATAATGTTCAGGATTTTTGGAACACTTACATAATCAAATATCTAAAGACAATGGAAGTTAAAGTAATTCGCGCCGGAGAAATTAATCTGCAATTAGATCCAGCGCTTGAATATATTCCAGGTGCTATGGGAGGTTCAGGCGTCTTGAAAGTCGTTCTTTCATCCGGTGTAAATTTATACTTTTGGGGCAAATCGGCTGTTTTGGTTGATTTAAACGGCCGCACTAAACCAAATTTTCCCGGCCGAGATATTTTTATATATACCCTTGTCGCACCGACAGATAAAAGCTTCCAAAAAGCTGAAAATTTTATCCCATACGGCTGGAATATCTGGCGGAATCCGGTTTTGGGTTCTGCATGGCATAGAAATGTTTATGTGAATGGAGCTGCATCTTATGCTGACTGCGGCTGCAAATATCGTGACAAGGATATGGCTTCAACAAATCACAACTGGTTTTGCGCGGCTTTAATCCTGATTGACAACTGGGAAATGAAAGATGATTATCCCTGGTGAACAAAGTTCACTTCTATACGTTGGAACTGTCATACAATTGGCGCTAGGAGCAGTGTTAAATGCTTCGTCAAAATTTATGAATTTTGCGCTGGTAAAGGACATCTTCTTATGAGATATTCTTGAAATTTGCAGGTTAACTCAACCCTCTCCTGTATCAGGAGAGGGTGCAAATGTTGTCTAGAAAATTCGAGACTTAAATTTGCGCGTGGGGTGTAAAGAATTCCCTGACTCAAAAGTTAAATAAATAAAAATTAACATAACAAGATTTTTTATTATGCCTTTGTTATTATAATTAACGCAGACGAAAAGAGGGACATAATGAGAAAACCAAATATCGCAATTTTGGGCGCAACCGGCGTCGTTGGAAGAGAAATTACCAAGATAGTTGACGAATTAAAAATTCCGTTCAATGAAATAAAATTCTTGTCGAGTGCAAAAAGCGCCGGCACGCAAATTGAATTTCAGGGCAGAAAATATACCGTTGAAGAAGCAAAACCGGAAAGTTTTGACGGCGTAAATATTGTTTTAGCCTCTGCCGGCGGCTCAACTTCGCAAAAATTCGCTCCTGAAATTGTTAAACGCGGTGCTGTTCTGGTTGACAATTCAAGCGCATTCAGAATGGAGAAAGATGTTCCGCTTGTAATTGCCTACGTTAATGATGAAGATTTAAGAACACATAAAGGCATAATCGCAAACCCCAATTGCTCAACTTCACAATTAATGCTTGTTTTAAAACCGCTACATGAAAAAGCAAAGATTAAAAGACTTATCGTTTCGACATATCAGGCTGTTTCAGGCGCCGGACTTGCTGCAATAAACGAACTTACCGCCGATACAAAAGCAAATCTTGCAGGCGAAAACTTTGAAAACAAATGCTTCAAAAAACCGATTTCGTTTAACGTAATTCCGCAAATCGATGTGTTCTGCGAAAACGGCTACACAAAAGAAGAAATGAAAGTTGCTAACGAAACTAAAAAAATTCTTCATCTTCCGGCAGACTTGCCGATTTCCTGTACGGCAGCAAGAGTTCCTGTCTACAACGGACATTCGGAAGCTGTTGATATTGAATTTGAAGAAAAAATTTCGCCGGAAGAAGTCCGTGAAATTTTGAAGAATTCTTTTGGCGTTAAAGTTATCGATAACCCCGAAAACTTTGAATACCCGACAACACGTGATGCTTCCGGTGTTGACCCTGTTTTTGTCGGCAGAATTCGTAAAAATCTGGCTTTTGATAATGGAATTTCGCTTTGGTGCGTGGCTGACAATTTGAGAATCGGAGCAGCATTAAATACTGTCAGAATTTGTCAAAAACTTATAGAAATGGATTTATTCTAGGAGAAAAAATGAAAATTAATAATATACATACCCCAGTGGCGCCGGCCGTGAAAAAGATTTCTTCTCTTGCGGAAAATTTGAATGCAGAAAAAGATATCTTCGTTGATAGGAACGGCAGGCCAATTGAATTTCTTGAAGATTCGTTTAATGATAAGAAAGCAGCAGCGATTTTGCAGGAATCGTGGGGTTTTGACCGTGCAAAGGATGCCATAAATGTTGCGCTTTCAAAGATCCGTCATAATAAAAAATAATTATTTACCCTTTGGAGAAAATCATGGATAATCAAATACTCGAAAAAGACATTGAAAATACACAAGAAGAATTAAAAGAAGAACAAAAATACAATTACCTTCGCTCAACTGTTGAAATGCTTGAGCAAACTCTTCAAATTGTATAGCCGGCAATTTGCTGCGTCAAAAGCCCAGCCGTTAATTTATTATTACTTTTTGTTAAAAAGCAAGGCTATTATTCTTTGTTTCTGGTAAAATAGCAGAATAAGGAGTAATATGGGACAATTATTAAGAAGAGAAAAAGTTGCGGAATTTGTAGCGAACCTGCATAAAAGCGGAAAAACTGTTGTTTGTACAAACGGCTGTTTTGACATTCTTCATGTCGGTCACGTGCGATATCTGGAGAAAACAAAATCTTTTGCGGATTATATGATTGTTCTTTTGAACTCGGATAAATCAGTTCGTTCGATTAAAGGCGAAGGCAGGCCGATAAATTGCGAAGATGACAGGGCAGAAATTCTATGCGCATTAAAATGCGTGGATTTTGTTGTGCTTTTTGACGAAGACAGCCCGCGCAATCTGCTTGATGAGATTAAGCCGGATGTTTACACAAAAGGCGCTGACTACACAATGGAAACTCTGCCCGAAGCTGATATTATGCGTAAAAATAATACGAGAGTTGAGTTTATAGAATTTGTTCAGGGGCGTTCAACGACGAAAACCATTGAAAGGATTAATCAGCCTGTCATTGCGAGCGAATGCGAAGCAATCCAGCCTATTGACAGTGAATAATTATGAAAAATGGATATGTATATATTCTTTTTAATAAAAGAAACGGTACTTTATACACAGGTGTAACATCAGATTTGCAAAAACGTGTGTGTGAACATAAAAATAAATTAATTGACGGCTTTACAAAAAAATATAATGTAGATAAACTTGCTTACTATGAGGTTTGTGAAAATATAGAGGACGCGATTGTAAAAGAGAAAAAATTGAAAGGATATTCAAGAAAAAATAAGCTTAAATTAATTGAAATAAATAATCCTGATTGGAACGATTTATATGATGATATTCAATAAGCTGGATTGCTTCGCCCGCCCCGCTTATGGCGGATACAGGGCTCGCAATGACATAAAAATAATAAAATAATTTATTAATAAGGAGAAAAACAAATGCCAAAATTCACTTTAGAAGAAATTACACATATCACAGGCGGTATGTTGACAAAGGTTCAGGATGCAACAATTACTCAGATTGCGCCTCCGCTTTTGTCTGATGAAAACACTTTAGCGCTTGCTTTGGGCGAAGAAGAAATTGCAAACCTTGCAAAATCAAAAGCGAAAGCAGCTCTGGTGCCTTTGGGTGTGCAAATCGACGGTTTGACAACTATTGAAGTTGAGCGCCCGCGTCTTGCGATGATGAAACTTTTAAATATGTTCTACACAGCCCCGGAAGTTAATAAAGGCATTCATCCGACAGCAGTTGTTCATGAAACAGCAAAGTTAGGTGAAAATGTTCAAATCGGCCCGAATGTTGTTGTTTCTCGCGATGCAGTTATCGGCGATAATACAAAAATTCTTGCAAACTCATACATCGGCGGCGGCGTAAAAATCGGTAAAAACTGCTTTTTCCACGCCGGCGTAAATGTTGGCGACAGAGTTCAAATCGGCAATGATGTAATTCTTCACCACGGAGTTTCTCTTGGTGCTGACGGCTTCAGCTTTGTAACAGAAAATCCTGACAACATTGAGCAGGCAAGAAAAGACGGTGAAATTAAAGAAAGTAATGCAAAACATGTAATTTTCAAAATTCCGTCAATCGGCGCGGTTACAATCGGAAACAATGTTGAAATCGGAGCAAATACAACAATTGACCGCGGAACAATAGAAAATACTACAATCGGCGACAATACAAAAATTGACGACCTTGTAATGATAGGCCATAACTGTAAAGTTGGTGAAGGCTGCTTAATCGTTTCTCAAGTTGGTATTGCCGGAAGCTGCGTAATCGGCGACAGAGTTGTAATTGCCGGCCAGGCAGGTTTGGCTGACCATATCGAAATCGGTTCTGATACAATAATTACTGCAAAAGCAGGCGTTACAAAATCTTTCCCTGAAAAATCAATCGTTGTCGGAATTCCGGCAATGCCGAGAAAAGATTTTATCAAACAACTTAAAACTTTGAAAGACGCTCAAGAAATCTTTGCAAAATTCAGAAAATACGAACCGCTTTTAAAAGAATTTGAGGAAAATATCAACAATGACCACAATTCTTAAGGAAACTTCAATAACCGGCAACGGCTTGATGAAAAACAAGCCTTGCACTGTAAATTTTTTCCCGTCAAAAACCGGTAAAATCAGGTATTTTATAAACGGCGCTGACCCGTTTGAAGCTGATGTTGAAAATGTTATCTCAACCGACCATTGCGTTGTTTTGGGCGACAAAAAATCAAAGGCAAAAGCAATGCTGACCGAACATTTGACGGCTGCGCTTGCGTTCTGCGGAATTGACAGTATCGACATCTGCATGGATGAAATGGAAGTTCCGGCTTTGGATGGAAGTTCAAAACAATGGGTTGAACTTTTTGAAAAAGCAGGAATTGAAAAACATCTTTTCGAAAAAAAACAGTATTTTACAGTACGCGAACCTATATATTATTTGAATGGTAAAACTAGTCTTGTCGTTCTCCCGGCGCCTGAGCTTTATATTTCTTATGCTGTGAATTACGACCATCCGGATTTGACAAGACGCTGGGCGGCTTACAACCCGAAAAACCGCGAAGAAATAATTGAAGCTAGAACTTTCGGTTTTTATAAGGATTTGAAAAAATTCCAGATGCTTGGCTTTGCACAGGGTGTGAATATCGAAAACACACTCGGGCTTCAGGATGAAGGTTACACTTCGCCGTTAAGAAGCGAAAATGAACCTGTTAAACATAAAATCCTTGATTTAATCGGGGACTTTTATCTTACGGGAGTAAATCCTTTAAATTTGAAATGCCAAATTCTTGCAAAAGAAGCAGGACATGCTGTTCATGTAAAAGTAGCAAAAATGTTAAAAGAAAAATTAATTGAATGTAAATAAGGAGACAAAAAATGACAGAAGAAACTAAACAAGAAGTTTTACAATTTGACACAATGCAGATTATGGAAATGATTCCACACCGATATCCGTTTTTGCTTGTAGACAGAATTACGGAATGTGTTCCGGGCAAATACGCAAGAGGCTACAAAAATATGACCATGAACGAACAGTTCTTTCAGGGGCACTTCCCGAACAATCCTATTATGCCTGGGGTTTTACAGCTTGAAGCTATGGCACAATGTTCAGCACCCGTTTTAATGACAATGCCTGAATTCGCCGGAAAATTAACATTATATGCAGGAGTTGACAATGTTAGATTTAAGAATATTGTAAGACCCGGCGACAAATTCGAAATGGAAATCGAACTTCAAAAAGTAAAAGGCCCGATATGCAAAGCTCACGGCACAGGAAGAGTAGATGGCAAAGTTTGTGTTGAAGCTGACATGACTTTTGCTTTGAAGTAAAGTTTTGCAAAACATAAAAAATAAAGTAAAGTTGGGTTAATCAGCCCAACTTTTATTTTTGCATAGACAATTTTATAAATTAAAGTTATAATAAAAATTATGAAAAATCCGTTATCATCAATTTTGAATTTTTTTAAAAATAATAAAAAACCCGCACAATTTTCTTTAGATATAGACAAGCTGGACAACTGCATACTTCTTGCAATGCTTTATATTTCAAGAAATACAACTGAAAGCGGCAAGTATGTATACCGTTCAAACACTGATGTGCAGACAAGATATTCAGATAAACAGTACAGTTCACTAAGACATGCTGGAACGCTCTATTCCATGTACTTGTGCGAAACTCTGCTTGGTAATACTGCAATACAAAACAAAAGATTTGTTGCATCAGAGTATTTCATAAAAAATTATGTAAAAAGAGTTAATTCCGATATGTATGGGGTTGTCTCAAAGCCTTTTGAAGAAGCTCCGGTGCTTCTTGCTACATCAGGTGGAACAGGGCTTGGTTTGATTGCACTTTCAAATCTTCTTGAAGAGAATAGAATACGCAAAACTATTTTGCAAAAGATGGGGAATTTTCTTCTTTTTATGCAGAATGAATTTGGTGATTTTTGGCCGAGTTATGAATTCGGAACAAAGACAAGATCAAAGCTGCATGCTGCAAGATACTATCCTGGAGAAGCCTGTCTGGGGCTATTGTATCTTTATGATACTGACAAAGATGAAAAATGGCTTGATGCTGCTAAAAAAGGTATTTTACGGCTTGCAGAATTAGGAGCCGCTATTCCGGCTGAAAATCTGAAGTTTGACCATTGGGGACTTCTGGCAATTCAGAAATTATACTCATTGCCTGATATTGAACTTACTACAGCACAAAAACTGTTGATATCAGCCTATCTAGAAAAGAATTCACTTTTGGTTATAGAAAATCAGAATCTTGACTCCGATGCAGAAAACTACGGTTCTTACAAATCAATTAGGAGTCTTTGCGGGAATGCCACTATTCTGGAAGGTTTAATAGCGGCTTATCATACAGTTCCATCAAATGTTTTAAAAACAAGAATCTTAAATTCGGTAAGTGCCGGTATAGAATTTCTTGCAAAATATCAGGTTAAAGACGGATCAAGGGAAGGTGGAATTCCCGGCACCTACAAATGGAATAACTTTGACGCCGTCAAGTCTGATAAAGAAATCAGAATTGATAATGTTCAGCATGCACTTTCGGCATTCGCAGCATATAAATTGATTTTAAAAAATATTCTTGATGAAAATTCCGGAAAATAAAGTTTCTATACGAAATTCATAGTCGTATTAAATTAATGTAAAAATCCGGCAAACTTCTTTGTTTTGTACTATAATTTATTTATAGTTTGAAAAAGAGAGGTAATTTATGATAGACAAAACAGCAATCGTTCATCCGTCGGCTCAAATAGCAGATGATGCTATAATCGGGCCTTATGTAGTAATCGGCGAAAACGTAAAAATCGGTCACAGAACAAGAGTTATTTCAAATGCGCATATTGAATTTGCCGAAATCGGTGACGATTGTACAATTTCTCCGTTTGCAACAATCGGTTCTGAACCTCAGGATTTGGGTTACAAAGGCGAACCTACAAAAGTTGTAATCGGCGATGGAACAATTATAAAAGAAAACGTAACAATCCATAGAGGTGCGGCTTGCGGCGATTTTACAACGAGGGTAGGTAAAAAATGTCTATTAATGGTTGGCTCTCATGTCGCACATAACTGTGTTTTGGCTGATGAAGTAATTCTGGCAAACCTTGTTACTTTAGGCGGACATGTTCATGTCGGTTTTGGTGCATTTGTGGGCGGCATGAGCGTATTCCATCAGAATATCAGAATAGGCGATATGGCAATAGTAAGCGGATTTTCTGCTTCACGTCAGGACATTTTGCCTTATTCAAAAGGTGAAGGACGCCCGCCTGTTCCGCGCGGACTTAACGTAATTGCGATGAAACGCCGCGGTGTGCCGCTTGAGGTTAGAACACATACCAACGAAGCTTTCAAACTGTTGATTTCAGAGGATTACAACACAACTCAGGCAATAGAAAAGATTAAAGCTGAAATTCCGATGAATGAATATATCGAAAAGATGATAGAATTCATCCAATCGTCTAAACGCGGAGTGCTTTTGAAAACCCACAAATCAGGACACGAAAGCCTTCAGGATGAATAGTCTCCGGTAAAAATTTATTTAATACACAAGAAGAACTTATACATTTGTCGTGTAAGTTCTTCGTTGTTTTCCAGCAAATTTATCATCTCGTTTAACATATCCTGCGGTCTTTTGTAATAATCAAATAAATAAAGTTCAAAAGGCCTTACTTTAAGAGCATTTGCAAGTTTTTCAAGGGTTTCATGATTTGGATAATTTTTACCGTTTTCGATATTGCTGAGACTGGGAATTTCAATCCCTGCAAGTTCGGCAAGTTTTTCCTGGGTAAATTTCTGCTTTTGCCTGAGTTCTTTAATTCTTTTTCCGAGTTGATATTTAATATTCCCCATAAGCCACGTCCTTTTAAACAATCGTAACTTATTCATATATAAATAAAATAATTCAATAGCTAAAAATCACTTGATTTTTTATTAAATATAATATGACCACTCTTTT
>URXT01000058.1 GCA_900551915.1 uncultured bacterium
AGCACACTTTGTGTGCTATTCGCCGAAGTAATTCTTTAAACCGACGGTCAGATGTTTGTTTTTGCAAAGTTTTTTCAATTTTGCGATTGCGCGGTTTTCAATCTGGCGGATGCGCTCTCTTGATACACCGTATTGTGACCCGATTTCATCTAAAGTCTTCTTTGCACCGCTGTTGTCAAGCCCGTAGCGGAGAATTAGAACATCGCGCTCTTTCGGACTAAGCTGGTTAAGCATTTTTCTAATGTCTTCAAAAAGATTTTCCTGTGAAACGCGGCTGTCAGGCGTAATTGTTGAATCGTCAACAATGAAATCCGCAATTTTTGAACTGTCTTCGGAACTGCTTGCAGGAGTTTCCATACTTATTGTGCTTTGAGCAGATTTTATGATGGAGGTAAGCTTATTTACCGAGACCCCGAGGCGGTAAGCGATTTCCTGCTTTGTCGGCGTGTGGCCAAGTTCTGTCGTCAAATCTATTGTTGCACGGCGGATTTTCCCAAGCGACTCAATCATGTGTATCGGAAGCCTTATGATACGGGCTTTGTCAGCAATTGCACGCGTAATTGACTGCTGAATCCACCAGGTTGCGTAGGTAGAAAATTTATAACCTTTTGTGTAATCAAATCTTCCGGCAGCTTTCATAAGCCCAAGATTTCCTTCCTGAATTAAATCAAGAAACGAAAGCCCGCGGCCAATGTATTTTTTTGCAATGCTTACAACTAGCCGTAAGTTTGCGTTTACAAGAAGATTTTTTGAAAACTCGTCCTGTGTTTCGTAAATCTTTTTGGCAAGTTCAAGCTCCTGTTCGCCGGAAAGAAGAGGAATTTTGCCAATCTGCTGTAAGTAAATTTTTACACTGTCATCAGAATTTACAGACGCCAAACTTTCCTGAACTTTTGGATCTTCTACAGAGTGAATTATTTCATCATCTTCATCCATTGGTTCAAGTTCGTGAAAGTTCACGTTTTCGTCAGAAATGTCTTCTGAAATCAGTCCAAGTTTTTCTATTTCTTTTTTCATTTATAAAAAGCTCTCCATATCTAAAATTATTGTAATATGAATTTTTTAATAAAACTATTTTTTTACGTTGCTTAACTTTTTCCTTGAAGTTTTTGGCGCACGCTTTCGAAAATTATTATGCTCATTGCGTTTGAAACATTTAGGGAATTAAAGTCTTTAAGCATCGGAATTTTAACATTGAAATCCGACATTTTTAATAAAGTTTTTGAAACTCCTGCGTGTTCTGCACCCATAATTAAAGCAAAATTCATATCATTGTATTTAACATCATAATAATTATCTTTTGCTGAAGCGTCGGCTGCAATTATCCACCAGTCGTGTTCTTTTAACTTTTGGACTGCGCTGGACAGGCTATTTACTTTAATTATAGGAATATGATTTACTGCACCGGCGCTGGTTTTCTCGACAACTGAATTCACCTGAACGTTTCGTCTTGAAGGGATGATAATTCCGTCAACGCCTGCGCAAACACAGGTTCTAATCATTGCGCCAAAGTTATGAGCATCTTCGATACCGTCGAGGATTACAAGAGAAGCATTTTCGCGGCGGTTTTCCAAAAAATCCTCCAAATCTGTATATTTAAGAGGAGAAATTTGAGCAATTACGCCCTGATGATTAAATTCTGCATAATTTTGGAATTTTTCTTTTGCAACAAATTGGAAAACAATTCCGCGTTCTCTAGCCAGGTCAATAATTTTGTTGACTTTGGCGTCTGGATGAATACCTTTGGAAATAAGAATTTTGTTTATTTCGCGTTCACCTTTTAAAAGTGCTTCTGTTATTGCATTTTTGCCAAAAATTATGTCATCCATTACTTTGCTCCGGTTTTTGAAACTTCAAGCATGCGGTCAATACATTTGATTGCTTCTTTTGCAATTTCAGGTTCAACCGTAATTTCGTTTTGTTCATGAACAAGTGAGTTGTAAATATCTTCCAGAGTATTCCATTTCATATTCGGACAAATTATATTTTCTTTAATGAGGAGAAACTCTTTTTCCGGATAATCCCGTTTTAAGCGGTCAACAACGCCTTTTTCGGTTGCAATGATAAACTGTTTTTCGCTGCTTTTTATTGCGTAATTCATAATTCCTGTTGTGCTTCCGACATAATCGGCAAGGTCGGTTACTGACTTATGGCATTCCGGATGAGCAAGAACTTTTGCATTAGGATATTTTTTGCGTGCTTCAAGAATATCTTCGGGTTTTATTCTCAAATGTGTCGGGCAAAATCCGGGATATGTAATTACATTTGTTGTTCCAAGTTGTGCTTCAACCCATTTGCCTAAATAGGTGTCGGGAAGGAAAAGAACTTTTTCAGCATGAAGGCTTTCGACGATTTTAACCGCATTTGAACTTGTACAGCAGATGTCGCATTCGGATTTAACTTCGGCAGTTGAATTTATGTAACAGACAGTCGGAATTCCGGGATTTTTGCTTTTGAATTCTCTTAGTTGCTGCAAATTAATCATATCAGCCATAAGGCAGCCTGATTCAAGACGCGGGAGAAGGACTTTTTTAGAAGGGTTAAGAATTTTTGCAGTCTGCGCCATAAAGTAAACTCCTGCAAAGACAATTATATCAGCATCAGTTTTTGCAGCCATCTGGCTTAAATACAGTGAATCGCCGACAAAATCCGCAACTTCATCTATTTCTACATTCTGATAACAGTGTGCAAGTATGACGGCATTTTTCTCTTCTTTAAGCTTTTTAATTTGCTTTATCAGCTCTTTCATTTGGGGTTAGTCCTCCATTTAGTGTAAATTTATGTTAAATTTGCAACCTTCAATAAAATTATTGTATAATAAAAATAAGAATTAAGTACATAGGAAGATAAAATTTATAAATTATGAGTGGAAATCAAATTCAAGATTTTATATCAAAACTGACAGCAGGCAACCGTCCTGATGTATTTTTATCGGTTACCCCTGGTATTGGGCTTGAGATGATTCAAGTTGACTATGGCTCACATACGGTTAAAAATTATGCTGTCAGGCCTTTAGCATACAACGAATCCTTGAGAGAAATTTCTGATTTGGAAGAGTTTAAAAAAGACGTTACTGAAATGTTCGAAGAATTAAAAATTTCTCCGAAATGTAATGTAACAATTAACCTTCCGACAGTTTTATTCGGCTCAATAGAAATGAGCTTAATGCTTGGTGATGAAGCAATTACCGGTGCAGTTACATCAGAAGTTGAACAATCATATGTTTTTAAAAGACACGATCCGATTGTTCAGTGGCGTGATTCTAATATTGGAACCGGCGAAAATAGAAAACTGTTTTATTCGGCTGTTCAGCAGCTTGTAGTTGAAAATATCAGTAATGCTTTGACTGAACTCGGTGCAACGCTTGTCGGCGTTGAAATGTCAATGTTGTCTTCCTTAAGAGCATTGGATTATACAGGTCTTGCCTCCGAGCAAATGAAGGATAATGTTGCATGGAATTTGCTTACAGTAAGTTCAAACGGTTACACTCTCATTTCAATGGTAGGAAAACAGATTATTGACTACTATGAAGAACCGATTGCAGTTAAATCTTATGATGGTGATGAAATTTATAATGTTATTTCTTCTTCTGCTCAGATTACATTGATGAGCTATCCGGCAAGCTATTTGCTTGTTGTTTCTGATACTGATTCCGTCAGCGCTGAGATGCTTGCAAAAAACTTGAATGTTGATTATTCAATAGAATATGTTGAAAACAATAAATTCAAACATAAGGAATTTTTGGCAGTAAGTTTGGATGTTTTACCGGATAATATTTTGAAAATTTCATTGCAGGCAATCGGTGTTGCAATTTCAAAATCGTCTGATTTTCCATTTACTTGTAACTTCCTTGCTACAGGTGAAGCTTTGGCTACTGAGGAAGTTGTCAAAATTCCAATAGGTGAAAATGTTTATGAAGTAACTCCTTCAATGGCAATGATTATGTCGGCAGCAGTTGCAATAGTTCTTGGCATTCTTGTTGCAATACCAATTTTCGTGCTTCCTCAAATTCAGGCAAAAAAACAAGCTGAGCTTGATGAATTGAATGCAAGTATTCAACAAATTGAAAAGCAGATTAAAGAACTTCAAGAACAGCAGCAAATGGCCGGCAAATTTAGTGTTAAAAATGAGATATTAAAAGTTTTGGCAAGTAATCGCACTAAACTAATGTCATACGCCGCTATTGGCGAATCTGTGCCTGCTCAATTGTGGTTAACCTATTTTCTTACACAGGGAGACGGGCAAATCTCTATAAAGGGTGGTGCCAGTACTGTTGAAGAGGTTTATCTCTTCTTCAAAAACGTTAAAGATTCACTTGTTAACAGCAATTTGAAACTTCAAAAGTTGGAAATGCAGTCGGATGATGTTGATGAATTTATGTCAAATATGCCTGTAACTTACGATTTTGAAATTTCAAATATTTCAGCTCCAGCTCCTGCTGCTACAGATGATAAAACAAAAGGCAAGGATGGTAAGGCTGATAAGGATGCCGGTGCTAAAAACGATAAAAAATCAGGTAAATCTACGGGCAAAGCTGCCAACCTTCCGCCTGACAATAAATTGTTAAGTGACAAACCTATTAATTAATATTATTCGTAAAAAATTTTAAAACTATAACGGAGATTTTTTTATAAATTATGCCAGAACAAGAAATTGATACAAAAGAAATTTTATCAAAGCTGAAATACTCGGTGCTTATACTTGTGCTTACTGTAGCAGGTGTTATTGCAGCTATTGTTATGAAGATTTATCCAACATACATGGCAATAGATGCTTTGAATAAATCATATACATCACAAACTCAGGTTCTTGCGGAGAAACAAACAGAATTGCAAGATTTGCAGGCTGCTGTTAAAAAGCAGGAAGATATGTCAGGTATTGAAAAAGAAGTGTTTGAATCATCAGATACAGGTCTTGATGCTGAAGGTGTTATCGCCAGCGAGTTTTCAGAAATTCTTGAAATTATCAGAGCAAATACGATAAAAACACGTTCTATAAATTACGAATACGACCCAAAAGACGACAAGTTTGTGCAAGGTGCAGGCGACAAATTTAATGTTGCAAGACTTAGCATGGAAATGATTGCAACCTACAAAAATTTCGAAAATTTCCTCAAAGAATTGTACAAACATGAACATTTCCTTGACATCTCAAAAATCGAAGTTGAACCTTACGAAAAAGATAAATCAATTTTGTTAATCAACTTTGAACTTACTCTTTACGCAAAGAAATAGCTATGAAAACTTTTTGAAATCGATTGAGAACATTTGTTTCTTGTTCTTCATGCATGAAGCGCAGAAATCTGTTTCAAGATGATTTTTTCTCGAGTAATCTTTGAAGTCAGCGCCTGAGCGTCCTCTGTGGTCGTTGGCCAGAAACGGACATGTATAAACTCCTTTTGCAGTAAGCATTCTGCCATATTCGCAGTCAAGGCTTTCCCATCCGGTTTGGAATTCAATTTCGTCTTTTGAATTCTTGTCGTAAAAATTGTTTATTTTAAAATTGCTTTCACAAGCATCAAAACCGATTTTTTCACAAACAGGTTTGAAGCCTTCAAGAATTTTTTCTCTGCCTTCGTTGTAAAAATCCGTCACGCAAAGTATAGGATTGAAGCCGTATTTTATCAAACTTTTAACCGCATGTAAAACCTGGCGGTAAGTTCCTCTTCCTCTGATATCGTCGCTTTTAACCTCGTTGTAATGGTCGATGCTCAACTGAAAAATTATTTCAAAATTGCTTTCATCCTCAACGCGTTTGAGAAATCTTGCTTTTTTCTCATTTATGAAACTTCCGTTTGTGCAAATGCAAACGTTTGTGCGTTTCAAACAAAGCCTTAAAATGCTGTTGAAATCCGGATGTGTCATTGGCTCGGCTCCGGTTAAATAAATGCATTCGATATTTTCTGATTTCGTATCGTTTAAGGCTTCTTTGATGAGGTCGATTGAGATAAAATCTTTTACGTTTTTAGAAAGCGGAAAATCTATATAACAATGTTTGCAGCGCTGGTTGCAATTCTTTGCAGTTAATTCAATAAATAAATTATTTAATTCTTTCAGCTGGCAGGTTTGTGCTTGAAATAAATTTGTCATGTTTTGTTGCTCCGTTTAAATATCTAATCCATGATTATTTTAGATTTTAAAGCACAAATAAAATCCGCCAACATGGTAATTGGTGAGCTATTTTTTAAAATCATGGGGATTTTTGTCATCCAGCCACTTTTGCATGACAAAATGCTCGTAACTTAGAGCAAAATTATAAAGCGCATTCACTAAAGTTCTTCCGCTTTCAGACTTTGCGGTTATGAAGAAATCGCCACATTTATTTTCAGCAAGAAGGATTTCTGTCTGCACAATTTTGTCGACATGTCCCTTCGGATTTTTCGATATTACGAGCCTAATCCAGTCGCAAAGAATTTTCACGGCGGTTGTTTTGCCTGATTTAATTTCCTCCTGACGGCTTTGAATATATGTTGAAAATTCTTTTAAAATCATTATTCCTCAAACGGGGTTGTTGCCGCTAAACATGTTATATCAGAAATACCATGTTTTTCAAATTCTTTAATCATTTCTTCAAAAGTCGAGCCGGTTGTGCAAATATCATCAATTATGAGAATTTTCATTGGCAGAAAGTTTTCTTTTTCAACCTCAAATGCGTCTGCAAGATTAACTTCACGTTCGGCTTTTTTGAGTTTGTACTGCGGCTTTGTGTCCTTAATTCTTTTTATCAAATCCGTATTCAAAGTGCAGCCTGAAATCTTGCAAAACTCTTCTGCAACAAGGTTCATGTGATTATATTTGCGCTGCTTTTCACGTTTTGGAAATATTGGCACAGGAACAACCTGAAAATTATTTTTTTCTTCAACATTTTGCCAAAATTCATACATAAATTTTGCAAGATAAAACGCCAATTCTTTCTGGTTGTGATATTTAAGTCCTCTGATAAGTTTTTGCAGATTTTTGTTATAAACTCCGGCGCAAAAGACGGGTTTTTTGCGGACAATTCTGTTTATTTTAACCGACAGGTGCTCCATTTCGTCATAACATTTTGAACACATTTTGACGCATTCTTCGGAGCGTCTGCAAAAGTAGCATTTCTTTTTATAAATCCAGTCTAAAAAGCTTATGAAAAATTCTTTCATAAAGATATTATAATATAAATTATTTAATAGGGTTTTAACTTTTTAACATGTCGCAAATTTTACAGATTTGATTATTAGTGTAATTCATTAACTTTATAATTTTTCTCATTTTTTTTACATAGAATTTAATTTGTTTTTGTTCTTTTTTGCAGAAGTGCAGATAGAGTTCCGGAGTATCTTTGATATTTTCGGCGACTTGCCTAATGATATTGAAAGTCAAAATTGCGACGATATATTCATTTACAGGATTTCTCATAATCTCAATTACTATATCTTTAAATGGTTTTGATTTGATGAAGTCTTCAGAGAAATATTTGTCAAAATTTTCTCTAAGTTTTTCGGTGCATTCCCGTGTAATATTTCTATTTTCGTGCATGTGACCTCCTTTTATTGGTTATAAATAATAATATATTTATTATAAGTAATAAATTTTTTAATGCAAGTGATATATGATAAAATTAATGGAAATAGAAAAACTTAAACAAAATATTTCAGATAATATTAGAATTTATCGAACAAAGTTAAGAATGTCACAGGACAAATTGTCAGAGCTGACTGGTCTCAATCAACAGCAGATTAGTTTTATTGAAAATGGAAAGGCAATGCCAAAATTAGAAACTGTAATTAAAATTTCAGAAGCTTTTAATGTTACAGTTAATGATTTAATATATTAAACCTCGGGCGGTTTTCGCATACGTGGGAGTATTTAATAGTTTTTATTTTTGAGAATTTAGTTATTATAAAGTCCTCCGGACGGGGTGCTCCGCGCACGGCGGTCACTTTGGCGGCAAAGTGACACAAACCGCC
>URXT01000059.1 GCA_900551915.1 uncultured bacterium
ATGGCTTTGCCGGGCAAGTAATCTATAGTTTAAGCTGCAGCGGAAAGGGAAGATTCAGTTCGGGCAACACAATAAAAGTCAATCTACCCTGTAAATCAGATGTTGTATCAATTGATTTGAGTGGTAAGACCGGTGATGAGATAGGCTCAACTGGCAAGTTGCAAACAGCCCTTTATGAGAATTGCCTTCCTCAGTCCTGTATGTACTCAGTTAACACTTGTGCAACAGTCAATGTAAAGGGCAAGGAATCAACCTGGGTAAAAGTTAGTTCAACAGAAACTGGCTTAAATTAGTCAAAATACTTTTTGCTCTAAAGGCGCTTGCTAGCAAGCGCCTTTTCTATTTCCTTCCTTTACATATAATTTTCACTGTGTATAATATTTTTGGAAAACTAGTTTTAAAAGGCAGGATATGAGTAAATATTTATTGGAAATCGGAACAGAAGAATTACCTTACAGATTTATACCGTCGGCTGTAAATCAGCTTAAAAAACTTTTTGAAGACTTTTTGAACGAAAATAAAGTTGGCTTTTCGGATGTAAAAGTTTATGCAACTCCGCGAAGGCTTGCCGTTATCGTTGACGGTTTGGAAAGTAAAAGCCCGGATGAAGTTAAGGTTGTTAAGGGCCCGATTAAGAAGGTTGCCTATGACGAAAACGGCAATCTTTCAAAAGCAGGACTCGGTTTTGCCAATAAAAACGGTGTTTTGCCGGAAGATTTGTATATCGAAAATGATTATGTCCATGCCAAAATTCAGATTAAAGGCAAATCTATTGTAGAACTTTTGCAGGAAAATGTTCCGGCGCTTGTTCTAAAACTTCAAGGCTCTCACTTTATGAGATGGGCTGATAACGATGAAAAATTCTCACGTCCTATCAGATGGATTGTTTCTATTCTTGACAAAGAAGAAGTTAAAATAAAAATTATTGATAAAGAAAGTTCAAACGTTTCACGCGGTCACAGATTTGCGCAGCAAAGCGTTGTAATCGGACATCCTGATGATTATGTTGAATTAATGCGTAATTGCTGTGTTATTGTTGACCAAAATGAACGCAGACAGCGGATTATTGACCGTGCGAAGGAGGAGGCTGCAAAATACGGGGCTGAACCTTATTATACAGAGGATTTGCTTGAAGAAGTTACTTATATCACAGAATATCCAGTTCCCGCAGTTTGCGATTTCAGCGAAGAATATCTTAAGCTTCCGGAAGAACTTGTTGTAACAGTTATGGCTGTTCATCAGAGATATTTTGCGCTTTACAAGGATGGAAAACTTATCAACAAGTTTATTACAATGACAAACTATCTTGGAGATGAGTTTGAAAATATTAAAGCCGGAAATGTACGCGTAATCAAAGCAAGGCTTGATGATGCAGTATTTTTCTTTAATGAAGATACCAAAAAGCCGCTTGAAGCTTATGTTGAAGACTTAAAAGGAATTACCTTCCAAAAAGGCATGGGTTCAATGTTTGATAAAGCGCAGCGTCTTGTTTCTTTATCAAAAACTATTTGCGCTCAATTAGGAATTTCTGATTCTCGGACAATTGAACGTACAGCACTGCTTTGCAAGGCTGATTTGACAACAAATCTTGTTTTTGAATTTACTGAACTTCAAGGATATATCGGTGCTGACTACGCGCGAGTGTCAGGCGAAGTTGAGACGGTTTGCGAAGGGATTAAGGAACATTATTTCCCTCTCAATGCTGAAAGTGAAACTGCAAAAGGCAAAGAAGGCCAGATTGTTGGAATTGCAGATAAAATTGACACCATAGCAGCGGTTTTTGCGGAAGGCAAAAAGCCGACGGGTTCCTCTGACCCTCTCGGTGTAAGACGTGCGGCTTTAGGTATTATCAGGACAATTCTTGCAAATAATTTGAAGATTGATTTAGTTCAACTGATTGAAGAAACTTTATTAAACCTTCCGGTTCAGTTTGAAGGCTCATCAATTGTCGATAAATTCAAAAAAGCCGCCGGTGATTGCGTTGGAAGAGTTTCCGGCAAAGTTACCGCTGAAATTAATGAGTTCATTGTTCAAAGGCTGATTATTTTCCTTTCTGATGAATATCCAAAGAATGTTTTGGAAGCATGCGCTGCAAACAAAAATCCTCTTGTTGATTTGACGGATTACGTTGAACGCGTAAAAGTTGTTTCAACTCTTGACGCTCCGGCTATGCTTGAAAGCGCAAATCGTGTAAGCCGCTTACTAAAAGAACCTGTTTCTGCAACTGTTAACAGAAATCTTTTTAATGTTCCGGCCGAAAATATGCTTTTAGAACAAATCAACACTGTTAATGCAAAAGATTACGCACAATATTTAAAACAACTTGAAGAAATCAATCCGTCTGTTGAAAAATTCTTTAATGATGTTCTTGTCATGGACAAAGATGAAAAAATTAAACAAAACAGACTTGCTTTACTTTCATTATTGAAGCAAAAGTACGATTACATTTGCGATTTCAGTAAATTATAAAGATTTGTAAATAAACTGACAAAAATGGTAAATTATTTTTTTCAGGGAATTTTATAATGGTACAATAGAAGAAACAAAAATTAAGTGTAGTAAATCTAGAGGTAAACATCAAATGCTTAACAGGCTTAAAAATCTCAAAATAGTTAAAAATTTGAAACAAAATTTATCGCCGAAATTACGCTGGCTGATGTTTGCCCATGACAATAGCGACAAATCTTCTGCCGAATATATCAGGATGATTACAGGCGTTGAAGATTTGAAATCCAATTCTGACGAACTAAGGCTGGAAGCAATGGTCAGAGAACAGCTCAAAGAAGAGTTCCCGAATATTGAGAACATGAAATCTTATGAGCTATTAGTAGATGCAGTTATGCACAATTTAAAGAAAAAACAGCTTCAAGCCACCGATAACATTGATTTTTCATAAAATCTTTTTTATTTAAATGTTATCAATATGCAGTAATTCTGCAACATACAAATAATACCTCTTCGGGGGTGTTATTTTTTGTTTAAAGAGGGTATTTTATCTTAGGCTGACACATTAAGGAGAAATAAACATGACAACTACAATTATCGGTGTTGATTTGGAAAACAGACTTGAAACGGCTATTGAATTCCAAAAGATAATAACTGAACATGGCTGCGAAATCAGAACTAGAATTGGACTTCACCCTTCAATGAGCGAGGTTTGTCTGAACCGCGGGATTATCCTTCTTGAGGTGAGCGGAAGCGGTGAACATCTGATTGAAAAGCTAAAAAAGCATTGGACGGTTCAGCTTATGACTTTTGAGTAAGAAATATTTTAAAAATAAACTTTTGTAAATATTGAATTATCAAACTAGCAAAAAATATTTTTTAGCTGTGTTCTAAATATCGGGACAAAAAATGATAACGCCCGTAAATGCATATAAAACCACGAATTTGATACCGCAGACAGTCCTTGCAAATTCGCCGAATAAATGCGATAAAGAAAAGCAGCCTGTAAGGACAAGCATATTTTACATTAATGATTTTCATGGCAAATCCATAAATATTGAAAGGACGATGACAGCATCTAATGCTTTTGATAATTTTACACCGTCCAAACCGGAGGATAGACTGAAATTCTCTTCAGGCGATATTCAGCTTGGCGAAATCGAGCAGGTAAACGAGGTCGCTGTTGCCGGACAAAATGCACTTCATATAATGGCTTCGGCAATGGGAAACCACGAATATGATATGCCGAAAAGTATTCACAAGATTATTCCCGATATGAAATATAAACTTCTTGCCTGCAATATTGATATAAGACCAGAGTATCCGCTCTCTAAAAAGGTTGAAAAATCATATATACAAGAAGTGAACGGGCATAAATACGGCGTTATCGGAACGTCCCCGACAGACTTGATTTCCCGGTTAAAATACAGCAGATTATTTGAAAAACACGAAATTCATAACATTGATAAAACAATAGATGATATTCAACAAGAGGTTGATAAATTAAAATCCCAGGGAATTAATAAAATAATTCTTCTTTCACATCTCGGCTATGGTTACGATAGAAAAGTTGCGCAAAAAACTGACGGTATTGATGTAATTCTCGGCGGACATTCACACAATCTTGTTCTGGATGTAAAAGAAGGGGAAAATCTGCTTTATGATAAATCCGGAAATCCTGTTGTAATTACTCAGGCCGGCCGCGACGGAAAATATTTCGGTGTTCTGAACCTGGAATTCGACCAGAACGGTGTGATTAAAAAAGTTCAGAATAATGTGACGCCGACAAGAGGCTTCAAACGCAATGCGCCTCTCAGATATATGTTTGAAAAGATTCTTGGCAAACCGGAAATTGTTGGTGTTGTAAAATCCGCACCTCCGCCGATTACTAATGATTTAACTGACCCGAACCCGCATGCACAATTTATTGTTGATTGTATGCGAAAAGAACTTGATGCTGATATTGCGCTTTTGAGCGCGGCAAACGTAAGAGGCTACTTTGAAAGCGGCAACCTTGATACAAGAGTTCTGGAAGATATGTCGCCTTTCAAAAATAATCTTACAATAACACCATACACAGAAAAAGAAATCGTTGAGGCTCTAAAAGCAACCGCAAAATCAGTTGTAAACATGAATAACAAACCCGGTATTATTCATCCGTCCGGCTTGCGCTACTGCATAGATAAAAACGGCGATATTTCAAATTTATATTTTATTGACAAAGACGGAAAACAAACCAAAATTGATATAGAACATCCCCGTGAAGACAAAATCTACAGAACAGTAATAAATGATTATTATGCAATGGGTAAGGATAATTTATCAATGCTTAACAAGATAGATTGGGCTGAAAAGATTTTTGATTTTGATTTTACCAAGTGCGTGAAAGACCATTTCAAAAAAGACCAAACTCCTGTTGAAATAAAAGATGACGGAAGAATTACATTTATAGACTAAAAAACAGGTTTCTTGATAGAAACCTGTTTTAATAATTATTTATTAAATCTTAAACATCTTCTTCTATTTTTATACGATTGTAATAAATATTTGCAATTTCATAGGTGCAGGCAAATCCTATTAGCTGTGTAATATACATTAATATAGCTGTTCCAATAAAATTAATTGTAACATTACCGGCAGCCATAGTATATATTATTTTTGCAGCAAAGATTAAAGGCAGCGCTATAAGTATAATTTTCAAATAAAGAAAGAATACCGGTACAAATATTTTCGGAATGTATGCAAATACGTTTCCAAAATTGAGATTACCTTTAATTGTATATGTTTCAGCAAACTTTGCATAAATAATTGGGAACGAAAATGCGTAACAAAAAAGAATTATAATAGAAACAAGAATAAAAATAAGTCCTAATAGAGGTATTGCTGACAACATGTTAAGAACAATGCCTAAAGCAAACCATATAAGCGACCAAAGAATTATAAACCCGAGCCAGCTCCAAAAGTGCGAAAATATATTTAGATTAATTTCCGGCATAATTTGTATAGCCTTTACTTTTTCAATATTATCTTCTCTGTCACGATAAACGCAAAATTTAACTGAATTATGCAAAAAATGAAGGGTGTAAAGATTTGATGTTATAGTTAAAATAATTGCGACTGGCAATAAAATCAATATCAACATAGCATTGTCGTGAGGAACAAGCTGAAGAATCAACCCCACTAATACTAACGAAATGAGAAAGATTTGTTTTTGAACAACATTTTTCCCTTTAAAAATCTTTTGAAAACCTTCAATCAAACCTCCAGTCATAAAATTTTTCCTTTCAAATTAAGTAATAACATAATTATAATATGTTTATTCAAATAATAAATATATTATATTATATTATATGGCCCCCTCTTTATGGTGTAAATTTTTCATGTTAAAATTCTCGTATGGAAACTGAACTAAAACAAATTTTAAACACACTAGCACCTCGCTGCAAAAAAATAAAGGAGTGTCTTTGACCCTGCCGGTCTGGAAAATAAATTAACAACCTTAGAACAAGAAATGCAGCAGCCTGATATCTGGTCTGATAAAAATAAAGTTTCAAAATTAGGCGCTGAGATTAAAGAAATTAAAGAAAATCTCACAATGCTTTCAAACTGGCAAGCTGTGCTTGAAGATGCGGAAATTTCACTTGAAATGCAGGACGAAGAATTAATTTCAGAGTCGTTTGCCCGTGCAAAAATTCTTGAAAAAGAAGTTGATAAATTTGAAATTCAACTTATGCTTGGCGGCGAATATGATGAAGCTGATGCCATATTAACGATTAATGCAGGCGCAGGCGGAACAGATGCGCAGGATTGGGCAAGCCTGCTTTTGCGAATGTATATGCGCTGGGCTGAAAATAAAGGATGGAAGGTTGATTTGCTGGATAAGCTTGATGGTGATGAGGCAGGCATAAAATCAGCTACAATAAAAATTTCAGGGAAATACGCATTTGGCTATGCAAAAGCAGAAAAAGGCGTTCACAGGCTGGTTAGAATTTCACCGTTTAATGCAAACGGAAAACGCCAGACAAGCTTTGCTTCTCTGGAAGTTTCTCCGATAATTGAAGATTTTGAAAAGACAATAACAATCCCGCCGGAGGAATTGGAGATTGATACAATGCGTTCGGGCGGTGCAGGGGGCCAGAATGTTAATAAAGTGGAAACTGCAGTCAGAATTCTTCACAAACCGACCGGAATTGTTGTCAAATGCCAGCAGGAGCGTTCACAATTACAAAACAAAGAAAACGCAATGCAAATTTTGGCTTCAAAACTTCTTGCAATCCGCCAGGCCGAACATGAAAAGAAACTTGCGGATTTGAAGGGTGAAAATGTTGATATAAATTTCGGTTCACAAATCCGTTCATATGTTTTTCATCCGTATAAAATGGTCAAAGACCACCGCACAGGTTTTGAAGTCGGCAATGTCGATGCCGTAATGGATGGTGAAATAGATGATTTCATTGATTCTTATTTAAAAAGCAAGGCTGCAAATTGATAACTTGCAAGACCGGGCATTATTTGTTATAATTAAATCAAGTTTAAAAGATATTTATATAAGGAGCTATAGATATGAAAAAGCAGACTATGATTGAGTTTCCAGGGGGGGGGGCAGCTTATAACTCGGCTCCTGTAAGGGTTTTCTCTAAGTTTACGTGGTTGGGGTTATTAGTATCGTACTTGAGAAATTTATTTTCTTTAAACTGCTCGCTAGCTCGCTATCGTTTTGAAAACAAATTTTCCAAGTCCTTTGTCGCGAAGCAAAGAATAACAAGCAGGATTGCATGCTTGTCTCGTTTGCGGGTAAGCGAGCACGCTCCATTTTTTGATACTCAATCAAAAAACGGATTCCTTGAGGCAGGATGCCCTGTTGTTACTCCTGCGCTCGCAATG
>URXT01000060.1 GCA_900551915.1 uncultured bacterium
ATTCAAGCCGTTAGTGCCGTCATTTGTAATATTTAAATCCGTACCGTTGGAGGTAACAGACCCTGTTGAATTGATATTAAATACATTGTCGTGGTTGTATAAATCTGCAGTTCCTGCATTGCTTATAACATCACCATCAATATTGAAACCATCAGAGCCATAATTATCCATATCAAGGCTTGTTCCGTTAGAGGTTACTGTTGCGCCGTCATTAACGTTTAATCCGCCTTTTTGGTTTAAAATAGTTGCTGCGCCGGTGTTGTTTGTAACTTTGCCGCCGATATTAAGACCGTTATCACCGCTTGAATTTGTAATATTTAGAGTTCCGTCATTTGTTGCGGTACCGTCTATTGTAAGACCTGTGCCGTTTTCTTCATTGGTAATTGTCATGGTGCCTTTGTTTTTAAGTTCACCAGTATTTCCAACATTTAATGCGCCGGCCTTGTTTGTAATGGTTAAGTTTCCATTTGGATTTGAAACTTCACCGTTTATTTGGATACCTTCAGTTCCGGTATTTGTTATTGTGGTTGAACTGTTAGCTCCAAAGTTTTTAATTGCTCCGCCAGCGTCAACTTTTGTTCCTACATTTGAAGTTATGACGATTTTACCGTTAGCATTAGCAAAGCCGTTGCCGGTATTCATGTTGTCAACATTTACAAGCGAATTGAAAAGAGTGTCTGCTGCGTTTTGATTTTTGAGCACTTGAGTATTGTTGCCCAAACCAGCGATAAGAAGTCCTCCATTACCAACACCAACTTTACCGCCAGCAAGTTCAACATCGCCTCTTGCATAAACTTTACCATCAATAGAGATTTGTCCGCTTCCGGAGCGTGCCATTGGGTCTGCTGGGTTGTAAGTTTTGTTAATATCCTGAGCGAGTACATGAGTTGAACCGTCTGAGAAGTTTGTATAATTCGGGTCAGGAATTCCGTTTCTCATTTTGTCGAAGTCGCCTACTGAAGGTGTTAAAACCTGTAATGAGCCAACATTCAAAACCCCGCTTGAACCTACAATCATACCGTTTGGAGAAATAAATACAAGGTTGCCGTCTGATTTAAGCCCGCCTCCAAGTGACTGAACAGCATTTACAATACCTTTGATTTCCCCTTGATTTTGAACAAAGTTTACAAAGGTATTGATGTCAGTAAAAATATGTTGTTGTTCACCATTTGGTCCTCTTCCATGTTGAAGAGCCTGGAAAATGAAGTTTGCAATTTCTCCTTCAGAAAGCTTGAAATCTTGAAACTGTTTAAAACCAACCAGAGCATCTTTATTAATTGCATCTGGTCTTAGTTCATAAGCTCCGGTTCCAGGATGTGTTGGAATAGCATTGCCGTTAACATCGGTAACCATACCGGCTGAAGCCTGATTTGCCAAAGATTGTTGCAACACTAACACTGAACATAGTATTAGAGGTACTAATCTTTTGTTGTTTGCTTGTAATTTTCTCATACGCAACCTCTTTATTTGTTATATTTTTATAGCACATTAACACTCGTATCTTGACTATATAGATATATAAACGGTCGCATGTAGTAAAAAATTGAGTGTTTTTCGCTAAAGATTTACAAAATGTTACATTCGGCTTCCAGCTTTTAGAGTTTTTATGAAAACCGAGTATGTATTATTATATAATATACCCTCAAATTTGAAAATATATACAAAAGGTCCATATATTAAGAAATGTAAATGTGAATTTTAGGCTTGAAATGCACTAATAGCAAGAAATATGAAAAATGTTGATTTTTTGTATTAAATTTTACGCAATTTCGTGCCGAATAAAAACTTTATAGAAATAAGGATATAAAAGAGAAGTAAAATAATGCGCTTTTTGCAATTGTAAAAGGAGCAGAAAGGACAATTATGTGTGCTAACGAGATTAACTACCACCAGTATGGAATTACCAAAGCTCAGTGGGATTCTTGTCCGGATAAAGTGAAAAACTTTATCAAAAACAATCCTGAGCAGTTTGCTAATTTGCAAAAAACCTACACCACAGAACAAATTATTAACAGCTTATGTGGTAAAGGTACAAAAGTAGAGCAAAGAAAAGGTACTTCGGTTGAAACTTTGGACAAACTTGAAGAGTTTAAACCCAAAGTTACACCTGAGCAGGTTGCAACTGACAAAATTGCACGTGAAGAAGCAGTTCAAGGCTACAAAAATTATTTGAAAGCCAGATATATTGAAAATAAAGATGAGCTTATTAATGATTATACACGCTTCACCTATCGTGCAAAAATCATGAAACAAGCCCAAAACTTAGAAATCTTAAAAAAAGACAACCCAATGCTGCTTAATACTAAATATTTTGCAGAAGGTCATGCAACTGCGGATGAAGAAAAACTTCTTGAAGAAAAAACACAAGCTCTTATTGATTATTACAGTCAGGATTGTAATAAAGCAGAAGCTGAAAAAGAGTACAATAACGCATTTACAAAAAATCTAAATAAGAAAAATAGAATTGGAACAGGCGAACAAATCGACTGGAACAATAAAGAACATTCAAGTGCAAAAATTCGTGAACTCGCTGAATACAAAGCTTTAAAAGAATTTGATATTGGCCCGGACAGAATGAAAATGATTGCACGCGATATTGTAGATAATGAACATTACTACAAGGCAAGAGGCGTCAATCAAAAATACGATGATAAAATTTCAAAACTCAAAGCAGATGCTTTAACTCCTGAAATGAAGCAATTGCAAAAAGAGTTTGGAATTGAAGACCTCAAAAGACAGGACGAAATTGCCAAATTGATGTCGGAAGCTGAAACTCCTGAGTCAACAAATCTTCGTGCAGCTTACAAAGCAGCTGAAAAACAATATAAAGCTGATATATATCAGGCTCAAAAAGAAGGTGATGACAACAAAGTTGCCAAGCTTCAGGAAGAATATAAGAAAGCCGCAGAACAAGCTAAAGAAGATATTAAAAAAGCTCTTGATCCTGAAAAGAAAAAAGCTGCTGATGCTTTAGTTAATGAACGTATGGAAAAACTTAAAGAGTTTAATGAGGCTTTCGAAGCTAAATACCCTGCAGATGTTCAAAAGAAAATCGGCGACCTTCAGCTTAAACGAGTCAAAGAACTTGAAAAAGTTGCAGAAGAATCTAGAACCAATATAGATAAAATTGATGTCGACAAACTTGCAGAAGCGATGGCTGAAGCTCAAGTTGACAAAATGGAAACCGAACATAGAATTAAAAATACCGAAGTTCACTGGAATAATTCTGATAAAAAAGGTATTGACAAAAAAGATGGTAAAAATCACACATTCCCGTTCTCAGGCAAACGGGAAAAAGAAATGCGTGAATATATCATCAATAATGGCGATAGATTTGGTACCCCGGTTAAAGATGGCGAAACCGCTGATTATACCTACAAAGGCGTCGGCTACAAATTCTCAAGCGACATGTACAAAGACCGTATGGTACAGCTTGCCGGCGAACACGGACTAGATAACGAGTATAAAACTGATCCGTACCACAAAGCCGACCTGTATGCAGGTATTGCTGACAGAAAAGCCTTGATTGATGATATACAAAATGACAACAAAGAGCAAATCAAGCTTAGAGAAAGAAGAATGGCTAAAGAACTCTTTGAAGGAGCAGGACTTGATGTCGGTGGCGACCAGACTATTGCTAAACGCTGGGGCGGCCTAGGTTTGGCAGGTCTGACCGGTGCAGCTACCGGAGGTGCTACTGCGGCATTTATGGAATTTTACAGTAAAACAAAACTTGCTTCCGGTAAATTTGCAAAATGGGCTTCTCTAACAGGTGCTATACCTTATTCAGAAGTTGTAAATTACTCAGGCGTAACACACGCTAAACTCACCGGCAAAGCAAGCGGCTATACAGATGCACACTTAGAAACCGATATATCAGGTGTAGCAACAGGAAATGTTGAAATTCCATATAAAGATACATACACATACAGCGGCGGTGGTACTTTAACCGGAACTTTCACAGGAAGCGGAACTGCACATGGTACAGTCTACAACACATCCCAAGTGTGGGAAAACGGTATCCTGACAAGTGAAATTACAACCCCACAGGATGTGTCAATACCATATGAGTATGCGCATGACTATAATCTTCCTTACACATATAGCGGAAAAGGAACGGTTTCAGGAGTTGCAAAAGGACAGGCAAATATTCCATATAATCAGCATGTTTCTGTTGATGGCACGGCATATTTCGAAACAGATGTAACACTTGAAGGTCCTGCTGAATATAGCGGTTCAACAGTTGTCAATGGCGAAGCTAAAGGTACTATTGAAGGCGAAGTTACTGGTGAAGTCCACGATGCAAAAACTGACATTGAATGGGGTCGTATTGGTACGGCGGCACTTATCGGCGGCATTTCAAATATGATCAACTTTGGAGTAAGCAAATGGGGTAAAACCTATGATGATACAGACAATGCATATGCAGCTCTAAGAGGAATGGTAGCAGAAAAGAACCTTGAAGGCAGAAACATTACTCCGCTCAACCAGCTGCAGGTTGCTCCTATTGACGTTTCGGATGAAGATGTTGAGCTTCCTGGTCCTATTGCGGTGCCTCAACCTGAAGCGGCTGACGACTGCTCCGCATCAGCGCAAGACTTGAGCCGTAAAGATGAGCCGGTTGAAACCTTCCATGTCGGAAGAAAGAACCTTGCTGATATCATTCGTAAGAAATACGGAATTTCTGACTCAAAAGACCTATATGCCGCAGTTGGTGTTGTTAAAGGCTGGCATGGCATAAATGGCACAGACAGAAAGAAAAACATATATATAGCAGAACTTGGCTTGAAAGACAAAATTGAACTTCCTGGAGGTAAAACTTACGAATATGTTCAAGGCGTCGGACGCGATTCAATTGCTGATAACACCGCACCTGACAAAAAAGGTGATGGCTTCGGTAAATACGCAAGAGTTGATGTCAAAGCCGGTCAGGTTACTCTCAGCTGCGACGGTTCTGTTTACAAGTTCGAAAGCTACGAACTTGCTCAAAAAGTTGCTGATTTCTTCAACAAAAACCATAGAATGCCTGATTCTGAAGAAATGATGGAACTTAAAAAATAAAAGTTGTTTGCAAACAACAGTTCATACATAAAAACGGAGGTATGAAATTCAGAGAGCACAATTGAATAGATAGTTTAAGCGAAGCCGGTTTCAGCCGGCTTCGTTATTTGTTATCGTATAAAACGAATTAAATCGCCTCGTTTAACTTCTTTTGCCAATTTTTTAATAATTTCGTTGTCCATTCTAATGCAGCCTAAAGAAGCATGTTTACCAATGCTTTTCGGATTTGCGTTTCCGTGAATAAATTGTCCTGTTCTGCCGCGTTTGCCGGTTTCAGGATCAATTGTGTCAAGGCAGATTACTCTTGGTCCGTAATCCCAGGGCTTCCGCCTTCTTTTAGTAGATGCGGGTGCGGATTTGTATGGATAAGATTCAACATGGGTTACTATTCGTAAACCTTCTTTTGTTGGAGTTGATTTCTTCCCGCTTGCAACAAGATATGCGCAGGTTGCCTTTCCGTTTACGTCATATTGATAAAGAACATTTTTTGATAAATCCACAACAATTGCAGCATTTTTGGGTTCTCCAGCCAGTTCTACTTTCGGGCTTGGCGCGTAAAGAAGAACAGAGTCTCCTGTTGTTCCTGTAGCCGGTACTTTTACAGAAAGTTCAAAGGTATCTTTTTTCAAGGTAGTGCTATCTGATTGAGCACGCACAGACGGTGCTGCAACGGCCAGAGTTCCTGCCGCAAGTGTAAAACCTAAAGCATGCTTAATTCCAGTAAATGTAACTTTCATATTAATCCTAAAACCTGAAAAAAATATTTTTTGCGCTATGACAAATTTTTAAAATTTTTGGAAATATAATCTTTATTGCAACCAAAAATTCCGATGGACACTCTGCCGAAAAAACAATTGCCAAAGGGAACAACCGAACTGGGTGAGGTTTGTGACCCTATGTGCCTTGTGCTAAATATTGTTTTTTGAGAGGTAAGAATCGGAGGTTCGACTCCAAAAGTCTTAATCAAGCAATAAAAAATGCCGATGGCCGGAGTCGAACCGGCACGTGGGGTGAACCACACCAGATTTTGAGTCTGGCACGTCTACCAATTTCATCACATCGGCATTTATATTAATCTGTCATGTACATTAATCATACCAGAAACATTTTAAATTTCAAATACTTTTTTATTAATTTAAAATTGCCTTACTGTACGGTTAATATTTTTATTAAAACAGGTAAAATATTTTTGATTTAATTTAAAATGTTGAGGTGATATGCAAAAGTTAGTATTAATTCTTATGCTTGTCTTTATGAGTTCTGTAAACTCTGTTTCAGCGAAAATGGTTGAAGGCGGCGTTTCTGCTGTCGGTGCGGCTTCGGGAGGAAATAGAGTTGTTGATAATGCAACAAATCAGCCTGTTTCTAATGCAAAAGTAACACTTCCTCATTTGCAATATAAAACTTACACAGATGAGAACGGAACATTTCAGCTGGGAGCGGCAGTGAAAGATAAAACGGTGATGTCGATTGAAAAAGAGGGATATAGACCTTTTTCTTTGACATTAGACGAAAAATCCGCCTCGGCTCCAATAATTGTAGGAATTCAAAAAAGTAATATTGATGATATAAGCCTGGAAACTCAAATGATGCACTTGGGTGATAACAATTACTCGAAAAATTCGGCAAATTCCGGTGAATTCAAAATTGCAGCAATGGGCCCGTTTTATTCTAAAACCTTTACAATGGCCGCAACAGCTTTGACAAAGAATAATTTCCTTGTGATAGGTTCAATTATCGGAATTGATACCGCAATGGCTCGTGCAATGGGGCAAAATAAAGTCAGAAACTCTTTTTCAAGCCCTCCGGAAGTATTTTTTAACGGGAATAAGATTGCAGAAATTCATCTTAACGGGGACGGTCAGAGAATAAAAATTCCGAACAATTTGATAAAACCAAACCAGAAAAACGAAGTTACAATAAAGACCGGTAAAAACCTTATGCAGACTGCATACACAGACTATGACGATATTGAGATAATGAATTTATCAATCTTAGCAGAGTAGGCCTGCCATCCTCCCTTCCCCCCTCGCCTCAAAAAAAAAACGACCCAAACGGTCGAGATTTTAAAAAAAGGAAATGAAATATATTAA
>URXT01000061.1 GCA_900551915.1 uncultured bacterium
CGGATACAGGCTCACTAGTTTCGTCTAACTCAACTGTTCGCTTTGTATCAGAATGACAGTGTTGCGAAGAATCTCTATATTTTTATTGTACTTTAAGGATAATTCCTAATGTTTTTATTTAAATGAAAAACCGTCGGATTTCATTCTGTCTATGACTTCCTGTAATTTTTCGTCGCTGCACACATAAGACAATCTGAAAAATCCTTCACCATGCGCGCCGAAGGCGTTTCCAGGAACCAAAACCACTCCTGACTTTTCAAGAACATCTTTGCAGAATTCAAATGCCGAGGTGTATCTTGGCGGAATCGGAAGCCACAGGTAGAAGGTTGTGTGTGGAACTGTTGTTTCATCAATTTCCCAGCCCAATTCTTTAAAGCCTTTAATCATAATTGATTGTTTATGTTTGTAATTCAGGTTTCCTGTTCTTATGTATTCATCGCCTTCTTTTGAGTTAAGAATTTCAGCGCATGCTTTTTGAAGAGCTTTGAAAATTCCGTTGTCAATTGTTGATTTTGCTTTTCCAAAACGCTGAATTATCGCGCTGTTTCCGCAAACCCAGCCTAAACGCCAGCCTGTGATTGCATATGGCTTTGAAAAACTGAAAAATTCAACGGCAATATCTTTTGCGCCTTCAAGCTCGAAAATACTGAATGGTTTTTCGTTTTCATCAAAATACAAATCGCAGTATGCCGCATCTGACATCAAAAGTATTTGATGTTTCTTGCAGAATTCAACGACTTTTGCTGCATATTCCTTTGTCGTGCTGACTCCGAGCGGATTGTTCGGGTAATTCATCAGCATGCCCTTGATGTTTTCCGGATTAAAGCCGTCTTTTATCAAATTGTTCCGGATATCCTCCATATCTGGTTGATAATTATTTTCTTTGGTCAAAGGCACAGGATAGGCATACCCGCCCGAGCATTTAATAAATTCCAAATAAGAAGCATAGCCTGGATCAGGAACTAAAATAATATCTTTTTCCTTGACTTCTTTTTTCGGAGTAACTAAAAATCTGATTAGGTTTGCTATACCTTCTTTTGACCCCATAAGAGAGAAAATTTCTTTATCCGGGTCAAGTTCAACGCCAAAGCGGTTTTTCATCCTTTGTGCAATTGCTTTTCTAAAATAAGGTTCACCTTTCGGAACTGAGTAAAGGTGGATATTTTCCTCATTGAGAATTTCTTTTAACCTGTCAAGAAGGGCTTTTGGCGGGTTTGCCGTTGGAGCGCCCATTGAAAGTGAAATTGGGGCACGGTTCTTTTTTATAAGTTCCGGTTTTAAATTCTCTGTAATTTCTTTTAATTTAAACATTATATAAGTGTCTAATGTCATAACATCAGCATTAAATAATTTTTCTTCCAGCGTAAGTGTTTTCATTACATATCCTCATTTAGTACTGCATAAGAATTATAGCAAAAAATAATTCCTAATGCAAAAGTTTGTAATTTTTGGCGTCAGATTGATTAATTTTACAATGTTACTCTAATAGCCAGGTTGTGTATAAGCAATAACCTGAAGGACACCAGCGGGTTTTATATCTAAAGTCACTCCAGGGAATAATTTTGTCAGGACTTTCCATATAAGCTGCATTTGTTCCATTTGCAGCAAATTTCATAACAAATCTGTCCTGTCCAAGTCGATTAGGTTTTTTATTTCCGTTAACATCAACAAGAACTGGCCATTCGATATTTGAATATAAGTACCAAGCAATTCCTGAATAATCAATAAATGCGTAACTACTTATCTTGCATCCAAGCCATTCCGGCTCTCCATTATAAATATAACCGGCTTGACCTTCTGCACAAACCCAGCATTCATCTGCATTATTGTCAAAACACGTCTTTACTGTATTGAAATACTTTGACATTATTTTAAAGTTTTCCCCGATGTTTGGTGCCCCAGAACCTTCTGTGAATGTCATATCAAGAACCTCATCGTTTGTCTGCATTTTTAAAAAGGCTTGTGTCATGCTTGAATAGGCTTTTTTGTAAGCAACTTTCCACTGTTTTTCGTTAGCTCGGTTGATTACGGTTGGCAAAGTCATTGCAGCTACGATTCCGATTACGCCGAGGGTGATTAGAACTTCTGCCAAGGTAAATGCAGTGCTACGATTGTTTCTAGAGATATCTACGTGTGTAGCACCTTCAGCAAGCGTAAAAGCTGGTTTTTGTCTGTTATAAGTTAAAGGAGAGTATTCAGAAGCCCCCCCCCCCATGGCTCAAAGTATTGTATTTACTGAATTGTAGCATTATTAATCTCCTTTAATTTTTATGCTCCTATATTTATAATACAAATTTTCCAAATTTTTAGCAAGTTTTAAATGTATTTATGCAATCATTTTCATTGGTCCTTCAAGGGACGCTGTAACGAATTGTTTTGTATATTCGGTATCTTGTTTCAGCATTTCTTCCGGAGTTCCTTCAAAAACGATTTTGCCTTCATAAAGCATAATAACCCTGTCAGCTGTTCTTGTAATCGTTGACATCTGGTGGGTTACGACAATTGAAGCGGCTTTTGTTTCATCTTTTAATCTTACAATGTAATCCTCAATTAAGGTTGATGAAATCGGGTCAAGGCCGGAGGTCGGTTCATCATAAAGTATAGAATTCGGCTCTGTGACTATTGCACGGGCAAAACTTACGCGCTTTTGCATGCCGCCGGAAAGTTCAGATGGAAATTTATCTTCAATGCCTTTGAGGCCTACAAGTTCAAGCTTTTGCGAAACAATGCTTTTCAAATCTTTTTCGTTATATTTATTTCGTAAATCTTTTCTTTCCCTAAGTGCAAACGAGATGTTATCAGCAACATTAAGAGAGTCAAAAAGTGCAGAATATTGGAAAACCATTGCAATATCGCCTTCTGAGGTAATAATTTCACCGCTGTCAGGTGTTAGAAGTCCGCAGATAAGTTTCAAAATAGTGCTTTTCCCTGAGCCGCTGAATCCGACTATCGCAAGTGTTTCACTATCATTAACCTTAAATGATATATCATCGATTACACGATTTTCGCCAAATGTTTTTACTAAATTTTTAACTTCTATACTCATTCAATTATCCTTTTTGGTTAAAATTAGGGTTTGTGCCTGACGGCTGACTCTTAAAAGAAGAACAGGATGGCAAATACCATATCCCAGATTACGATTGCGACAAAAGACCAGACAACTGCTTTTGTTGTTGCAAGCCCGACACCTTTTGCGCCTCCGGAAGCATAATATCCGCAGGTACAGCTTATCAAAGCGATTGTACCGCCAAAAGCCACAGCTTTTAACAGGCTTACAAATAAATCCTTCATGTAAACCCCGAGCCAGGCCGAGTCAAAGTAAGCCCTGAAACTTAAATCCGTAGTTAGCGCTGTTGTTAACGCGCCTGCCAGTACCCCTACAACGGAAGCCAGAATTACTACTATTGGCATCATAAGAATTCCGGACAGTACGCGCGGTACAAAAAGATATTCAACAGGATTGACTTTCAAAACCTTGATAGCATCAATTTGTTCTGTTACGCGCATTGTCGCAAGCTCGGAAGCAATGGAAGAGCCAATCATTGAAATTATTGCAAAGCCTGACATAATTGCTCCGACTTCACGTACAATTAACATTGTCATCAAAAGACCAACAAGATGACCGCCGCCTTGTTTAACCATTTCGTTTGCAACTTGTGACGATACGATTATTGAGGTCATACCGACAATTGAGAGCGTTATTGGAAGCGAGCTTACGCCAAAGCGTTCACACTGGTAAAGCAATTCTTTTCTTTCGACTTTTGCCGTTAATAATGCTTTCGCAAGCTGAAAACCTTTTATTGAGATTTTCCCAAGTGTGTCAAGAAAGTCAACACAGCGGGCTAAAATCCCTGAAAAAATTTTATAAGTCGCAGACTGTTTATAATATTTTTGAAAGGCTCCCATTGCCTTATTATATCGGAAATATTATTTTAAAGTCAATTTGTTTAAAAACTTTTATTTTGCGCGGTTCTGTGGTATTATTGACTTATGATTGAACTGTTAATTTTGTATATTTTGACAAAACGTGAATTTACAATGTATGCAATCCACAAAGGTATTGAAGCTGAGTTTGCACCTTTCACTTCGCCGAGTTTCGGGGCTTTAAAGCCTGCTCTAAGAAGACTTGAAGAGGCCGGCTCTATAACTTCACGCAAAATGATGTCTGACGGAGGCAAACTGTCAATATTTTATTCAATTACAAGAGAAGGCAAAGCTGAATTAAAAAGGCTCATGCTTGAAGAATTGAGTCAAAACCCGCTTCAGTTTCTCTCGAATGCGCGCGTGAAACTCTCTTGCGCTGAGGTTTTAGACAGTGAAGCAAAAGAAGAATTGTTTTTGAGTCTGAAAATGCTGGCTTTGAAGTTTAAGTCTGATGCTGAAAATATTTTGAATGATGAATATACAAAGTTATCTTTTTATCAAAAGATAATTCTTGATAATGCAGTTTGTGAATATGCAAATTTAATTACAATAATAGAAGGGTTTGAAAAAGACAATGCGGGCACTCGTAAATAAAGTTTTGGAAGGCTCAATTGCCGAAGAATTGGAGATTATGCCGGGTGATGAGATTTTATCCATCGACGAAACACCGATGATGGATATGATTGATTATAATTTCCTTTGCAAAAGCGATTTTTTGACGCTTGAGGTTAAAAAGTCAGACGGTGAGATTGAAGTCATTGAAATTGAAAAAGATTTTGACGAAGATTTGGGAATTGTTTTTGAAAGCGCAGTTTTTGACCGTGTGAAACCTTGTCTTAACAAGTGTATTTTCTGCTTCGTAGACCAGCAGCCAAAAGGTTTGAGAGATACGCTTTACATTAAGGATGACGATTACAGGCTTTCCTATCTTCAAGGAACTTATATTACCCTTACAAATCTCAATGATGATGACAGAGAACGTATTAAAAGAATGCATTTGGGCCCTTTTTACGTGTCAGTTCACACAACAAATCCTGAACTCCGCGTAAAAATGCTCAGAAATCCTAACGCCGGAAAAATTATGGAGCATCTTCAATGGTTCAGAAAAAATAAAATCCCATTCCATGCCCAAATTGTCCTTTGTCCGGGATTTAACGACGGTGCAGAATTAGAAAGAACTTTATCTGATTTGGCTTCATTGAAGAACACCGTTTTATCAGTTGCGATTGTTCCGGTTGGAGTTACTCAATTCAGACAGGAAAATCTTGTGCAGGTTGATGAAAAAATTGCGAAAGAAACAATTGCAATTGCGACAAAGTTTAAACGGGTTTGCCTTTCTGATGAATTTTTCCTGCTTGCGGGTGAAAAAATTCCTCCGGCGTCTTATTATGGTAGTTTTTCGCAGCTTGAGGACGGCGTCGGGGCTATCAGAATGCTTATAGATGATTACAAATCCCAAAAGCTTCCCAAGGCTTTGTCAAAACCCGCTAAATTCATTTTTGCAACCTCTTACGCAGCTAAAGATGCAATCAATTTTATTGCAAAAGATATGTGCAAAAAGGTTAAAAATCTCTCAATAGATGTCCGCCCTGTCAAATCTGAATACTGGGGACGCAATATTACGGTTGCCGGATTAATTACTTCCGAAGATTTAATAAAAGCTGTTTCCGCGTCAGATGGTCAAATTGTTGTTCTTCCCTCTGTAATGTTAAGACCTTACAGCGAAGATTTTCTTGACGGAAACTCGCTTGGCTATGTAAAAAAGGTAATTTCTAAACCATTTATAGTATTAGAAAATAATTATTCCATCAAAGAGTTTATTGACATGTTATATAAAATTTAGTTATATAGTTATGTTACTTATATTAACAGTTAAATGGAGGAACTATGGCTGTGAAGAAAAATAACAGCGTCAAAAAGAAAAAAACAAGCATTTTGCCGCTTCTGGTAATTGTGATTGTTGGCTTTTTGGCTTACAAAGCTAATCCTGAGTACTGGCAGCAGGGAAAATTGTTTGAAGATTTGAGGAATGCCGGTAAAAAAGAAGTTAAGCAAGAAGAAGTTGAACAAATTGCTAAGGTTGAAAAAGAACCTGAAATTGATCCTAATGCAATTCTTGATGGCAGTGTTAAAGGTTCAAAAACAATTCCAAAAAATATTAATAAAAAAATCAATGTTAATGACCCCATGTATAATGTAATGCGTTCAAAATTTAAGACAATATATCTGGTTTATACAGATAATAGTACCAGTAAAAATTTGATTAAAGCAATAGATGAGGCTTTGGAAAAGGGTGATATGAAAGATAATTGGAGAGTTGCATATCTTTTATATTCTCAATCTAATAAAAAACAGGCGTGTGAAGCATCAGAACCTCAAGCATTCTTTTGTGAGCATTGTGACAAAAAGATTTGTCTAATAAATCCAAGGAAGCAAGAATTTATTGTAGTTGGCCCTTCTGTTCAGGCTTCTGTCG
>URXT01000062.1 GCA_900551915.1 uncultured bacterium
GGGGGCTTAGATAGTGCCGGCGGGCTTTTTCACGCTTCGGGATTATCCCGGTCCGCATTCACGCTAGCGGAAGTTTTAATTACTCTTGGCATTATTGGCGTGGTTGCGGCTATGACTATGCCCTCATTAATTGGAAAATATCAGGAAAAAGTTCTGATAAATCAGGCAAAAAAATCTTATTCAATTATTCAAAATGCACTTGTCCTGACAAAAGCAAAAGAAGAAGCTTCCAGCTATGGAGATATTTTCAGAGCAGATAACACAAGTGACGAAACAGCGGATATTATATTTAAAAATATGCAGGTTGTAGAAAGATGTTATTCAGATAATACTAAAGGATGCGGCGGAACAAGTTATAAAATAAAACTGCAATACCGCAAAAATGATGGCTACGGAAATGTTGAAGGTTCAAGCATACTTACAAAATATTCAAGAGCTATACTAAAAGACGGAACTATTATAGGAATTACACAAACAAAATACCCTGAAACAGCTTGCCAAAACTATTACACTACTTACGATAAAGATGCAGACGGCAATTACATATTAGATGCTGATGGGAATAAAACAGGAGAAAGACTTGTTCCTGAAAAAGACTGCGGACATATATTTTTTGACGTAAACGGGTTAAAAGGTCCAAATCAATACGGGCAGGATGCTTATCTGATATATGTAACTAACAATAATTATGTTCAAAGTTTAGGCGAGATTAATGATGTATTATCAAAAAATAAATTAACATATGATAAATTTCAAGAAGGCGGTAAATTTAAGGAATAAGAAATGCAGCCAAAATTTGGCTGCATTTCTTTGTCATATAAAAAACCTTAGCCGATAACAGGTGCAACAAAAGTTCTTGCTGCAAGTTCTTTATCAAGCATTAACAAGGCTTTTGCGTCGTCTTTGATAAGTTTCAAGGTTGCAAGCACGCCGCCGACATTTGATTCTTCTTCAACCTGTTCTTTCAAATACCAGTCAAGGAAGGAAAGCGCTGCACGGTCTTTAACTTCTTCTGCAACATCCATTAGCGCATTAATTCTTGAAGTAACAAATTCTTCATGTTTCAGAACCTCTTCAAACACGTGAAGCGGTGAGTTCCATTCAACCTGCGGTTTGTCAATTGCTTCAAGCTCAACTTTTCCGCCGCGTTCGTGAACATAATTAAACATACCCATTGCATGAGCATGTTCCTCTTGAACCTGAACGTTCATCCAGTTTACAAAGCCTTTGAGGTTCAATCTTTCGAAATACGCCTGCATTGAAAGGTATAAATATTCTGAATAAAGTTCTTTGTTAATTTGGTCGTTAAATGCTTTTTCTAATTTTTCTGAAATCATTTTTCTACTCCTTTTCTTCTTACCTGATTTAATTTTAACACCAAAATTTCGAAAAGATGTTAATTTTTAATTAAATTATCTTAACCTTGCGGGGGAATGAAAAATTTTGCGGAGTTTTTTATAAAAAACTTATGGTTATGAATTTTGAACAAGAAGAATTGACACCGGTCGAGAAGCTTTTGATTGCCGAAAGCGGCAGTGCAAAACTTCATTATGACAAGTGGACGGAACAGCATTATTTTCAGGCTGTGGGGGAAGGCTTTCGCAAAAAATGGATTGCGGGCGTTCATCCGTCCGAACTTTTGACAAGAACTTTTAAACGCACAGTGGATTCAATTGTTTCACTTTGCGAATGCCAGGAATTTTTTCACGATTTTCCTAAACATATTGAAAGTCCAAATTATGGCGACAACTGGGGGCGTCTGGCAAATTATATTGAAATTAATAACCGCGCCATAGCACGAATGAATAATGAGCACTGTTGCTGCGGTATTATCAGCGCGATGAAAATGCTTCCCGCAATTCCGCCCTCTGCAAAAAGCTGGGCAAACTGCGTTATCTTATCGCAAATCTGGCCGAATATTTTCGGGGATGGCTATAACAAGGGTTTGGAAGAAAATTCCATCTACGGAGTCCGCCTGAACGCGGGTTACAGTAACAATATTATTGATTTTTCAATTTATGATAAGGTGAAACCCGAAGAACAATGGAATGCTTTTAATGATTTGGCGCATTTCAGAGGCTTGAAAACAGGTTTTCGCGTTGTGATTTCTGCTGACCAGATGAAAATTGCACATAGTGACGGCGAGGACGAAGGTTTCAACTGGTGCAATCCGGAACATCAGGAACTTTGGATTAATGAGTGTGTCAAACTTTGCAAACTCGGCTTTGAAGCAATTTTTATTGATTCGGCAAAACATATCGGTGGTTATGATTGTGAAAATTACACTGGCGTCGGCGATTTGCCCGAATACGGTCAAATGCAGTATATTTTGAACGAAATCCGTTCACGCTCTGGCATGACAACGCTTAGTTTTGTCGGTGAAAAAAGTTCGGGCGACTTTGACCGTTATAAAAATCTCGGATTGACTGCGGGAACTGCATTCATCAATCCTGACAACTATTTTGCCGTGAAGGATTGGTCGGAAAAACTTAAATACAGCCGCGAATACGCGCCGGGTGTTGAGGTTTCAAATGACAATACCGAAGGCGGAACGCCTTATGAAGTTAGATTAGAAAGAATTCGCAATTCGCTTTTTGGATTTGAATTTGCCAGTGACAAACTTCCGAGTTTTATGCAGATGGAAGATTTATTCCCGCTCAGATATGATACAAACACACATTTGCTGATGATGACAAATCCGTCTTACTCAACTGATGGAACTCCGGAAAGTCATTGGTACAATCTTTTCACTCATGCGGATGGTATTGAATATAACAGAAAAGCAGGTGAATTATTCGCCTATGCGTTAGATAAATAATTTTGAAAAGTCTTTTATGGTCAAAATCCATAAAATAAAAAAGAAAGGAAACGAATATGACATTTAATCCATTAAAAGAAAAAGGAATTTCACTCGATAAACAGCTCAGAAGCTGGTACGATATCGTAAAAAGACCGTTTGACAAACATAAAGTTGATTGTTATACAAGAACAAGACAAATTTTAATGAACGGGATTGAAGTTGAAGCATGGAATTTCAAACATGCGTTTGCAAGATTCTGTCCTGACCCAGAAGTTTGTAAAATTATAGCAGAATCGCGCAGAATTGAAGATATGCAGCAAACAACCGTAAACTGGATGACACCTGCCGAACAATCTGTTCTTGAAACAACTTTAGGTTATGAGCAGGTTGCGGTTGATCTAACTGCCTGGCTTGCACAAAATGAACCTGATGATTATGTTAAAGAAACTTTTAACTTCGGTTTGTTAGAAGACTTTGACCACCTTTACAGATACAGCCAATGGGCTTATATGATGCACGGAATTGACCCGAACGATATAATTCAAGAACAAACAGACGTTCTTGTAAGCCGCCCGACTCAAAACCATCACAACGACAACAAAATGAGATTGCGCAATCATTATGACAAAGAAACTGCCGACCCGCAAACAAAAGTTAATATTTTAACTCTTGTTGCAGGAGAGCAGCAAACTCATAACTTCTACGCCGAACATGGAATGATGTATGGTAATGATGATTTACGCCGAACTTTTGGGGAAATATGCGACGTTGAAGAAGAACATGTTTCAATGTATGAATCTTTGATTGACCCCACTGAAACAATGTATGAAAAACTTCTCTTACACGAATTTACTGAAGTTTGTACATATTTTAACTGCTATAAAGATGAGCAGGATGACCAGTTGAAACTTATTTGGGAAGAATTTCTTGCCTTTGAACTTGAACATTTACGTATAGCTGCCGACTTGATTAAAAAACATGAAAAACGCGACCCTGAAGAAATTATTGGTGACAAAGTAGTTCTTCCGTGCCACTTTGAAAGCCAGAAAGAATATGTTGCTGATGTACTTTTAAACGAAGCTGACAAACGTCTTGACGGAACTGAAAGAAAAGGTTACACAACCATTGATGAACTCCCGGACGACTGGGCAAGCTATGAGGTTCAAGAAATTGTCGGTGAAGAAGGTGCTCCTACCGAAACAACAATTCAACTTATGATAGCTTCTGCCGGCCGTGATATTACATGCGCTGCTGACAAACTTGCAAAAAAAGCACCTGATATTGTTGAAAAAGGTCTTGAAGAAAACGCTCAGGCGCCCGATACTGTTTCGGCCGACGATTACCGAAACATGCAGGATGTTGAGATGATAGAGTTTTAGAAACTTAAAAGGAGAAATAAATGAATAAAATAGCAAAAATTATTGCAGGAATTATCCTTGCAGGAGCCGCAAGCGCAAGCATAGCCGCAATGATTATGAAGAAAAACGGCACGCTTGACAAATTTATCGAAAATTTCAAGAATAAAAACAAAGGCGGCTCATGCGAATTTGATGCGGATGAAATTCTTGAAAGCAGTGTTTGTATGATTTGTGAAAACTCTGACGATGATAAAAAGCATTCAAAATCTTTTTCCGACGGACACAATGATAAAAAATCTTATGATATGAAAGACTTAAAACCGCAGCCAAACGGAAAACATTAGTTTTTTAGCCCTGATAATTCAGGGCTTTTTTGTTGTATTTTTTTTTTAATTTGTTATAATAAAAAAGTTAAAGAAGTAAATTTAAAAGGAGCTAATAGTATGAAAAAGCAGACTATGATTGAATTTCCGGGGGGGG
>URXT01000063.1 GCA_900551915.1 uncultured bacterium
TTCCAAACTGCTATATTTTTGAGCTCGGTATAATGCTTTTTACCTTCTGTGAGTAATGTATTTAATCCAATCCAATCAATGAACAGATAATGCAAAGAACCGTCAACAGAGAATTTTATCAGATTTTGTATAAATTTTGAGATAAATTCAGCAAATTCTGTATCAGTCATTTCGCCTGATGCCATAGCAAATTCTTCGTATTGAGTTTTACCTAACCCGCAAACATGTCCGTTTATTTTGCAATTATATGGCGGATCAGTAATAACTATTTGAGCAAGTTCGCCCTGCATAAGAAATTCAAATGACTTGGCAAGTAAGCAATCTCCACAAAAAACAAAATGATCACCAAGCCGCCATAAATCTCCGAGTTTTACTCGTACAGGTATATTTGCGTCGAGCCAACTTTCGTCTTCTTTGTCAGAGTTGTGGCCTTTATTTCCGTCTGTATCGTCAGCAAGGAATATTTTATCGTAATCAACGGTATCAAAGCCTAAATCCTCAAAACTGATGTCAAATTTTAACAATTTTTCGAGCTCATCTTTAAGATTTTCATAATTCCATTCGCCGTCTTCTGCAATTCTATTGTCCAGAATTCTGATAGCTTCAGCTTCTTCTTCTGTCAATTTTTCAAGTATGATTGCCGGAATTTGAGTAAATCCGAGCTCTTTAGCTGCTAGAAGCCGCAATTCACCTGCCATGATATTGTGTTTTTCATCAAGTAAAACGGGATTTACGTAACCGACTTTGTTTATTGCATTTTTTAACTTTTGAAGTTGCTTTTTTGAATGTTTCCGCAAACTTTTGAGCTTCAAAACGATTAAGTTGATGTCAATCATTTGTAAGTTGTTGGTCGGCTTTTTGCCTTCTAATACGATTTTTCTAAAGTGTCGCAATGCTTCTGAAATGTCTTCTGTAGTGAGTGGTTTTACTTTTGATTTTGTCATTTGAGTATCCTCTTAATTTAATACGTCTGAAAAAATTTTCAGACAGATTGGCTTTTCCAATCCGTATTAATTTAAAGAAGCGTTTGAAAAAGTGAAAAGGCTTATGTAGTGCGCTTTTTGCCAAAAGTATTCTAAAAACTAAAACCGCTTTTAATATAAAAACGGTTTATTTATGGTACAATTTTGTAATGAGACAGAAAATTTGCAAAGAAAAATGTACACATTGCCACAGTACCGAACATACAGTTTACAAAAATAAAAATCAGTGTTATTGCAAAAATTGTGGCAAATATTTCAAACCAGGTTCGGCTCGTAAAGAGTATTCAATAACAACGGCTTTGGTTTTGAATACGATTTTAAGTTTGTTTTATTCAAAATTAACTAAGTTTAGCAATTTCAGAAATTTTGTAAAAATTCTGAAAGAAAAATCTGTACCAACAATTCATAATGTTAAAATAAAATATGAACGTGTCCCGGACAAAGAAAATCCTAAGGATGCTTCAGAGTTGAGTATTGATGGAAATCTAAAAGAAAGTATCATTTTAACTCGTTCAGGCAATGGTTTTATTGTTACAAGAGGCTTGGATGTTCGTCAAAAAATTAAGTTTAATGATTTTATAATACATACATCAGGACCAGGCAATATGACAGAAGACTATTATTTAGATAATTAGAATATATAAGACTTCAGGCCTCCAGATTTGACTAATGTTCCTCTGTCAAAGCCCAGACTAAAGCAATAACCCAACCGATAATTGTATATCCGAAGAATAAATTTACAACAAATATGGCGGTAGTATTTTTATGGCGTTTTTCATCTGCAATAGTTGTTGGAAGAAAGTATATTCCCATTGCAATTGCTGCAACAAGGGCAAAAATTAAACCTGCTCCACCGCCATTTGTTGCACATTCAAGCAACACTCCAATAATAACAATTATTATGCCAATAATTATTTGACAGGTCTTATATACTGAGTTTTCTTTTTCCGGCTTTTGCTTAATCCATTCTCCACAAAACTGACATTTTTGTGCGTTTACGGGAATTTTTTGACAGCAGTAGGAACACTGTTTTGTAGTTTGATTTTGCATGTCAGATTGAGTGTGTTTTAAGTTAATATCAAGTTTTGTTTGCTCAATTTCTGGTTGATGTGAAGGTTCAGGATTATTCACATCAAGCCAATTACCGCAATATTTACATTTTCTAGCTCTTATTAATATTTCTTTTCCACAAAAGGGACAGATTTTTGTTTGTCGCTCTTCCATAAATTACACCAAGATTATCCAAATTGTTATTAATGCAAAAAACAAAGCTGTTATTCCTGATGATAAAGCTGACTTAACAGCCTGTTTAATACAGAATGACCATATTGCGGGAACTAATGGGAAAAGTAGTAAAAAAATCACGCAAAATATATTTTCGGCTTTATCGCTGGCAGTTATATTTGCAATCCCATCAGGAGCTGGCTCATTTAAACATGCAATAACTCCAAACATAATGAGTACAAACAATACGGTAAATATCCAAGATATTACTGCCAGAGTGTAATTCTCTTTTTCTTTTAAAAAATTTAATTTGGAATGACACTCCGGACAAATTCTTGTATTTGCACTGACTAATTCGTCACAGTAAGGACATCTTACATTAAGCCATTCTCCGCAATGTTTACATTTAATTGCATTTTCTTTAATTAGTTCTCCGCAAAACGGACATTCTTTTTCTTGCATAATATTATCCTTTGATTAAGTTTCCATTGGCATCTTTGAAGTTACCTGTTAAAATCAGTATCAAATCGATGATTGTCCAGATAAAGAAGCCGCCAAGGGTAAATGCCTGTAAAAAACCAAGTGCTACATGTCCGGTATAAAAACGATGTGTGCCAGCACCACCAAACAAACCTAAAGCACAAAATACTGCAGTTCCTCCGATAGTTGGTTTTCTGCTAAGTTTTCGACCTTCACTATCCGTATATGCATCACACAAAATCATAATGAAATCAATTAGAGGCCAAATGCCACAAAATCCAAAAAACGTTAATATTTTTGCGACGCCAAGCCCATTTTTTCCGTTATAAAAATCATGTATTCCTATACCACCGAAAAATCCGCATAAAAGTAATGTTTTTACCCATGAGTTGCCATATCTTACAACGAGCCATTCTCCGCAGTGGCTGCATTTTTGTACATTTGCGGGAATAGTTTCACCGCAGTAAGGGCATTGTTTTGTCGCTACATTTGCATTAATAGTCTGATTCTGCATATTCTTTTTCTCCTTTTCTGTTTTTAGAATCCAAACATTCCTGAATCCATCATTTTAAATAAATTATATTTTTCTTGATAATCCAAAGTATTTTTATTTGTTCCATATTGCTGTACATATTGAAAAGCCCCATTGTAACCGAGACAACTTGGTTCTGTGCCAATATTGCAACAAGGGCTGGCTTTCATCATTTTAGGTGACATTCCATAAACCGGAGTAAAGGCACTTTTATCTCCTGCATGATAAGCTTTTGAAGCGGCTGTAAATCCCATTTCAAAACATTTAACAGCACTTGTTTCTGCCATCACAAAATTAGATGAGCCAAATAGAATAACGATAGATATTATAAAAAGCTTTTTCATTAATTTCTCCTATCTTAATTTAGTAACATATTTTGTATTTCCGATTGCTAATTCAAGCACTAAAGAATTTTTTGTATTAACAAAATCTTTTGGTACTTCTGCCACAAAATAGACATCTTCACTTTGTAACGGCATTAAACTAATATCTGTTGTAAAATCACTTTTATCTTTTGTTGTCTTAATTGAAAAACAATCAAATTCATATTTATCTGCATATATAATTTTTGCAGTTACAAGTTCATTTAAAGAGGTCTGTTTGTTATAAAGACTTTTAATATTAGCATTTGCGTAAACAAGACGATTATTTGCATCTTTTGCTGTGTAATACCGGGTTTCACTATATGGCTCACCCCAATAGTTATATGAAACTTTCACAACAGGTGCCGAAATTTTTTCTACTATATTTTTATCTTTAATAGTAAATTCCAAGTGATTATTGTTGATAACTTTTTGTGCCAGCTTAACATCAACCGGAAAATTGTACATAATTTTCTGAATTAAAGTTTCTGCACTTGCGGATTTTGTTTGCAAACGAATTTGATTTGTTTCTACCGCATTAACAATTAATGCGATAAAGCACAGAAACAAAATAACCTTACTGAACGCTGAATTCTTTTCCATT
>URXT01000064.1 GCA_900551915.1 uncultured bacterium
GTAAAAACCATACTCCTTCACGGTTTTTTGTAAAATTAAAAGAAAAATCAACATACTCTTATTTTGGATTTACATTGTCAGAAGTCCTAATAACTCTTGGTATAATAGGAATAGTCGCGGCCATGACGCTGCCGTCATTAATTGCAAATCACCGTCGTCAGGTAATGTTGACCAAGGTGAAGCAAACCTATACAATCCTAAATAATGCATTGGAACGTGCAAAAGTAGAAAACGGCACAGATGTAAACAACTGGTATATTCCTACAAAAGGTTCTCAGGGAGAAAAAAGTATGTTTTTTGCCGAAACATATATGCTTCCCTATTTACAAGTTATTAAATACTGTAAGGACAATCCAGAGAAGCCTTATTGCTATTCTTCATACTCAACTATCAACGGTGATCACAAAGATTTCATGGTGGCAAGAAAGGATTTGGGTACAATGTTTTTGCTAAATAATGGTGTAAGTGTATTTTTGCAAGTTGGAGAGATTGCGACTTCGGAACCTGGTGAAGAGTATGACGAAACAGTAAGCCGTGTTTTAATAACTTTCGATATTGACGGTCCTAAAGGTTATAACAGGAAAGGATATGATGTATTTATGATAGAGCTGGGCGGTGCGGAAGGCCCTGCTAAGGGCAACAATGCTGACAGAAACCGGTTTCTGCCATATTTATACGATGCTTCAAAACCTTGTGATTATTATGTTTCCGAAAGAAACCATGCATGTAATCGAAATGTTACTTATGGAGGCTCAATGTGTCTTGCTTATATAGTTTGCAACGGATGGGATTTTGGAGACAAATATCCTTGGTAAAATCCGACTTACTAATTTTAAAAATTTAATTTGTAACGATTCTGCTGTTTTCGCCAAAAAGGAAAACCTGTAATGCATTTTCTGCCGTTTTTACGGGGCGGTAAAAATTTTTGACGAGAATAATCTGTGTCTGGATGGGTTTGCAGCCTTTGCTATTCAAATATTCACCTACCTTTTCGGCTGTTTTAGTGTAATTTTTCTGTTTTATTATCGGATAAAAAACGCTCCGGCGGCGGTCAATCTCTGAAATAGCATATTTCAAAATATCATCATAAGAAATTTCATAACCGTTGTTTGTTATAAAATCAATTATAAAATTAGAATTGTCGCTTGTCGTAATCGAAAGATATGCAATGATTTTTTTTCGAAGCGGCTCTTCAAGCACATAACGGTTTTTGTAAAACGCAGAATATCCGCCTAAAATCGGGTCTTCAAACTCCTGTCTAATTCTTTCAAACGAAGCTTTATAAATCGTCTCAATTTCACTGTTGTAAAGTCTGCAAACCTCTTTTGCATCGCCGTTGTTGAACGGCCTGAAACCGCAGGGAATATCTTTTGTTTTTTCGAAGTTTTCGAGTTTCCATAGAGTTTCGCTTGCACATTGCCTGAAACCGCAGCCATCTGTGAACAGTCTCAATAGTTCGTCGTGGCATTCGTCCACAGAAACTATGAACGAAGTTGCACCTTTTGCCGAATATTTTGAAATTACAAAGTCGATTAATTGTTTTCCTGCATCGTAAAGATTATTCTGAAAAATAAGTCGCGTAATATTGATTTTGTAATGATTTCCAATAACCGGTTCAACTGTAATGAGTCCCAGAATTTCTTTTCCGTCAAGAAGTATGTAGGATTCATGCAGAAATTTGTATTTTAGCGGCAAAATTGAATTGATAAACCCGAACGGCTCATTCAACAACGCTTTTGAAAACTGAGCGCCTTCATCAGAGCCAAGATATGCAATCATTTTCTTAATTTTAGGATAATCAAAACAATTCAGTTTACGGATTCTTGTCATATTCTTATTATATATTTGATTGTTGTCTTTCGCAAGTTTGTGTTAAAATTTGTTAGGTGATATTTTATGAAAACAGCAGTTATTGATAACGATAAAATTTTAGTAAAGAAAGTTGATGATATAAGTTTAGATGAGTGCAGAGGTGCGCTGGTAAAAGTTCTCGGCTGCGGGCTTTGCGGGTCGGATATCGTGAAGTTTCGTGAAAAAATCTCTCCTGACGGAACGGTTTTAGGTCATGAAATCGTTGCAGAAATTCTTGATATAAATTCTGATACTAAATTTAAAAAAGGCGACAAAATCGTGACTTCGCACCACATTCCATGCGGCGAATGCATTTATTGCAAATCTGGAAACGTTTCAATGTGTGAGCACTTCAAGAAAACCAATATTAAACCAGGCGGATTTAGCGAATTGGTGTATCTTTCAGAAGAGCACCTTCAAAATGTTGCGCATCTTCTGCCTGAAAATCTTGACGAAATTGAAGGTGCTTTTTACGAGCCGCTCGGGTGCTGCGTTCGTGCTGTTAGAAGAGCTGATTTGCCAAAGGGTTCAACGGTTCTGGTTGTCGGACTTGGTTCAATCGGAATTCTTATGGCGCAAGCCTTAAAATCATTTGGAATGAATGTAATCGGCTGTGACCTGATTGATGAAAGAATTCAAATCCTGAAAAATCTCGGGCTTGAGGCTATAAATTCGTCTGATTTTGAAACTTCAAAACAATTCGTTTTTTCTAAAACCGAAAATTACGGCGTTGATGCAGTTTTTATGACCTCGGGCGCTGACAAAGCTATTGATTTTGCCCTCAAGTTAGTAAGGAACGGCGGTAAAATACTTGTTTTTGCAAGTACACCGAAGAATTTCGGATATCCGAATAACGAAATCTATTACCGCGAACTGACCGTTCTTGGAAGTTATTCGCCGGCACCTTCGGATTTGTCGGAATCGCTGGAACTTTTGCGAACAGGGAAGGTCAAAGTTCAAGGTTTATCAACGGTTTACGCTCTCGATGAGATTAATCAGGCATTTGAGGATACAATTTCAAACAAAATTTTGAAAGCTTATATAAAAGTGAGTTGACGAGGTATAAAATATTTGTTTTCGAAACGATAGCGAGCCAGAGAGCGTGTTTGAGAAAATAAATATTTATACCAAAATATAAAGGTAAAATCATGAAATCAATACAATATTACGGTCCGCAAAATATAAAATATGAGGAAGTAATGGTAAAACCGCCGCAGGAGGGTGAAATTGTCGTGAAAATCATGTCGGCGCTGACCTGCGGAACTGATGTCAAAACTTATCGCCGCGGACATCCGGTGTTGATTAAAAATATTCCATCAGGCTTCGGACATGAATTTTCCGGAATTGTTGACCGTGTCGGCCGCGGTGTTGAAAACCTGAAAGTCGGCGACCGAGTTGTATGCGCAAATTCAGCGCCCTGCGGCGAGTGTTTTTACTGCAGCCGCGGTGAATACAACCTTTGCGAAAACCTAGACTTGCTTAATGGTGCCTATGCGCAATATATTACGGTTCCGGCAAGAATTGTGAAGAAAAACACACTCATTCTGCCAGACAATTTAAGCTTTGACAGAGCCGCATTTTGCGAACCGCTTGCGAATGTTGTTCACGGCGTTGAAAGAACAGGAATTAAGGAGGGACAGACTGTCGGCATAATCGGCATTGGTCCAATCGGGCTTATGTTTGCGCGTCTTGCAAAATTGAAGGGTGCAAAAGTTCTTGTTGCAGGACGTAATCCTATTAAATTGAAGCTGGCGGAAGATTTTGCGCACGCTGATGAAATAGTTGACCTGACAAAGTATCCGAACCCTGAAAAAATCTTCACAAGCTTCACGGAAGAAAATAAAGGCCTTGATGTTGCGGTTGAGTGCGTCGGGTTGCCTGAAATTTGGGAGCGAATTTTTTCATGCGTTCGTCCTGGCGGCACCGTTCACTTTTTCGGCGGCTGCAAGTCCGGTTCGACCGTAACTTTTGACACAACAAAAATGCATTACGGCGATATTCGCTTGATGAGTGTTTTTCACCATACTCCGCAGTATTTCAGGCAGGCGCTTGAATATATTGCATCAGGTGAGGTTGAGGTTGAAAAACTTATTACAAAAAATTAAAAATAATGGTTGACAGATACACCACTATC
>URXT01000065.1 GCA_900551915.1 uncultured bacterium
ATTTTCTCAAGCACGCTCTCACTCAATATACCTGATAGGATTTTCGTTAACCCGGATAGTGTCGTGCCTCAGGCACCGCTATCGTTTCGAAAACAAATATTTTTCCTTATTTTTCTATTTGTTTTTCTTTGGCAGTGATTGTTGCTTTTTTGTTAAGTAACTAAAAAACTTTTTTCGGACACGCTCCCGCGCTGCTCCCGCTATCGCCTCAAAAAGTTTTTTAGTTACTTAGAATGTGCTGACTGCTTCTTTTACTGTACATGCTTCGCGCTCTGATTGCCACTTACTGAAGGGGAATAAACTGTTGTTAAGTTTTTTCCTCTGCTTTTTTATTATAATCTATTTTTTAATTTATGCAATATTTTATTTGTTATATAATATTTTTATGGAAAAGAAGAGAAAAATAAGCATTATCGGCTCAACTGGTTCTATCGGAACTCAGGCGCTGGAGGTTATTGAAAAACTTCAGGACAAATTTGAAATAATCGCACTCGCAGGCGGAAGCAATGTTGAACTTTTAAAAAAGCAGGCTGAAAAATTTAAACCTAAATATATCTGCTATAATCAAACAAATACCTCCTCCGCCCTCGCCCCTTGTGGGAGAGGGAAAAATCACTTAGTGAACGACAGTGAACTTAGTGATTTGGGTGAGGGGTTCTCACACGGAAAAACTTCTTACCAAATTCTTCATGGCGAAGCTGGTTTAAATACCATTTGTTCAGATAAAGAGAACGACATAATACTTGTTGCATGCTCCGGCAAAATCGGACTTAAACCGACCCTGAAAGCTATTGAAAACGGGATTGATACCGCGCTTGCAAACAAAGAAACTCTTGTTATGGCAGGCGATATTGTTATGCAGAAAGCACGCGAAAAAGGCGTTAACATAATTCCTGTCGACAGCGAGCATTGCGCAATTCATCAGTGCATAAAAGATATTAAACAGGTAGAAAAGCTTATTATAACAGCAAGCGGCGGGCCTTTTCTGCATAAAAGCATTGAAGAAATGAAATCCGCAACGGTTAAAGAAGCTCTTGCTCACCCACGCTGGAATATGGGTAAAAAAATTACAGTAGACAGTGCAACTATGATGAACAAAGGCCTGGAAATCATTGAAGCGCATCATCTTTTTAACATGGATTACGACGATATACAGGTCGTAATTCATCCGCAAAGCATTGTGCATTCAGCGATTGAATACAAAGACGGAAGCGTTATTGCGCAGCTTGGGCTTCCGAGTATGCATATTCCGATTCAGTACGCGATTTCTTATCCCGAAAGATTTGAGGGTATAAAGTCAAAAAGTTTCAGTTTTGTAGACGCAGCACGACTTGATTTTGAAAAACCTGATTATGAAAAATTTCCGGCGGTTGAACTTGCATACCGGGCAGGCCGAACTGGCGGAACTGCAACTGCCTGTCTGAATGCTGCAAATGAAGAAGCTGTTTTTGCGTTTTTGGAGGGTAAAATTAAACTCTATCAGATTTATGAAATTACAAAACGGATTTTTGACGGGCATGAAGTCATCCAAAATCCTACAATTGATGAAATTTTCGCGGTCGATGCTGAAATCAGGCGAAAAACTAAGGAATTAATTTTGACATATTAATCAGGCGTAAATTCAAAAAGCTCCTGAGAATTTATTTGGAGGGTATTACATAATTTATTTAAGGTATCAAAATCAATACCTTTTGTTTTGTTATGATAAATTTTGTTAAGGGCGTTTTGGCTTATTCCAGTAAGCTTTGAAAGCTCTGAAACTCTCATTCTTTGTTCACCGAGGACGATTGATAATCTGTTTTTTATCATAATTATATCTTATCAGTTTATAGCTACAGAGTTGAAATATACATCTATACATGTTATAGTTACATGTATAGATGTATTTATTGGTAATATAATTTAATATAGGAGCCTTGTAATGAAAGTTGATTTTTTGACAAAGGTTATCTTCAGAGCTTTTACTCTAGCTGAAGTGTTGATTACTCTTGGAATTATTGGGATCGTAGCCGCAATGACTCTGCCTGCACTAATATCAAAAATTGAAAAAGCTGTATTGAAAAGTCAGATTAAGAAAATGTACTCAACACTTACACAGGTTCAGCAAAAAGTTATGTTTGAAAATGGGGACTTTGTTACTTCAAGCAACTTTGGCTATAACGAATTTAATGAAGCTATCATAAAATCATTAAAAATCCTTCAGGTTTGTGAGAAAAACGCCCTTGCAAAAGGTTGTATTCCGAAATATCAAGGGCTGGATATTTCTTCAGGGGCATGCCCCGGTTTCAGTGAAAATTCTATATATAATAGCTCAACGGTTTATGTTCTGAATGACGGGACTTTTCTGATTCCTTATCACATGGATTGGCGGAGTCTCTGGCTTGTTAATGTTAACGGTAAAAAAGGACCCAATAAAGCAGGATATGATTTGTTTGAAGTAGCGTTCGACGAAAATTTTCTGAGAGGATCTAATAAAACGCCTGTTTTAGATTTTATAGGAAAGGGCTGTCTAAATCAGGGTAACCCGCCGCCTGTTAAGGGTGGACTGGATAATTATAAAAATATTGACAGGTGGTAATAGCCCGATGTGTGCTTACAAAATATCCAGCGGGTCAACGTCAATGGCAAGTTTTATATCTTTTGGCATTGTAATTTTGCCCAAAAAGCTTGAGACAAATTGATGACCTTTTTCGCCCATTTTATTTTTGATAATTATCTGAAATCTGTACATGCTGTTAATTCGCTCGATTACGCAGGGCGTCGGGCCAAGAATCTCAAGTCGTTCGGAAATTCCAAACTTTTCAACCATTGTGCAGAGCCGTAAGGCAATTTCCTGGGCTGATTTTTCGGCGCGGAAGTTGTTTTGTGAAGATAAAATTAAGCGGATAATCTGGCTGAATGGAGGGTAATCAAATTCTTGCCGCGCTTTAATCTCTGTTTCAAAGAATTTTTCGTAATTTTGCGATTTTGCAGTCTGGAATGCGTAATAATCAGGATTGTAGGTTTGGAATAAAACTTTGCCTTTAAACTCCCCTCTTCCTGCGCGTCCTGCAACCTGTGTGAGGAGCTGGAAACCTCTTTCTGAGGCTCTGAAATCAGGTATGTTAAAGCCGGAATCGGCACTTAGTACACCAACGAGCGTTACATTCGGGTTGTCGAGTCCTTTAGCTATCATCTGGGTACCGACAAGGATATCAATTTCTTTGTTTTGAAATTTATTTAAAAGCTCAATGTGTGCGTTTTTTCTTGTTAGAATGTCGCTGTCAATTCTTTCTACACGTGCATCTGGATATAATTCGTTTATTAAAAGTTCTATTTTCTGGGTTCCTACGCCGGAAGTCGAAAGTGCGTCGCTGCCGCATTGAGGGCAGAA
>URXT01000066.1 GCA_900551915.1 uncultured bacterium
GTTGATACATAACTGCTGTTCCAGCCGCTATACAATTCTGAAGCACGGAATAAATGGGCTTTTGCCAGGAAATGTGCGGCGGCATATTTCGTGATACGCCCTGTCGCTTCCCCTTTTTGAGGCAATAATCTATATGCCTCTTCCAGGTCTGCTATAATTTGAGCATAGATTTCTTCTTCACTGTTGCGTGTAAAGTAAGTCTCTGCACTGGTTGAAGGAGTCAGTTTCAAGGGGACTCCTCCGAACTGCTTTATCAGTTCAAAATATGCATAGGCTCTTAAAAAATAACCTTCTCCCAAGCGGGTATTGTAAGTTGCGCTACTCTGATTTGTGCAAGCCAAAACAAAAAAACAAAAAAAAGACGATTGCTTTATAAAAAAAGGTACACCTTTTCCTGTCGGTAGGTTTATAAAAAAAGATTTGTTATATAAAAAAAGTTGCTCTAAAATTATCCATATAAAAACGAACTATTCAGAGCAACTAATTTGCAAATCGGTCAAGGAAATATTTTTATTGACTTATTTTATTTAAGTCATCTGCTATATACTAATAAATTGAGCTTTCTCTGCCTTAAATGAACTCTTATTCATTCCCTCCAACTTATCAATATTGGCACAAATAATAGCACGTATGCGGTCAATACTTATAAAAAACTCCCTTTCAGAGAGTATCTGATAAACATCATCAAAACGTAATCTTTTAATTTCAGTCCAATAGTAGTAACGTCTTAATAATGCCTGATCCCTTAATTCTACCAGATTCTTATTTCTACCTTTTCCCATAACTAAAACCTATTGACACAAAGATAGTTAATTCTATCATAACAACAAAAGCAAATATTGTTTTTATGGTAAAAAAACGAGCTTCAGCCGTTTCACAACGCCCAAAGCTCCTATTTATGAAAAAAGAATTCTTAAAAAACTTAACTGCTTCACAGCAACCAACATTTATACTAAAACAAAACCTTTTTACCTAAAAACTAAAACCTTATACTGTAGCTTTACTGCTTACGATTGCCCCTACACCCTTATTTCGGATAGGCAAAGCAATAAAACGTTTATCAAAGCCTACAATCGTACCGCGTTCCTCCGGATCGTTATCGCGCGAATACATAAATACTTCACCGTCTGCCTTCATCACTTCGCTTTCATGGAAAGCAAAGGAACAGAATGTCTTCTCTACGGGTGTTTCTTCCGCTTGTACTTCTGTTGGTTCTTCGCCTGTAGCATCTGCATTCTCCGTTTCTTCCGTATCCGTATTGCCATTCAGTGCGTCGTTATCAAACGGTATCTTTTTCATGGTGGAAAGATCATATTCCGGTGTGGCGGTAGTCTGTAGAATGCTAAAACCAGCAAAACGCCGGGGCATTCCGTTTGCTATATCGGTAATATCCTTGAATGCCTTCACATCGAAAAGAATCAGGTCCGTCAAATGGCTTGGATTCAGCACAAGGAAGCGTCCCTCCAGTGGCAAACCTGAATTATCAAAACGTTCCTTCAAAGCAAGAATATCAGCCACTGTAAGCCGTTTACGACCGTTTACCGCATCGCCTGTAGTGGATATAACCGGAGTATATAAAGTATCTTCTTCCGGTGCATAAGCGTGCGCCGCCTTCTGTGCGGTTCTCGCTCGCAATGTGTTACGGTGTCCCATTAGAACGGATTCCAACTGGTCGTAGCTGTATTCAATTGCAATCGGGCGACGTACCAATGTGTTTTCCGTTTCAAAGGTGTCAAGCTCGATTCTCAGCGGGTTGTCAATTCGCTGTACCACCTTTATAGGATAAGTGGTGTTGTTTATCAACACTTTGGGATCAGCCCCAACCTCCGCCATGTTAATAGCGTTATTCTCAACTAACCCGGTAAAATCACGGGCATACTTCAAAAATGAGCTGTCAGGATAAAAATTTTCCATCAGTTGATTCACCCATACTTCCTTTGCCAATGTGGCGTTAATGTCTCTTGCCATAATCTTGATTTTTAATTGTTTATAATCTTATTCGTTCTCTTTTTCCTTCTCCAATAAATCCCAGTACAATTTTGGGTTGTCTTTCAGGGCTTTCGGGGCTTTTTTCCGGTAATCGTCTAAAGTCCAGTGTTTACGCTCGTCCGGTGCATTGTCATTGATTTCATTCGTAATCATCCGCTTTTCTGGAATATGTGATACCAAATCTTGAAACAACTTCCAGTTAGTTTTTGCAAGCTCTTTGTATTTTACGAAATCGCCTATATATATTCCACTAAATTTGTTGGCATTCAAAGCGATAAATTCGTTATATTTAGCAGTAAAACGCTGCTCATAGTTCTTTCTTTTGTTGGCTAAATAGCGTTCAAGCCTGACCGGATCATCACCGATAACCATTTCAATCTCATGCTTTTCCTCTTCCGTGATGACTCCCTGATTACAAGCCAAAGACAAACTGTATTTTGGTGTAATACTCTTTATAAGGTCACTTTCAGCCCCAACAGAAAGCAGGTTTATGATTTCATCCTCACCCATGGAAGAAAAGAAGGGGATTTTTTTTACCCGTCCAAGAAAATCCGTTGTACTTTTACCGTTATCTGTGAAATGGTTACAACAAAGTGCGTAAATTTCATCAGGCTTTTTATTTTGTATTTCCAAAGCTGCATCCCCTAATTCACTCCAAGGATCACAAATGCCGTCTATCAGCCCCAAAGAAAGGGCTTCATCAGCCGTAAACCAATGATCCTTACCATCAAAGAAACGGTTTTTCACTTCTTCCGGGGTTATCTTACAACGGTTGGCAATCATATCAGCCAAGGTCTGTTCAAGGCTTTGCATACTCTCAATAGCCTTTTTCATATCCTCAATATTGCCATCCGCACCACCGGAAACGCTATGAAGCATCAACCGGGTATTCTTGCACATGTACAACGGTTTTCCGCATAATGCGATAACAGCCGCCATGCTTGCCGCCACGCCATCCACATTAAGGGAAACGTTGCTGCATCCCCTGACAGCATTAAATATTGCAATCCCGGAAAGCACAGAACCACCCAAAGAATTGATATGTATAGTCACGGAAGGATATTGTTTGGAAAGTTCTATCAACCGGGTTACAAACTCTTCGGCATTCACTCCCATGCCAATCTCTCCGTATAACAGCAGGGAAACTTCTCCCTTTTCCCCTACTATAACATTTTTAAAATCCTTTTTCATTTTGTTACTTTTTTTGTTTTTAATGATTTGTTAACCAGCTTCTTTACTGCCGAATCGAGGTTCTTATTCAACATTGCTTCAAATTGTTTTTTAGTCCTGTTAAGCTCTTGCAGGTTCATCATGGTTATATCCTTCTTTACCGTGCCTC
>URXT01000067.1 GCA_900551915.1 uncultured bacterium
CCCCCCTGGTAATTCAAGCTATGTCTGTCTTTCATACTTCGTTGCTCCTTTTTTTTATGCTCAATTTTGGGCGGTCATAGCGCCTTGGTTTTATTATAAACCATTTTTTATGGACGCGCAAGGGGGGGATAAAAAAGACGGCATTATGCCGTCTTATAACTATCCTCTTCTTCTCTTTAAATTACGAATAGACCTTATTGTTGGAGAGGAGCTCTCCACAAAGAGTCATTAAATTTATTTTGGTTAGCGTTAATGTCAACAGACAAAGTGACATTGCTAGGAGTGAATACAAACACTAAATCGCCGACTTTTTGCGGTTTGCCGTTAAGTGCGTGAGCTGCGCCGCAAACAAAGTCAATAGTTCTTTGAGACTGTTCTTTATCAAGAAGGTGAAGATTAAGAACGATTGTTTGTCTGTCTTTAAGGTGTTGGACGATTTGAGCTGCATCATCAAATGAACGGGGTTCCATAATTCTAACTTCATAACCGCTTCTGAAGTTTGGATGACTAACAACTTTAACCTCCTGAGTTTTTTCGACTTTTGGCTGGTAAGAATATGCAGGGTCAATAGCGAGGTTATCTTGAACGTCGTAACCGCCTTCCATATCATCTTCTGCCATATCATCAAAAATAGTTTCTCTGGGTTCAAATCCTTTTACCAAAAAGTCAACTACTGATTTAATTTTGTCTGTAACAATCGCCACCGTTTTTCCTCCGTTTATTTTTTATATTTACTTAACTGAATAATTTTCTGCCTATTCTTAGCATTGTAGCGCCGCAACGGGCTGCAATGGCATAATCCTGACTCATACCCATAGATAATTCATTCATTTTGCAGTTGTATTTTTCTTCAAGCTGTTTTTTTGTTTCTGCGACATCCGTAAAGAGCGTTTTCAGAGTTTCCTCATCTGCTCCAAGCGGCGCCATACTCATCAAGCCTGCAACTTCAAGATTCTCAAGCTTGAGAAGTTCTGGGAATGCTTCGAAAAGTTCCTCTTTTGAAAACCCGAATTTTTGAACTTCGTTTGCGTTGTTCAGCTGCAGAAGGATTTTCTGGACTTTTTGGAGAGCTTTAGCCGACCCGGAGATTGCTTGTGCAAGCTTAAGAGAGTCAACCGACTGAATTAAATCGAAATGTTCAACAGCTTTTTTAACTTTGTTTGATTGAAGGTGCCCGATAAAGTGAAAGGTTGAGTTTTCTCTCACTTGCTGCGGAAGCCTTGCAATTTTTTCGATTGCTTCAGCAACTCTTGATTCGCCGAAGTTACGAAGGCCTGCCTGATACGCTGCCTCGATTGCTTCTTCGTCAAAATACTTTGTAACTGCAATAATATTTGGTCTATAAGGTGCAATTTCTTCTTGTATGCGTGAAAGATTCTCTTTTACCTTGAATTGCATAATCATCTTACCCTTACAAGAAATCCCTGGCGGTTAAATCTTACTAATGTTAACAGCCATTTTGAATATAAAATAATTGTACTCTATACCTTTATAGCAGACAACTATTTTATTTTTAACCCTGCCTCCGTATGCTTCATTTGCCCAAAACCATGATGACGACATGATTTCAGCGAATTTACATTTCTTCAAGTTTGGTTAATATTTTGTAATAATGTACAATTTTGAGCATGCTTTCAAGTATTTTGAGGCATGCCTCACTTCTACTTTTTTAGAATAAACGATTTTTTAAGTTATTTTATCCATTAAACATATGAGATTTGAAGTATTATTTCAAAATAATTTCAGAAAAATACAGGCCGTCTTTTTCTTTAATCTGGCAGACAGAACTTGTTGTGATTGTATTTTTCTTCAAATCTTCGCGGCGAAGGTTTAGATAAAAAACGTCATAACCCCATTTATTCGGACCTTTTTTGCCGTTTACATCTATTGCGAAATAAAGTTTATGGTGGCCGGCTGCGCTATAATCGTTCAAAATCAGATAAGAACCATCATATAAGATATAATAATTAACTGCACGCGTTTTCAGGTTAAATGAACAACTGTTATTGCTTACAGAACCGCCTTGGGCAAGGACTTCTGCTTTTGTTTTGTATTTAGGGTGGCAGTCATAATCAATACCATCACATTTAGCAATAACTTTCATTTTTGATAGAACTGCCGGCCAGAATTCCAAACATTGGTCAGTATGATAGCCTGCATAGCCTAATGCATAGCATTCATAAGGTTCGCCGTATTCTGCCTGAACTAAATTTATTGCGTTCTGGAGATTTGCGTAGGATTTTTTGAACTGCTGAGCAAGGATTACGCGTTCAGCCTTGTTAATGAGTGAGGGCAAGGTCATGGCGGCGACAATGCCAATAATCCCGAGGGTTGTTAGCACTTCGGCGAGGGTAAAGGCGGGTTTTTGGGGAAGTGAAAAGTGAGAAGTGAAACGTGAAAAGGCCGTTTCGTTATTTAGTGAAGAGTGAACAGTGAGCGATGAACTGTTCTTTACATTGTTATTTCTGTCATGCGCAATGAAGTTCTTGGGAGAATTGTTTTCGAAACGATAGCGAGCCAGCGAGCGTGT
>URXT01000068.1 GCA_900551915.1 uncultured bacterium
CCCCCCGGAAATTCAATCATAGTCTGCTTTTTCATCAATTTAGCTCCTTATATTTTTATATTTAATCACCTTATTAAGTTTAACATATTTGCGAACTGTTTGCAACAAGATTAAGTTTATATAAAGACCGCTCTAACTTGTGGTAAACTAATATTATGGGTAGAGTAAGAAGGAGATTATCATGATACCTATTTTAGATTCAAAACGTCAGTATGCACAAATCGGTGCAGAAGTTGAAAAAGCTGTTTGTGAAGTTTTACGTTCGGGTTCATACATTTTAGGACCGAATACAAAAGCTTTTGAACAGGAAATGGCAGACTTTTACGGCTGCAAATTTACTGTTGGCTTAAACTCAGGAACAGACGCGCTTCATTTGGCCTTAAGAGCGTTAAATATCGGCGCAGGCGATGAAGTTATTACAGTTGCCTTTACCTTCGTTGCAACAACAGAAGCAATCGGAATTGTCGGTGCAAAACCTGTGTTTGTTGACATTGACCCTGACACCTTCAATATTGACGCATCTAAAATAGAAGCTGCAATTACACCGCGTACAAAAGCAATTATTCCGGTTCACCTTTACGGTCAGCCTTGCGATATGGATGTAATCATGGATGTTGCAAAACGCCACAATTTACATGTAATTGAAGACTGCTGTCAGGCTGTTGGTGCGCTTTACAAAGGCAAAATGGTCGGAACTTTCGGCGACTTTGGCTGCCTAAGCTTCTACCCGACTAAAAACCTCGGCGGAATGGGCGACGGCGGTTTAATCATGACTAACGATGAAACTTTGAAAAACCGCGTAATCGCATTAAGAAACCATGGCGGTGCAGTTCGTTACTATCATGATGAAATCGGTGTTAACAGCCGTCTTGATGAAGTTCAGGCTGCTATTTTGAGAGTAAAGCTTCCTCACATTAAAGAATGGAACGAAAAAAGACGTGAACACGCTTATTATTACAACGAACTTTTTGCAGGATGCCCCGACATCCAAACGCCGAAAGAGCTTGATAATACATACTGCGTTTACCACCAGTACACAGTTAAAATCCCGAACCGCGACGAAGTTCACAAAATGCTTCAGGAAAACGGCATAGGCGCAATGCTTTATTATCCTGTTCCGCTTCATTTACAAAAAGTTCACGAATACCTTGGTGTTGGAAAAGGCTCTTTGCCGCACACTGAAAAAGATACCGAATTGGTTGTATCTTTGCCGATGTTCCCTGAACTTACAAAAGAAGAACAGCAGACTGTTGCAAAAACTTTAATCGAATGCATTAAAAAGTCAAAAGAAAAAGTCAGCGTGTAAGATTTACTACATATACGAAACAAGAACTCCCGCTTAGCAAAAAATAAGCGGGAGTTTTTGTTATTCACTTTAAAATCCAGGATTGATAAAGACAATTGCCATCAGGGCACCAGCGGCCTTTGGGAATAATATCTTCTCTGGGCAGAATTTGGGTTACATTTGAGGAATACTTGTTAGTATTGTCATTGTTAGCACCAAACATCAACACAAATCTGTCTTTTCCTAACTTATTTGGATTTTTAAAGCCGTTAACGTCAACAAGTATCGGATATTCGGTATTTTGATATAGATACCAGGCAATTCCTGAGTAATCTATAAATGCATAGCTATTTGCCCTGCAACCCAGCCAATCCGGCGCAGACCCAATTCCTGCCTGCCCATTATTACACTCCCAGCATTCCTCCGGATTGTTATCAAAGCAGGTTTTAGTAGTTTTTATGTATTTTGAAAGGGTTTTAAAGTTTTCACCGATAGCAGGTGTATATCCTACTCCATTAACAACAGTTTTTGCAGTGATATCCACAATTTCCCCATTCTCCTGCGCTCTCAAAAAAGCCTGCTGAATTGTTGAATATGCTTTTTTATAGGCCACTTGCCATTGTTTTTCGTTGGCACGGTTTATGACCGTCGGAAGGGTCATGGCAGCGACAATCCCGATGATGCCGAGGGTGATTAGGACTTCGGCAAGGGTGAAGGCGGGCTTTTTGAGAGGTGAACTGTTCGTTATATTGTTATTTCTGTCATACTTGACAAAGTTCGTGGGAGATTTGTTTTCGAAACGATAGCGAGCTAGCGAGCTGTTTAAAGAAAATAA
>URXT01000069.1 GCA_900551915.1 uncultured bacterium
CTTGTCAAAATCTTTTACTACTAAATATATTGAACCATACATTTACATTTTCCTTTCTATTAGTCTTTGTCTTTTAAATTAATCCAGTATCTTTCTAAATATTTATCAATTTCCCATTGTGAGACATACGTTCTAAATGCATCCCATTCTTTTGTTTTCGCTGACATAAATTCATTAAAAATATGTTCTCCAAGAGCTGCTCTTGCTACAAGAGATTTGTCCAGATGCTCCAACGCCTCGGCTAAACTACCGGGAAGTGCATCAATGCGCTGTTTTTTTCGTTCTTTGGTTGTCAATTTATAAATATTGCTTTCAACCGGTGCGGGCGGGTCGATTTTATTTCTAACGCCATCAAGACAAGCTTGCAAAATTGTTGCAAATGCTAAATACGGGTTACATGCAGGATCCGGTGAACGAAGTTCAACCCGGGTTGCATTTCCGCGTTTTGCAGGAACTCTTAAAAGCGCGCTTCTGTTTGCCAAAGACCAAGCCAAATAAACAGGTGCTTCGTAACCTGGAACGAGTCGTTTAAAGCTGTTTACTGTTGGGTTAAGCGCTGCTGTAATTCCTTTAACGTGTTTCAAAAGCCCTCCGATTGAATATTTTGCTATATCAGAAAGCTGATATTCTGCTTTTACATCATAAAATGCATTTTTGCCATCCTTAAATAATGAAATGTTGCAATGCATTCCTGAACCGTTAATACCGTAAATCGGCTTTGGCATAAACGTTGCATGAAGATTGTGTTTTGCCGCAATTGCTTTCACTGCTATTTTAAACGTTGCAACATTGTCAGCAGCTGTTAGAATATCAGCATATCTGAAATCGATTTCATGCTGGCCGTCAGCAACTTCGTGATGTGACGCTTCAATGTCAAAGCCCATTTCCTGAAGTGTTAAAACAATATCTGAACGAACGTCTTCTCCCAAATCTTCAGGGCCTACATCATAATATCCGGCTCTATCGCCTGTTGTTGTCGTAACTTTGCCATCTTTATCTTTTGCAAAAAGGAAAAATTCGGCTTCGGGGCCGATGTTCATTGAAAAGCCCATTTTTTCAGCTTCAGCCATTAGTCTTTTTAAGTTACATCTCGGACAGCCCTCAAAAGGTGTCCCATCTGCGTTGTGGATATCGCAAATAAGGCGTGCTGCATTTACCCCTTCTTTTCCACGCCATGGAAGGATTTGAAAAGAGTTTTTATCAGGATAAAAATACATATCTGATGTTTCAATACTTCTAAATCCCTTGATTGATGAGCCATCAAGCATAATTTCGTTTGCAAGAATTTTGCTTATATGCTCGGAAGGAATTGACATGTTTTTGACCTGACCGTTTATGTCAACGAATTGAAGTTTTATGAATTTGATATTGTAGTCTTTTATAAAACCTTTAATATCTTCTTCTGTAAATTGTCTGTTGTCTAAACGTGTGTGTTTAAATTCTTTCATGTATATCCTCCAAACTAATAAATTACCTTTTTATTAGAATACTTTTTTGAAAAAAGGTCAAGGCTTTTAATATTAAGATTAAGTAAAGATGGGTGTTTTGAGTGTTCTTGATAAAGTGTGATTATTTTTATAAAAATGGGAATTATTAATATATAGGATATGGAATTAATCAGATTTTTTGCAGTTGTCAATTTTTAAGGGAGGATTTAGCCGGATTTTCGTATAAAAATTGTTTTTTGAATTGTTTTGTATGAATTTATTAACTTATGTAACAAAAATTAAGTGATATAGCAATTATATACTTAGAAAATACTTTATTAATATGTAAGCAATACGCGATTAAATAAACACGAGATATATAAAAACACACACACTTACTATTTACACTACCTACTACACACTAACCTTCTACACACGAGGAATTACTAAAAAGAATTCCAAACTCTATCGAAAGATAGGGTTTTTTTTTACACACGTAGTGTGTTCTTGTACATTGGGTATGGCATACTGTTGGCGCTTTTGTGAGAATTCCGTTGTGTTGCTAAGAATTATTTGAAGGCGCTG